>NZ_JAJUWS010000006.1 GCF_021390475.1 Streptomyces sp. ST2-7A
GTTCGGGGTGGTGCGAGGGTGCCGGCCGTGGGTTCGGTCGGAGTCGGCAGGGGCGGTTCGAAGCCCGGTCGGGCCGGTGGTCGCGCCGGGACGCCGACCGGATCCACCGGGCGGGGGGGCGGGGTCGAGGCGGTCGACGGCGTGGATGCGGTCGGGGAGGTCCGCCCCCATCACCGGACCGAGGGCGGCTGCGAGCACCTCGGGGTCGGGCCGCCGGGCACCGGCGCGGGCCCTGCCGGCGACGACCCGCTGTCCGGCGGCGCGGGCCAGGGGGTGGGCCGTGTCCGGCAGGACGGGCAGCGGGTCGAAGCCCGCGGCGTCCAACTCCCGGGCCCACTCCTCACCGGTGAGGAAGACCCGGTCCTCCCCGGCGCGGAGGTCGGTGAACCAGGTGCGCTCCCCCGGGCGGGCCGACATCAGGAAATACATCGAGGTCAGCGCCTGGTGGTGCTCGCCACAGGACTCCACCAGCACCAACAGTCCGCCGGGAAGCAGCAGTTCGCGCAGCGCCGCCAGGGCCCGTCCCACGTGCCGGGCGTTGTGCAGGACGTTCGCGGCCAGCACCACGTCCAGGGATCCGTCCGTCAGTCCCTGAGCCGCCGGGTCGGCGTCGATGTCGAAGAGGCCGTAGCGGAGCCGCTTCCCGAAAAGTGCCCGTCCCTCGCCGAGGAAGTAGCGGGAGACGTCGGTGAACAGGTAGTCGACCGGTGCCCCGGCCAGGGCGTCGAGGACGGCGCCGGTGGTGCCGCCCACCCCGGCCCCGACCTCCAACACCCGCAGGGGCTCCCGGGCGCCCGGGCGGACCCGCCCGGCCACCAGTTCCGCGGCGGCGGTGTTGGCCCATCGGCTGGGGGCGCTGTCGCGGTAGTTGCCCCGCGCCGTCGCCGCGTCCCCCTCGGGGAAGAGGAGCTCCTGCAGCGCCGCCCGGTCCCGCAACAACAGGGGAAGCCGATCGGCGGAGGCCAGGAAGAAGCGCGTCATGGCCGGGGGGTAACCCAACCCCCGGCTGCCCTCCTCCACCATCCGGCGGGACCGGGCGACCGCCGCCCGGTCCGGAACGTCGAGGCCGTGGAAACGCCCGGTGTCCGGGTCCCGGCGCAGCCGTCCCTCGGCCACCAGGGTGCCGAGCCAACGACGCACGATCCAGGCGTGTCGTGGTCGTGCCTCCAACCGGACCACCACCTCCTCGGCGGTGTGGGCGGCACCGGCGCGGAACAGACGGGCACGGTCCAGGGTCCGGGCCATCGAGAGCAGCGCGGTCTCGTCCAACAGGCGCATGAAGCCCGGCAACGCCTCGAGGTCCTCTCCTTCGACCGCGGCGTCCGCCGCGACCGCGGCGGATCCCGTCGGGGAGGAGGGCCGCGAGGGCTGTGCGGCCGGGGGGACGCCGGTGTCGTCCGTTCCCGTCACCAGGAGCGCGGTGGTCCGTTCGCCGACCACCCATCGCCACCGGGCCACCTCCGGTCGTTCGGCGAGGATCCGATCGGCCGCCACCACGGCGGCGGGATCGGGAAGGCGGCGTCCCTCGCCCGTCGGAGCCCCTGTCGGGGTGTTCACACGGCCTCCCGGGAGGGCCGGCCGGCGAGGTCGAGGGGCGGCAGCGGCAGCCCGGGGGCGACACGGCGCAGGTGGTCGCGGAGCAGTTCGGCCAGCCGGCGCCGCAGGAAGGCGGGGAAGGGTTCCCCGGCCGCGGGCCCGGGGGCGGGAGCGGCGACCCGCTGTGCGGCGGGTGCGGCCGAGGCGGGCACGGCGACGGCCAGCAGCCGGGGATCGCCGCCGTCCACCAGGACGGCGGCGTCGATTCCGGCCAGGGCGGCGCGCAGGGCGTACGGGGTGGGGGTGTCGGGGGTCTCGTCCACCAGACCGTTGGGGATGCCGTGGACGACGACCGGCGCCCCGGCGTGCGCGGTCCGCGCCTTCTCCGAGAGCAGCTCCGGCCCGCTCCAGGGAATGTACTCCACCGGCGGTCCGGCCCGGTCGCCGATGTGCAGCACCAGATCGTACCGGTACCGGGTGAGTTCGGTGGCGGCCGCCATGGTGCGGGCCCGGGTGCTGATCCGCACCGCACGCCCGGACGCGGCGACGATCTCTCGCACCGCCTCCGGGGCGAAGGACAACTCCTCGTCCTCCGCGATCGCGACACGGACCCGTTCGGCGATCCCCTCGAGAGGGGCTTGCGGGTCCCGGGTCCGCTCCAGCTCCGTGAAGTGCCGCTCCACCAGCGCGGAGTGCCGGATGTCACCGAGGACCACGGTGCCGCCGTCCGCGACGACGGCGAGCGCACCGCGCACCACGGCGGCCAGGTAGTCCAGGTTGGGGAAGCACTGCGTGACGGAGTTCAACACGACGCAGTCGGGCCGCACGCCGGGGCCGAGGACGGCGTCGGTGACGCGTCGGACCGTCGGGGAGTCCACCTCGTGGGCGGCGGCGCGGACGAACCCGGTGCGCGGCAGACCGGCGGCGGAGAGCCGGTCCACCGCGATATCGGCGACATCCGTGCCGACGTAGCCCTCCAGCGAACCGTGCAGGCGGTGGGCCAGCAGGCCGGTGCCGCACCCCGCCTCCAGGACCGTGCGGGGATTCGATTCGAGAACGAGTTCCACCGTGCGGTCGATCCACTCGCGCATGTGCTCCCGTGGCAGCGGTGCGCCGGTGACGGAATCCCGCCACCCGGAGAGGTCGAGGTCGTCGGCGTGCCGGCCCTCACCTGTGCCGTACACCCAGTCGTAGACCTCGGCCCAGTGCTCCAGGTGTTCGCGCAGCAGTGGTCCCGGGGTGGGGGTCGCGGAGATCGCCGCCGGGTCGGGGGTCACGCGCAGGCGACCGCCGGGGGCGGGTTCGGCACGGGCGACCCAGGGGTGCCCGGCCACCAGTTCGGCGGCGCGGACGAGTCGGGCCTCCGGATCGTCGGGGATCGTGGCGATCGGGTTCTCATCGTCCACCGGGGTGCTCCGTTCGTTCGGGGTGGTCGGGTGGGCCGGGTGGTGCGGGGGGTGCGGCGGGCGGTCCGGAGGTCGGGGCCGCCGGGGATGACCGGGAGGACCGGGGGTGTGTCGTCGGACTCCGCCCACCGGCCCCATCGACGACGGCCGGCCCCACGAGCCGGCTCCCTTCCAGCCGCAGGGTCCGGTCGGCGCGGGCGGCCACGAGCGGGTCGTGGGTGACCATCAGCAGGGCCAATCCCTCCGCCCGCAATCGGTCCAGCAGATCCAGCACCCGTTCGGCGGTGGGCCGGTCGAGCGCGGCGGTCGGCTCGTCCAACAGCAGGATGTCGGGCCGGGCCGCCAGTGCCCGGGCGAGGACGACCCGCTGCCGCTGCCCCCCGGACAGTTCCCGGGGCCGGCGCCGGAGGTGTTCCGGTTCCAGACCGACGGCGATCAGGAGTTCCCGGGCCCCGGCGCGCGCCGCCTTCCGGTCCAGACCGTGCAGCACTCGCAGCGGTCGTGCGGTCGCGGTCACCGCGCGGTGAGCGGGGTTGAGTTCTCCCAGCGGGCTCTGGCCGACCAGTTGGATCGCGCGCAGGTGGTCGCGCTCCCGGTACCGGGTGGCGGCGGGCAGTTCCGCCCCGTGCAGAAGGATCCGGCCCGAGGCGGGTGGGCGACGGCCGCACACCGTGTGCAACAGGGTCGTCTTGCCGCTGCCGGACGCGCCCGTGATCGCCAGTGCCCCGCCGCGCGGCAGGTCGAGGTCGCACGACTCCAACAGCGGTGAGCCGTCGGGGAGTTCCAGACGCAGGCCGCGCACGGACAGGGCCGGGACGACGGTTTCGGTCGGAACGGTGGGGAACGGTGCGGCGACAGGCATTCCCCCGCCCGGGGGCACGAAGGGGGGCGAGGTGCCGATCGGGGCCGCACCGGGCGGTTCGGGCACCGGGGCCGGACGCGCCGTCGTCCGACCGGAAGCACCGGTGACGGGGGGCTCCAGGCGCAGGACGGTGTCGCCCAGCGCCTCGGCGAACCCGGGGTCGTGGGTGACCACCACGGCGGCACGACCCGGCCGGTCCCGATGGGCCCGCACCGCCTCCTCCACCAGTGCCCGCGCCCCGGCGTCCAGAGCGGAGGTGGGCTCGTCCACGACGAGGAGTTCCGGATCACCGATCAGCGCGCGCGCCAGCGCGACCCGTTGAGCCTGTCCCCCGGAGAGTTCCGTCGCCCGACGGCGCAGGAGCCCGGGGTCGAGTCCGAGGCGCTCCAGAAGGGCGGCCGCACGGTCCCCGGCCTCCGGGTGACGGTCCGACAGACCCTCGGCGATCAGCCGGTCGACCCGCAGGCGGGGGTGGAGTTCGGCCGCCGGGTCCTGCCCGAGCCAACCGCAGCGGGCGCGGCGCACACGACGGGCCGGGGCCCCCGGGCGGACCGGCTCCCCGTACCACAGGACCGTCCCGCCCACCCGGCGCAATCCGGGGGGCAGGATGTCCAGCAGGGCGTGGAGCAGGGTGCTCTTGCCCAGGCCGGAGGGTCCGGTGACGACCAGGACCCGCCCGGCGTCCAGCCGGATGTCCGGGGCCGCGAGCACGGTGGTCGCGTCGGACACGCGCCGCACGAGGAGTCCCCCGGCGGCCAGCAACGGCGGCCCGGCGGGAGGACCGGGGGCCGTGTCGGGTGTGCCGGGACGCCCCGGGGTCGGGGTCATCCCGCGCCTCCCGGCCGACCGGCCGAACGGGCCGCCGCCCCGAGGACCCAGGCGCAGAGGGCGAGGGCGAGGGCCGGGGCAAGGAGCGCCGCGGGGTTGAGCCCCGCACCGGGCAGTCCTTCCCTCAGCATCAACGCCCAGTCCGGCGTGGGTGGTTGCGGCCCCAGACCGAGAACGGAGAGAGCCGCCGCGAGTTGCAGCGCCGTCACCAGGCGCAGACCGGCGTCGGCGGTGACCAGGCCGCGCAGAGCCGGCAGGAGCTCACGGAACAGGACGGCCGGGACCCGCTCGCCACGTTCGACCGCCACCCGCACCCAGCCGTCGCGGCGCAGGACGGCCACCTCGTCCGCGACCACCCGGGCGGTCAGCGGCGCGCCGGCCATCACCGACGCGGTGATCACGGCGGACGCGCCCGACAGGGCCGTCGCCAGCACCAGCGCCAGGACCGGGGCCGGCACCGCGAGCAGCAGATCGCACATCCACGCCACCCGACGGGCGGTGCGACCTCCCGCCCAGCCGGACCACAGGCCCGCCGCGGTCCCGAGAAGCACGGTGGCGAGGGCCGCCACGAGCGCGAGGGAGAGCAGGCCGGTACCCCCGGCCAGGACCCGGGAGAGGATGTCGCGCCCCAGGGCGTCGGTGCCCAGGAGTGTCGAGCCGTCCGGCGACGCCCACGGCGGGCCCACCGTGTGGTTCGGCGGGTACGGCGCGAGGAGGGGCCCCAGCCCCACCGTCGCCAGGAGGACGAAGGCCGCGACGGGGGCGAGGAGACGTCGGCGCAGCGGGCCGCGCCGACGAGGACGCGGACCGTCGGGGGTCCCACCCCCGGCTTCGGTCGTCCGTATCGGCGCGTTCCCGATCGTGGCGGGGGCACGTCGTCTCACCGCACACCCCCGACCGGGTCGGGCACCGGCGGACGGAGCCGCTCGCGCACCGCGTTCACGTCGTCGTCGGCCTTCGCGCCGGAGCGGGCGGCGACCAGGTCGGCCACCAGGACGCCCGCCAGCAGGACGAGGATCGGCGGCAGGGCGGCGGCCTGGACCACGGGAATGTCCCGTACCGCCACCGCCGACACCAGCAGCCCGCCGATGCCCGGATACCCGAAGATCGTCTCCACGAGCGCGGTGCCCGCGGTGATCCCGCCCGCCAGCAGCGCGCCGACGCGCAGCGCCGGCACCCACAGGAACGGGACCACGTGCCGCCACAGCACCAGCAGTGGCGGCAGTCCGCGACGCTCGGCGTCGATGACGTGCGGCCGGCGCAGGGTGTCGGCCAGTACCCCGTGCAACAGGCCGGTGGCGTAGCCGGCGGAGGGCACGGCGAGGGTGAGGGCGGGGAGCACCAGCGCCTGCGGGGAGGTCCAGGCGGAACCGCCCACCGGGATCAGTGACACCGGCG
Source organism: Streptomyces sp. ST2-7A (assembly GCF_021390475.1). Taxonomy (GTDB): domain Bacteria; phylum Actinomycetota; class Actinomycetes; order Streptomycetales; family Streptomycetaceae; genus Streptomyces. The sequence continues at coordinate 6,031 of NZ_JAJUWS010000006.1, forward strand.
GCACCCATCCCAGCAGCCCGGCGAGGACCCCGCCGAACACCGCGGCCCAGGCGGGTTGGGGCACCGCCGCGAGTCCGGCGGCGACCGCGCCCCCGCGCCCTCCCCGCAGGTGGGCGAGGAGGAGCGCGAGCGCCGTCAACAGGGTCGCGAGCAGCAGGGCGACGACCACCAGGGCGGTCGTCGCCGGCAGCCGCTCGCCCAGGAGTTCGGCGACCGGGCGGCCGGTGATCAGCGAGCGCCCGGGGTCACCGGTGAGCAGCCCGCCCAGCCACAGCAGGTACCGCACCGGGGCGGGGCGGTCCAGGCCGAGTTCGGCCCGTCGGGCGGTGATCTCCTCCTCGGTCGCCCGGCCCGCGTCGCGCGTGTCGCCGGCGTCGCCGGGAAGCAGTTCCGTGGCCGCGAAAACGACGACGGTCGCGGCGAGGGCCAGCGCGACCACGCGGGCCGGGAGACGGGGACTCACCCTTCCAGCCGCACCCGGTCGATGAACATCCGCTGGAAACCGGGGCCGTCGGGCAGGTCGTGGACGTGCGGCGCCGCGAGGTCGATGCCGTCACCGGTGCCCCAGACGACGTATCCGCCGTTCTCCCACAGCTCCCGCTGGATGTCGGCGAGGAGCTCGTCGCGTCGCGCCCCGTCGGCCGTGGCCATGGCCTCCTCGAAACCGCGGTCGAACTCCTCGCTGCGGTGGGCGGTCTCGTTGGTCGGGGACTCCGACAGCAGGCCGACGCGGACCAGGTCGGGGAAGGAGATGCCGCCGTAGTAGCCGGTGTAGAAGGGCTTCTGCGCGTAGACGGTGGTCCAGTAGTCGTCGGCGGGCTCCACGCTCACCTCGACGGTGACCCCGATCTCCTCCAACTGCCGGGCGTAGAGGGTGGCGGCGGTGTCCATGCCGGGATAGGAGGTGGTGGTGTGCAGGGTGACGGTCAGGCCGTCCCCGTGCCCGGCCTCCGCCAGCAGTTCACGGGCGGCCTCCACATCGTGTTCGCGCTGCGGCAGGTCGGTCGGGGTGGAGGGATCGTGCGGGGTGGGCAGGTCGTTGGCGATCCCGCCGTACCCCAGGAAGACGGTCTCGACCAGCTCCTCGCGGTCGGCGGCCAGGCGGAACGCCTCGCGCACCCGCGGGTCGTCGAACGGCGCGGTGTCGGTGCGCATGATGAACGGATAGGTGGTCACACCGGAGCGCCGGACCACCTGCATGTCCTTCTCCTCGGCGGAGGCGACGGCGGTGGGGGCGACGCTCCCGGCCACGTCGACGGCACCGGAGAACAGGGCGTCCACCCGGGTCTGCGGATCGGCGACCGCCCGGATCTCGATCCGCGTCGGGTCGGGGGCCTCACCCCACCAGGCGTCGTTGCGGACCAGGACGGCGGTGTCGGCGGCGGACTCCTCGACCCGGTAGGGGCCGGAACCGGGAACCGCCCCGGTGAAGTCCTCGGTGCCCTCGGGGATGACGAAGGTGATCGACGCCAGGGCCACCGGCGCGTCCGCCATGGGCACCCGGGTGGCCAACTCGACGGTGTGGTCGTCCACGACGCGGGAGTTCTCGAGGTCGAAGTCGGCCAGCCGCCCGTAGTTCTCGGCGGCCTTGGAACCGATGCGGCGCAGCGAGTGGAGCACGTCCCCCGCCTGCACCGGCTCGCCATCGGTGAACTCGGCGTCGTCCCGCAGGGTGAACGTCCACCGGTCCATGGTGTCGTTGGGCTCCCAGTCGGTGGCCAGGCGCGGCTCGGCCCCGCCGTCGTCACCGGGGACGGTCAGGACGTCGTAGACCAGGGCGAAACGCAGGACGTCGGACTCGTTGCCGAGGCCGCCGTGCGGGTCGTCGCTCGCGGTGGCGGGTGAGCCGGCCACCGCGTACCTCAGGGTGGTGTCCGCCTCGGAGGCGGCCGGGGCGTTCCCGGAGGCGCCGGAATCGGTGGTCTCGGAGGAGCAGCCGGCCAGCACGAGCACGCACACGGCGGTCGCGGACAGCACGGCTCTCGCCGCGCGTGGGCGGCGGAGGGACGGGGTCATCGTGGTCACGGTCTTTCTCGTGGTTCCTTCTTCGGAGGTCCGGGGTCCGGGGTCCGGGATTCGGGCCCCGGGGTGCCCGGGGTGCCCGGGGTCGGTGGTGCCGGGGCTCAACCGGGTGTGGGGGGCAGGTCGCTCAGGGCACGGTCGATCAGTTCCGCGATCCGGCGCACCGCTTCCCCGGCGAGCAGCGAGTAGTGGTGGCCGTCGACGACCTCCTCCTCGACGGGGCCGCGGAGGTGCGGGCGCCAGCCCAGCGCGGGCAGGTCCTCCACGTCGTCCACCCCCATGCCGACCCCCGCGTTGCGCGGCGAACGCCGGGAGGCGGCGATCAGCAACATGCGCGTGTCCGGGTCGTCGAGATGTCCGGCGCGGTGGGTGCCCAGGGCGCGCAGATGTCGCTCGAAGACCCCCAACCGCAGGTCGACGCTCTCGCGGGGACCGATCAGCCCCACCGCCCGCAGGCGGGCGGTGACCTCGGCGCGCACCGCGTCGGCGGTCATGGCGGCCAGGTTCCGCGCGTCGTCCGGACCGGTGAGGAGTTCCAGGTCGAGGAAGGCCTCCAGGGAGTGCAGGTAGCGCACCGCCGCGACGGCGGTGTCCCCACCCGCCCCCGTTCCCCCGAGGTCGCGGATGCGGTCGGGGAGGTTGGAGTCGATGAGCACCAGGCGGGCGGTCCGCTCGCCCCGACGCTCCAGTTCCACGGCGGCGGCGTGGGCGAGGGTGCCGCCCATCGACCACCCACCCAGCAGATAAGGGCCCCGGGGTTGGACCGAACGCACCGCCTCGAGGTAGCGCTCCACCGCCTCCGGGATGGAGGTCGGCCCCCGGCCACCGGTCAACTCCGGGTCGGTGAGGGCGATCACGGGACGGGAGCCGCCGAGGGTGCGGGCCAGTTCGCCGTAGCACAGGACGTCGCCGCCCGAGGGGTGGATCAGGAACAGCGGTGTTCCGCCCTCCCCGGCACGCAGCGGCATCACGATCCCGTCCGGGTCCCCCGCCGCCGGGCCCGTCGCTTTCCGGACCGGGGACGGGGGCGTCGGAACCGTGCCGGTCGCCGGGGCGGACGGGTGGGGCGCGTCCCACACGTCCGGGTCCTCGGCCAGACGTCGGACCCGGGCCACGTGGTCGGCGAAGGCGCGGTCCGCCTCCCCGGCCGGGATCACCGTCTCCTGGACGTCCCACTGCAACAGCAGGGCGCCGTGCTGTTCGAGCACCTGATGATCGAGCCAGGTCTGCGGCGTACTGCTCACCCCGTGGACCGGCGTGCCGACCCAGTCCAGGTCGTGGGTGCCGCCCAGCGGGGCGGACAGGCCCAGCGCGCTGGTGAAGACCACCGGCACCGACTCGGTGCGGCCGGTGCGCGAGGCCTTCTCCGCCAACAGTTCCAGGGCCGAGAACTCTCGGTGCTCCAGGTCGGAGAAGAGGGTGTGCTGGGCACGGTGGGCGGCGTCGGCGAAGCAGGTGTCCGCGCTCCGGTCCACGGCGTGCAGCATCAGGGTGGTGAAGTCCCCGACCACGTCCTCGGCACCGGGGAGCCCGGCGGGCCGGTCGAAGAGGGTGAGAGTGAGGGACAACCGGTTCTCGCCCGACCACGCGGCCAGGGTCTCGCCGTAGGCGGCGAGCAGGACGGCGGTGGGGGTCAGTCCGCGACGGGCGGCCTCGGTGGTCAACGCCTTCCAGCACTCGGGCTCCAGGCGGGCCGATCGCCGGGCGAACCGGGGCCGCTCGTCGTGGCCGTCGGGCAGCCGGGGCAGGGCCGGGGCACCGGGAAGGTCGTCCATCCGTCCGCGCCAGTAGGCGGCGGCCCGGCGGTGATCCTCGGTGTCGGCACGTGCCTCCAGCGCGGCGACGCAGTGCCGGAAGGTGGTGGCGGGCAGCGGCAGTCGCGCGTCCGGGTTCTCGTAGAAGGTGCGCAGTTCGCGGTCCCACACGAAGTAGCCGGCGGTGTCGCAGACCAGTACGTCCACGTTGACGAAGAGGCGGATCACGCCGTCCGGGAGGCGGGCTGCGCGGATGTCCACCAGCGGCCAACGCCCCGGGTGGGGTTCCCGGCGCACCATGGTCTCCCGGATGCGCTTCAGGGCACGGTTCCGCTCCTCCGGCTCCCGGTCGGCCAGGTCCCGGACCCGGATGCGGTAGCGCGGGACCCGCTCCAGGACGCGGTTGCGGCCCTCCGCGGTGATCACGGCCCGCAGCATGGGGTGGCGGGCGATGACCCGGTTCCAGGCCTCCTCGTATCGGGCGACGTCCAGGTCCGGGCAGTCGTACTCCAGGTGGAAGGAACAGGGGACGTTGCCCATCCGGTAGCCGCCGGAGCCGCCGATCCAGTAGGCGTGCTGCACCCGGGTGAGCGGGAACTCGTCCAGGGGCTCCCCGGGTCCGGCCGGTTCGGATGGTGCGGATGGTGCGGATGGTGCGGTCGGGTCCGGGATCGTTCCGGCCGCCGGGTCCGCGCCGGAGGTCTCCAGCAGCGGCGCGAGGGAGGCGATGGTGGGGCGGGCCAACAGGTCCGTCAGGCGCAACCGCACCCCGAGGTCGTCGCGCAAACGCGCGAGCATCCGGGTGGCGAGCAGCGAGTGGCCGCCGAGCGCGAAGAAGTCGGCGTCCCGGTCGGTGACGGGGAAGCCCAACAGGTCCGACCAGATGGCGGCCAGGGGACGCTCGGCCGGCCCGAATCCCTCCGCGCCCTCCACGGGGCTCCCGTCCTCCCCCGGTACCGGAAGGTCTCCGGGTGGGGCGACCGCCGGCCCGCCGGCGGTACGGAGCGAGAGGTCGACCGGGGAGACCGCGATCGAGGGTGGTGCGTCCGTGCGGCGGGTGAGTGTCAGGATCCGGTCCAGGCTCCGCATGCCGTCGGCCGCGCCGATCGAGTGGCGGGAGGCCACGACACGTTCGGTGCCGCCGGGGCCGACTCTCCAACCGTCCCAGGCGACGGCGATCCAGGCCGTGCGCCCGTCCTCCTCCACGTGTTCCCGTTCGGCGAAGGCGTCCAGGAAACGGTTGACCGCCGCGTACGGGGCCAGCCCCAGGCCGCCGACGAAGGCGGTGGCCGAGGACATCAGCACCACGGCCTCCGGACGCCGGTCACCGGGCAGGTCCCGGACCGCCGAGCGCAGCGCCTCGGCCGCGGCCGCCTTGGCCCGGGCGTGTGCCCGGACCGACTCCCCGTCCACCGACCGCAGGGGAATGACCGCCTCGGAGGCGACCACACCGGCGGCGTGGATCACCGGGCCGAGGGGGCCGTCACGCTCGGTCAGTTCGCGCAGCAGATCGGTCATGGCCGACGTGTCGGCGGCGTCGACGGCACGCACCTCGATGTCCGCGCCGTCGGAACGCAACCGGCGCACGGTCGCCGCCCGCACGGAACCGGCATCCCCGTCCAGTCCCGTGCGGCCGGTGACGACCACCCGCCGACCGGTGCGGGCCAGATGGCCGGCGACGGTGAGTCCGACATCACCCAGACCACCGATGACCAGCACGGTGGCTGCCGGGTCCCCGGCGCTCCGGGGTTCGACCGCTTCCTCCGGCCGCCAGTGGGCCAGGGAGCGCACCCAGCGGTGTCGGCCCCGCAGCGCGACCTCCATCCCCGAATCGCCACCGGTCGCCAGATCGGCGGCCTCGCGGCACACGGCGGTGACGTCCCCGGCATCGACATCGGCGTCGCCGGCGGCATCCACCCCGGCGGGAAGTCCGACCGGCAGGTCCACGGTGCGCCAGCGCAGGCCGGGGAACTCCTGGGAGAGCACCCGGGGCACCGCGAGGGCGGCTGCGTCCGCCGGGCGGGGACGGTCCGCGCTCTCCACCTGCTGGGCTCCCGCCGCGACGTGCACCAGACAGGTGTTCCGTGCCCAGGGGGCCGTCGCGGCGGCGACGGCCGCGCAGTCGAGGATCGCGGTGGCCACCCGACCGGCGGTGTCGTTCGGGGTGTCCGCCCCGGTGCCGTGACCGGGGTCCACGACCACCACCCCGTCGCACGCTTCGGTGTCGGTGGTCACGGCGACCACCTCGGCACCCGCCCCGGCGAACGCGGCACGGATCGACTCCGCCCGTCGGCCGGTGCCGGTGATCAGCCAGCGTCCGGAGAGCGCGGTCGTCGTCGGGGGCGGCGTGCGGTGCCACACCGGCAGTTGGAAGGGCTCACTCTCATCGGGGGCCTGTCCCGCCTCTCCTGTTCCGGGGGCCGGGGAGGCGGGCGGGTCGATCCACAGTCGGCGACGCCGGAGGGGCGCCCCCGGCAGCACCAACCGGCGCCTGCCGGGCCGGTGCAGGGCCGCGACGTCGGGGACCGCGACACCGTGTGTCCACAGCTCTCCGCACGCGGCGAGCAACGCGGCCCGACCCTCCCCGATCGTGGTGGGCGGGGGCATGGAGGTGACCGCGGTGGCCAGCCGTTCGGCATGTTGGGCGCGGGCCAGTTGGAGCAGGCCGTGGCCGGGGCCGGCCTGTAGCAGGGCGGTCGGTCCCGGGCCCACGGCGGTGGCGAGCGCGTCGGCGAAACGAACGGTGGACCGCAGGTGCGACACCCAGTGCTCCGCATCCGGAGCCGCCTCCAGAGGACCGCCGGTGAGTGTGGTGGCCAGTGGAATGCGGGGCGGCCGTGCCGCGACCCTCTCCGCCACGGCCCGCAGCTCCTCCAGGGCGGGCTCCACCAGGCGGGAGTGGGCGGCGGCGTCCAGGAGGAGGCGGTTGACGCGCACTCCCTCGGCGGTCAGCCCGGCCTCCAGCGCGGCCACGGCCGACGCGGGTCCCGACACCACGCACGCCTCCGGGCCGTTGACGACCGCCAGGTCGATCTCGGCGTGGTGGCGCAGCAGGTCCCGGACCCGGGGCTCGGGGAGCGCCACCGCGAGCATCGTCCCGCCGCCCGCAGTCCGGGACATGGCCCGGGAACGAACCATCACCAGGGAGGCGGCATCCTCCGGGGAGAGCACCCCGGCCACCACGGCGGCGGCGTACTCGCCGAGGCTGTGTCCGACCACCGCGTCCGGCTCCACACCCCGGGCGCGCAGGGTGTTCGCGACGGCCACACAGACGGTGAACAGGGCGGGAAGGCCGTGGGCGGGATCGCGCAGCAGGCGGGTGGCCCGTTCGTCGCCGGGGGGGGCGGTCAGCAGGGACCGCAGGTCGGCGCCGGGTGTCGGCCGATCCCGCTCACCGGTGTCGAAGAGTTCGGCGTACCGGTCCACGGTCGCGGCGAAGTCGGGCTCGGCCAGCAGGCCGTGCGCCATCCCCGGGTACTGCGCGCCCCCGCCGGGGAAGGCGAGGACGAGCCGGGGACGGGCGGCGGGGACGGCCCGACGGGCGGCGGTCGCCACCGCGCGGGCGTCCCCGGCGGGGTCGCCGGTGAGCACGGCCGCGGCCCGGTGGAGCAGGGCGGGGCGGCCGGCGTGCAGGGTGTACGCGATGTCGGCCGCCCCGGGGACGGCCGGCCCGGGGCCACCGTCCGGCGTTCCGTCGGCCGACCCGCCCGCCACCCCGGCGACGCCGGTCAGCAGACCGGCGAGCGCGTCGTCCCGATGAGCGGAGAACAGCGCCAGTTGCGGCCGGGGGTCGGGGACCGGGGCCGGGCGCTCCGGCGCGGCACCGAGCACCACGTGACAGTTGGTACCGCCGATGCCGAAGGAACTGACGCCCGCGTATCGCTCTCCCTTCCACGGGGTCGCCCGCTCGGCGACCCGGAACGGTGAGTCCTCCAACTCCAGGTCGGGGTTGAGGGGGAAGGCGTCGAGGGCCGGCGGCAACACCGCGTGGTGCAGCGCCAACACGGCCCTGGCGAAACCGGCGATCCCGGCCGCCGAGTTGGCGTGTCCGATGTTCGCCTTGACCGAGCCGAGGGTGCACCGGGCCGGACCGCCGGCGCCGAACACCCGACGCAGGGCGGCCACCTCCACCACGTCGCCGAGCCGGGTCGCGGTGCCGTGCGCCTCGAGATAACCGATCATCCGGGGGTCGATCCCGGCGACCTCGAGCGCTTCGGAGATCACCCGGGCCTGGCCGCGCGGCGAGGGTGCGGTGAAGCCCGTCCGGTCGGCGCCGTCGTTGCCGATCGCCGAGCCGTGGATCACCGCCAGGATCGGATCGCCGTCGGCGAGGGCGTCCTCCAGTCGGCGCAGCACCGCGACGCCCACGCCCTGGGTGTGCACGATGCCGGTGCCCTCGGCGGAGAACGTCCGCACGTGCCCGTCGGCCGAGAAGATGCCGTCGGGAATGTGCAGGTAGCCGCCGCCCTGCGGGACGATCAGCGAGGAGCCGCCGGCCAGGGCGGTGTCGCACTCCTGTGCCAGCAGCGACTGAGCCGCCAGGTGCACGGCCACCAGCGAGGTGGAGCAGGTCGTGCCGACGCAGACGGCCGGGCCGGTGAGGCCGAGCCGGTGCGCCACGTGCAGCGGCAGGTAGTCGGCCACGCCGGCCATCGCGGCCTGCAGGCTGCCGACCGGGTCCCGGTCGGCGGCGAGGTACCGATCACCGAGGTTGCGGGCGAGGTAGTCGCTGTGTGAGGCGCCGGCGAAGACGCCCACCGCCCCGGCACCGGCGCCCCGGGCGTGCCCGGAGTTCTCCAGGGCGCGCGCACACGCCTCCAGGAAGAGCCGCTGTTGGGGGTCCATCGGCGCGGCCTCGGCGTCGGTCAGTCCGAAGGGTTCGGGGTCGAACAGGTCCTGCCCCTCGATGAGCCCGCTCACCGGGATCCGGGCCGGGTTCCCCGGCATGCGACCGGCGGGGTCGTTCGTCCGCTCCCCGGTGTCCTCGTGTCGGGTCAGGCCGCTGCGCCCGGAGACGATCAGGTCCCACAGGGCGGCGGTGTCGGGGGCGCCGGGGAAGCGGCAGTCCAGCGCGGTGACGGCGATCAGGCCCTCGGGGGTCGTCGTGTCACCGGCCGCGGGGGCATCCACCGGGGATCGGTCGGGATGCGGGGTCGGGGCCGTCATCGTGCGGTCTCCTCGGCTCGGGCGCGGGCGGCGGCCCGGTCCCCGCGACGTGGGGAGGGACGGCGGGCGGGCGGAATCCCCGGGTCGGGGGCGGCCGGGGGCGCGACGGGCCCGGGGCGGGTCAGAGCGGTGATGTGCTCGGCCAGTGAACCGACCGTCGGGTGGCGGAAGACGTCCGCCAGCGCGAGGTCGGGGGCGAGGGATTCGCGCAACCGCCGGTGGGCCAGGACCAGGGTCAGGGAAGTGGCGCCCAGGGAGCCGGGACTCGCCTCCGGGGTGACCGGCCGTTCGGTGAGATCGGACAGGACGGAGACGACCGACGCCAGGACTCCGGCGTCGATCCCCCGGACCGGGGGCGCGGGCGGCGCCGACGGATCGGCGGGGGTGGACGGTGTGACGGGGGTGGATCGGTCTGTGGGAATGGACGGTGTGGCGGCCGGGGTCGACTCGACCCCGGCGGTCGTCGGCGGCCGGTGAACGGCCTCCGCCAGTCCGGGGCCTGCCAACCCGATCCCGACCTCCGGTGGCAGGGAGGCGACCCAGCGGGAGGCCGCCTCCAGTGCCCGGGCCGGGGGAAGGGCTCCGGCGCGGACGACCAGCGCCGCCTCCAGACCGAGCGCCGCGGCCCGCTCGACGGCCCGGGCCGCCCAGTGCCCGGGCGCGGTGTCGGCGGCCGGCACCGGTGACGTGACGGCCGGGAGCGCGTCACGCACCGGGGTGGTGCCCTCGACTTCGCCCTCCCCCGCCGGTCCGGCCCCGTTCGCCGTGCCGTTCGCCCGACCGTTCGCCGCTCCCACCTCGGCGGCCCGGGTCAGCGCGGCGTGGTCGATCTTGCCGTTGGCGGTGACGGGGAAACGGTCCAGCGACACGAAGCGGTTGGGCACCATGTAGTCCGGCACCCGGGTCGAGAGGAAGCTCGCGAGCTCGGCCGGATCCGGGGCCCGGTCGGAGTCCCGGGGCACGATGTGGGCGACCAGGCGCGGGCGCCCGTCCCTCCCCCGGCGCGCGAGGGCCAGGCACTGCCGGACCCCGGGGTGGCGCCCCAGCACGGCCTCGATCTCCCCCGGTTCGATGCGGTGTCCCCGAATCTTGACCTGCCGGTCGGCGCGCCCCAGGAACTCGATCACCCCGGCGGGGGTCCAGCGGCCCAGGTCACCGGTGCGGTAGAGCCGTTCGCCCAGTACGGGGTGGTGGGCGAAGCGCTCGGCGGTCTGCTCCGGGTCCGCGGTGTAACCGCGGGCCAGCCCGTCGCCACCGATGTACAGCTCACCGGCCGTGCCCACGGGGCAGGGGACACCGTCCTCGTCCAGGACGTGGAAGGTCTGCCCGCGCAGGGCCCGGCCGTAGGGGACGCTGCGCCACTGCGGGTCGATCCGCCCGACGGGGTGGGTGATGGACCAGATCGAGGCCTCGGTGGCCCCGCCCAGGCTCATGAACCGGGCTCCGGGCGCGAGCCGGCGCAGCCGGTCGGGGAGGTTGAGCGGTATCCAGTCGCCGGAGAGCATCACCAGGCGCAGCGTGCGGAGCGCCCCGGCGGCGGCCTCCGGTTCCATCTCGGCGTACTCGACCAGCATCTCCAGCAGCGCGGGAGCGGTGTTCCAGATGGTCACGCCGTGCCGCCCGGCCTGTTCGAGCCAGTGCTGCGGATCGGTGCGCCGGGCCGGGTCGGGAAGGACCAGCGAGCCTCCCGCCCCCAGGACTCCGTAGATGTCGAAGACCGACAGGTCGAAGCTGAGAGCGGAGAGGGCCAGCACCCGGTCCTCCGCGGTCACCGAGAAACGGTCGACGATGTCGTCCACGGTGGTGCGGGCCGCCCGGTGCTCGATGTCCACGCCCTTGGGGGTGCCGGTCGAGCCGGAGGTGAAGATGGTGTAGGCGAGGTCCCCGGGGGAGGCCGGGACCGGGTCCGGCAGCGCCGGGGTGTCCCCGGTGGGCGAACGGGTGGGCCGGCCGGCGGCGTTGAGCCGGTGCACCGTGACCCCGTCGGGCCAGGACAGGTCCACGCCGCGTCCCACCAGCGCGTGCCGGATCCCGGAGCGGTGGCAGACGGCGGCGACCCGGGCGGTGGGCCAGGACGGTTCCACCGGTACGTAGGCCGCGCCGGCGCGGTGGACACCGAGGACGGCGGCAATCTGCGCCGGGGTCTTCTCGCAGGCCACGGCGACGCGTTCACCCGGCCCCACCCCGTGTGCGGCGAGCAGCGCGGCACCGGCCTCCGCCGAGGCGGCGAGCCGTTCATGGGTGACGGTGACGCCGGGGGCGTGCACGGCGGGCCGTTCGGGGCGACGGCGCGCGGCGGACCGGAGGGGACCGTCGAGCAGCGCGTCGGCCCGGGGGAACGGGGTGACGTCGAGGGGTTCGGCCGGCAGGAAGGAGGGGTCGAAGCCCAGCGCGGGGTCGGTCCAGGCCGCCGGGTCGGTCAGCCGGCGCAGCAGGCGTCCCTGGGCGGCGGCCAGGGCGGGTATCCAACCCTCGGGAAAGGCCCCGACGACATGGTCCCAGGCGATGCGCAGGCGGCCGTCCTCGTCCCGGACGATGTGGTCCAGGAGGACCTGGGGGGTCTGCGAGACGCCGTACACCTCCCGCCCGATCCAGGCATGCGGGGCGGGGCCCTCGCCCGCCAGGCCCACGCCGCTGGTGAAGACGACCGGGAAGGCCGGGGTGCCGTCCGGCGCGGCGGCGCGGGGGACCAACTCGCGGAGCACCTCGACGCCGGAGACCGAGCCGTGGTCGAGGTCCTCCCAGAAGCGCCGACCGGTCGCGGCGGCGAGGGCGGCGAAGCCGCCGGGCCGGCCGGGTGTCCACTCCGGGCAGGCGATCAGCGCGGTGGTGGTGAAGTCCCCCACCACGTCGGCCGCGTCACCGTGGACATCGGGGCGGTCGAAGACGGTGGTGTTGAGGCAGATCCGACTTCCCGCGCCCCAACGCTCCAGCACCACGGCGAGACTCGCGAGCAGGGTCGCGGTGGGGGTGACGCCGGATTCGGCGGCCCGGGCGCGCAGGGCCGCCCAGTCGGCCGGGGCGAGGGTCTCCTCGTGCCGGGTGAAACGGGGCGGGGTGGTGTCGGCGGGGTCCCGCAGGACCGGCAGGGCGGGAGCGGGCGGCAGGTGGGGAACGCGTTCCGCCCAGTGGTCCCGGTCCCGGCGACGGCGCCCGTCCCAGCGGGGGTCGTCCGCACGCGCCCGTTGCACGGCGGCGAAGGTGGTGGAGGGGGCGGGGAGTTCCCGGTCCGGATCCTCGACCAGGAGGCCCCACTGCCGCATGAGCAGCATCCAGCCGGCCATGTCGGTGCACAGCACGTCGACTCCGACGTGGAGGCGGGTCCGGCCGTCGGGAAGGAACGCGGCGTGGACCTCGAACAGCGGCCAGGCGCCGGTGGGACGGCAGCGGTGGGAACACTCGTCCCGCAGGCGGTCGAGAGTCCGTTCGGTGTCGTCGGCGGAGGCGGAACGCAGGTCGGTGACGTCGATTCGGACGGGGGCATCGGTGACCGGGAGGATCCGTTGCGCACCGCGTTCGTCCACCGTCATGCGCAACATGGGGTGATGGGCCACGAGGCGGGCCCAGGCGCTCCGCAATCGCGCGAGGTCCGCCTCCGGGTCGCCGTTGGGCGGCGTGCGGTCGTACTCGTGGTAGTAGTGCGTCGCCACTCCGCCCAGGGGCAGCCCTTCGGCCCTGCCGGCCAGGTAGGAGGCCTGAATGGGGGTCAGCGGGAACGGCTCGTCGCCCCCCTCCCCCACCGACACGTCCGCTTTCATCGGACGGTCGCCGGTGGCCACGGGGATGTCCCGCTTCCCGACCTCCCCGGGGAGGGACCGGCTCCCGGTGGAGTGGGGCGGGACGCCGGGGACGCCGGGGACGCCGGGAACGTCGGCGGAGGTTTCGCCGGGGGTGCCGTCACCGGCCAGGTGTTCGACGACGCGTTCGGCGGTGGCACCCTCGCCGAGCAGTGCGGTCAGGGGCAGGTCCCGTCCGGTGCGCTCACGGATGCGGCGACGCAGCCGCACGGCGGTGAAGGACTCCAACCCCAACGTCACGAGCGGGGCCCCGGGGACGATCCGGTCCGGGTCCGTGCCGAGCACCTCGGCTACGCACTCGACGATGTGGTCAAGGGCTTTTTCCGGCCCCGTGGGGTGGCTCATCCATGGCTCCAGCGGAGATGGGGCATCCCCGGAATGCCTGGCGGGACCGGGGAGCGGGTCACCGGAAACCTAGGTGAAAATGATTGTCATGTCAATCAGATTCAGCCAACCCTCCGCCTCGGCGATCGCGGACGAAGAGGCCCCGGGAAGCCCCAACCCCCTTACCCGGCGGGCGTGGTGCTCCGCTCCGGGTGACGCCCGGGGCGGAGCACCACGCCCGTCACACCGACGGGGCCACCCCCACGGAGGGCCGGGTGAGGACGTACAGACCCAACCCTGGGTCCCCCACCTCTCGAACCCCGAACCCGACCTCGCCCGCCTCGGCGACCAACTCCTCCCGCGAGCAGACGCACCAGGAATACTCGACCGTGACCTCGGAGATCACCGCTTCACCCCGCAGGGTGCGGTACTCCATCCGCCAGAGGAGCCCGTCCGACCCGGTCGGCTCCGCGCTCGCGTACCCCTCGTAGACGAGTTCCCCCACCTCGGCACGGGCCATGGCGGTCCGGGGAACGGCCATGGGCGCGAAGGGGGGTGCGAGATTGGTGACGAGCGCTCCGCCCGGTGTCAGGGCGCGGAACACCCGCCCCAGCAACTCCCGGCGACCGGGGGCCTCGAGGTGACCGAGCATGTTGAGGGCCAGGACTGCGCGAACCCCTTCCGGCAGTGTTTCCTCGAGGGCCCCGCCGGGAAGAACGGTGACCCGCTCGCGCAACACCGGGTCGTCGATGATCCGGGTCATCAGGGCCGCACGCATCACCGCGGAAGGCTCGACGGCCAACACCGGCGACTCCGGCACCGCTTCACCCAGCGCCCGCACCCCGCGCCCGCTACCGGCACCGAGATCGACCACGGGGCCGGAGCCGGGGGGCAACGCCGAGAGCGCCGCGGCCACTTCGGGACCGGCGGCCTCCCAGAAGCCCGCGATGAGCAGGTCGAGGTACTCGGCCGACCCCACGTACGGATCACTCATGAACGACTCCGAAAAGATTGACGACAATGAACATCATTGTCGCCAACAGCTCGGGCGTCCACCCCGGGCAGGGTGGAACAATGTCGGCCATCCGGTGAACACCGCTTCCCCGCCGCCGCCCCGACAGCTCCCGACTCCCCGCACGGGAAGGCCGGTTCGCCCCTCGCCCCGATGGTTCCCGGGCACCGGCCCTCGAGCCGGGGCACCCGGAACCTCTTCCCACCGCCCCGGCGCCGGAGTCGACCCCACTCGCAACCGTCCGGTGCCCCGCCCGACGCCCCGGGCACCGTGCCGACCGACCGCACACCACCGCGCCGGACCCCGCCCTCGACATCCCGCGCGCCGGAGTCGCCCCCCGCTCGTCGCCCGCCCCTTTCCCTGCTCCACCGACGCGGTCGGGCCCCGGCGAAGGGTGTGCGCCGTTCACCGGGGCCCGACCACGAAGCGGCTCAGCGGGCGCCGGGAAGCCCCCGGCCCGCGAGCCAGCGCACCTGCTCCACCGGCTGGGATCCCCACCCGCCGGCGTGGTCCCCGAACTCCCACACGGTGATGTCCGCCCGCTCCCCCGCCCAGCGGTTGTGAGCCGCGAAGACCGTGGAGGGCGGGCACACCGGATCCATCAGCCCGACGCTGAACAACGCCGGCGCCGTTGCCCTGGCCGCGAAGTGCAGACCGTCGAAGTGGTTGAGGACCTCGAACACGGAGGTCGGATCGACCCGGCGGTGCCGACCCAGATAGCGAACCAACTCCGGATAGGGGCCATCCGAGGCGATCTCCGCCGAACGCCGGTAGTGGCACAGGAAGGGCACGTCGATCAGGGCGGCGGCCACCGTCTCCCGGGCCAGACCGGCCGTCGCCAACGCCAGGCCCCCACCCTGGCTGACGCCGGAGACGATCACACGGTCGGGGTCGATGTCCGGGTGCTCGCGCACCGCGTCGACCGCGCGCACGCAGTCGGTCATGGCCCGCCGGTAGAAGTAATGGTCCCGATGCTCGATGCCCCGGGTCATGAAGCCGTAGGCCAACTGCGGGAAGGGAACGGGATCCGGATCCGGGGTGTCGTGACCCTGCCCCCGGGTGTCCACCACGAGCTGGGCGTAGCCCATGGCACTCCAGAACAGGTGCTCGGTGGACAGCCCCCGACCACCCCCGTACCCGATATAGGTCACCACCGCCGGCAGCGGACGGGGCACCCCGCGCGGCAGGACCAACCACGCCGCCACCGGCTGACCCGCCCAGCCGGGGAAACGCACGTCGAAGACCTCGACCGTGGCGGGAGCGGGGTCGGTCACCCGCTCGTAGGTCGCCGGACCGGTCGCGGCCTCCCGCGCCGCCTGCAACGTGCCGGCCCAGAAGTCGTCCAGATCCGGCGGCTCCGGCACCTCCGGGCGGTACCGCCTCAACTCCTCGATCGGCATATCGGTCAGCGCCATGCGGGCCTCCGGTCGACGTCATACTGGAAAGCGCTTGCAGCCGGACCCTACGACCGCCCTCACCCCTGGTCAACGCCCTGTCCACGGAATCCCGACGCCGCTCCTCGCGTCTCCAGCGGTCCGATCCCGTGGCAGCCGCCTCCACTGCTCGCCGGAGCACCTTCCCGTGCGAACGGTGTGCCACCCGGCACGCACCCCGCGCCTCCCTCCCCACCCGCCCCATCGGTGGTACCGATGACGCATGGAGTGGTTCACCGCCCCGGACGCCTGGCTCGGCCGGTTGGTCTTCCAGCGCGGACTGGCGGCCGTCTATCTGATCGCCTTCCTCAACGCCGCGCTCCAGTTCCGCCCCCTGGCCGGCGAGCGTGGACTGACCCCGGCACCGGCACTGCTGCGCCGGGTGCCGTTCCGCCGCGCCCCGAGCCTGTTCCACCTGCGCTATTCCGACCGGCTACTGGGCGTCGTGGCCCGGGGCGGCGTGGCCGTCTCGGCGCTCCTGTTGGTGGGAGCGGCGGACCGGGCACCGCTGTGGTTGTTCACCGTGCTGTGGATCGTTCCCTGGGCGCTCTACCTGTCGATCGTCTCCATCGGACAGAGCTGGTATTCCTTCGGGTGGGAGAGTCTGCTGCTGGAGGCCGGGGCGCTGGCCGTCCTGCTCGGCAACGAACGCGTCTCCCCGCCCCTGCCCGTCATGGTCCTGATCGCCTGGTTGCTCTTCCGCGTGGAGTTCGGCGCCGGGCTGATCAAATGGCGCGGCGACCACTGCTGGCGGGAGTTGACCTGCCTGTACCACCACCACGAGACACAGCCCCTGCCCGGACCGCTCAGCCGGTGGTTCCACCTCCTGCCGCGCCCCCTGCACCGGCTGGAGGTGCTGGCGAACCATGTGACCCAGCTGTTCGTCCCGTTCCTGCTCTTTCTTCCCCAACCCGTCTCCGGAGCGGCCGCCTCGATCGTGGTCGTCACCCAACTGTGGTTGGTGCTCTCGGGGAACTTCGCCTGGCTGAACTGGGTCACCGTCGCTCTCGCCCTGGCCCTGGTCGACTGGTCCCGCTTCGTCGCGCCACCGGCCGACCAACCCGACCCGCCCCTCTGGTTCCTCGTGGGGGTTCTGGTGATGACCGGGTGGATCCTGGTGCTCAGCCGTCACCCGGTGCGCAACCTGCTGTCCCGGCGACAGCGCATGAACGTCTCGCACCATCCGCTGCGGTTGGTGAACAGCTACGGGGCCTTCGGCAGCGTCTCGCGGGTGCGGCAGGAGATCGAGATCGAGGGCACCGACGAACCGCTCCCCGGGCCCGACACCGTCTGGCACGCCTACGGATTCCGCGGCAAGCCCGGTGACGTGCGCCGACGATCGCCGCAGGTGGCGCCGTACCATCTGCGGCTGGACTGGATGATGTGGTTCGCCGCCCTCTCCCCCGCCTACGGTCGCCCCTGGCTGCCACTGCTGATCGAACGCCTCCTGGAGGGTGACCGGGCTCTACTGCGGTTGCTGCGGCACAACCCCTTCCCCGACCGGCCGCCCCGCTGGATCCGGGCCCGGGTGTACCGCTACCGCTTCACCACCCGCGCCGAGCACCGCACCACCGGCGACCACTGGTACCGCGAGGCGCTCCGCGACCGGATCCCGCCGACCACACTCTGACGCGCACCCCGGATTTCACGTCCACCCCCGTGAATGCGGTATGGTTCTCGTGCACGGCGACGAGGGGCAAAGCCCCAGGTCACACCGGGCACCGGGACGTGGCGCAGTTTGGTAGCGCACTTGACTGGGGGTCAAGGGGTCGTGGGTTCAAATCCCGCCGTCCCGACGGTAGCCGGAAGGCGCTCCGAACAGCTGAAAGCCCTGTTCGGAGCGCCTTTCGTCATCTGACGCATCATCGGTTCGGCAGGGGTTCGGGAACCCCGTGGGGACCAGACGAGGACCGGCGTCGGGAAGAAACCGCAGATCAGAGCACCTTTCCCCGGGGACCACGATCACGACCGTTCCGTCCCGGTTGTGGGATGCCCACAACACCCGGCGCGCGGCCCCCGACGGCTGCGGCAACCCGGGCGGAGGCGAGAGGTGCGCGCCGAGGAAGCGACCCGCCTCGGTGATCGAGCGCAGATCCGGGTGCAGATAGCGCTGGGTGGTGGCCAGTGAGCCGTACCCGGCGATCTTCCGCAACACGTGCAACGGCACCCCCGCGTCCGCCATCCACGTCAGCCCCGTGTGCCGCAGATCGTGACGGCGCAGGTGCTCCCACTCCAGCGAGATGACCACCTCGTCCCAGTGCGTGGCATCCCGCAGCACCGCCGTGGGGCGTCACCGCGCGGACCGGTGAGACCAGGTGGATGACCTCGGGGCTCGACATACCGACCGAGCAGGGCCCTCGACGTCGACACCGGTCGAGCCGGACCACGGACTCCCGGGCGCCGCCGACATTCCAGCGGATGAGGAATTTCCGTACCGCGGACGAGGAGGTGTCGTCCGAGTCGGCCCCCTCGGGCGACCGGGCGAGGGTGGGACGGGTGACGTGACGCGTTCGTAGCCGCGGTCGGACGACCTCGCTTCCGAGCGGCGTCGGAGCAGCCGTGCCGACCCCATCCCGGAGTGACGCACTTCTCACCACGCCCTCCCCACCCACAGCAAAGTGACAATCGTTTTCATGTAGAGTTCTCGAGGCGATCTTGTGCCCATCCCGGGGACACCCCGTCGTCGATCGTCCCGTCCCCATAGGAGAAATGTTGCACCCCCATCGAGACCCGCTCCCAACCGCTCGTCATCCTCGCCGTACATGGGCAACCACAGTGCTTGCGACCTCCCTGGCCCTGAGCACGCTGACCGCTTGTGCCGACAGCGCTCCCCGGGAGCGGCCGGACCACACGGAAAGCACCTCGCTGACCCTCGCCGTCGGGGACATCTCCGGTGGTGAATTCGACCCGCTCAAGGGGTGGGGGACCCGTCCGGCCCAGATCCGGCCGATCCACAGCTCCCTGCTGAAGGCGAACTCGTCGTTGGAGTTCGAAGGTGACCTGGCCACGGATCACACCGTCTCCGAGGACGGGCTGGTCTGGACTCTGCCCCTGCGGCCCGAGGCCATGTTCTCGAACGGTGACCCCGTCACCGCGCACGACGTGGAGTTCACCTACACGTTGCTCAAGGAGGACGGCGTCCAGTTCGACCTGGGGTTCGTGGACCGGATCCGGGCGGTCGACGACCACACCATCGAGTTCACGCTGACCGAGCCGCGGTCGACCTTCGTGAGCCAGCTCACCGAGATACCGATACTCCCCAAGGATCACTACGGGGAGGGTTACTCGGCCGACCCGATCGGTTCGGGCCCCTACCGCGTCGTCGACTACCAGGACGGACAGCAGCTGATCCTGGAGAGGAACCCGCACTGGTACGGCCCCGCCCCCGGGTTCGACAAGCTGACTTTCCTTTTCCTCACCGAGGATGCAGCCCTGGCGGCCGCACGTGCCGGTGATGTCGATGTCCTGTACGTTCCGCCCACATTCGCCGGGCAGGAGCTCCCCGGGATGAGCCTGCAACGCTTCGAGAGTGTCGATTCACGCGGCCTGTCCCTGCCCACCCTGCCGTCGGGGGCTTCCGGCAGGATCAACGGCAAGGACGTGGAGGTCGGCAACGACGTGACCGCGGACCCGGCGATCCGACAGGCCCTCAACATCGGGCTCGACCGGGAGGCGATCATCGACATCGCGCTGCAGGGTCACGGACGTCCCGCCTATTCCCTCGCCGACACCCTTCCCTGGTTCAACGAGGAGACCGTCTTCGAGGACGGTGACGTGGAAGGTGCCCGGGATCTCCTGGCCGAAGCCGGTTGGGTCGACGAGAACGGCGACGGCATCGTGGAGAAGGACGGCCTGACCGCGTCCTTCACCCTGCTCCATCCGGCCGACGACAACCTCCGCAGCGACCTGGCCCTGGTCGTCGGTGAGCAGGCACGGGAGCTGGGTATCGACATCCGGATCAAGGGCACCAGTTGGGACGGCATCTTCGTCGACGGCAAGGCCAACGCCGTGACCTGGGGCGGTGGCCGACACCATCCGCACCAGCTCTACGAGATGTACTCCACCGAGGAGCACAACGTCGGTTACAACAACATGCCGCACTACTCCAACGAGCAGGTCGATCGGGCTCTGGAGCAGGCGCTGGCCGCCACCACCCAGGAAGAGGCCAACTCCTGGTGGAAGCGGGCCCAGTGGGACGGCACCGTAGGCTTCGCCGGCCCCGGGGGGGACGCACCGCTGGTGTGGCTGGCGCGGATCGACCACCTCTACTTCGTCGCCGACGGGGTCAGCCTGGGCGACCAGCCGGTGCACGCGCACGGTCACGAGTGGGCGCTGTTCAACAATATTGCTGATTGGCGCCGGGAACAGTGAGCGGCGCTCTCGACAGTCGGTCCGTCGTCGAGATGCCCGGCAGGGCCCCGGCGCCGGTCCCCACGAGGGGACCGCGTCGGGGCCGGGGGCTCGCACGGGTCATCTGTGTTCGGGTAGTACGTCTGGTCGGCCTGCTGTTCGGTGTCTCGTTGCTGGCGTTCACCTTGGTTTACCACTCCCCCGTGGACCCCATCGCCGCCTATATCGGAGCCGAGGCGAGCCCCACCGACGAGCAACTCGCCCAACTGCGGGAGTACTGGGGGTTGGATCGCTCCTTCGCCGAGCAATACCTTGCCTGGCTCGGTGCCGTACTCGGAGGTGACCTGGGGGTTTCCAAGCTCTACCAGGCGCCGGTCCTCGATGTCATCGCCGATCGGTTCATGATGTCGCTGGCCCTCATGGGCGTGGCCTGGCTCGTCTCCGGAGTGCTCGGTTACGCCCTCGGGGTCATCGCCGCCATGAACCGGCACCGTCTGCTCGACCGTCTGATCTGCTGGTACAGCTACACCTTGGCATCGACACCGACCTTCTGGCTCGCCATCCTCCTGCTCACCCTGTTCGCCGTCGTACTGGGTTGGTTTCCGGTCGGTCTGGCCGGGCCCGTCGGCGTGCCCGGGTCCGAGGTGACCATGGCCGAGCGCTTCCACCACTTCGTGCTCCCGGCCGCCACCCTCTCCGCACTGGGTGTCGCCACGATCGCCATGCACACCCGTGAGCGGATGTTGGACGTCCTCGACTCGGACTACGTCGCGTTCGCCCGCGCACGCGGCGAACACGGCTGGCGACTGTTCCGCAACCACGGGCTGCGCAACTCGATCGTTCCCGCGCTCGCGCTCCAGTTCGCCTACTTCAGCGAACTCTTCGGCGGCTCCATTCTGGCCGAGCAAGTCTTCTCCTACCCGGGCCTGGGCTCCACCCTGGTCGCCGCCGGTCTCGGCGGCGACGTACCGATGTTGCTGGGCATCGTCCTGCTCAGCTCGGCCTTCGTCTTCGTCGGCAATCTCATCGCCGACATCCTCACCGTCCTGATCGACCCACGCACCCGGAACTCCCTATGAGCCGCCCGTCACCCGCCCCTCCGCGCACCGCCCGCCGACGCAGTGCCTCCGTCGACCTGGCGATCGCCGCCGCCTGCGTGGGGGCGTTGCTCCTGGTGATCGTCGTCACCGCCTGGCTTCTCGACGAATCCTCTCTCCGCTCGCACGCCGGTGAACGGTTGATGGCCCCCGGCCCGGATCATCTTTTCGGCACCGATTGGCTCGGCCGGGACCTCTTCACGCGAACCGTCATGGGCCTGCGTCTTTCCCTGGCGGTCGGGGTGGTCACCGCGCTGTTGAGCGTCGCCGTGGCCACCGTCCTCGGAATCGCCGCAGCCCTGCTCGGAGGCTGGGTGGACGCGGTGATCTCCTGGCTGATCGATCTTTCCATCGGGATTCCGCACCTGGTCTTCATGGTGTTGGTGGCCTTCTCCGTGGGGGGAGGAATCAAGGGGATCGTCATCGGCATCTCCCTGACCCACTGGATGTCCCTGGCACGGCTCATCCGCGCCGATGTGCTTCATCTGCGCCACTCCGACTTCGTTCTCGCCTCCCGGGGATTCGGGCGCTCCGAGTGGTTCATCGCCCGACGACACCTCTTCGGCCAGGTGCTGCCCCAGGCGCTGGTCGGTTTCGTGCTGATGTTCCCGCACGTGGTGCTCCACGAGGCGGCCCTGACCTTCCTGGGCTTCGGTTTCTCCCCTCAGACTCCCGCCATCGGAATCCTGTTGCACGAGGGGATGCCCCACATCTCCAGCGGCATGTGGTGGATGGCGCTCTTCCCGGGCCTGTGTCTTCTCCTCGTGGTCCTCGCCTTCGCCCGGCTCGGCGATCGACTTCGGGTCCTGACCTCCTCTCCGGGCCAGGGCGGCTGACCACGATGACCACACCTCTGCTTTCCGTCAGGAATCTCACCGTGGGCTTCACCCACTACACCGGAACGCTCGGACTGCGCCCGTGCGTTGTTCCGGCGGTGGAGGGCCTCGGATTGGACATCGATCCCGGGGAAATTCTCGCGGTGATCGGCGCCAGCGGCTCCGGCAAGAGCCTCCTGGCCCATGCCATCGTCGGAATCCTGCCGAGCACGGCCAATGTGAGCGGGGAAATCGACTACGACGGGGCCCCCCTTGATCCGGCGCGTCTGCGACGGTTGCGGGGGCGTGAGATCTCCTTCATCCCGCAATCGGTGAATTACCTCGACCCGTTGATGCCCGTCGGTCGCCAGGTGCGCCTCACTCTGCCACGTCCACGCGCCGCGCAACTCCAACAGGATTTGTTCGCCAGGTATCACCTCGATGAGAAGGTGACCCGACAGTATCCCCACGAACTTTCGGGCGGCATGCTGAGACGGGTCCTGTTCGCCACCGGTGTCACCGAGACGATGCGGTTGCTGATCGCCGACGAGCCCACCCCCGGGCTCCATCCGGCGGCCCTGCAGGAGGTTCTGTCGCATCTCCGCGCCCTGGCCGACGACGGCGCCGGTGTCCTGTTGATCACCCACGACCTGGTCTCCGCCGCGGCGATCGCCGACCGGGTCGCCGTGATGCGTTCGGGCCGGGTGGTCACCGTGGAGTCGTCCTCCTCCTTCACCGGCCGCGGTGAGACGCTTCGACACGAGTACGCCCGCCGGCTCTGGCGGGCGCTCCCCCAGCACGACTTCTGGAAGGGAGTCGCACGATGAGTCTTCGAGCGACGGACCTGGCATACCGTGTTCCCGGCGGTCGCCAACTCTTCACCGGCCTCGACCTGCGGGTCGAGGCCGGGCAGGTGGTCGGCCTGACCGGGGAAAGCGGATGCGGCAAGTCCACTCTGGCCCGGATCCTCGCCGGCCATCTCCCCCCCACGGCCGGGACCGTACTCACCGACGGGGAGTCGGTGAACGCGCCGGGACCGCGTCCGGTGCAGTTGGTGCAACAGCACCCCGAGAAAGCGGTCAACCCACGGTGGACCATGCGATCCGTGATCGCGGAGGCGCACGACCCCGACCCCGCGCTCTGTGAGCGTCTTGGGATCCGAGCCGAGTGGTACGGCAGGCGTCCCGCCGAATTGTCCGGTGGGGAGCTTCAACGATTCTGCCTTCTGCGGGCTCTCGGTCCACGGACCCGCTATCTGATAGCGGACGAGATGACAGCGATGTTCGACACCCTCACACAAGCCGAACTGTTCGCCGTCGTAATGGACATCGTGGTTGAGCGCTCCATCGGCTTGCTGGTGATCAGCCACGACATCCCGCTTCTGAGCCGGCTCTGTGACGAGATCGTGGCGATGCCCGAGCAGGCGTCCACGCCCTCCCACTGAGATCCCCCGCCCCGGGGCGCGACCGGTGCAACCCGTCCCGACCGGGTTCACCGTGAACCGTGGCGGATGATCCTTCACGACCGCGGGATGTCCGTTCCCCGATCCTCGGATCCGGTCTCTCGCGTGCCGGGGTTCCGGGGCACGGGTGCGCCTTCCGCCCTTCCGATGTCAGCGGGAGGGCTCCGGAGAACGAGGTGGGGGACGAGGGGGCTCCCCCTCGGAACGCCTTCCGTCCCCGCAGGTCCATCGGCTCGACGGAGGGTCGTCACCTCTGCGGGGGTGACCCGGAACCGGGGTCACCCCCGTCCACCCCGGTGGGGGCCTCGGGGAACCGGGTTCTCGCTCACGGCGGCTTCGGCGCCCCGGGTGCCCCCGCCACCTGCTCACCCGCCCCGACCGCCCCAAGGACCACCAGCGGGAACGTATCGAGGCCGCCCCCACCGCCTGCCACGAGATGACCGCTCCGGCCGACCTCGTCCACCGCTTCGCCGAGCTGCCGGATCCCGCCGACGGCAATGCCGCCCCGTCGAGCACCCGGATCACCTCGGCCCGGGCCGAGGAGCTGCCCCACCCGCATGCCTTCACCCGGGGCCTCGAGAAGGACCGCGCCGCAGTCGACGCCGCCCTCACCCTGCCACACCACAACGGCGGCACCGAAGGCGTGAACAAAACAACCAAGCTGATCAAGCACCAGATGTACGGCCGACGACCGCGCGGGCTTCCCCCTCCTCCGCCACCGCATCCTCCCGGGCTGACCACACCCTCCGTCACCACCGACTACGGAACAGACCCGCTCGCTGGACACAGCGAAACAGCGGGGGAACCACCTGCGTCCATCATATTGATGATCACAGCTCGGCAACACCGTCCTCACATCCGCCCGGTCGGCGGCATCATCAAGCGCATGAGACACACCCGCACCACCGTCGCCTTGTTCACCGCCTTCACCGTCCTGGGCACCCTCACCGCATGTGGCGAAGGCACCGGAGACGGCACCGGTGGTGAGGGCGCTTCCACCGAAGCCGGCGGAACGGAAGAAGCTCTCCGTGATGCCGTCCAGGCCAACATGGACGCCATCAACGGGGGCCATGCCGACGCCATGTACAACCTGCTCTCCGAGCGCTGCCGCGCCCGGACCACCATGGAGGAGGTCGAGTTCAGCCTCGGACTGATCAAAGAGCTGTACGGGAACCTCACCCTCGAAGAGGTGATTGTCCGTGACATGGACGGCAACACCGCCATCGTCGAGGGGAAGACCGGCATCGAGGCCCTGGACAGAGCGGAGGAGGAGGACGGCGGTGGCCGTTGGATCCACGAGGACGGGGACTGGCGCAACGACGAATGCGACGACACCGACCCCGCGGACACCGACGAGAACACCGTTGGAGAGGAACACGCGGACCAATCCGGCGCCGATCTCCCACTCGGCGACACCCACACCTGGGACGACGGCGTAGCCCTGACCATCACCGATGTCACGGAGATCCCCGCCGACCGGATCGGCGAGTACGACTACGTATCCGAAGGGCAGACCCCTTTCACCGTGACACTGACCGTTGTCAACGACTCCGGGAACCCGGTGGATCTCGACGACTTCTACATTTCCGTCCAGGGCATCACCACCGGCGGAAGCGCCGAGTCCGTCTACCTCGACGGCTCCGAAATCCTCGAAGGGCGCCTGGCCACGGGACAAACCCGCGAGCACGAGGAACACTTCTCCCTCGACACCGACAAGTACGGCCAGGACATCGTCATCGAAGGCAACCGGCTCTCCGCCCTCATGGGCCCCGACTCACCCACCTGGATCGCAACTCTCGGTCGGTAGACAGCGACAGGGACGGCCGTCGTTCGAGGGGGCCAACGCCCGACCGCTCGGCGGCCGACATCGGACGGCCGGGTTGCGGAGGGCGGTTCGACGGTGAGCCGCCCCGGAAACGAGCCGGGTTTCCGGGGCGCCGCCGCCCAGCGGCCCGCGACGGTACCTGTACTGCGTGGCCGGACAGAACATGCCCGACTTCCATCCCGCCCAGCGGCTGCACGTCCCGGGAAGCCCCGACCCCGACCCCACGGGTCCGTACACCTTCGGAGCCGACCCGGGGAACACCCGGGAGCCGGACCCCGGCGTCCTGTGGGTGAACGACCGCCTCTACCCGCTGGGCAGTCACATGGACGGCACCCAGAGCCTGTCCGGCATCCCGCTGAGCAATCCCTGGAGCATCAGGGGCCCCGCCACCATCAACTCCCCCACCCACGCCCGGGAGCTCCGGACCCACCCGGTGAACGAGGGCGCGGAACCGCTTCACCACAACGGCCGAACGATGATCGTCCACTCGGCCGGTGCCTGTTGGCGGCCGGACCACAAGCTCGGTCTGCTCACCCTCATCGGCAACGACCCGCTCAACCGGGACCCCCGGACCAGGCATCCGCCTCCGGTCTTACAGCGGAGCGACGCCAACGGCGTCTACGCGCCCGGCCACAACGGATTCTTCAAGTCTCCCGACGACACCGAGGACCGGATCGTCTACCACGCCAACAGCTCCGCGAGTGGCGGCTGCGACATGACCCGCTCCACCCGGGCCCGGAAGTTCACCCGGAACGCCGACGGCACCCCAACTTCGGCACCCGGTACACACCGGCGTCACCCTGACCGCGGCCGACCTTCTCGACCCCCTGCACACGGCCTCCGGCGACCGTGGCCGGGACCTCTTCGCCGCCTCCGGCCGACGCCCCGGAACGTTTCGCACGGGCCTGGTTGGCCGCCGTCGCGTGCCTCCACAGTTCGACCCACAGGGCCGCGCGTTCCGCCGGGAGAGGTGGCCGACCACACCGAAGATCACCACGGCGGCCCGAGGGGGACGCGGAGGTTGCGGGGCTCCCCTCGCCCCCCGCCCATCCGATCCCACCCCCGGGGGCAGGGATCCGGTCGCGCCAACATGGAAATGATTGTCGTTATAGGCTGAACGCATGACAACCACCGATCGGGCAGACCTGTTCACCTACCTCGCACGCAACCGGGACTTCTTCGCCCCGGTCGTCGAGCAGGCCGTCGCGACCCTCGACCCCGGTGACCGGGGACGCATCCTGGACATGGGCACCGGCGGGGGCGGCGGGTTGGTGGCACTCGCCCGCGCGGCCGGCCCGGGGACCCGCGTCCTGGGCGTTGACCGCAGCGCCGACGTGCTGGAACTCGCGCGTCGGCACGCGGAGGAGAACGATGTGGCCTCGCGGGTGGACACCCGCGAGGCCGATCTGATGGACGTGCTCACCGAGGCGTCCGCGGGTGACCCCTTCGACGCCGTGTGGGCCTCCGACGTGGTCTGGCCCGGCAACGTCGACGACCCCGCCGCCACGGTGGCCCTGATCGCCGGGGCACTGACGCCCGGCGGCGTGGCCGGTCTTTTCACCAGCAACTATTACCAGGCGATGTTCCTGCCCGGCCACTCACGCCTGGAGCGGCTGCTGCGCGCCGCCTCGGAGTCGGCCTGGGGCATCCCGGACGAGGGACCGACCCACTACGAACGACACGTGCACTGGATGGTCGCCGCGGGGCTGCGGGATGTCCGACTGCGCGTGCTGCCACGCGTCGGCTTCCCGATCGACGGGGATCCGACGGTGCGGCCGTACCTCGAGGACGTCGTATGGCCGGAGTTCCTCGCGGCGGCCCGGCTGAAGGGGGCCGAGGCGGGGATGGACGGGAAGGACATCGAGCGGGCCCGGGCCCTGCTCACCCCCGGCAGCGGGGAATACGTCCTCGATGACCCCGGTCACTACGTGGTCGTCCCCGCTCTCCTGGTCACCGGCCGGAACTGAGCCCTCCCTCCCCCAGCGCCCACCGCACCGTTCGACTCGTTCGCCACGGCCCGACCCCCGCTCCCCCCGGGGGTCGGGCCGTGGTCGGTCGGCACTCGCGGACCGACGACACGAGCCCGTATTCGCACAACCGAACGTCACATCCGCGAAATGCGCCCCCGAAAGCGCCCCCGGCGCGCCACGGGCGCCGGGTCGGCACAACGCCGACACCCCTCCCGCGGTTCCGCCGGAGTTCCCCTCCGCGGGCGAGCATTCGTCCGGCGTCCGGATGCCGCTCCGGGACCCGGACGACACCGAGGGCCTCGCCGCTTCCACCCGGGTCCGGCGGCCGAGCCGCGCCGAACTCCGATCGGATCCGGGCCCGCGCGACCACGGACGACACGTCATCTCTCGCGAACCGTCTCCCGGACATCGGGGCCCGAACGTCTCCACCCCACCCGATGACGGGTAAACATGCAATCGGTTGCTGTCGGAACTCCCCTTCCGTTTCGGCAAGTTCCCATCCCACTGTCGTATGTATTGACACTGTACAGACAAGCCGCCACGCTGTTTCCGCCATGTAACGCAATCGGTTGCATCGCAGAGCCGTGTGCCCGGGGACCGAGTCGCCCCCCATCCCCCGGATCACCCCTCCGCCGGAGAGAGGATTCCGCATGTCACCCCATGGAACGGCGTGCCCTCGCAACCGGGCCACACGTCCCCCGCGCTCCCGACCGCACCACGGCCCCCGGGAGCACTCCACCGAGCCCACCGCCCCGGCCGGATCGCCGCCCGGCGGCGTGGTCCGCGAGCAGCTCCGGGACGTGCCGGCCGTCGTTCTCCCCCGACCCGGGTGGGGCGACGGGAGGACGGGACGACGGACGGCTCGACGTGCCCGGTTCCCCGATCCCGGTCGGTGAACACCGGCACCCGCTCCACCCCCCACATCCCCCCACATCCGGATCGACCGGCGCCCCCCCCCGGCGACGGTTCGGCGGCCCCGACGGCCCGCCGAACCGGGCACGTCGCCCGGCGCGGAGGCGCCCGGCCGGAGAACACGAGAGAAGGCAGGAATGAAACGTTCGATAGCGCTGCGGCTCGGTGCCGTACTGACCACGGCGGCGATCGCGGCCGGCACCGGCGTGGTCATGTCGACCACCTCGGCGACGGCGGCGACCGGTACCGCCACCGGCTACGCCTCCCAGAACGGCGGGACCACCGGCGGTGCCGGCGGCCAGGTCGTGCGGGCCACGACGGGTACCGCGATCCACTCGGCCCTGTGCAACCGGGCCAGCAGCAGCACCCCGATCATCATCGAGGTCCAGGGGACCATCAACCACGGCAACACCAGCAAGGTGTCGGGCAACAGCTGCAACACCGCCGACGACGTGATCGAGCTCAAGCAGATCAGCAACGTCACGATCGTCGGGGTCGGCAGCGGGGCCGTCTTCGACCAGCTGGGCATCCATGTCCGTGAGGCCAGCAACATCATCATCCAGAACGTGACCGTCCGGAACGTCAAGAAGTCGGGCTCCCCCACCTCCAACGGCGGTGACGCCATCGGCATGGAGAACAACGTCCGCAACGTCTGGGTCGACCATGTGACCCTGGAGGCGTCGGGTGGCGAGTCGGAGGGCTTCGACGGCCTCTTCGACCTGAAGAACAACACCCAGTACGTGACGCTGTCCTACAGCATCCTGCGCAACTCGGGCCGCGGTGGCCTGGTCGGCTCGAGCGAGAGCGACCGCTCGAACAGCTTCATCACGTACCACCACAACCTGTTCCAGAACCTGGACTCCCGCGCTCCCCTGATGCGCGGTGGGGTGGCCCACGTCTACAACAACCACTACGTGAACATCCGCGAATCGGGCATCAACTCCCGGGCCGGTGCCCGGGTACGGGTGGACAACAACTACTTCCAGACCTCCAAGGACGTGCTGGGCACCTTCTACACCAGTGAGGCCGGTTCCTGGCACACCAACGGGAACATCCTCGACAGAGTGACCTGGTCCTCCCCCGGCAGCCAGACCAACCCCGCCGGACCCGGCATGCAGTCCACCACCAGTGTGAGCATCCCCTACTCCCACCGCCTGGACGGGGCCAACTGCGTGCCGGACCTCGTGAGCCGGTTGGCGGGCGCCAACAAGGGTGTGCAGTTCTCGAACGGCAGCTGCTCGCCGACCACTCCGCCGCCGACCACTCCGCCGCCCACCACCCCGCCGCCCACGAACCCGCCGAGCGGCAGCAACCTGAGCCTCGCCTCGAACGCCGACGCGGATGGCTCCAGCAAGGCCTCCGGAACGAGCTACGGCAACGTGCGGGACAACAGCATGAGTACCCACTGGTCGCCCTCCGGTTCGACCGGGGCCGTCTCGATCAAGTGGGGTTCCGCCACCGCGGTCTCACGGATCAACATCCGGGAGGCGGCGGGTTCCGAGGGCAACATCAGGTCCTGGAGGGTGATCAACCACGACACCGGTGCCGTCCTGGCCTCGGGTAACACCACGGGGACCATCACCTTCCCCCGGACCACGCTGCGCAAGATCACCTTCGAGATCACCTCCTCGAACGGCACCCCGAGGATCGCCGAGTACGAGACCTACGCCGGCTGACGGCACTTGCCCCGTCGTCCGACCGCTGCCCGGCGTTCCCCGAACGCCGGGCAGCGACGACACCCGGGCGTCGTGGGGCACGCCCCGGATCTCTTCCGGGGGCGTTCCCCATGACGGGTGACGGGTGACGGGGCGCGGGGGACCGTACGACCCCCCGAGGTCTCCCGCCCGCGATCAGTAGGGGTGGGCGCGGTCACGGTGCGCGTCGGCGAGACGATCCGCGTACTCCTCGGGAAAGGCGATGGTCTCCGCGTCCCCGTCCGAGGTGTAGCGGTCGAGGCCGCCGTCCCCCAGACGGTCCAACCAACGGGAGGAGCCGTGCTCGGCGTCCTCGTCCTCCGGGCCGGCCGAGCGGACCCGCGGGATGACGCCGGCATCGAAGGAGTCGGCGAACGGCGAGGGGGCCGGGTTGGCGCCCACCAGGTAGACCCCGTCGTGGCGGTAGGCGTGGCCGTCGCTCTCGCCCTCCACGGCGAGCGCGGCGTTCGACGGCATCACCCCGAAGGGCAGTGCCAGTGAGGTGACCTCGGTCCCCGGCACCAACTCGGCGATGGCCACGGCGTTGGCCGCGATCTCCCGCCGCACCTCGCCGTCCCCCACCTGTCCGAGATTCGGGTGGCCGAGGGTGTGGTTGCCGATCTCGAACCCGTGATCCGTCAGCCACTCGAGGGCTTTCCCGGCACCGGTCGCGGAGAAGGGGTTGTCGTTGACGAAGAAGGTGGCCGTCGGTCGGAAACCGGGGTGACGCTCCGCGACCTCCAGCAGGATGCCGACGGCGCTGTCCGGGGTCGGCTCCCCGTCCTCGTCGAGGGCGAACTGGCTGTCGGTGGAGTCGTCGAAGGTCAGGACGACCGGATGGGTCCCGGCCGGGATGTCGATCTCGCCGCGGCTGTACTCCCCGGCGGTCACCGGGACGTAATTCTCCTCGGCGAGACGTTCGAGTTCCGCCCGGAAGTCGTCGGGGGTGCGGTCGTAGACGCTGCGCGGGTCCTCGACCAACTGGTGGTACATCAGCACGGGCACCACGCCCAGTTCGTTCGCCTCCACCGCCGCGGGGTCCGGCACGGTGTCGGTTTCGTCGGCGGAACCGGAGTCGGAATCGGCCCCGCCGGACGGGACGGACCCCGCCGTTTCCTCCGCCGTGGGCGGGGGCCCTCCGCCGAAGCCCTCCGCCCCGCTCCCGGAGGCGGAACAGGCGGTGGCCAGGGTGATCGCGGTGAGCACCGTCAGGGACGGGGCGAGGCGGCTTCCCCGCTCGATGGCCCGGGGACGGGAGGTGCCGGCAGGGCTGGAACGAAAACTCATGGCGGGCTGTTCGCCCCTCCTCTCACGGATCCCGGTGCGGCGGACGGTGTTTCCCTCCGGCCACGCTACCCCCCGACGCCGCGGCCCCCGGGGTCCTCCCCCCGGCGCGTCCCCGCTTCCGTCGGCGGACGGCTCAGGGGTTGTCCCAGGCCCCGGGGTCGTCGGCGAGTCCGGCGACCTCCGGCGGCAGGGCGCCCGAGACGATGTCCGCCAGCGTCACCCCCTCGAGGATCTCGCGGACGTTGGCGCGCAGGGCGATCCACAGAGGAAGGAGGGGCCGGGCGGGCCCCTCGTAGGAGAGTTCCGGGGGGCGCACACCCCGCACCGAGACCAGTGGGCCGTCCACGACGCGGATGATGTCGGCCACGGTGATCTCCTCGGCGGGCCGGGCCAGGCGGTATCCACCGTTGCCACCGCGTTGGCTGATGACCAGACCGCCCCGGCGCATGTCGTTGAGGATGCCCTCCAGGAATTTGTGCGGGATGTCCCGGGCCCCGGCGATCGTCTCGGCCTTGACCAACTCGTCCTGCCCGGTCGCGGCGAGATGCAGTGCGGCCCGCACCGCGTAGTCGACCCGGGCGGAGATTCGCATGGGAGAAGTATCCCGTACCGAGCCCGTGGGTGCCGAGGTGGTCCGGGGGTGTCAGCCGGGGGCGGTGGTCACGCCCCGGGACGGGTAGAGGAAATGACTGCCGATGTCCCTGAACCGACGGGCGCTGGAGCCTCGCCCGACCAGTACCCGGGCATTGCGCCAGTGGCGGTCGAGTCCGGGGGTGTCGGCCAGTTCCAGGACTCGTGCGGTGATGCGGGGCACCGCCTCGGCGACGACGGCCTCGGTGGTCACCACGAGCACGGCGGTTTCCGCCCGGTCCGCCGCGGTCAGCCGTCGGCCACGGCGGAGCGCGGCCCCCATGGCGGTACCGGCCCGATCGGCGACCGTCGAGGCGACGTGCAGGGAGGTCGCGAGTTCACCCCAGGTGTGCAGGAGGTCGGCCTCGTCTGCGGATTCGCCGACGAGGTCGTCGTCGGAGGTGTCGAGAGGGTGGACCCGATGGCCGGCCAGGATCGCGTCCCGGGCCTCGGCGAGGGCTCCCTCGGCGGTGCCCAGTGCCACCTGGACCAGCATCAGTCCGGTGGCGAGCGGGGCGAGGGCAGTGGACGGCGCCCTGCGGTACTCGTCCCCCTCCACCACACCCAGCAAGGCCTCCGGGCCGAGCAGGACGTCCTGGAAATCGACCAGTCCGGCGCCCCCGGCACGCTGCCCGGTTCGTTCGTGCTCCGGCAGCGGGTCGGTCTCGACCCCTTCTGCATCGGGATCGACCAGCACGACCCGCGTGTCCCCGGTGGCGGAGCACACGGCCCCGAGGACCAGTCGATCCGCCACCGGGACGCCGGTGGAGAGCCGACGGCGACCGTTGAGGACGTACCCTCCCCGGAACGGCGTGATGGTGAGACCACCGTGGCGTGCCCGGGCCGACTCCGCGACGGGGCCGGCTCCGAGGTCGCCGGCCAGCAGCCACGTCCGGTCCCCGGGGCGGGTGCCGGACGCGAAGTCGCGTTCCGGGGCTTCGAGGAAGTGGCAGGCTCGGGACAACACGTGGTGCCGGGCGAGCAGTTCGGCGACCGAGCTGTCCGCCGCCGCGACCGTGCGCACCACGGCGCCGGCGTCCTCCCAGGACGTGCCGTGTTCGGCGCCGGGAGGGACGGTGAGCGCCGTGAGAAGGCCGGATTCGCGCAGCCGGGCCGTTTCCTCGAAGGGTGGGACACCGGCCCGATCCCTCTCGACCGCGTCCAGCGCGAGGTCATCGGCGAGGTCACGGACGATTCGCTCCCGTGGCCCGGCCCCGGAGGCCGGGGAGTGAAGGAGATCGGTCATCGCGACAAGCCCTCTCGGTGGTGGGTTTCCCACCGTCCGGAGCGGGAGCCGCCGGGGAAGACGGTCCCGATCTCCACCGTGTCCCGCGTTCCGTCCACGACACCCCATTTTCCCGATCTTCCCTATGAGATTGATGGGAATAGTGGCCCACCGCGCCCTCCGGGCACAAGGGATGTCCGATGGCTGGACACAGGAACGGACAGGAGGCTCTTTTTCCGTGCCGCAGGCGTCCACATGTCGGCATGTGGACGCCTCGTTCCCGCGACCCGCCCCCAGGCGGGATTTCATCTCATATACCAAGACATTTTTTCTTGCCATATGAACATTGATGGACAGTCCGGTACCGCCGTGCCACGGTTCCGGACATGTCCCGAGCCGGAACTTCCCTGGTCGGTCGAGCTCACAGCGACCTCGACCGCGTCCACAGCTCCGCCTGTACGCCACGCTGAACACCGTTTCTTCGAGCTCCTCGAGTTCACCCGCCGGTCCGCCCCGTCCGTCGACGGTGGTGGGACCGGCGGCTCGCCGACCCTCTCTCCTCCGGCCGTGCCCCGCGAACCGGTGCGCTCCCCTGGCCGGGATCACCGTCCCACCATGCGGTCACGAGGGATGACCCCGCACGTCCGTGATCGTCGTCCCGCCGGGCCGCCCGGAACAGGGGACACGGCACCCCACTCCCGCCGCTCGGCCCCCACCGACCGGCTCCCACCCATCGGAAGGTTTCCCCACATGTCCGCGTTCCGTCGTTCCCGCCCCCGTCGCCGTCCGGCGCCCCGTTCCTCCGGCGGGATCGCGACCCTCGGCGCCGCTCTGCTGGCCGGGGCGCTCGCCGCCTGCGGCTACGGCTCCGAGAGCCCCACCGGTTCCTCGACGGACAACACCGCCTCCCCCGCCGGGAAGGGTGGGGCGCTCTCCGCCGATGAGGTCTCCATCGGTTACTTCGCCAACATCACGCACGGCACCGCCCTGGTGGGCCTGGCCGAGGACGGCCCGATCCGTGCGGAGCTGGCGGGCACCTCTCTCAAGACGCAGGTGTTCAACGCCGGACCCTCCGCGATCGAGGCGCTGAACGCCGGCGCGGTGGACATCACCTTCATAGGCCCCAACCCGGCCATCAACGGCTACGCGCAGTCGGGTGGCCGCAACCTGCGCATCGTCGCCGGCGCGGCCTCGGGAGGCGCCTCACTGGTGGTGAACCCCGACACCGTCGACGGGCCGGACGACCTGGAGGGCAAGCGCCTCGCCACCCCCCAGTTGGGCAACACCCAGGACGTGGCTCTGCTGAATTACCTGGACGGGCAGGGCTTCGAGGTGGACGGCGAGTCCGGGGTCGGGGACGTCACCATCCTGCGCATCGCGAACGCCGAGATCCCCCCGGCGTTCGAGAACGGCTCCATCGACGGCGCCTGGGTACCCGAGCCGACCGCGGCCAAGCTGGTCTCGCAGGGGGCCGTGACCGCGCTCGACGAGCGAGAACTCTGGGACGACGGTCGCTACGTGGTCACCCATGTCATCGCCTCGCAGGAGTTCCTGACCGACCATCCCGATGTCGTGGAGGCCGTGATCCGCGGAGTGGTGAGGTCCAATGCCCGGATCAACGAGAACCCCGAGGAGGCGAAGGAGATCATCAACTCCGCCCTCGAGGAACTCTCCGGCGCGGCGCTTCCCCCCGAGGTCCTGGACCCCGCCTTCGATCACGTCGAGTTCCTCGACGACCCGTTGGCCGAAACGTTGAGCGCCGGCGCCGACCATGCCGTGGCCGCCGGCCTGCTGGAGGAGACCGACCTCACCGGCATCTACGACCTGCGGCTGCTCAACAAGGTCCTGGCCGAGGAAGGGGAATCGGAGATCACCGACGACGCCGGTCTCGGAACCGAATGACCGCCCGCCGCCCCTCCGGAGACGCATTCATGACAACAGCCCCCACCACGACGCGCCTTCGCGGCGATACACTTCCTCCCGCGGTCGGCGTCGACGGTGTCTCGAAGTCCTTCGGCCCGCGCGGGGACCGGCAGCCCGCCCTGGACAATATCGACCTGACCGTGGCCCCCGGGGAGTTCGTCACCCTGCTGGGCGCCTCCGGATGCGGGAAGTCCACGCTGCTCAATCTGATCGCCGGGCTCGACGAGCCGTCCGCCGGGGAGATTCACCTATCCGGCGGACGTCCCGCCCTGATGTTCCAGGAACACGCCCTGCTCCCCTGGCTCACCGCCGGCCGGAACATCGATCTGGCCCTGAGGCTGCGCGGCGTCCCGGCGCCGGAACGGCGCACGGAGACCGAGCGGTTGCTGGACCTGGTCCGGCTCGGTGGCACCGGGGACAAGAGGATCCACGAGCTGTCCGGTGGGATGCGTCAGCGGGTGGCACTGGCGCGGGCCCTGGCACAGGACAGCCGCCTGCTGTTGATGGACGAGCCCTTCGCCGCGCTGGACGCCATCACCCGTGACGTGTTGCACGAGGAGCTCATCCGCGTCTGGTCCGCCACCGGCGTCTCGGTTCTCTTCGTCACTCACAACGTCCGCGAGGCGGTGCGCCTGGCCCAACGGGTGGTCCTCCTCTCCTCCCGCCCCGGCCGGGTCGTCCGGGAGTGGAAAATCCCCATCCCCCAGCCCCGGCGCATCGAGGACGCGGAGGTCTCCGCCCTCTCACTGACCATCACCGACCACCTGCGCAGGGAGATCCGCCGCCATGGCCACCACTGATCACCCCACCGACGCGGGGACCGGTACCGGAACCGACACCGGGACCACCGAAAAAGAACTCGCCGACCTGGAGGCCGGCCTCGACGCCCTGGAGACCCGCACCTCACCGGGGAAACCCCGATGGGGACATGTCCTGCGGACCAGGGCGGTGCCCCCGCTGGTCGCCGTCGCCCTGGTCCTGGCGGTGTGGCAGCTGGCATACCTCTCGGGGGTCAAGCCGGACTACGTGTTGCCGGGGCCATGGGACGTATGGCTCGAGATCGACACGATGTGGCGACGGGGCACCCTGTTGGACTTCGTGTGGACCAGCGTCTCGCGCGGCATCCTCGGTTTCGCCGTCGCCATCGCCATCGGCACACCGCTCGGCTTGCTCATCGCCCGCTTCGCCCCGGTGCGCGCCGCCATCGGCCCGATCGTCACCGGTCTGCAGTCCCTGCCCTCCATCGCCTGGGTTCCGGCGGCCATCATCTGGTTCGGGCTGAGCAACGGCACCATCTACGCCGTCATCCTGCTGGGGGCCGTGCCCTCGATCGCCAACGGCATCGTCGCGGGCGTGGATCAGATACCGCCGATCCACCTGAAGGTCGGTCGGGTGTTGGGGGCCCGTGGCTTCACCGCCGTGCGCCACATCCTGCTGCCCGCCGCGCTGCCCGGCTATCTCGCCGGCCTCAAACAGGGCTGGGCCTTCGCGTGGCGTTCGTTGATGGCGGCCGAACTCATCGTCCGCTCCCCCGACCTGGGCACCGGACTGGGCCAGCTCATGGAGAACCACCGCACCCTGTCCAACATGTCCGGGGTGTTGGCCTCGATCATCCTCATCCTGCTGGTCGGCGTGGCCATCGATCTCCTCCTCTTCACCCCCCTGGAACGACGGCTCCTGCGCAACCGCGGCCTGCTCACGCGCACCGCCGGATGAGTGGGCCACCACCTCCCCGCCCCCGGGTCGGGGAAGGGGGATGTCGGTCGGTACCGGGGCTCCGTCGGGGTCGGACCGCCCGGGATGACCGGGGCCCGACCATCCGCTCCATGGTCGATCGCCGGATGGACGACCTGGCGCCGGTCGCTCCGAGCGTCCCCGGGTGAGGTGCTCGCCACGGTCGCGAGTACACCCACCGTCCACGCCCACCACCGCGCCCCCCGCGCGCGACTCCGTGGTGGGCGTGACGACGTGGGGCCGGCTGTCGACCACCCCGCCTCCCGCTTCCACCGGCGGCGTTGCCGTGCCCCGGGGAGAACTCGATCGAATGATGGTACATTCGTACATGTACGTAGGTACATAAGGAGTGGCATGGGACGAGCGGAGGAACCGGCGCGGCCGTCACCCCGGCGTGCACGGGATCCCGAAGGGCGACGGACCGCCATCGTGGACGCCACGGTGTCGGTGATCGCCGAGCACGGTATCGGTAACACCACCCATCGGCTCATCGCCGCACGCGCCGGGGTGCCCCTGGGCTCGACCACCTATTACTTCCCCGCCCTGACCGACCTGGTGGACGCGGCCCTGAAGAAGGTGGCCGACGAGTGCCGGACCACCCTCACGGGCTGGGGTGAGGCACTTCGTGCCTCCCCGGACACCCCCGGACCGGTGATCGCGGACGCCGCCGCCGGTTATCTGGCGGACCGGGAACGGGCGATCGTCGAGTACGACCTCTATCTCGCTGCCGCCCGGGACGAACGGTTGCGCCCCCTGGTGGAGGCGTGGATCGGGGAGATGACCCGGGTGGTGGCGACGGTCTGCGACCGACGGACGGCGGGGGCGGTCACCGCCCTGGTCGACGGGGCTCTGATCCAGGCCCTGGTCACCGACCGACCGCTGGACGGCCGACTGCTGGCCGAGGCCGTCGACGGCCTCGCCCGGGGCCGTGTCGGCGGAACGGCGACGGCGGGCACACGGAACGACACACACACAGGGGAGCGGGAACGGTGGAGATCGGCGGATTGATCGGGGTTTTCCTCGGCGGGGCACTCCCCTGGCTGGAGGCGATCATCGTGATCCCGGCGGGGATCGTCGCGGGCCTCAATCCGGTGGCGGTGACCGTGGCCGGCCTGACCGGCAATCTGTTGACGGTCGCCCTGACCGCCTGGTACGGGGAGCGGCTGCGCCGCTGGTGGCTGGAGCGGCGGGCCCGGAAGGTCTCCTCCGCGCCGGCCGCCGAGGGGGAGCCCGCCCCCGCACCGACCTCCGACCGAGCCGCCGCGCGCCGGGAACGCATCCGCCGCATCCTGAACCGGTGGGGCATGCCGGGGCTGGCCGTGCTGGGGCCCCTGGGGATCGGCACCCAACTCTCCGCCGCCGTCGCGGTGTCGATGGGGGTCACCGCCCGGCGCGCCACCGTCTGGGTGGGGACGGCCACCCTGGTCTGGGGCATCCTGGCAGCGGGGCTGGCGCTCGGCGGGATGGACCTGTTCGCCTCCTGAGCGCCCGGCCCCGCGCGGGGTCCACGGCGGGCTCCACGCGTCCGGGCCGTTCAGCGGCGGGGCGCGGGCCCGTTCTCCAGGTACTCCACCAGGGCCGTGCCGGGGCGGAAGACCGCCTCGCGGTCATCGGCCTCGAAGGTGCCGAAGCCCAGCACCGTGACGGCCTCGCCGGATCGGATGACCTCGGCGATGGAGCCGGGGCGCTCGAGCGTGCCGAACAGCGCGTCGACGACCTGTGCCGTCTGCTCGGCCGAGAGCTCGGCCCCGTGGTCGGCGGCCTTGTCGAGGGTGCGTTCGACCAGTTCGGTCCTGTCCATGTCCCGTCCATCCGTCGTCGGGGGCCTGTACGGTCCGGGCCTGTGCGGGCCGGGCCCGGGCCTCCGGGCCCGGACCGTCATCGTGGCACCCCCCGGGGCGGCGCGCCTCCCGCGGTGGGCCGTCCCGGCGAACGGTGGAGCGGTCCCCTCCGGGGTCAGGTCCGGGGGTGGAGCACGGCGAAACGGCGCAGGGACTCCGTGAACGCGGCGAGGAAGTCCTCCCGAACCGGCTCGGGGACCCGATCCAGGGAGAGGTAGGGGTTGAGGTCCTCCAGTTCGACCAGGAGGAGTTCGCCATCCCGGGTGCGGCAGGCGTCGACCCGCTGGATGCCGTGCTCGAGGGTGTTCCAGTCGATGAACCGGCGGGCGAACCCCAGGTCGTCGTCGGTCGGCTCGTAGGGCCGCAGCTCCCAACGACGCTCCGGGTCGGGGGCGTACAGCGCGTAGCGGAAGACGCCGTCGAGGTGGAGGAAGGACACCTCGTACCGGAAGTCCACCAGCGGCTGGACCAGCTGCCCCTCCCCGATCGTCCCGGAGGGGTCCGCCAGTTCGGAGCGGTCGAGGACGCGCAGTCCGATGGAGTCCGCCCCCGTCTCCGGTTTGACGACGTACCGGCCGGCCGGGGGCAGGTGATCCGGGTCCGCCGGGTGTCGGACGGTGGGGATGACGGGGTACCCGGCCGCCGTCAGGAGCGGCAGGTAGCCCTTGCCGGTCATGTCACCACGACCGGTGAGCGGGTTGTACACCGGGACCCGGTGGGCGAGGGCGTGGCTGCGGAAGGCTTCGTACGCCTCCCGGTAGTGGATCACCGGGCCGCTGTTGCGGACGACGACGAGATCGAAGGCGTCCATGAGTGCGATGGCGTCCAACGGATGGCACAGGGCGACATCGAAGTCCTCCCGCAGGTGGGAGGTGAGCAGAATGTCCTCGTCGGCGTAACGGCGTCCGCGCGCCGGATAGGCGAGGTCGGTGACGAACAGGACCTTGGTGCGGGTGGTCATCGGGTGTTCTCCGGGAAGCGAGGACGGGCTTCGGCCCCACATTCCATCACCGTCCTCCATGAGGATCACCGGTACCCCGGAGGAGGCGGTACCCCGGCCTCCGGTGGACGGGGGTGGGGAGAACAGGGGGCGGTTCTCCCCGGGGCGGGCATCATCGGGGGATGAGAATTCGCTCCGTGGATCCCCGTGACACCACCCTGGAGCACGACGAGGCCCGCTACCGCGTGTATCCGTGGGACGCCGACAACAACGTCTCGGACGAGTACGAGATCTCCGGTGTGGATGTCGACGTCGTCCTGGAGTGCGCTCGACAGCGGGCCTCCACACGGGGTGGGGGGTACGCCGTGTACGTCCGGGTCGATCGCGAGGACGGGGTCGAGCTCATCCGCATCGCCGGAGCGGCCGGTGATCCCTTCGGCGACCGACCCGGGACCGGGTGAAGGGTTTCCGCTCGTTCGGCGGGGACGAAAGCGCTGCGGGTGTCGGGTCCCCGACGGTGCGTCGGGTTTTCCTCCGCGGGACGTGGGCAGTCGCCCGCCCGGACACCATCCCGGGGAGGGACCGTGAGCGGAACAGTCACCGAGCAGGGCCGGAAGGCCGCCGACGGCGCGGAACGGGCCGCCCACCGCGGGGCGCGCAGTCCGGTGTTCCGGGGCCTGGCCCGGGCCGGCCTGGTGGCGCAGGGGGTGATCCACGGCCTGGTGGGGGTGTTGGCGTTGCAGATCGCCTTCGGTTCCCGCGGAGAGCAGGCCGACCAGCAGGGGGCGTTGCAGGAACTCGTGGCGCAACCGTTCGGGTCCCTGCTGGTCTGGCTGGTGGGATGCGGGATGGCCGCGCTGGCCCTGTGGCGCCTCACCGAGGCGATCGTCGGCGTCACCGGTCCCGACGGGGAAAAGGTGGGCAAGCGGCTGGGGGCGGCGGCCGGGTGCGTGACGTGCGCCGTGATCTCCTTCTCCGCTCTGTCCTTCGCCGGTGGGGAGCGGAGCGGTGAATCGAGCGACGAGCGGTCCCGGGACATGACGGCCCGCGCCCTGGAGTTGCCCGGCGGTCCCTGGTGGGTGGGGATCGTCGGGGTGGGGGTGATCGCCGTCGGTGGATGGTTCGTGGTGCGGGCGGTAGGGACCAAGCACCGCAAGCGGCTGCGCCCGGACATGTCTCGAGGCGCCCGGCGTCTGGTGGACGTGCTGGCGGTGGGCGGCGGTACGGCACGGGGCTTGGTCTTCGCCACGGTGGGGTTCTTCGTGATTCGCGCGGCGGCGCGGTTCGATCCGGACGAGGCCAAGGGGTTGGACAACGCGCTGCGCTCACTCACGGAGGCCCCGGCCGGGCCGTGGATCCTGACGGCCGTGGCATTGGGACTGACGCTGTTCGGAGGGTTCGCGATCGCGATGGCCCGGTGGCAGCGGATGTGAGGACGACCCGGAGGACCGGGCGCTCAGGGTGAGCGCGGGCCCCGGGCCCCGGGCTCCGGCGAGCGCAGGGCCGCCCGTCGGTACAGCAGGACGCCGGGTGCCGTGGTGATGCCGTGGACCGCGGTACTGGCGACCACCACCAGGGTCCCGGCCCCCATGACCACCGGGTCGACACCCAGACGATGGGCCTCCGCGCACAGGTAGAACAGGGCGGAGACCCCCATCGGCCCGAACCACCCGAGGAAGACGGCGTCGCGCGGGCGCAGTCCCAATGGCCGGGCGAGCAGGAGGAGGATCGGCAGCCGGCGCAGCAGGAGCACCCCGACGACCAGTAGCAGGCCGTTCCCCCAACCGAGTTCGGCCCACTCCTCCCGGGGCAGCATCGCGCCGAGCATGACGAACAGCGGCAGGATGAGGAAGGTGTTCACCGTCTCGTCGATCCTGGCCTCCTCGGCGCGTTCGGCGGCGGGCCCGGTGGCGTTGAAAGCCAGTCCGGCCGCGAAGACGGCGAGCACGCCATTGAGGTGGAGCAGACCCGCCACCCCGAGGACGAACAGTGCGAGGAGGAGGGTGTAGACGAGGGCGGGCCCGGATTCGACCTCCCGACGGTGTTCGGCGACACGCAACAACCGGCCGCCCGCCACTCCCGTCAGCCCTCCGAGGAGGACCCCGCCGAGTACCTGCCACACGCTCTCCGCGACCGCCGCCGAGCCGCTCAGTGGTCCGGCGACGGCCACCGCCGCGAGCACCAGGGGTAGCGCCAGACCGTCGTTGGCGCCGGATTCGAGGGAGAGCAGTTGGCGGGTGCGCGCGGGAAGGCGGTGTTCGGTGAATTCTCCGGTGGCGACGCCCGAGGCGAGCACCGGGTCGGTGGGGCACAGGGCGGCACCGAGCAGGAAGGCGGCGGCCAGGCCGATGGTGGGAACGGCCACGGCCACCGCCGTGGTGCTCGCCGCCATCCCCACCATGGCCACGAGGACGAGGAGGGCCACCGTCCGGGCCCGGGCCCGGACCTCGCGGAAGGGATACCGCAGCGCCACCGCCATCACGGATACCGCCAGCAGGAGACGGGACGCCTCGTGCACCTCCTCGTGGGCTTCCACGACCGTGGGCGGATCGATGACCCCGGTGACCGCCGGTCCGAGAACGACACCGGTCAGCAGGGCGAGCAGCGGTGCGCTGAGCGGCACCCGCTGCAATCGCGCGGAAAGGATCGCCACGAGCACCGCGAGGGCCCCGACCGAGGCGAGGAGAACGTCCGGCATGCGGGGTGTGTGCCCCGGGACACGGACGCCCATGTGCTCCTCCGGGGACGGGCACCCGGATGGTCCCGACCACCGACCCCCGGGAGGAACCGGCGGTCGGTGGTCGGGCGGTGTGCCGGGGTGCCCGGTCAGTGGCGGCCGGGGAGTCGGACCACCTGGACGAAGAAGTCGTCGATCTGACGGACCGCGGCGATGAACTGGTCGAGGTCCACGGGCTTGGTGACGTAGGCGTTGGCGTGCAGCTTGTAGCTGCGCAGGATGTCCTCCTCCGCGGCGGAGGTGGTCAGCACCACCACGGGGATGTGGGCCAGATCGGCGTCGGACTTGATCTCCTGGAGTACCTGACGTCCGTCGTACTTGGGCAGGTTGAGGTCCAGGAGGATCAGATCCGGTCGGGGGGCGTCCGGGTGGTCACCGCGCCGGTAGAGGAAGTCGAGCGCCTCCTCCCCGTCGCGCACGACGTGGAGGGTGTTGCCGATCTTGTTGTCCTCGAATGCCTCGCGGGTCATGAGTTCGTCGCCCGGGTCGTCCTCCACGAGAAGGACGTCGATGGGTTCGGCGCTGGGTGTCACGAGGTGGTCCCTTCGGGGGCGGCGGGGGCGGCGGGGGCCGGGGCCGGGGCCGGGGCCGGGGCCGGGGCCGGGGCCGGGGCCGGGGCCGCGAGGATCCCGGGGTCCCCGGTCAGGGGCAGGGTGAACAGGAATCGGGTGCCGTCGGTGTACCCGGTGTCGATCCGGATCCTCCCACCGTGGTACTCGACGATCTTCTTGCACAGGGCGAGTCCGATGCCGGTACCGGAGTAGGAGTCCCGGCCGTGCAGGCGCTGGAAGATGACGAACACCTTTTCGGCGAACTTCTCCGGGATACCGATGCCGTTGTCGGTCACGGCCACCAGCAGGGAGGTACCGTCGTCATCGGTTTCGCAGGTGACGCGAATCTCCGGCGAGTGGTCGGGCCGACGGAACTTGACCGCGTTGCCGATCAGATTCTGCCACAGCATGACCAGCAGGGTCGGGTCACCGGGCAGGGTCGGCATCCGCTCGGGGCGTTCGATCCGTGCCCCGTTCTCCTCGATGGTTCCCGAGATGTTGGCCAGTGCCTTGTCCAGGGTCCGGTCGAGTTCGACGGCCGCGCGGGACTCGTTGAGCCGGCCGACCCGGGAGAAGGTCAGCAGGTCGTTGATGAGGACC
The DNA here is from genome assembly GCF_021390475.1 of Streptomyces sp. ST2-7A. Taxonomy (GTDB): domain Bacteria; phylum Actinomycetota; class Actinomycetes; order Streptomycetales; family Streptomycetaceae; genus Streptomyces. Next base: position 49,132 of record NZ_JAJUWS010000006.1, read on the forward strand.
TGCATCCGTTTGGCGCCGTCGACGGCGAACCCGATGTACTGGGCGCCCCGGTCGTCGAGTTTGTCCCCGTAGCGCTTCTCGAGCAACTGGCAGAAGGAAGCGACCTTGCGCAACGGTTCCTGCAGGTCGTGCGAGGCGACGTAGGCGAATTGCTCCAGTTCGGCGTTGGAGCGGCGCAATTCCACCGCCCGGGCGTCGAGGTCGGCGGCCTGACGCTCGAGGCGTTCGTGCTGCTCGCGGGAGGCCTCGAGTTCGGCGACGATGCGGCGGCGCATGCCCTCCACGTCCAACGCCATGGAGCGCAGGTCGGCGGGGCCCTCGGCGGGTATGTGCCGGTCGAACTCGCCCTGGGCCACCCGGCGGGACTCGGCCGCGAGGTGGGTGAGCGGGCGGATCACCAGGGTGCGCAACAGGATTGTCATGGCCACGGCGGTGAGGAAGAAGACGACGACCATGGCCAGCAGGACGACGTCGCGCAGGGCGCGGGTGCTCATCAGCTCGGCTCGACTGTCCTCGCGGGCGATGGTCAGCCGTTCGCCCTGCTCGTCGGTGAGGGTTCGCACCCGCTCGAAGGCGACCCTGCCGCGTTCGGCGGCCGCGTGGTCGAGGGTTTGCGGATTGCCCTCGACGACACCGTCGATCATCGGTTCGGCATGTTCGAGCCGCCACGCCTCGGCGGCCTCCTCGATGGCCCGCAGGTCCTCCACGAGGGCGGCGTGCCCTCCCACCAGTTCCCGGAGACCGGTGAGGGCTTCGCGTTCCTGCCGCAGGCCGGTGGTGTAGGGGTCGAGGAACTGTGGGTCGGCGGTGATCGCGTAGCCGCGGGCTCCGGTCTCCTGGTCCACCAGCGCGATCTGGAGGCGGTACGCCTCCGCCCGGGCCGGCTGGATGGTGTTGGAGAGATGATCGGACACCTCGGCCGTCCGGTTGAGGAGTTCCGCGCCGACGAGGGATCCCACCGCCACGATGATGCCCATGGATATCAGGACCAGGTGGAACCAGCCGCGAACGGTCACCCCCGAGCGTCGAGCGTCCTCCCGGGGCGTGGTGGACGCGTCCGCGGCCGTCTCCCCTCCCCCGTCGGGAGCCGGTGGGGAGATCTCCGGGTCCGTCGTCTTCGCCGTCGTCATGGTGTCGCGCTCGCCTTCCCGTTCCATCGCACGTGGACCACCGCCACGTCGTCCGCCAGTCCGCCGTGTTCCTCGGCCATGAACTCGGCACGGTCGATCACCGTGTCCACGAACGTCTCGGGTTCCAGCCGTGCGACACGGCGGGCCACCTCCAGCAGTCCTTCCTCCCCCAGACGCTCGCCGGCGGGGCCGATGCGTCCTTCGAACAGCCCGTCGGTGAAGAGCACCAACCCGGCGCCGGACGGGAGATCCATGTCGTGGACCGGCCAACCCGCCAGACCGGCCGGCAGGAGACCGAGGGCCGGGCCGCCGGGTGCCTCCATCCACTCGACCCGGTCCTCGTGCCGCACCAGCAGACCGGGGTGACCGGCCCGGATCACCCGGGCGCGGCGACGGTCGGGGGCCAGGGCCACGCTGGTGAGCGTGGCGAAGATCTGCTCGCCCACGCGCTCGGCGACCAGGATCTCCTCGAGGCTGTGGAGCTGCCGGGCGCCGGTGACGCCGGTGAGCACGAGGGTGCGCCAGGCGATGCGCAGCCCCACACCCAGGGCCGCCTCGTCCGGGCCGTGACCGGAGACGTCGCCGATGAGGACGTGGACGGTGCCGTCGGAGGTCTGCACGACGTCGTAGAAGTCACCGCCGAGCAGGGCCTGGGCCCGGCCGGGACGGTAGCGGGTGACCACGTCGACCTCCGCCGGTTCCCGCAGCAGCGGGGTGGGCAACAGCCCCCGTTCCAGCCGGGCGTTCTCCTCGGCACGCAACCGTCCGGCCTGCAGGGCGGCGGAGGCCTGTTCGGTCTGCTTGCGCTGGATGGCGTAGCGGACGGCGCGTCCCAGCAGCTCCGGCTCCACCCGGCCCTTGACGAGGTAGTCCTGGGCTCCGGCGGCGACGGCCGCGAGTCCGGTGTGCTCCTCCGCGACGCCGGTCAGGACGACCACGGCCACGCCACCGGCGATCTCCTGCACCATGGCGAGTGCCTCCAGCCCCTGCGCGTCGGGGAGGTGCAGGTCGAGCAGGACGCACTCGGGGAGTCCCCGGGCCAATTCCACCCGGGCCTCGGCGAGGGAACGCACCCAGGTCAGGTTCAGTCCGGGGGTGGTGTCGGCGACCAGTTCCTCCACCAGGAGGGCGTCACCGGGATCGTCCTCGATGAGCAGCACCGCGGGTTCGTCCCGGTCGCCGGCGGAGCCGGGGCGCGCCACCGGGAGCCCGAGGGTGTCGGTGGGGCCTTCGGGAAGAGGGACGTCACCGGCCACGACCGGCTTCCGGCCGGTGGCCGGGGGGAACGTCGCGGCTCCCTGTCGCTCGGAAAGCACCGGATCCCACCCTCCCCTGCCGCGCCCGCGGCTGATCAGTTGCAGTGTGACAACTGACGAACCATACTCCCGAACCCCGGTTCGCCACGCATCCGGCACCACCGGGACGCCTGTGGCGGTTGGCACGGTATGAGGCGGCTTCCACAGTCGGCCGGTTCGGGTCATCCGCGCGGGGTTCGGCCCGCTCCCCCCGCCCGACGGCTCTCCTCCGCCGGGTCCGGGACGGGCACCCCGGGGAGTTCCTGTGCCGGGCGGACGGATTCCGTGCGGAGTCCCCCGTCGGGGTCCGACCGGACGCCGTGCACGGCGGGTTCGGGAAGGCCGTTGTAGTGGAAGGGAGTGGAGAAGTAGTAGGCCCCGGTGTCGGGGAGCACGACGATGTCCCCCGGCTCCAGCAACGGCAGGGCCCGCCCCCGGGCCAGCAGGTCGCCGGCGAAGCAGGCCGGCCCCGCGACGTCCTGGACCACGGGTGCGCCCCGTTTGGGGGTCCCGTCGGGGTGATACGCCTCGATCCGCAGCGGCCAGGCCCCGGGGGCGAAGACGGTTCGGGCGGCGACCTGGACCCCGGCGTGGGTGATCGCCACGCGATGGTCGCCGGCCTCCTTGGTGTACTCGACGTACGCGGCGGTGAAACCGTTCTTCGCCATCACCGAGCGGCCGAACTCGGTGGTGATCGCGTAGTCGCCGCCGAACAGGGCGGGGGCGTGCCGGCGCAGGTGCTCGACATGGGTGTCGAAGCCCGGCACCACCCGGTCGTCGGCGAAATTGACCGGCAGGCCGCCGCCGATGTCGATGCCGTCCACCCGACGCCCGCCGAGGACCCGATCGATCTCCCCGGCGAAGGCGACGGTCCCGGCGACGCCCCGGGCGATCAGGTCCACCGGACACCCCTGGGAGCCCACGTGGGTGTGCAGGCGGGTCAGCCATGGGTGATCCCGGAAGGCCCGCAGAAGGCGCTCGCGGGCGACCTCGTCGGTCAGTGGGATGCCGAACTTCGAGGTCTCGGTGGCGGTGCTCATGGCCTCGATCGCCCCGCCCCCGACCCCGGGGTTGACCCGTACCCCGATGGGCGCCCGGGGCGGGTCGTCCCGCAGAAGGTCCGCGACCCGCTCCAGTTCCTGGAAATTGTCGATGTTGAGCGACACGCCCGCCTCCAGTGCCCACCGCAGTTCGGAGAGGGTCTTGGCCGGGGAGTCGAAGACGATCCGCTCCGGCGGGAACCCCGCCTCCAGGGCACGGGACAGTTCCCCGGCCCCTGCCACCTCGCACCCCATGCCCAGGGAACGCAGTTCCGCCAGGACCGGTACCAGGCAGTTGGCCTTGGCCGCGAAGGCGTGGAGGACCTCGAGGTCCTCCGGGAAGGCACGGCGCAGGGCGCGGACGGTGTCGGCGAGGCCGTCGAAGTCGACGAACCCGGCCAGTACCGCGTCCCGGGGATGGAGCAGGCCCCGGGCCAGGGCTTCCCGCAGGACGCGTCCGCGTCGTTCGGTGGGGGTGGTGGTCCCGGCCATGGTCCGCCCTTCGGTGTCGATCGCCGGCGTCGAGGGGCCGCCCGGCACGAACGGCTACGCGGGGTCCGACCGCTCCGGACCGTCGGGCGCGCCGCGCCCCTCCTCCTGTTCGGCCTCGACCCGGCCGTTCCACTCGCGCTTGGAGCCCTGCCAACCGTCCTCGTCGTGACCCAGTCGCCAGTAGCCGGAGATCGACATGGCCTCGCGCGGAACGCCCCGCTCCAGTCGCAGGTGGCGACGGAGCTCCTTGACGACACCGGCCTCACCGTGCACGAAGGCCTGCACCCGACCGTCGGGAAACTCCAGATTCCGCACCGCCTCGACGAGCGCCTCCCCTACCGGGCGGGAACCGCGCGCCAACCAGACGATCTCCGCGTCGGTGGCGATCTTCTGCCGGTCGTCGACCCCGGGGATCTCCACCAGGGCGTGGACGCGGGCTCCGGCGGGGAGCGCCTCCAGCGAGGCCGCGATCGCCGGCAGCGCGCTCTCGTCGCCCGCCAGGAGGTGCCAGTCGGCATCGGGGTCGGGGGCGTGGGCGCCACCGGGACCGAGGAGACGGATGACGTCACCGGGACGCGCCCGCAGGGCCCAGGGGCCGGCCGGCCCGCTGTCCCCGTGGATCACGAAGTCCAGGGTGAGTTCGAGGTGCGCGGGGTCCCAGGCGCGGACGGTGTAGGTGCGGGTGGTGGGCCACAGCTCGCGCGGCATCTCCTCGCGGACGCGGCGCATGTCGAAGGGCTCGGGATACTCCACGCCGGAGGGCGGGAAGAGCAGCTTGACGTAGTGGTCGGTGAAGTCACCCACCGGCAGGTCGGCGAGGTCGGCGCCGGTGAGCACGACGCGCCGCATGTGGGGGGTCAGGTTCCGGGTGCGCACGACCCGGGCGGTGCGGGCCCGGGGCGCCCGCCGGGTGGGACGGTCCGTCACGACGACCTCCGGAGAACGGGTGAGGCTTGCCCAAGCCAACAGGTGCCGGGCGGGAGCCCGGCGCACCGCGCCCCGCCCCTCCCCCACGAGTGCCCGCTTCCCGACCGGTGACACGACCGACCGGTGACACGACGAGTGGTGGGGAACCCGCCCCGGCGTCCGCCCGACGCGGCCGCCGCGCCCACTCGGGCCCCGGCCGGGACGGTGGGAACGGGGATCCGACGGTGCGGGGCCGGGCCGGGCGGGTGAGGGCGGGCCGGTGGACGTGACCGGCGGCACGCTCACACCGCCCCGCCGGTCACCGCCTCCCGCACGAGGGCGTCGATCTCCCGGGCGCAGTCGTTGACGTTGGCGAGGATCACCGTGTTGACCCCGGGCCCGGGGTACCGACGGATGATCGCCTCCACCCCGGGGTCGGCGCCGACCGCGCCGAACGAGCGAGTGGTCCCCTCCCCCAGCAGATACACCCCGTGTCCCATCGCGGTCTCCCCGTCGACGCGCGCGGCGGGCCGCAGCGCCCCGGCCACGAGGTCCGGCGCGAGGACACGGCCCTCCGCGTACGCCGTGAGGAAGCGGTCGAGGTCGGCCGCGGTCGCGAACGCCCCGCCGTCCGGGCCACCCACCGCGGGCACGGCGAAGACGTTGCTCCGCCAGGGCTGACCCGGCGCCCGCGGTCGCAGGTGGCCGGTGGCGAGGTCGGGGAGGATCTCGTCGGCGGCGGGGAAGCCGGTCTCCCGCATCCCGGCGGGGGCGAACACCCGCTCGGCGACCGCCTGCCGGTAATCCGTCCCGGTGAGCTGTTCGAGAACGAGCCCCAGCAGGATGTAGCCGGCGTTGGAGTAGCGGTACCGCGAGCCCGGAGGGCCGTGCGGCGGCAGGTCCGCGAACAGGGGCAGGAAGTCCGTCGGCCGCGTCACGCGGTACACGGGGCGCTCGGACCACAGTGCGGCGAACTCCGCGACCCAGTCCTCCGTGGCCGTCTCCTCCTCGAAGTAGTCGGCGACGCCCGAGGTGTGGGTGAGCAGGTGGCGGACCGCCACCCCGGGGTGCAGCTCGACGGGGCGGAGCCGGGCGGGCAACAGGTCCACGACGGGGGTGTCGAGGTCCCGCAGCGGGTCGGGGAGCAGCGAGAGCAACGCCGTCGCGGTGAACATCTTGGTCACGGAGGCGAGGCCGAACCGGGTGCGGGACCCGATCGGCACACCGGATCCCCGGTCGGCGGCTCCCCGGTGCGCCTCCATCACGGTTCCTCCCCGCCGGGTGATCAGCACAGTTCCGGAGAAGTCCCTTTCGCGGTGGAGGCGGTCCAGGTGGGTCGTGATGTCGTCGATGCGTGTCCCCGTCGGCATGGTCGGAGTGTCACTCCCGCCCGCGACGTGCCTCAAGGGATTTACCCCAGGGCTTCCGGTCATCACCCCGGGGACGGGCGAAACGTGGGTGGGGCGTCGGGGAAAAGCCGATCGGGACACGACGGCGACCTTGCATCCGGAAACCGCCCCCGTGCGGAAGGGTGGGGGTCAGCGCGAGAAGGGATGTCGGGTGCGGGACGCGGATGTCGTCATCGTGGGGGCGGGAGCGGCCGGCCTGTCCCTGGCACACCACCTGTGCGGCCCCGCCGGCGCCGGACTGCGGGTGGTGCTGGTCGACGCCCCGCCCGGCCCACTGCGCCCGGCGGAGCGGACCTGGTGCTTCTGGGAGGGGCCGGACGGCGAGTGGGACGACCTGGTGACCGCCTCCTGGCGGCGGCTGCGGGTACGGGCGCCCTCGGGCCGCGAGATCGTCGACGAACCCCCCGGCCTGCGGTACAAGATGCTGCGCTCGGGAGCCTTCGAGGCACGGGTGCGCACGCGGATGGCCGAGGCCGGGATCGGCTCCGTCGAGGCGGTGGTCGAGTCGGTGGCGGACGTGGCCGATGGAGCGGAGGCCCGTGGCCGGGACGCCGCGGGCCGACCGGTGGCGGTGCGCGGTCGCTGGGTCCTGGACTCGCGCCCGCCCCGCTCGTTGGGGGCCGCCCGCACCCTGTGGTGGCAGCACTTCCGGGGGTGGTTCGTACGGACCGAACGGCCGGTCTTCGAGCCGGCCGTCGCCGATCTGATGGACTTCCGCACCCCGCAGCCGGGAAAGGGGTTGTCCTTCGGGTACGTCCTGCCGCTGGGCGAGCGGGAGGCGCTGGTGGAGTACACCGAGTTCTCCCCCGCCGTACTGAACCGCGCCGGGTACGAACGCGCCCTGCGGGACTACACGGAACGCGTCCTGCGAACCGGCGGGTTGACGGTGACCGGCACCGAGGAGGGTGTGATCCCCATGACCGACGCCCGGTTTCCCCGCCGGGTGGGGCGGGCGGTGTTCCGGATCGGCACCGCCGGCGGCGCCGTGCGCCCCTCCACCGGCTACGCCTTCGCGGCCACGCAGCGGCAGGCGGCGGGGGTGGCGCGGGCCCTGGCCGGGGGCCGGACCCCGATACCTCCCCCCGCCCACCGGCCCCGGTCGTTGGTGATGGACGCCGTCATGCTGCGCGCCCTGGACCGGGGCCGGGTGCGGGGGGACGACTTCTTCACCGGCCTGTTCGACGGCGTGCCGATGGAGCGCCTGCTGCGGTTCCTGCGGGGGGACACCCGACCGGTCGAGGACCTCGCGATCGGCCGCCGCACGCCCGTGTGGCCGATGACGCGCACGGCACTGGAGTTGCCGTGGGTACGCCGTCGGCTCCGACCCGGACCACCACCCGTTGTGAAAGGGGAACCGGATGACCCTGCTGCGCGATAACGCGCTGTTCGCCGCCTTCGACCGGGCAGCCTCCTCCTACGATCGGCTGACGGCGGTGAATCCCGGCTATCACGGTCATCTGCGGCGCTCCGCGCGGCGGTTGCGCCTGCCGGACGGCGGGCGCGGGATGCGGCTGCTGGACCTGGGATGCGGGACGGGGGCCTCGACCGCCGCGCTGCTCGCGGCGGCGCCCCGGGCGGAGATCGTGGCGGTGGACGCCTCCGCGGGCATGTTGGACCGGGCCGCGGCCAAGCCGTGGCCGGCGGGCGTGCGGTTCGTCCACGCCCCGGCGGAGGAGCTGACGGCGGCGGGTGTGGAGGGCCCCTTCCACGCGGTGTTCGCCGCCTACCTGTTCCGCAATCTCACCGATCCGGACGCCGTACTGGCCGCCGTACACAAGATGCTGGTGCCCGACGGCCGCTTGGCGGTGCACGAGTACACCTTGCGGGGACGGCCGGTGGATCGGGCGGTGTGGTCGGCGGTGTGCTCGGCGATCGTCGAGCCCGCCGGTCGGCTGGTCGGGGACCGGGAGCTGTACCACCACCTGCGGCGCAGCGTGCTGGACTTCGACACCGCGCCCGTCTTCGCCTCGCGGATGACGACCGCGGGCTTCGAGTCGGTGCGGGTGCTGCCGCTGTCCGGCTGGCAGACGAACATCGTGCACACCCTGGTGGGGCGCGTGCCGTGCTCGCCCGCGGACCGGCGGTGAGAGGGAGCGCGCCGGGGCCGGCGCGGGTGGGATCGGCGGGGACGACATGAGGAGCGACATGAACGGCGGGGACGGCGCGGGAGGGGTCGGCCGGCGACGACCGGCCGGCTTCCGGCACGGTCGGGATCGACGGGCACGGGTGTACCCGGCCCCGGCGGGTCGGCCGCGGGTGCGCGGGGAGGACCGCCCCTCGGTGGCGGTGATCGGCGGGGGTATCGCCGGCTTGGCCGCGGCCACCGCGCTGGCCGAGCGTGGTGTGCGGGTGACCGTGCACGAGCGGGGGGAACACGCCGGTGGCCGGTTGGCGGGTTGGCCCACCACCCTGGCCGACGGCTCGCGGGTGACGATGAGCCGTGGTTTCCACGCCTTCTTCCGTCAGTACTACAACCTGCGCGGATTGTTGCGCCGTACCGACCCCGCGCTGCGGGGCCTGACCCCCCTGCCGGACTACCCGCTGTGGCACGACTCCGGCGCCCGTGACGGCTTCGCCCGGGTACCGCGCACCCCACCCTGGAGCGCCCTGGGGTTCGTCGCCCTCAGCCCCACCTTCGGCTGGGGCGATCTGCTGGACATGCGGCCGGCCGCCGCACTCCCGCTGCTGGACGTGCGGGTGCCGGAGGTGTACCACCGGCTGGACGGGATGAACGCGCGGGAGTTCCTGGGACGCGTCAACTTCCCCGAGGCCGCGCACCATCTGGCCTTCGAGGTCTTCTCCCGCAGCTTCTTCGCCGACCCCCGGGAGTTGTCGGCGGCGGAACTGGTGGTGATGTTCCACATCTACTTCCTCGGCTCCTCCGAGGGGCTGTTGTTCGACGTTCCCGACGAGCCCTATCCGCGGGCCCTGTGGGATCCGCTGATCGGTTACCTGGCCGGTCACGGGGCCGAGGTGCGCACCGGCAGCGCGGTGGAGACGATCGAGCCCCTCGTCCGCCCGCCCGGTGGTGCCGGCGGGACCGCCCCGGGGGTGGTGGTCACGGCGGACGGCCGCGATCGGCGGTACGACGCCGTGGTGCTGGCCGCCGACCCGGGCGGCCTGCGGAACCTGGTCGCCGCCTCCCCCCGGCTGGGGGCCCCGGAGTGGCGGGAGCGGATCGGGCGGCTGCGCACCGCACCGCCGTTCCTGGTCTCCCGGCTGTGGTTGGAACGGCCGGTGGACGCGGACCGTCCCGGGTTCCTGGGCACCGGGGGCTTCGGCACGCTGGACAACGTCGGCGTGCTGGAGCGTTGGGAGGGCGAGGCCGCCCGCTGGTCCGCGCGCACCGGCGGGTCGGTGGTGGAACTGCACGCCTACGCGCTGGAGCCCGGCGCGGACCGCGGCAAGGAACAGCGTCGCCTGATCGAGCAGTTGCACCGGGTGTACCCCGAGACCCGGGACATCCGGGTGGTGGACGAGCGGCACGAGTGGCATGCCGACTGTCCCCTGTTCCCGGTCGGTGGGTGGGCTGACCGTCCCACCGTATGGACCGACGACCCCCGGGTGGTGGTGGCGGGGGACGGTGTCCGCACCGACTTGCCGGTCGCGCTGATGGAACGGGCGGCCACCACCGGTTTCCAGGCGGCGAACGCGCTGTTGGAGCGCTGGGGGGTGCGCGGCCAGACCCTGTGGAGCGTCCCCAACGGGGGCCGATCACCGGTGCTGCGGGCCCTGGCCCGCCGGTACGGCGACCTCGTGGACTGATTCCGTCCACTCCCGCCGCCCCTCCGGATCGTTACGGACACACCGTCACCTTTTCCCCGGATGAGAGGAAACGGGATACTACTGCCCGTGATCATTGATGACGGGGCACATGGGAACGGGGAGTTCGAATGAGGGGAGCCGGAGGAACGACGGACGCGCCGCGACACGCCGTGGTGATCGGTGGCGGTGTCGCGGGACTGCTCACCGCCCGGGTGATCGCCGAGCGCGGCGCCCGGGTGACGATCGTGGAACGCGACCGCCTGCCGGCGGAGCCGGCCCAGCGGCCGGGGGTACCGCAGGGGCGACACACCCACGTGTTGCTGGAGGGGGGCCAACGGGCACTGGAACGACTGCTGCCCGGGGCCGTCGGGGAACTGCTGGACCGGGGAGCGCCGAGACTCGGGATGCCGGAGGACATGCTGCAGTGGCAGGCCGGTGGTTGGTACCGGCGCACCGCGGCGACGGCGCACGTCCTGACCCCGTCCCGTCCGATACTGGAGTCGGTGGTGCGGGAGCGGGTGCTCGCCGGCGGGCGGGTGGTGACTTTGGAGGGGAACGAGGTCGTCGGGCTGGTGGGGGACGCGGATCGGGTCACCGGCGTGGTGGTTCGCGAGCGGGGCGCCGGGGCGGCCACCGATCGACGGGAGATCCCCGCCGACCTGGTGGTGGACGCCTCGGGCCGGGGGACCCGGGCCGACCACTGGTTGACGGAACTGGGCGCGGAACCGGCGCCCGAGGAACGGCTGGAGACCGGCCTGGCCTACACCACCCGGCTGTACCGCGCCGACCCGGAGCCCGAGGACGGCCCGGGAGCGGCCCGGTACCGGGGCCAGTACGTCGTCCCGGACCCGGGACAGGTGTACGGGGCGGTGGTGCTGCCGCTGGAGGACGGGTGCCACCTGGTGACCCTCTCCGGCCTGCGCGGCTGCGAACCCCCCACCGACGACGAGGGTTTCACCGCCTTCACCGAACGACTTCCCCACCCCCTGGTCCGGGAGTGGCTGAACCGGGCGGAACCGCTCTCCGGGGCACACGGCTTCCGCGACACCGCCAACATCCGGCGCCGCTACGACCGGCCGGGGCGACGGCCGGCCGGATTCGTCGCGACGGGCGACGCGCTGTGCGCCTTCAACCCCATCTACGGGCAGGGCATGACGGTGGCGGCCCTCAACGCGTTGGCCCTGCGCGGGGAGCTGGCCCGCCGGGGTGGGGTGCCGGCCCCGCGCCGTCTCCACCGGGCGCTGCTGCGCTCCTCCCGTCAGGCGTGGGCCATCTCGGCCGGGGCGGACAAGAACATGCCGGGCGCCACCGGCAACGCGGCGGGCACCCGGGCGGTGGAGCGTCCCGTCGCCCTGTACCTGGCACGGGTGCAGCGGCGGGCCGGCGGCGACCCCGTGGTGGGAGCGGCCTTCCGATCGGTGCTGGCCCTGATGGCACCGTCCCGGGCGCTGTTCACCCCCCGGGTGTTGCGGGCGGTCCTGCTCGGACCGGACCCGGCCGTCCCCGACCGACCGCCGCTGCGGCGGGAAGCCGACGAGGCCCCCGAGCCCGCCTCCGGCCGGGGCTGACCCCGCCGCCGATGGCCACCGTCCACGCCACCGCCTGCCGCGCCCGGCAGGCGGTGGCGGAGCGGGCCGGTCCGCTGCTCACGACCCCGGACCGGTTGGAGGGACGGGTCGAGTGGGGGGTCAAGGTGTACGTGGAGGTTTCCCGTGCCGGTGGGGCGCCGGACGCCGGAACCCCGGCCGCGCCGCCGCGGACGTGTCCGTGGCGGCGGCCGGGGCCGGAGGGCCGGCCCATCTCGACCGATTGCGGGCCCGCCGACGGAGCGAGGAGGAGCGCGACACCCTGTCACTGAGGGCCGTGGAGCGGGCGCGCACCGAGGTGGAACGGCCGGCGGTGGCGACCCGTCGACTGCGAGCCCATGGCGTGGCGGTCACCGGCCGGGAACGCCGGCAGGTGCTCAACCCGGCCTGTCCGGTGGACGGCGGGCGCGGACAGGAGTTCGTCGCGCGGGTCGAAGCGCTGGACCGGTGTGCCGACCTCGGGGTCGACGTGCGGGTGGAGGCCACCGGTCCGTGGGTTCCGTACTCCTTCGTCGGGGAGGCCGGCGAGGACGGTCGGTGACCGGGCCACCCGGGTCGGTGGGAGCGCTCGGCTCGTCCCCCCGGAGGATGAACCGCTGGCGCCGATCGGGGTGCCGCTGGTGGATCTGCCGGACCGGGTACTGGCCACCGGGGTGGTGATCGGCGGGGACATCGTGCCGGCCATCGCCGAGGTGCCGCTGGTGCGGATTTCCCTGCACGCCCTGCTGTCCTCGGTGGGCGGCCGGGTGGCGTCCCCCTTCGGGGACATACCCGGCTGCGGTGGGGAGCGAGGGCCGTGGTGAACGACATGTCGGCGCCGGGAGGGCGGACGGTCGTCGGTACCGGGGATCCGGAGGAGGCCGCCCGGGATCCGGTGGCCCTGGTTCTGACCGTGGTGGAACTGCTGCGCCAACTACTGGAGCGACAGGCCCTGCGCCGGGTGGACGAGGGCGAACTGTCCGCTGACCGGGTGGAGCGGATCGGGACCACCCTGATGCTGTTGGACCGGCGGATGACGGGGTTGCGCGAACACTTCGGGCTGCGTACCGAGGATCTGAACATCGACCCGGGTCCGCTGGGCACCCTGCTGCCGGTGGAGTGACGCTCCCCCGCCGTTCGGGTGAGGCGCGGAGATGTCCGGGTTTGCTTCCGCGATCCGGGGTAGGCGACACGCCATCACCGAGGAAAGGACCCGATCATGACCGAGCGCAGTGGCGACAAGGGAACCACCGACAAGCTCAAGGGCAAGGCCAAGGAGATGGTCGGCAAGGTGACCGGTGACCGGCGCAAGGAGCAGGAGGGCAAGACCGACCAGGCCAAGGGCAAGACGAAGGAGACCTTCGACGACGTCAAGGGCCGGGCCAAGGGCGTCGGTGACTCGCTGGACAACGACCGCTCCCGCGATCACTGACGGGTTTCCGAACCCCATCGCTCCGGACGGGCGCGGACCATCGGGTTCCGCGCCCGTCGGCGTGCGCGCGAACGGGGCGGGGCCGTCCCGCCCTCGTTGGTCCCGGAGGACCGGAGGGGCAGGTCGGGGAGTCCGAACCGAACGTCGACCCGGGGGGCGAAGAGTACCCGGGGGGCTCCCCGGGGAGCGGGCAGGCCGCAGGAGACGATCAGGTCCTCCCGGCAGTCGAGCAGTTCCGCCCGGTGCAGCGGCCAGGTGGGGTGCACGTTGGGCAGGTGCAGGGTGGACCCCTCGTGCCATCGGGTGTGCAGCCCCCAGCGGGCGGTGAGGAAGGTGTCCAGCGGATCGGTGTCGCCGGCCGTGGTCCGCTCCCCCACCCGCACCCGCACCATGCTGCTCGGAGCCGGTGCGCCGGGGCGGGCGAGTCGACGGGAGGCCCAGGTCAGCACCCGGTCCTCGCGCCGCCGCGCCATGGCCGCCCAGCGGTAGGGCAGCCGCAGCGCCGCCCGGGCTCCGAGCACCGGTAGCAGACGCTCGCACTCCAGGGTGAGGAAGACCACGCCGCGGCGGCCGAGGGTGTCGACGCCGTAGACGCGCACATTGGTCTCGAGGAAATCCCCGAGCCAGGGCAGCCCGGGGCCCCGGCCGAACCCAAGGCCGCGCATCCGGAAGGGCACCAGGCCCACCCAGGTGACGCCGTCGTGCACGTCGGGTCGCACGCCAGGTGGCAGGAGGGGTGCGACATCGGCCGGGTCGAGCGGCCAGTGCAGGAAGGTCACCTCGAGCCACGCCTGGGAGAGCACCGTGCCGCTCAGGGGGCGGGGGCTGAGGAGGGTGAGCGGCTCGACCGCTCCCCGGGCGTCGGCTCCGGGCACGGGGGAATCCCCCGGTACGGGGAGGAACTCCGGAACCACACTCATGTTCTCCAGTGTCCCCCGACACCGGGTGTGACCGCCTTCGGGGTACCGCGGGGCGGGCGGTGCCGACGGGTGGCGGACCGACCCGTGCGCGGGACATGATCGCGGGATGCGCACCGATCCCCTCCACTCCCCCGGCCCCGCGTCGGAACCGCCCCCGACCCCGACCCCGACCGAGGACGATCTGCCCATCGGGGAACTGCTGGCCCTGGACCGCGAGCACGTCTGGCATCCCTACGCGCCGATGCCCGGCACCACGCCCCCGCTTCCGGTCGTCTCCGCCCGGGGCGTGAGATTGTCCCTGGCGGACGGCACGGAGCTGATCGACGGCATGGCCTCGTGGTGGTCGGCCATCCACGGCTACCGCCATCCCGCTCTGGATCGGGCGGCCCGTCGGCAGCTGGAGCGGATGAGCCACGTGATGTTCGGCGGGCTGACCCACGAGCCGGCGGTGCGGCTGGCCGCGCTGCTGGCGCGGATCACCCCCGAGCCGCTGCGCCACGTCTTCCTCGCCGACTCCGGTTCGGTGTCGGTGGAGGTGGCGCTCAAGATGTGCCTGCAATACCAGGTGTCCCGGGGGCGGCCGGGGAAGCGGCGCCTGCTGACCTGGCGCGGCGGTTACCACGGGGACACCTGGCACCCCATGTCGGTGTGCGACCCCGAGGGCGGGATGCACCACCTGTGGTCCGGGGCGCTGCCCCGGCAGGTCTTCGTGGACGCTCCGCCCGCCGAGTGGGACGAGGGGTACGCCCGGATGCTGGCCGAGGAGATCGGGCGGCACGCCGACGGGGTCGCGGCGGTGATCGTGGAGCCGGTGGTGCAGGGCGCGGGCGGGATGAGGTTCCACCACCCGGGCTATCTGCGGGTGCTGCGGGAGGCCTGTGACCGGCACGACGTGCTGCTCGTGTTCGACGAGATCGCCACCGGCTTCGGCCGCACCGGGGAGTTGTTCGCGGCCGACCACGCGGGGGTGACCCCGGACGTGATGTGCCTGGGCAAGGCACTCACCGGCGGGTACCTGACGCTGGCCGCCACCCTCTGCACGCCGGCGGTGGCGCGGGGCATCGCGGAGGGGGAGGTGCCGGTGCTCGCGCACGGACCGACCTTCATGGGCAATCCGTTGGCCTGCGCGGTGGCGCTGGCCTCGGTGGGCCTGGTGCTCGACGGCGGATGGCGGGTGGACGTGACGCGGCTGGAAGAGGGTCTGCGGACGGGCCTGGAACCGGCGGTCGGGAGGCCCGGGGTGCGGGACGTCCGGGTGCTCGGCGGGATCGGGGTGATCGAGGTGGAGGGCGACATCGAGATGACCCGCGCCGGTCGGATCGCGACGGAGCACGGGGTCTGGCTGCGCCCCTTCCGCAACCTGGTGTACGCCATGCCGCCCTATCCCTGTACGACGTCCGAGGTCGGGGCGATCACCACGGCGATGCGCGCGGTGGCCGAGGGGGCCCGGTCGTGAGCGGGGCACGGCGCTGGGTGGTGACCGGCACCGGCACCGGTGTGGGCAAGACGGTGGTGACGGCGGCGCTGGCCGCCGCGTGGTGTGCGGCGGGGTGTCGGGTGACGGTGGTCAAGCCGGCGCAGACGGGGGTGGGCGCCGACGAGCCGGGTGACATGGACGAGGTGCGGCGGCTCGTCGGCCCGCTCGGCGGAACCGGTGACATCCGCGCCGGCGGGGACGGTGAACCGCTGAGCACCGTGGAACCGGTGCGACTGCCCGATCCGCTGGCGCCCGCGACGGCCGCCCGGCTGGCGGGCGTCGCGGCCCCGGAGCCCCGATCCGCCGCGCGGCGGATCGTCCCCCTGGCCGTCGGCCGGGACCTGCTGCTGGTGGAGGGGGCCGGGGGTCTGCTGGTGCCCTTCGACTCGGCGGGCGGCACGATCGCCGACCTCGCCGACGAGTTGGGGGCGGAGTTGCTGGTGGTGACCGGGATGGGCCTGGGCGCCATCAACGCGACCGCGCTGACCGTGGAGGCGATCCGGAACCGGGGGCTGCCGCTGCGGGGCCTGGTGTGGGGAGCGGTGCCGCGCGACCCCGACCTCGCGGAACGCACGAACCGGGAGGACATGGCGCGATGGGTGGGGATTCCCGTGGTGGGGGGCGTCCCGGAGGGTGCCGCCCTGCTGCCACCCGCCCGTTTCGGGGCCGAGGCGTCCGGCTGGTTCGCCCCGGAGGTGCTGCCGGCGGGATGAGTCGCGCGGCGGCCCCCGGGGTCGGTCGCCCCGAACCCGGGGGGCTCCTCCCGGGGCGGGCTCCGCGCCCCTTCGCGCCTTCTCCGGCCACCGGGTGGGCCGCCGCCGGCTCCCCTTCCCCCGTCCGGCACCGGGATGTCGTCGCCGGGGTCTGGCTGAGCAAGCGCTTGGTAAGGCATGATGCGACCACGGTCCGGCCATGCAGGCCCCCGTCCCACCCACCTCCGAGCCGGTGAAGGAGGAGTCGCGATGACCTCGGCGACCTCGACCCCCCAACAGTCCTCCCGCGCCCCGGGACCCTCCCGGGCCCGCGCCTCCGACGGCTCCACCCTCGTCTCCCGCCGCGACCTGGACTTCCTGCTCCACGACTGGCTCGGCACCGGGGAGTTGCTGAGCAGGGAGCGGTACGCCGAGCACGACCGGGAGACCGTCGACGACGTGCTCGACCTCTCCGAGGCCCTGGCCACCCGCTGGTTCGCCCCGCACAACCGCGCCGCCGACCTGAACGAGCCGCGGATGGTCGACGGGCGGGTCGAGATGATTCCCGAGGTCGGCGAGGCGCTGCGGGCCTTCGGGGAGTCCGACCTGATCTCGGCGACCATGGACGCCGAGGTCGGGGGCCTGCAATTGCCCCGGGTGGTGGCCACCGCCTGTTTCTCCTGGTTCCAGGCCGCCAACATCGGCACCTCCGCCTACGCCATGCTCACCCGGGGCAACGCCAACCTGCTGCTCGCGCACGGCACCCCCGGACAGATCGACACCTGGGTGCGCCCGATGCTCGCCGGGCGGTTCCTGGGCACCATGTGCCTCTCGGAACCGGACGCGGGATCCTCCCTTGCCGACATCACCACCCGCGCCGAACCCCGGCCGGACGGCGGTTACCGCCTGTTCGGCACCAAGATGTGGATCTCCGGCGGCGATCACGAACTGAGCGAGAACATCGTCCACCTGGTGCTGGCCCGGGTGCCCGGCGGGCCGCCCGGCGTCAAGGGACTGTCGCTGTTCCTGGTGCCCAAGTACTTGCTCGACCCCGACGGGGGGATCGGTGGGCGCAACGATGTCGTACTCGCCGGCCTGAATCACAAGATGGGCTATCGGGGCACCACCAACGCGGTGCTCAACTTCGGCGAGGGCGCGCACACCCCGGCCGGCGAACCGGGGGCCGTCGGCGAGTTGGTCGGCCCTCTGCACGGCGGCCTGACCTGCATGTTCCACATGATGAACGAGGCCCGGATCGGTGTCGGGTCGGGGGCCGCCGCGCTGGGGTACACCGCCTACCTGAAGTCGCTGCAATACGCGCGGACCCGCCTGCAGGGACGACCCTTCGCCGACCGCGATCCCTCCGCTCCCCCGGTGCCGATCATCCACCACCCGGACGTGCGGCGGATGCTGCTGACCCAGAAGGTGTGGGCGGAGGGGTCGATGGCCCTGGTCCTGTACTGCGCGCGCCTGGTGGACGAGCGCGAGACGGCGCCCGACCCGCAGGCCCGTCGGGAGGCGGCGACGTTGCTGGACGTCCTGACGCCGATCGCCAAGAGCTGGCCCTCGCAGTGGTGCACCGAGGCCAACTCCCTGGCCATCCAGGTGCACGGCGGCTACGGCTACACCCGCGATTACGACGTCGAGCAGCACTACCGCGACAACCGGCTGAACCCCATCCACGAGGGCACCCACGGCATCCAGGGACTGGACCTGTTGGGCCGCCGGGTGCGGGCGGAGGGTGGGGCGGCCCTGGAACTCCTGCTGTCCCGCGTCGCGGCCACCGTGGCCCGGGCGGAGGAGGCCGGCGGGGAGCGGGCCGACTTCGGCCGGGACCTGACGGCGGCGGTGGACCGGATCCGCGCGGTGACCGCGCGGTTGCACTCGGAAGGGGGACGGGAGGCGATCCCGGCCGCGGCGACCGCCTACCTCGAGGCGTTCGGCCACACCGTGCTGGCCTGGCTGTGGCTGGACGTCCACCTGGCCACCGGAGAGTCCGGGGACGCCTTCCACGAGGGGAAACGGCACGCCTGCCGCTTCTTCTTCCGGCACGAGGTGCCGCGGGTCGGGGCGATGCTGGCGCCGGTGGAGGCCGGTGACGACACGATCGACCGCACGGATCCCGCCTGGCTGTGACCCCGGGGCGGCCCACGCGGCCGGTCGGGAACCGCGCGGGTCGATGCCCGACCGGTCCGATGCGCCCGGATGACGCATGGTTTCGCCGGGACCGGGGACCCGCAGGGGACGGGCGGTGCCGGTGGCGACCGGTACCGCCCGGACCCGTCGGGCCGCGTGGCCGGGGTCACGAGGTCCGAAAGGAAGTGATCGACGTGCAGGTGGCCTTTCTCGTGGCGCCCGAGGGCGTGGAGCAGGTGGAGTTGACCGACCCCTGGGAGACGGTGCTGGAGACGGGCGGCACGCCGAAGCTGCTGTCGACCGGCGGCGGCCAGGTGCAGGCCTTCAACCATCTCGACCGGGGCGACACCTTCGCCGTGGACGGGGAGGTCGGGAAGGCGTCCGTGGAGGAGTACGACGCGCTGGTGCTGCCCGGTGGCGTGGCCAATCCCGACCTGCTGCGCTCCGACGAACAGGCGGTGGCGTTCGTACGGGACTTCTGCGCCTCGGGCAAGCCGGTGGCGGTGATCTGTCACGGCCCCTGGACCCTGATCGAGGCGGACTCGGTGCGCGGACGGACCCTGACCTCCTGGCCGAGCCTGGCCACCGACCTGCGCAACGCCGGTGCCAACTGGGTGGACCGACCGGTGGTGGTGGACGAGGCCGGACCGGGGCCGCTGATCAGCAGCCGGAAGCCCGATGACCTGCCGGCCTTCCGGGAGGCCCTGGTACGGGCGTTGAGCGGCTCCAACGGCCGCTGAGCCGGAAACCGGGCGGAGACGGTCGGCGCGAGGACGGCGGGGCCCCGGTGGCCGGGGCCCCGCCGCGGTGTGTCGGGCGTCGGACGGCGGTGCTCAGCGGGCGGTGCCCGCCGGGGGCGCGGTGGTGGTCGGGACGGGCACCGGATCCTCCTCCGCCCCGGCCGGGGCCACGGGGATCGGGGGCGCCGGGGTCGGGGTCCGCCCGGCACCGCCCAACGAGGCCAGATAGGCGTTGTAGGCGACCAGTTCCCGGTCCTCCCCGCTGCGGTCCGCGGTGCGGTCCCGACGGCGGGCGACCCGCTGATCGGAGACGAACCACTGCACCAACAGGGCGATCAGCACGATGACGGTGGGGATCTCGCTGAACGCCCAGGCGATGCCGCCGGCCGCGTTCTGATCGCTCAGGGGGTCGGTGCCGAGCGATGCCGGCGGGTCGGAGTAGGCACCGATCAGCGGGGCGGTCGCCATCATCAGCGCGATGCCGAAGAAGGCGTGGAACGGCATGGTGGCGAACAGTTCCAGCATCCGCATCAGGTGGCCCGGTCGGTGGGGTCCGGGATCCACTCCCATGATCGGCCAGAAGAAGACGAGCCCCACCGCGAGGAAGTGGATCATCATCGCGATGTGTCCCGGCCGGGAGGACATCAGGAAGTCGAACAGCGGCGTGAAGTACAGGCCGTAGAGGCTGGCGATGAACATCGGGATGGTGACCAGGGGGCTGGTGACCGTCCGCGTGTACCGGCTGTGCAGGAGGGAGACCAGCCACTCGCGGGGGCCGCGGCGGCCGCGACCGGCGGTGGGCAGGGCGCGCAGCGTCAGGGTGACGGGTGCGCCGAGCAGCAGCAGGATCGGCGAGAACATGCTGATGATCATGTGCTGCACCATGTGCACGCTGAACAGGAGCATCCCGTAGTCGTTGATGACGGTCCCGGTGACCGCCCACACGCTGAGTACGCCGAGGACGAACGCCACCGTCCGGCCGGGGGACCAGGCATCGCCGCGCCGGCGCAGCCGGATCACCCCCCACAGGTAGAGCGCCAGGACGACGGCGCAGCCCACGGCGAAGAAGGTCTCTCCGCCGGGCTGGAGCCCGCGCAGCAGGGTGAAGGGCGGCAATTCCGCCGTGATGCCGTGATCGGCGTGGTCCATCCGCGTACTCCCGAGGTGTTCCGGTGGCCCCGGAACAGCATAGAAAGTCCCCCGGTCACCGGGAGGACCGGGGGCGGGGTGGGTCCCCGGCCCGGTCCCGCCCGGCGGGGCGGGACCGGTGGACCGGGGTCAGGCGGGGTCGACGGTGGCGACCGCGATGCGCTCGGCGCGCAGTGCGTCGTACCAGTGGTCGTCCACCGGCGGCAGGGCGTTGACGTCCAGCGCCAGCTTGATCAGCAGATCGGCGAGGAGGGGGTTGCGGGCGAGGACCGGGCCGTGCAGGTAGGTGCCGAGCACGGTCTCCCGCCAGACACCCTCGGTGCCGTCACCGGCGCCGTTGCCTCGACCGAGTCGGACCCGGGCCAGGGGGCGGGCGGTGGGACCCAGGTGGGTGACGCCCTGATGGTTCTCGAAGCCGGTCAGCTGGGGCAGGCCGAGGCGCTCGTCCACATCGGCCAGGACGTCGCCGACACAGCGCTCGCCCTCGCCGCGCACGGTCGTGATGTCGAGCAGGCCCAGGCCCGGCTCGCTGCGCCCCAGATCGTTGACGAACTCGTTGCCGAGGATCTGGTACCCCGCGCAGACGCCGAAGATGATGGCGCCGTTGTCCGCGGCCCGCTGCAGGCCGCCGTCGCGGCGCAGGCGTTCGGCGGCCAGCCGCTGCGGTCGGTCCTCCCCGCCGCCGATCAGGTAGATGTCCCCGGAGGTCGGCAGGGGCTGGTCCGACCGGACGTCCTGACGGGCGACCTTCAGGCCGCGCTGCCGGGCACGGCGTTCGACCACCAGGACGTTGCCCTGGTCGCCGTAGGTGCTCAACAGGTCGGGGTAGACCCAGACCACGCGGAGACTGGATTCACTCATGGCTCGGTGTCCTCGCTGTCCTTCGGTGTGCGGCGCGGTGTGCGGCGTCGCCCCGACGCCGGGGTCCCGACGCCGGGCGACCGGCACGGGTCGGGCCGGGGCCCGCGTCCGGCTGTCGTTCAGTTCCCCACGGTCCGGCGCAGGTCCTGGAAGGCCGTGTAGTTGGCGATCGCCTCGATGCGACCCGGGGGACTGACCCGCAGGGCCTCCGTGAGGTTGTCGCAGACCCGGAACTCCAGCCCGGCGACCTCCAGGCGCACCGCCAGGTCGAGTTTGCGGTCGCCCAGGACGGCGATCGGGTGACCGGCCAGGCGGGTGTAGTCCACGTCCCACAGCCAGGAGGTGTCGGTGCCATCGGCACCACGGGCGTTGACGGAGAGGATGACCGGGGTCGGCGGCGGGTCGATGAGGGAGAAGGTCTCCAGCCATCCGGCGGGATTCTTCGCCAGCAGCAGCCGGATGTCGCGCCCCTGGTGGGTGACGACGTCGTAGCGACCGGCCACGGCGGTGACCGAGAACATCCGCTCCAGCGCGGTCTGCGGGGGGACCCCGAAGACCGCGGCGACGGCGGCGGCGCTGGTGGCGTTGGCACGATTGGCCCGGCCGGGCAGCTGCAGGCGGATGGGCCAGGCCGAGCCGTGGGGGTCGACGACCTTCTCGCCGGAGAGCTGCCAGGTGGGAGTGGGGCGCTCGAAGCCGCAGTCCCCGCAGACCCAGTGCTCGTCGGGCCGCTGGAGGACGCCGCCGCAGGCGGGGCAGGACCAGGCGTCGTCCTTCCACTCCTGACCGGCGGCGACCCACACCACGTTGGTCGCGGAGGAGGCGGCCCACACGATCAGCGGGTCGTCGCAGTTGGCGACGACGGTGGCCGGGGAGCCCTCGAGTCCGTCACGCCAGTGGTCGGCCATCATGCGGGTCTCGGCCGCCCGGTCGAGCTGGTCGCGGGAGAGATTCAGCAGGGCGATGACCTTGGGCGAGACGTCCCGGGCCACGGCGTGCAGGTACTTCTCGTCCACTTCCAGGACCCCGAAGCGGGCCCTGGCCCCGGCGGCCAGGGCCGAGGTGATGCCCGCGGGCATGTTGGCGCCCAGCGCGTTGGAGACCACCTCGCCGCCGGCCCGCAGCGCCTCGGCGATCAGACGGGTCGTGGTGGTCTTGCCGTTGGTCGCGGAGACCAGGACGACGTCGAGGTGGCCGGCGAGCCGGCCGAGCAGGTCGGGATCGACCTTGAGGGCCACCCGGCCGCCGATGACGGATCCGCTGCCGCGTCCGGCGGCCCGGGAGACGGCGGCCGCCGCCTTGCCCGCCGTGACGGCGAGCCGGGCTCGCGGGGTGAGCGGCTCGGTGCTCTCTGGCATGGTCAGTGTTCCTCCTTGCCCCTGGTTCCGGGCCAGCCTATCGACCCCGGGGCCGGGACCCGAATCCCACCGGGGCGAGCGGGGTTGCGGATCACCCGCCGTGTGGCGGCGGTGTTTCCTCCCCGGGTCCGGAAGGGTGCGCCGGACGGGCTCCGGGGTCCCCGCCGCACGCTGCGCGGCGGGGGCGGTTCGGGTCCGGCGTCCGGTTCGCCCCACCTCCGCGGCGCCCGCCCCCGGGGCGGGACGGGTGACCGGGCGGACGAGGCGTCACCCGTGTGAGCGGATGGGACTGTTGTTCCTTTGATCCCGTATTAGGTTTTTCATACTCATTGGTTATCGCCCGGGAGGGTCGGATGGTGCTGTCCATCTCCGGAGTTCTGCTGTTCGGGATCATCGTGTTCCTCTTCTTCCGCAAGGACGGCCTGAAGCCGTCCCACGCCGTGGTCTGCTCGCTGTTCGGCTTCTACCTGGCGGGCACCACGATCGGCCCCAGCATCCACGCCGGTGGTGCGAGCCTGGCGAACCTGCTGGGCGGGATCTCCCTGTGAGAACCGAGCGGTCCCCCCACCGGGCGGGGCCGGCCGCGGCCGGCACGAACGGGAAGGGTGCCGGCCGATGAGCGGCCGGACGGCGCTCCGGGGGACGGCGCGGTACGCGGCGGTGCCGGGACGCGGAAGCGTCCGGCTCTGCCGATCCGCGCGCCGACGGTGGGAGAAGCTGCCGCCGGAACGACGCGGCCCGACGGCTGCGGCCGTCGTGGTCGGGGCGGTCCTCGTGTGGTTGATGCCCCTGGGCGTACCCGTGGCGGGAATCGCCGCGCTGGTGGCCGTGGTGGTGGCCGGCCTGCGTCCCGCCCCGGAGCCGGGGGAACCCGGGGATCCCGTGGAGGATCCGGACGCGCCCGCCGTCCGCGAGCGGTGTCTGGCGATGCTGCGCGAGGCCCTGACCCCGTGGCCCGGCGGAACCGGCCCCTTCGGCTTCCCGCCCGACGGCGGCCCCGACTCCCCGGGCGGGGCCGACGCGGGGGACGCCGGGACGGACTCCGGCGAGCCCGGCGAGCCGTCGGGTGACGGCGACGGGGACGACCGGGAGCCCGTGCGCGGTGTCTTCGACCACCGGGGCCGCCCGGTGGCGCTCGGGATCCGCTACCCCGGCTCCTTCCCCGACTGGGACCCCACGGCCCGCGAGCGGGTCGAGGGGTTGGTGACCCGACGGCTGGGACACCGGGGGGACGTCCGGTTCGACTGGGACGGCGAACGCGGCGTGCTCGCCGTCCGGCCGGCCGACCGACTCCCCGACGGCATCGGCGCGCAACCGTTCGTCACCCCTCCCGACACCATCGTGCTCGGCTTCACCGACCCGGAGTCCGGCGACCGCACCGTGCCGGTGCGGCGCCTGCCGGCGGACGACCCCGGTCGGGAGACGGTGGTGCACGCCCCTCCCCTGGTGTGGCGGACGGGTCCGGCGTCGCCGGCGCCGCACCTGCTGGTGGTCGGTGAACCCCGTTCCGGGGTGACCGGGCTGCTGCGGTCGGTGGTGTTGCAGGCGCTGCGACGCGAGGGGCCGGTGGAGGTGGCGGTGGTGGACGGCGCCGGTGGCGGGTGGGAGTTCCTGCGGGGACGCCACGGCGTTCGCGCGGTGGAGCACGGACCCACCGGGGCCGCCGCACTGGTCGAGTGGGCGGCGGTGGAGACCGAGCGCCGGTTGCGGAGCCGCGGGTACCGGAGAGACGCGCCGCCGGCCCTGTGGCTGGTACTCGATCGTCCCTCGGTGCCGCTGGCCGCGGGCGCGGCGGATCCGGTGGTGGCCGCCCTGTTGCGCCGGGGCCGGGCCGCCGGGGTCACGGTGGTGGTCGGCGAACAGATCGACCACCTCCCCCCGGCCCCGGGATGGGCGGCGGACCTCCGCGCCGCGGTCGTACTGGGGGCCGTGGGGGCCCGGGACATCGCCGCCGTGGTGGGTCCGTCCCCGTGGCGGCCCGGCGAGGGACCCGGCGCCGCCCCGCCCACCGGCTGCGGCTTCGCCCGCCTCGACGGCACCGGCGTGCACCGCCTGCGGGTGCCCGTGACCCCCGCGCCGGACGACGTCACGGCCCCCGACGCGTGGCGCCGGGCGGTGCTCGCACTGGCCCCGGAGCGCCCGGTGTCCCTGGAGCGGGTCGCTCCCCCGCCCCGGGCCGAGGGGCCGGAGCCGCTGGGACCGGCGGTGGTCGGTCCGTCGACGGACGGGGAGAACCGGGAACGGCGGACGGCGGACGGGGAGCCGTGCCCGGCCGGACGGGCGGGGCCATCCCCGACCGACGCGCCTCCCACCCCTCCCCGGGCCGCCGGGCCGGGGCCCGGGGTTCAGGCGATGTAGTCGCCCGGCGCCCCGACGGTCCCGAGCCGGCCGTCCGCCACGGCCCGGGCCGCCGCGGCCAGCCGGGTGACCGCCTCCACGGCGACGACCGGGGGAAGGGTGAAGGGCAACCGCAGGTGCCCGTCGAAGGCCCCGTCGATGCCGAACCGGGGGCCGGACGGCACCCGCACGCCCAGGCGTTCCCCGGTCTCCGCGATCCGGGACCCGGACACCCCCCCGGTGCGGGTCCACAGGGTCAGGCCCCCGGAGGGAACCTCGAAGCGCCAATCGGGAAGGTGCCGGCGCAGGGCCTCCACCAGCGCGTCACGGTTGACCCGGACCTCGGCTCGGCGCAGGCGGACCGCCTCGTCCCAGCCGTCACCGGTCAACAGCCAGGTGAGGGCGAGTTGTTCCAGGACGGGGCTGCCGAGGTCGGCGTGGGCCCGACCGGCGACCAGCCGTCGGATGAGTTCGGGAGCGGCCCGGACCCAGCCGATGCGCAGCCCGGCCCAGAAGGTCTTGCTGGCCGAGCCGACGGTGACCACCGCCGCCCCGCCCGGGTCCAGGGCCGCGACCGGGCGCGGGATCCCCTCCGGCGGAGTGTCCAGCCGCAGGTCGGCCATCGTCTCGTCGACGATGAGCACGGTGCCCGCGGCCCGGGCGGCGGCGACGAGTTCCCGGCGCGCGTCGTCCGGGGCCAGGGCCCCGGTGGGGTTGTGGTAGTCGGCCACCACGTAGGCCAGCCGCGGCGCGCCACCCCGTAGCACCGCGCGCCAGGCCGGGAGGTCCCAGCCGCCCAGGCCCTCCCGCATGGCCACCGGCACCAGTCGCAGACCGCTCTGCCGCATGAGCTGCAGGACGTTGGCGTAGGAGGGGTGCTCCACCGCGACCCGCTCACCGGGCGGGGCGAACAGCCGACGGACGGCGGCGAGACCGCCCATGGCCCCGGTGGTGACCATGATCTGCTCGGGCATGGTCGACACCCCCCGCGCGGTGTACCGGTCCGCCAGCGCCTCGCGCAGGGCGGGCAGGCCGGCGGGGAAGTCGCCGTGTGTCCGGGCGGCGGGGGGCAGCGCGTCCAGTGCCCCGGTGAAGGCACGGGTGAGGAGCTCCTGCGGGGCCGGCAGGGCCGCGTACCCGAGGTCGATCACACCCGGATCGCCGTCGGGGGGCAGCGGGTCCAACCCCCGGGTGGGCAGCGGACGCCCGGCGGGGACGGTGGTCCAGCTGCCGGATCCCCGGCGGGAGGCGATCCACCCCTCGGCCCGCAGGCGCTGGAAGGCGGCCGCGACGGTGGTGCGGCTGACCGACAGCGCGGCGGCGAGTTCGCGTTCGGCGGGCAGGCGGGCGGCGGTGGGCAACCGTCCCTCGGCCACCAGCATCCGGATCCCCTCGGCGAGGGACCGGTAGGCCGGTTCCGATCGGCGGTCCGCACCGCTCGCCCCCGGCCGGGTGGGTCCGGTGCGGTCGGTACCGGCGTCGGCCCCGGTGCCCGGGGCGTTCAGCATCCGGGCCAGGCGGGGGGCACCGACGGTCGAGGTCCACACAGGGGTCATCGTGGTCCACCTTCTCCGAATCGGCCCCGGAGAACCGGGCCACTTCCCGTCCCATGGTGCCACGGGGTCGACTCCCGGGGCCCGCGACCGTTCCCCCGGGGGACCCTCGTGAGGGCGCGTGCGGGAGATAAAGAAGCCGGGGGCGCACCGAGGAGGGGAATTGGGTGTGGACCGCGCCCTCACGGTAAGATTCATCTTTGACCTACCGGGCTCCGGGCCCCCGATCCACGGTCCCGACCCCGTGGACACCGGGTGACATCTCTCTCGAGAGGTGACAAACCGGGCGCCGGTGGGTACACGCAAGGGGCGGCACGACGGACGACGCATCTCCCTGAACGGGAATCTTCACCGCCGACCGGACGTTGACCGGATGACGACGACAGCGACACCTGTCCTGTGGGCGACCAGCCCGGGAGGCACGATTCATGAGTGAGCGAGCTCTGCGCGGCACGCGGCTCGTGGTGACCAGCTACGAGACCGACCGCGGCATCGATCTGGCGCCGCGCCAGGCTGTGGAGTACGCATGTGAGCGGGGGCACCGTTTCGAGATGCCCTTCTCCGTGGAGGCCGAGATCCCGCCGGAGTGGGAGTGCAAGGTCTGCGGGGTGCAGGCGCTCCTGGTGGACGGAGAGGGTCCGGAGGAGAAGAAGACCAAGCCCGCTCGTACCCATTGGGACATGCTGATGGAGCGGCGCACCCGCGAGGAGCTGGAAGAGGTGCTGGCCGAGCGGCTGGCCGTCCTCCGGTCCGGCGCGATGAACATCGCCGTCCACCCGCGGGACAGCCGCAAGTCGGCCTGAGGAACGGCGAGGCACCCCCGTCGGCACCGCGAGGCGGAACGGCCGGGCACGGGAGTGGTACGGGGCGGGGCACCGGGAGATCCGGCGCCCCGCCCCGTCGGCGTGCCCGCGTGGCGACGGGCCCCATCCGGGTGCGTCCGCACGGGGCAGCACCCCCCTTCGTCCGGGGACGCGGTCGCGTCGCGCGGGATCAGCCCCCGGAGCGGTCCGGACCGTCGGCACCGGGGAACGCCGGGCCGCCGTCCTCCCGGATCACCCTGCTCCGCGGGGCGTCTCCCCCCTCCGGGGCCTCCGGGGACGGGACACCCTCCTCCCGGACGACCTCGCCGGGAACCACCCGACCATCCGGGCGGTGGATGCGCATTCCGTCGTTCGCCGCTCGCAGGTCCCGGTAGGTCGCCCCGACCGGGCCGCGGCCGGTGGAGGCGACCCGCCGCAGACCGGCGCGGAGCAGGGCGGCCGTGGGCGGCAGGACGCACAGCAGGCCGGCGAGGTCGGAGAGCAACCCGGGAAACATGATCAACAGGCCGCCGGCCATCGTCATGGCCTCACCCCCGCGCCGACCGGGAGCGGGCTCGGCGGCCGGATCGATCGGCTCCCGCCCTTCCCGGGCCGCCTGCTCCGCCCGGGCCTGCCGCTGCGCGGACTCCACCAGTCGGTTCCACGCCCGGCGCCCGGCGTGACGCACCACGAGCGAGCCGACGACGAATCCCCCGGCGAGCGCCAGCAGGACGGCCCAGCCGCCCGCCCATCCCCCCAGCAGGGTCAACAGCCAGATCTCCGTCAGGGCCCACAGGGCCACACCCACCGCCACCAGCGGCCGGGCACGGCCGGGACGGGACCCGCCGGCGGGGGGAACGGAGCGACGGGTACGGGGGTCACGCGGTTGCGGAGTGGCGGAGGTCATGCGTCAAGTGTGCCCGCGACCGACCAGTGCGCGGAAACGGGAGGCGACCCCCCAGGCCGTGACCCGCCACAGGGCCTCCGCCACGATCTCCCGGCTCATCTTGCTGTCCCCGGCGGTGCGCTCCACGAAGGTGATGGGAACCTCCACCACCCGCAGACCCGCCCGCACCGCCCGGTGGGCGAGGTCGACCTGGAAGCAGTAGCCGCGTGCGGCCACGTCCGTCATCAGCCCTCCCGCGAGGACACCGCGGCGCAGTGCCCGGTATCCGCTGGTCACATCGCGCAGCGGGAGGCCGAGCAGCAGCCGGGAGTAGCCGCTGCCGCCGCGCGAGAGCAGTTGGCGGCGACGCGGCCAGTGCACGACGCGGCCCCCGGGCACCCAGCGGGAGCCGATCACCAGGTCGGCCCGGCTCAGCGCGGTGAGCAGTCGGGAGAGTTGCTCGGGGAGGTGTGAGCCGTCTCCGTCCATCTGGACCAGGCTGCGGTAGGAGCGCTCCAGTCCCCAGTGGAAGCCGTCCAGGTAGGCGGCACCCAGGCCGTCCTTACCCGCCCGGTGCAGCACGTGGACGGCGGGGTCGGCGGCGGCCAGGCGGTCGGCGATACGGCCCGTGCCGTCGGGACTGTTGTCGTCGACCACCAGGACATCGGCGTCGGGGACCGCCCGCCGCAGCCGCTCGACCAGCGGGGGGAGATTGGCCGCCTCGTTGTAGGTGGGGATCACCACCAGTACGGGCAGTACCGGGTCCACCGGATCCGGGGGTGCCACGGGCTCCACGGGGTCGGCCGGCCCGGGAGTCCCCTCCCCCGTGCCCTCCGCGCCGGGACGGTGCGGGCCGCTCACGCCGGAACGTCCCGGGACCGTTCGCCCCCCGACGGCAGCGGGTCGGCGGTGCCGGTCGTCCCGCCCGTCCGCCCCGCCCGCCGGTCGCGCAGCAGGACGCCTCCCCACGCGGCCAGACCGAGCAGCGCCAGGCCCCACTCGGGGGCCGCGCCCACCCGGTCGGCGACGGTGCGCTCGTCACGCAGCGGGAGTTCGCCCACCAGCACGTCCCGGGTGAACTCCTCGGTGCGCTGCACGATGGTCCCGTCCGGGGCGACGATCGCGCTGATGCCGCTGGTGGCGGCGGTGACGATCGCCCTGCCGTGCTCGACGGCCCGCAGTTCCGACATGGCCAACTGCTGCTCGGGTTGACCGGTGTGGCCGTAGGTGGCGTTGTTGGTCTGGATCACCAGGGCCCGGGCGCCGGCGTTGACGGTGTCGCGGACGATGCCGTCGTAGGCGACCTCGAAGCAGATGACGTCGCCGAGTCGGGCCGGGCCGACGTCGAGGACCCCGGTCTCCTCGCCGGGCCAGAAGTCACGGGGTACCCGTTCGAGCCGGGTGATCACCTTGCTCAGCTGGGGGCGGAAGGGGACGTACTCCCCGAAGGGCACCGGATGCTGCTTGGTATAGGAGTCGCCGGGGCCGGTCACCGGGTCCCAGACGATGCCCTGGTTCTCCACGTACCCGGCCTCGGTCGGGTGGTCGACCAGGGCACCGACGAGGATCGGCACCCCGATCGAGCGGGCCGCGCGGTCGATCGCGGCGCGGGCCCGCGGGTGGCGGTGGGGGTCGAGGTCGGAGGCGTTCTCCGGCCAGATCACCAGGTCGGGACGCTCGACACGACCCTCCCGAACGTCACGGGCCAGTTCCAGGGTGGCGTCCACGTGGTTGGTGAGGATCATCATCGGTCGACCGAGGAAGTCCATACCGGGCTGTTGGACGTTGCCCTGGACCACCGCGATCCGCACGGTCTCCGCGGGTTCGGTGGGCACGGGTACCGCCCGACCGGCCAGCATGGTGCCGCCGGCCGCCAGGAGCGCCAGGGCGGCGCCCGCGAGGGGCGGCAGGGGGCGGGGTCGGGCGGGGCGCCCCGGGCTGTCTCGCGCCCGGAGGGCCGTGACCAGGCGGAGGCCGACGAGGGCCAGCAGCGCGCCGGTGAGGGCCACCGCGAAGGTCACCAGGGGCGCCCCGCCCCACGCGGCGAGGGGCGTGAAGGGAGTGGAGGTGTTGGCGAAGGCCAGCCTTCCCCAGGGAAACCCGCCCAGCGGGACCCGGTCGCGGGCCCACTCCTGGGCGACCCACAGACAGGCCGTCCACAGCGGCCACAGCGGGAGACGGGAGACCGCCGCCAACCCGGCGCCCAGTGCCGCGAGGAAGAGCGCCTGCAGGAACGCCAGCCCCAGGACCGCGTCCCAGCCGATGACGTGGAGCCACTTCAGCAGCACCACGAAGAAGGGCAGGCCCAGACAGAGACCGATCCATGCCCCCCGCCGGGCCCCGGCGCCCCGGACCAGCAGGCTCAGAGTCGCGACGGCGAGTACCGACAGCGGCCACCAGCCGTAGGGGGGGAAGGCGAGGGCGAGGGCCACCCCGGCGAGGACCGCGCCCGCGGTCCGGGCCACCACGCCGCGCGACGCCGCCCGTATCCGCTGCCCCTTCCGGGGGCCGGGAGCCGGCACGGCACCGGTCACGGCTCCGGCCGGGGTGCCGGAGTCGGCGGAGTCGGTGGGAACGGCCGCGGCTCCGGCCGGCCGGCCGGAGCCGCCGGGCTCGTCCCCGGCACGGCCGGCACGGTCGTCGTCGGCGACGGGAGCGGTCGGGTGGCCGGCCGGCATGGGCGTGGTCCTCACGGGAGAAAAGACGGTTCGGTGATCGACCGTACCGCGTCCCGGCCGGTGGGGAACCGGCCGGGGAGGTGCCGGCCGCCCGCCGGGCGGCGGGTGGGGCCCGGTGCTCTTCGGGCCGGCCCCGGGGTCGCTGGCTGCGGCACCCCGGGGTCGTTGTCTGTTGAGCACCGGACCCCACCCGGGTCTCACCCGTCCGGTCGATGGCACCCGCCATCCGCCCGCGCCGACACCGGACCTGGCTCCCGGCGGGGGTCGTGACAACCCGCCACCCTGTGATCCGACGGCTTTCGGCGGACGCACGGACACACCGACCGGTACGTCCCGTGGTGGACGCGGCCGAACCTACCCCTCGGCTCCAACCGACTGTCAACACGTCCCCGACCTGGAAAGACCTCGCGAAACCGCAGGTCGGGAAGACGTGACCGGCGGGACGTCCGGCGTGTCGGAACGGCCGGGCGCCCCGCCGGCCCGGCACCGCGCGGCGGGGCGGTCACCGGTCGGATACCGATGAACCACCCGTTCGGAGCAGTGGCGACGGCGCCGGGCCGGCCGGGCGCCGTGGAACGGGGCGGGCCGGGGTCGGCTCAGTCCGCCGTGTGGATCACCCGGCCGGCGACCACCGTGCGCAGACACTCCGGGGAGGGCTCTCCGGGGGAGAGGTCGGGAAGACCGGGAGTGGCGGAGCGGGGGTCGGTGGACCACCGGGCGACCCGGTCGTCCGGAGCCTGCACGACCAACTCCCCCACCCGCCACACCGCGTAGTCGGCCGGGGCTCCGGGGACCAGCACCCCGCCGTCGTCGCGGCCCAGGGCCCGCCAACCGCCCCGGGTGTGGGCGGCGAAGGCGGCCCGGACGGAGACCCGGTGCGCCGGGTTCCGGTGGTGGGCGGCGGCCCGCAGCGCCCCCCAGGGGTCGAGCGGCGTCACGGGCGCGTCGGATCCCAGCGCGAGGGGCACCCCGGCGCGCAGGAGTGCCGCGAAGGGGTTGAGCCCGGCGGCGCGTTCGCGCCCCAGCCGCATCGCGTACATGCCGTCCGGGCCGCCCCAGGCCGCGTCGAAGGCCGGCTGCACCGAGGCGGTCAGGGCCAGGTCGGCGAAGGCGGCGACGGTGTCGGGGGTGAGCATCTCGGCGTGCTCGACCCGGTGGCGCAGGGCACGGACGCGGTCGGTGCCCACCCGCTCGGCGGCGGTTCGCACACCCTCCACCACGGTGGTCACGGCCGCGTCGCCGATGGCGTGGAAACCGGCCTGCACCCCGGCCAGCGTGCAGGCGGCCACGTGGTCGGCGACGGCCCGGGCGTCCAGGTGGGCGGTCCCCCGACTGTGCGGGGCGTCGGCGTACGGGGCGTCCAGCAGGGCGGTGCGCGACCCCAGGGAGCCGTCGACGAACAGGTCCCCGGCGGCGCCGACGGCACCGAGCTCCCGGATCGCGGTGGCGGCCCCCGGCTCGGTGACCGCCTCGGCCCAGTAGCCGTGCACCCGCGGGGCCGGCTCACCGGCGGCCAGCCGGAGCAGGGCCGTGAGGTCCTCGGTGGAGGAGATCTCCGGACCGGCGCACTCGTGCAGCCCGCCGATGCCCAACCCGGCCGCCCGGCGGAGGGCGGCGCGCTGGGCCGCCGCGCGCACGGCGGGCCCGATGGAGCCGTGGGCCGCCCGGCGCACCGCGTGGTGGGCGGCGGCGGTGAGGGGGCCGTCGGGGTCGAAGCCGGGGTGTCGGGCGACATCGACCACCCGGTCCAGCAGGGCGGTGGAGGCCAGCGCGGAGTGGACATCCACCCGGGTGAGGTAGACGGGTCGGCCCCCCGCCGCCGCGTCGAGCCGGTCCCGGCCCGGCGGCCGGGGGTCCGCCCAACCGGTGGTGTCCCAGCCGTGGCCGAGGACGACCTCGTCGGCGGGCAGGTCGCGGGCGTGTTCCCGCACCCGGCGCAACAGGTCCTCGGCGTCCCGGGCGCCGGTCAGGTCCAGGCCGGTGAGGGCGAGTCCGGTGGCGGTGGCGTGCACGTGGGCGTCGACGAAGGCCGGGGCGACCAGGGCTCCCCGCAGTTCGACGATCTCGTCGACGGTCTCCGCGAAGGACGCGGCGGCGCCCTCGGCCCCGACCCAGGCGACGGTGTCACCGCGCACCACCATGGCGGTGGCGAAGGGATCGGCCGGGGTGTGGACGGTGCCGCCGCGCAGCAGCACGGTGCGGGGCGGGGCCCCGGCCTCGGGGGCGGGGGGTCCGGGTTCTTCGGGTGTGATGCGCCGACTCATGTCGATCAGTCTCGCGCGAACCCCGCGCGGACCGGTGCCCGGGGTCGTGGGGACCGGGGGTTCACACCCGGGGCGGGCGTGCCTCGTAGGGCGTGGAGAGGACCACGGTGGTTCGGGTGGAGACACCGGCCAGCGACCGGACCCGGGCCAGGAGGTTTTCCAGATCGGCCGGGCCGGCGACCCGGACCTTGAGGATGTAGTTCTCCTCGCCGGCGACGCTGTGGCAGGCCTCGATCTCGGGCACCTCCGCGAGCCGGTCGGCGATGTCGTCGGGGGCGCTGGGGTCGAAGGGCTTGACCGAGATGAACGCGGTGAGGGGCAGTCCCAACGCGTCGGGGTCCACGACCGCGGCGTAGCCGCGGATCACGCCGCGGCGCTCGAGCCGGCGCACGCGTTGGTGGACGGCCGAGGTGGACAGGCCGGTGGCTTTACCCAGGTCGGTGTAGCTCATGCGGCCGTCGCGCACGAGCAGTTCCACGATGTGCCGGTCCAGTTCCTCCACAGTCGGCCAACCTACCCGCAGCCGGGGTGGGGGAACAGTCGGAGGCGGGCCGTGCACACCGGGTGGTCGTGATCGGCCGTCCCGAATCCCGCCCCGGCGCACGGGGGCGCATCCGGCCATCCGGCCTGTGGCCAAGACCACAACCGTGTCGCCGTGTGCGGCGGTGCGCCGCGATTACCGGGGCCCCGCCACGGGCAGTGCTTGCTGTGGCCCGGGCCACAGTTCGGCGCCCACGGGTCACAGTTCCGCATCTGGGGGATGCCATGCGCACCGTGAAGACCGTTCACCGCACCGTCCGGGACGCCGCCGAGCACCGCCCGGAGCGTTCCGTCCCGGCCCCGACGACCACCGGTGCCCGGGGTCGGACCCTCCTCGCCGGCCCCCGGGGGCACCTGACCCCGGTGGAGGACGACACGAGGACCGGACGGCCCGATCCCGCCGCGGAGACCGACCCGCCGCCGAGCCCGACCACACCCGCCACACCCGCCGAATCCACCGCGCCCACCGACGCCGACGGGCCGGGGGGACGCGGGCGCCCCGCTCCGCTCTCCCTGGTCGGGACGGAAGCCCGGGACGCCCGGACCCCCGGGGACACGGGAGACGACCCGACGCCGGTGGAGTCCCGGGTGGCGTGCCCGGAGTGCGGCCAGCGGATCGCCCTGCCGCCCGGCCCTGGTCTCCTTCCGGTACACGCGCTGTGCCCGACCCCCTGGAACCCCTTCGGTCTCACCGTGTGCCGGGGCACCGGTCGCCCGGTGCCGGAAGGGCTCGACGACCCGGCGGAGGGTGTCGACGCGCTCGTGGAGGCGCTCCCGACGGCGCTGCCGGAAGGGTTGGACTGGCGCCTGCGGCCGTTCTCCCACCAGGGCGGTCCGGGTACCCGGCCGATGCGGGTGCCCGCCATCCGTCGCGCGGCCTGAACACGCCCGGAACGACCGGGGGCCCCGCCCGGTACGGGGCCCCGGCGCCGGGGACGGCTCAGTCCCGCTCCGGCGGGCCGATCAGGTCGCGGGAGATGACCACCCGCTGGATCTGGTTGGTGCCCTCCACGATCTGCAGCATCTTCGCCTCCCGCATGTACCGCTCGGCGGGGAAGTCGGAGGTGTAGCCGTAGCCGCCCATGAGCTGCACCGCGTCGGTGGTGACGCGCATGGCCGCGTCGGTGCAGAACAGCTTGGCCATCGCGGCGTGTCGGGCGACCGGCTCGCCGGCGTCGTGTCGACGCGCCGCCTCCAGGTACAGGGCCCGGCCCGCCTCGACGGCGGTGGCCGCGTCGGCGAGCATGAACCGCACGCCCTGGAAGTCGGAGATCGGTCGGCCGAACTGGCGACGGCCGGTCACGAAGTCGATGGCCTCGTCCAGCGCGGCGCGGGCCAGCCCGATCGCGCAGGCGGCGATACCCATGCGCCCGGCCTCGAGCGCGTCCAGCGCGATCCGGAAGCCCTCCCCCTCCTCGCCCACCCGCCGGTCGTCGACGACCCGCACCCCGTCGAGGTGGAGCTGTGCGGTGGGGGATCCGTTGAGGCCCATCTTGCGCTCGGGCGCGGCCGCGCCGAGCCCGGTGGCGTCCCCGGGCACGAGGAAGGCGGTGATGCCCCGCGCGCCGGGGCCGCCGGTACGCGCCAGGACGGTGTGGAAGTCGGCGATCCCGCCATGGGTGATCCAGGCCTTGGTGCCGGTGATCACCCAGGCGTCGCCGTCCCGCACGGCACGGGTCCGCAGGTCGGCTGCGTCGGAGCCGGCCGCGGGCTCGGAGAGGCAGTAGGCGCCCAGCAGTCCGCCTCCGAGCATCGCGGGCAGGTACTCGGAACGCTGTTTCCCCGTGCCGTGGCGGGCCAGGGCGTGACAGGCCAGGGAGTGCACCGAGACACCGAGGCCGACGGTCAGCCGGGCCGCCGCCAACTCCTCCAGGACCTGCAGGTACACCTCGTAGGGCTGGCCCCCGCCACCGTGTTCGGACGGGTACGGCAGGCCGAGCAGTCCCAGTTCGGAGAGGGCGCGGAAGGTCTCGCGCGGGAAGCGGCCGGCGGCCTCCTCCTCGTCGGCCGCGGGGCGGATCTCGCGTTCGGCGAAGTTCCGCACCAGCTCCATCAGGGCCCGGGTCTCCCCGGTATCGGGGGTGGGCCGCGTGGGCAGCGGATCGGGGGCGGGGGTCATCTCGCTCGTCCTCCCTCTCGGGCACGGGGCAGCGGACGTCCCGGGTGCGGCGCCGCTGCCGTGGTGGGCCGGTGCGGCCGGTCCGCCGGATCGCGGCGGAGTCGGCTGATCGCTCCGGATCGCGTGTGGAGTATGACTGATCAGCGGCGTCGCGTCACGGGTGGGAGGGATCAGCGCACCCCGGCCCGGCGCAGGGCGGCCCGTTGCGCGGCGTCGGGCCGCCGGGGGTGGATCAGGTAGCACACCCCGCCGCTGCCGCTCCCGGTACCGCCGCCCGCCAGGGGACGACGGGTGCGCAGCCAGACGGTTTCGAAGGCCCGACGCGGATACACCCGCCGCACGTCGGCGTTGTCGCGGCCCGCCGGGTCACGGACCACGATGTCGCCGTCGTCGGTGAAGCCGGCGACGACCAGCAGGTGACCGGGGGTGTTGTAGCCGGCACCGGGGACTTCCTCCGCGCGGAAGGCCTGCGAGGTGATCACCGGGAGTCCGGCGGCGATCAGGTGCTCCAGGGGGGCCAGCGAGTCCAGTCGGGTGACGACGGCGGCCAAGCCGGGGTGGTGGGCGGCGTACGCGGTGTTGAAGGGCCAGTTGCCGCAACCCCGGTATACGTGGTCGTAGGTGTGGCGGGCGGCGTGGCAGATCCAGGGATCGTCGTGATCCGGGTCGTGGTCGGCGAGATCCTCCGGGGAGGCGGCGTGTCCGTGGTGGGCGAGGACCATCTGGGTGGAGGCGGGGCTGCACCAGGCCTCTCCCCCACCGGCGTACTCGGGATGGCGACCGGTATGGACGTACTGCGACCAGGCGGGTACGTCCAGTTCGATGCCGCGCGCCGGCCCCGGCGGCACGGCGGGCACGGTGTCCCGGTCGGGGAGGTCGGAGGCCATGACCGCGAGCCGGCGCAGGGTGGGTACGGCCGTGACGCCGGGGGCCCGCCGGAACGACACCCGCACCCGGCAGCCGATCATGCGCACGGGGCCCCGCGCGTCGTCGAGGGCGATGGTGTCGGTGAGCACCCGGCTGACGCCGTCGCCCTGTCCGGCGACGGAGCCCCGGCGCGGATCGAGGTCGGTGTCGTGCAGGGCCCATTCGGCGAGGGTGTAGCGGGGGGAACGGCCGGTGTCGGAGTAGCGCACCTCGGCCTCGATCAGGACGGCGGTGCCCGGCGGGGTGTCGGCGTTCCAGGAGACGATGATCTCGTCGGCGGGGACGACGGGGCGCAGCCAACGGGAGGTCCACCGGGCGGTGTCGGAGTCCTCCCGGGGGACGACCCCGGCGCCGTCGGACCCGGAGGTCGGCCGGGTGCCGTCGAGGGTGCCGGTGGCCCAGTGGTCGGCCGTGTGCAGGACGATCAGGTCGACGGGGGCGTTCCGGTCGCCGGCGCCGACGGCGGATCCGGTCGCGGCCCGGGCGGTCGTGGAGGTCGTCGGGGCGAGGAAGCCGCCGAGCGCCCCGCCGAGCAGGGCGCGCCGACCGGTGGACCACGAAGCCGCGGGGCCGTCGTCGGGGATCCGGGGCTCCGGGGTGACGGGTCGGACGGAGTCGGTCACGCGGTGGCTCCCCTCGGGTGCGCGGCCGATCGGCCGCCCGGTTCCGAGCCCAGTGTGACCGGAGTGGCGGGAGCCCGCCGGCATTGGGCCGTCGGGGGGCGGGGCGCGGGCGCCGGACGCCCGGTCCCCGTGGACACGGCGCGCGTACGCTGGCCCGGTGGAGGACGCGCGGAGGCCAGGGTCGGACCGCCGGGGGAGGGAGCCGGGCGGGTGGGCACGGTGGTGCGCCGAACGAGTGCTCGCCCTGCCGCCCTCCGTGGGACCGGTGCGCCTGGTGGGCATCGACGGGTGGGCGGGATCGGGCAAGAGCACCGCCGCCGATCGACTGGCCCGGGAACTGGACGACGCGCCGGTGGTGCGTCTGGACGATCTGGCCGACCACACCTCGCCGATCGCCCCCGCCGAGCGGGTGCTGGCGGCGTTGGTGGCACCGTGGGGTCGGGGGGTCACGGCCCGATTCGGCGTGTACGACTGGGAGTCGCGGCGGATCGGTCGCCGGTCCCGGGTGCCGCCCGCCCCGGTGGTGGTC
Organism: Streptomyces sp. ST2-7A; assembly: GCF_021390475.1. Classification (GTDB taxonomy): domain Bacteria; phylum Actinomycetota; class Actinomycetes; order Streptomycetales; family Streptomycetaceae; genus Streptomyces. The sequence continues at coordinate 86,758 of NZ_JAJUWS010000006.1, forward strand.
CTGGAGGGGGTGGGCGCCGTCCGCCGTGCCCTGCGCCCGCATCTGGCGTGGTCCGTCTGGATGGATGTGCCGGCCGCCACCGCGCGGGAACGGGGCCGGTTGCGGGACGGGCCGGAACAGGCGGATTTCTGGGCTCGCTGGGTCCCCCTGGAGAGGGAACACTTCGCGAACGATCCGTCACGGGCACACGCGGATTGTCTGCTTGTCCCATGGGGGGCGGGATACCATGCCCGGGTACGGACATGCCCGGAATACGACGGGTCGAGGTGGGAAGAGCCGTTGAGGGAGTCGTCATGAGTGCCGGCGCGGGCGAACGGCGCGAACCCCGGGCGACGGCCGACCTGGCCTGGTTGCGCGGCACCGAAGCCCATGCGGCGGGGGTGTACGCGGAGGCCGAGGAGTGTTTCCGGCTGGCGGTTCGCGACGATCCCGGGATGGCGGACGCCTGGCTGGGACTGCACGCCCTGCGCGCGGACGCCGGGACGGCGTTGGTCCGGATGTACGCCCACCGAGACCGCTTCGGGGATCAACGCGTCCGCCACGGAAGGCCGTTGGCCTCGTGGTACTGGTTGGGCTGGTGGGTGCAGCCGGTGTTGGAGACCCGGCGCGACCTCCTTCTGGCACACGCCTCCCACCTGCTGGACGGGCGCCGGTTGTCGGAGTTGGACCGTGCGCTGGCCGAGTGTCCCTCCCCCGCCTCCGACCCGGCCGCGGGCTTCCTGCACGCCTGCCGGGCCTACCTGGCGCGGGACTGGGAGACCCTCTACCGACGCACCTCATCTCTTCTGGAGGACCCCCAACTGGGTGTGGAGGCCGGGCTGTTCGCCGGGATGGCCCGGGTACGGATGGACATGTTCGACCAGGCCGAACCGATTCTCGCGACGGCCCTGGCACGGTGTCGCAGCGAACAACCCCAGCGCAAGGAACTGCGGTACTGGTTGGCCAGGGCCCGGGAGGGCAACGGCCGGGGGGCGGCGGCGATCGCGCTCTACCGCTCGGTGCTGGGGGCCGACCCGGAGTTCATGGACGCGGCGGCCCGTCTCCAGGCACTGGTGGACGAGGACCCCATGATCATGGCCTGCGACCTCGACCTGCCGGGTCGCCACGGCGCGCACGACCGGTACGGCCGCGACGGGGTCGGTCCCGACACCGGGCCCCGGGACTCCCACCCCGGGGGGCAGGAGCGATCCTCCCCACCGGTCGGAGCCGCCGCGGAGCCGTCGCCCCCATCCGGTACGGGAGGGTCCGATGACGCGCCGGAGGGGGCGGGGGGCGGATCCCCCGGTCCCGGCGGGCTCCCCCCGAGGGGGAACGGCGACGCGGCGGGCCCGCCGACGGCGGGCGACCGGTGGGGACACACCGTCCTGCGGGAGCCCCTCGACGGCCCGGGGGACGCGGCCGGCGATCCCGGCGGGACGGCCGAGGAGGCCGTCGCCGAACTGGAACGCCTGGTGGGCCTGGAACCGGTCAAGGAGCGGGTGCGGGCGATGGCCGCCCGGGCGCGCATGGACCGCCTGCGCTCCGGCCGGGGCATGCCGGTGCGGCCCCCCGGTCGGCACTTCGCGTTCACCGGCCCTCCCGGCACGGGCAAGACCACGGTGGCCCGGATCATGGCCCGGGTACTGCACGGGTTGGGCGTCTGCCGGCACCGCCGACTGGTCGAGGTCGGCCGGGCCGACCTGGTCGGGGAGTTCCTGGGTCAGACCGCGGTGAAGACGAACCGGGTGATCGAGTCGGCCCTGGGCGGGGTGTTGTTCATCGACGAGGCACACGCGCTGGCGCAGTCGGGATACGGCCGCGGAGACGCGTACGGGGACGAGGCGCTGCAGGTGTTGCTCAAGCGCGCCGAGGAGGCCGGCGACGAACTCGTGGTCATCCTGGCCGGACATCCGGTGGGAATGGGACGGCTGTTGGCATCCGACCCGGGCATGACCTCACGGTTCCCGGTGATCGAGTTCCCCGGCTACGGCCCCGCCGAGCTGACCGCCATCGGGGAGGCGGTCGCCGCGGCGCGCGGTGACGTCTGGGACCCGGAGGCGACCGAGGAGCTGCGCAGCATCTGCGAGCACGTGGTGGCCGAGGGGTGGGTGGACGAACTGGGAAACGGCCGGTTCCTGCGGTCCCTGCACGAGGCCAGCTGCGCCTTCCGCGACGTGCGGCTGAGCGCGGCGGGCACCACACCCGGTCGGGAGGATCTGCGCACGCTGCGGCTGGCCGACCTGATGCGGGCCTACGGCGAGGTGGTGTCCGAACGCGGGATGCCCCGCCCCGACGACCGGGGCGTCCCCCCGGGATCCTGACCGGGTCACCGGACCACCGGGTCGCCCGGAGCGGTCGTGCCCGGGGCCTCCCCCGCCGCCGGGGCGGGGACCGGGGGCAGGCGCAGCGCGAGCACCGCCATGTCGTCGTGGCCGTCGCCGGGATGGTGTTCCATCAGCTCCTCGCACAGCCGTCGTGGGGAAAGGCCCCTGCGCCGGTCCGCGAGTCGGGCCAGTTCGGTCAACCCCTCGTCGAGGGAGTGACGCGGGTGTTCCACCAGGCCGTCGGTGAACAGCACCAGCACCGCGCCGGGCGACAGCGAGCGGTGGTGGCCCGGCCGTTCACGGTCGGGGTCGACTCCCAACGGCAGGCCCGGCTCGCCGCGCAGATACCGGACCCCGCCGGCGGGGTCCAGGAGCAACGGTGGCGGGTGACCCGCAGTGCTCCAGGTGACGCCCCAGCTCCCCTCCCCGGGACTCCGGGGGTTCCGGGGGCTCTTCGGGTTCCCGGCGCTCTCCGGGGCGACCCGGACCAGGCAGGCGGTGGTCATCGGGTTGTCCGTCATGGCCGCTCCCATGCGATCCAGCCGACGCAGCACCTCCGCCGGCGATTCGCGCCGGTCGCACAGGAGGGCGCGCAGCATGTTGCGGGTGCGGGACATGGTGGCCGCCGCCCGCAGGTCGTGGCCGATGACGTCACCGATCACGGCCACCAGCGCGCCGTCGGGCAGGGACAGTGCGTCGTACCAGTCCCCGCCGAGCCGACCCGGTACGGCGGCGGGCCGGTAGGCGCCCGCGACGGTGAAGGGGCGGGGGTCGGGCAGCTCGGGCAGCAGCAGGCGCTGGAACTGCTCGGCGCCGGCACGGACCCGCTCGAAGAGACGGGCGTTCTCGATCGCCACCCCGGCGGCCCCGGCCAGGGCCACCAGCACCTCCTCGTCGCGCTCGTCGAAGGGCCGACCGTCGCGACGGTCGGCGAGGTAGAGGTTGCCGTACCTGCCGCCGCGTGCGGAGAGGGCGATGCCCAGCAGGGTGCGCATCGGGGGGTGGCCGGGCGGGAATCCCACGGAGGCGGGGTGCTCCGCGATGTCGGGGACCCGCAGCGGGCGGGGATGCTCGATGAGCATCCCCAGCACGCCCCGTCCCCGGGGCCGGTGGGTCCCCGCCAGGGCGGCGAGTTCGCGCTCGTCCAGGCCGGCGGTGATGAACTCGGCCAACTCGCGACCGGTGTCGTCCAGGACACCCATCGCGCCGTACCGGGCGTCCACCATCTCCATCGCGGTGGTGACGATGCGGTGCAGCACCACCGGCAGGTCGAGATTGCCGCCCAGCGCCGTCACCGCGCGCAGCAGCTCGCCCGTCCGGTCGGCGAGAGGTGGGCCGACGTCCCTCCCTTCCCGGGCCGGGCCGGGCGCGTCCGCGCCGTCCCCCGCCGTCACGGCCGCTCCCCCGCCGGCGGGGGACGGCGATGGGGGTATCGCGACACCGGGACGGACATGGGACTCGCTTCCCGCTGGAGCCGGACGGTACCCCACCCATGGTGGAAGCCGACGACCGAGCCGGCGAGCCGGGACCACCCGTTCGGGCGGGCCGGTGTCACCCGAACGGCCCGTCCTCGAGGGCGGGGCGGTGCTCAGCCCCCGGAACCGGCGGTGCCGTACTCCTCCACCAGGCGGCGCAGGGCGCGGGTCTCGGAGATCGCCCGTTCCCTGCCCACACCGGGCTGGATGGCCATCACCGCCATGGTGCTGCCGTCCTGGAGGTCCAGCGAGACCCAGGGGTCGCCCGACCGCAGGTTGACGCCGACGATCTCGGGCCACTCCAGGGTGCGGCGACGGGTCAGGTTCACCACCGTCAGGCCATCGGGTCGGGCCACCGCCCGGGGTCTGCTGAGCAGGGCGAGCACCGCCCAGATCAGCAGGCCGCTGAGGGCGATGGCCACCTTCTCCGCCACGCCCCAGGCGACGGCACCGCCGGCCGGAAGGAGCACGGCGATGACGGTGAGGATGGCGAAGGACAGGGCCCCGAGCGTCATCAGCACGACCCGGGTGCGGGTGGGGCTGAAGACCATGGGCAGGGTCGGGGGCTCGGACCCGGTGGGGTCGGCCGGACCGGTGTGTCGCGGGGTCATGCGAGGTGTCTGTTTCCGGGTGGTGGGGTGGAGCCCCGGCGGGGGTCCGCCGGGGCGGGCGTCACGGGGTCACAGGCGGCAGGCGTGGATGGTGGTCGTCAGGATGGCCCGGGCGCCCAGTTCGTCCAGGTCGTCCATGATCCGCTGGGCCTCGCGGGTGGGCACCATCGAACGGACGGCGACCCAGCCCCGGTCGTGCAGCGGGGAGACGGTCGGGGACTCCAGGCCGGGGGTCAGCGCGACCGCCTTCTCCACCAGTTCCGCCCGGATGTCGTAGTCCATCATCACGTAACGACGGGCGACCAGAACGCCCTTGAGGCGGCGCAGGAACTGCCGCACCTTGGGGTCGGCGGTGTCGGCGCCGCGCCGGCGGGCGACCACCGCCTCGGAGGCGAGGACGGGGTCACCGATGATCTCCAGGCCGGCGTTGCGCAGGGTGGTCCCGGTCTCCACCACATCGGCGATCACGTCGGCGACGCCGAGTTGGATGGCGGTCTCCACCGCGCCGTCCAGGCGCACCACGGAGGCGTTCACACCGTTCTCCCCGAGGTGGTGCTCGACCACCCCGGCGAAGGAGGTGGCCACGGTGAGACCGTCGAACTGGGAGACGTCGCGCACGCCGCCGGGGCGGGCGGCGTAGCGCAGCGTGGAGGCGGCGAAACCGAGCGCCATGATCTCCTCGGCCTCGGCACCGGAGTCCAACAGCAGGTCACGGCCGGTGATGCCGATGTCGAGCTTGCCGGAGCCGACGTAGACGGCGATGTCCCGGGGGCGGAGGAAGAAGAACTCCACCTGGTTGTCGGCGTCGATGAGGACCAGTTCGCGGCTGTCCTTGCGCTGCCGGTAACCGGCCTCCTGCAACATGGTCGCCGCGGGGCCGGAGAGCGAACCCTTGTTGGGGACGGCGATGCGCAACATGACGGGGCTTCCTTTGCGGGTGATGTGACGGGAAACGGGCGCGGGCGGGCGGGACCCCCGGGAAGGGGGACCCGCTCACAGATGCTCGTACACGTCCCGGAGGGAGATGCCCCGGGCGATCATCATCACCTGGAGGTGGTAGAGGAGCTGGGAGATCTCCTCGGCGGTGCGCTCGGCGCCCTCGTGCTCGGCGGCCATCCACACCTCCGCCGCCTCCTCGACGACCTTCTTGCCGATCGTATGGACACCGGCGGCCACGAGCTCGGCGGTGCGGGAGGTTGCGGGGTCGCCGGTGGCGGCCTTCTGCTGGAGCTCGGCGAAGAGCTCCTCGAACGTCTTGTTGGCCATGGTGCGGCCCAGCCTACGCGGTGCGCGGGCCGGGCCGCTCTCAACGCCAGGGTTCGGACACGGTGCGCAGCACGGCGGCGGTGGCGACCGCGGCGGTGACCGCCTCGTGGCCCTTGTCCTCGGTGGATCCGGGCAGCCCGGCGCGGTCGAGGGCCTGTTCCTCGGTGTCGCAGGTGAGCACACCGAAGCCGACCGGGACCCCGGTGTCCACGGCCACCCGGGTCAGCCCTTCGGTGACGCCGTGGCACACGTAATCGAAGTGCGGGGTACCACCGCGGATCACGACGCCGAGGGCAACGACCGCGTCGTAGCCGCGACCGGCCAACACCTTGGCAACCACCGGCAGTTCGAAGCTGCCGGGCACCCTGAGCAGGGTGGGCTCGTGGATGCCGAGCTCGCCCAGGGCGCGCAGGGCGCCGTCCACGAGGCCGGTCATGACCTGCTCGTGCCACTGGGCCGCGACGACCGCGACGCGCAGGTCCGCGCACTCGCGGACGGTGAGTTCGGGGGCGCCCTTGCCGCTCACGCTGTCTCCTCGGGTTGACGGTAACGGTTGACGGGGTGACACCGGACGACGCGGGTCGCCGGGGAGCACCGGGAAAGCGACGGATGGGGCCGGGACCGGTGGGAACGTGCCGGCGGGGCGCGTCCCCACCGGTCACCGGCCGGGGCAGCCGGAGAGCGGTGCGACCGTGCCGGGAAGGGCCGTGTCCAGCCAGGGCAGTTCGTGCCCCATCCGGTCCCGCTTGGTCCGCAGGTAGCGCAGGTTGTGCTCCCCGACCGAGACCGGTACGGGTTCGCGGGCGGTCACGGTCAGACCGTGCCGGCGCAGGGCGTCCACCTTCTCCGGATTGTTGGTCAGCAGACGGATCGAGCGCGCCCCCAGATCCTCCAGGACCCGGGCGGCGACGGCGTAGTCCCGGGCATCGGCCGGCAGGCCCAACTCCAGGTTGGCGTCGAGGGTGTCACGGCCGTGCTCCTGGAGCTCATAGGCGCGCAACTTCGGCAGCAGGCCGATGCCGCGTCCCTCGTGACCGCGCAGGTAGACCAGTACGCCCCGCCCCTCCTCGGCGATCCGGGCCAGGGAGGAGCGCAACTGGGGGCCACAGTCGCAGCGCAGCGAACCCAGGACGTCGCCGGTCAGGCACTCCGAGTGCACCCGGACCGGGAGATCCTCGGCCCCCTCCGGGTCCCCCGCGACGAGGGCTATGTGCTCCACCCCGTCGGCGGCCCGGTAGCCGTGGGCGCGGAAGGGTCCGTACTCGGAAGGCAGGGCGGTGCTGGCCTCCCGGCGCACCGGGCTCGGCGGCAGCGGCACACCGGATCCGCCCGCGTCGGGAGCGGGGGTGTCGAGGGCGGAGGGGACGGTGACCGGGGTCCCGGGGAGGGGGGCGCCGGGGGCGGGGGCGTGCCCGGCCGACTCCCCGGCCTCCAGGTGCCGGCGGTGGGCGATGAGGTCCTCGATGGAGATCAGGGTCAGGCCGTGCTTGCGGGCGAAGGGCACCAGGTCCGGGAGCCGGAGCATGGTGCCGTCCTCCCCGGCGATCTCCACGATGGCGGCGACGGGCGGCAGACCCGCGAGGCGGGCGAGGTCCACGCCGGCCTCGGTGTGTCCGGGCCGGGCGAGCACGCCGCCGGGACGGGCCCGCAGCGGGAAGACGTGGCCGGGGCGGGCGAAGTCGGCGGCCCGGGCGGTCGGTTCGGCCAGCAGCCGGATGGTGGTGGCCCGGTCGGAGGCGGAGATCCCGGTGGTCACACCGTGTTCCGCGACGGCGTCCACGGAGACGGTGAAGGCCGTTCCCATGGACTCGCTGTTGGTGGCGACCATCTGCGGGAGGTCCAGCCGGTCGAGATCCCCGCCCTCCATGGGAACGCAGATCAGGCCGCGGCACTCGCTCATCATGAAGGCGACGACCTCGGGGGTGATCGCGGAGGCGGCGACGATCAGGTCGCCCTCGTTCTCGCGGTCGGCGTCGTCCACGACGACCACGGGACGGCCCGCCGCGATGTCGGCGATCGCCCGTTCGACGGGGTCGAGGACGAGGATCTCCGGAGCCCCGACGGAGTCGGGCTCCGTCACGGGCAGGTCGGCGGCCGTGGGACCGAAGGGATGGTGCGGGGGTCGGACGGGATTCACTGCGCGGTTCCTTCCCGGGCGGTGGTGTCGATCGCGGGGACGGGGGTCGCGGGGTCGGCCCGCCCGTCGGTGTCGCCGGCGCGGGTCCGCAGCCACCAGGAGCGCAGCCCCCACAGGACCAACACGAAGTACAGGATGTAGACCAGGCCGGAGAAGGCCAGCCCACTGGAGAAGGCGAGGGGGACCCCGACCAGATCGACCAGCAGCCAGGCGAACCAGAACTCCACCAGACCGCGGGCCTGGGCGATCATCGCCACCAGGGTGCCGACGAAGATGTAGGCGTCGGGCCACGGGTTCCAGGACAGTACGGGGAAGGCGGTGAACAGTCCGCCGACGGCCAGGGTTCCGCCGATCGCGCCTGCGGTGAGCAGCAGGCGTTCACGACCGGTCGCGAACCGGACGACGATCCGGTCGTCCGCCCCGTCCCGGGGCCCCGCCCGCCACCGGTGCCAGCCCCACACGGCGACGGTCATCACCAACAACTGCTTCCCCACTCCCCCGCCGAGTTCGACGGAGGCGTAGGCGGCGACGAGGATCAGGCCGGAGGCCAGCTGCACCGGCCAGGTCCACACCGAGCGGCGCCAGCCCAGGGCGAGGGCGGTCAGGCCGAGGAGGTTGCCGACGAGATCGGACCAGATGACCCGCTGGCCGAGCACCTCGAAGACGGTGGAGTCGAGTCCGTCGAGCAGGCTCATCGGCCCGCCTCCGCGCCCGGGTGGTGCCCGGCCACGGCGGTCGGGGAGCCGGGGGCGAGGAGGCGCTCGACATACTTGGCCAGCACGTCGACCTCCAGATTCACCGGGTCACCGGGCCGCTTGTGGCCGAGGGTGGTCAGGGCGAGCGTGGTGGGGATCAGGCCGACCCCCAGGACCGGCCCGCCGGCACCGTCCGCGGTGGGCGCCTCGATCACCGTCAGGCTCACCCCGTCGATGGTGATCGACCCCTTCTCCACGATGTAGCGGGAGAGCCGGCCCGGGACGGAGAAGCGGACGGTCTCCCAGTGCTCACCGGGCACGCGCTCGACCAGTGCGCCGGTGCCGTCCACGTGCCCCTGCACGATGTGACCGCCCAGACGGGCGCCGAGGGCGAGCGCGCGTTCGAGGTTGACCGGGGAGCCGGGGGTGAGGGACGCCAGGGCGGAGCGGTTCAGGGTCTCGGCCATGACGTCGGCGGTGAACTCCCCGCTCTCGACGGCCACGACGGTCAGGCAGACGCCGTTGACGGCGATCGAGTCGCCGTGCCGGGCGTCGGAGACGACCCGGGGGCCGCGGATGCGCAGGCGGGCGGCGGCCTCGAGCCGTTCGACGGCGACGACCTCGCCGAGTTCCTCGACGATTCCGGTGAACACGGGGGACTCCTCGGTGGGTGCGGGCACGGCGGCGGGACGGACTCCCACGGGGGTGGGGCCGGGCGGGGCGGGGACGCCGAGCGGTGCGCGCACACACGGGAGGCCGTACGGGAGACGGGACATCTCGACCGCGGCACGGGAGTCGGCCACCGGGTCCTCCTGCCTGCTCGGGCATGGACTCCGGGGCGCGCCGACGGCGCGTGGGACAACGAGCGGACCGGGGTTCGGGGATATCGGGCGGGCCACGCCGGCACAGCCGGACGCGGCGGTCGCCGGGACCACCGACCCGTTCCGCCGCGCACTGCCTCCCATCCGGACTTTCACCGTCGGTCCAGGAGTTTCACCTGGTCAACCGATCACTGGAGGTGACCGGGTCGCGGACTGTAACCGCCGGTTCGGAATTACACCGACCCCGGAGTGCGCTTGCGTCACTGGTACGCGTCCCAGTGTGCCATGCCGGTCGCCGTCCGCACAGGGGTATCCGTGCGTGGTTCTCCTCACCCGACCGGGTCACGACCACGGAGGACGGGACGTCGGGGCGGGGCCGGAGTCGGGGTCGATCGGTTGGTGGCGGGAGGTCGCGCCGGGGTGACGGGGTCGTTCACCGACGGGTGAACAGTTCCCGTCGCGCGGCGTCCAGGGCGGTGACCAGCCCGCCGCCCAGAACCGGGCTGCCGCTCACCGTCCCGGCCCGCACCTCGGTGCGCAGCGGGGTCAGTGTCCCCAGCCGCGCGGCCACCGCCTTCGCGAGCACCGTCCCCCCGGCCCGCCCCACCTCCCCGCCGAGGACGACACAGCCCGGGTCCAGGACCGCCACCACCGCTGCCGCGCCCACCGCCACCCGTTCGGCGAGTTCGGCCAGAAAGACCCGGTGGGCGGGCTCGTCAGGCGTCGCCACGGCCCGGGCCACCACCTCCTCCGCCGCACCCGGTGCCTCGTCCCCGGGGACGCCGGGGACGAGGCCGTGGCGGCTCGCCGCCTCGCGTACGGCCGCCCCGCCGACCAGAGCGTGGAATCCCCCGCCGCAGTCGGTGGCCGTCGGCAGACCGGCGGTGCCGGGGACCGGGAGGAAACCGATCTCGCCCGCGCCGCCCGAGGCCCCCCGCCGCAGCGCGCCGTCCAGGAAGAGGGACGCGCCGATGCCCTCTCCCAGCCACAGCAGGACGAAGGTGTCCCGGTCGCGGACCGCGCCGAGGCGGTGCTCCGCGACGGCGGCCAGGTTGACCTCGTTCTCGACGACGACGTTCCCGACCACGACGTTTCCCTCCGGGCCGGGACCGACGGGCTCGCCGGAGCCGGCGGCGACGGCCCGCCGTTCCCCCCGTTCCCGCAGCAGGCGGGCGAGTTCGCGGTGCCAGGCGGGCAGTGCGAGGAACCCGTCGAGTGCGCCCGTGGCGGGATCGATCAGACCGGGCGCCCCCATCACCAGGGTGTGCGGGGTGGTGACACCCGCCGTCCGTAGGGCCCCGTCGACGACGGCCAGCGCGACGGACCCGGGTTCCCCCTCCGGGGTGTCACCGACCGGGACGGGGTGATCGGCGCGGTGGACGGTGCGGCCGGCCAGGTCGGCCAGCGCCACCGAGACGTGGTCGGTGCGCACATCCAACGCGGCGACGTGGGCGCGTTCCCCGATCAGGCCGTACAGACGGGCGTTGGGGCCGCGACGGCCGGCCCCGCCCTCCCCCACCACGGTGACCAGCCCGCGTTCGCGCAGTCGTCCCACCAGATCGGAGACGCTGGGCCGCGACAGGCCGATGCTCTCCTTGAGTTGAGCGGCCGTCAGCGGGCCGCGTTCGGCCAGGATCTCCAGCGCGATGCGGTCGTTGATGGCGCCGGCCGTGCGAGGGGAGGCGGTGCGCTCACGGGTCATGACGGGGATCCTCGCAGACCGGCGGGGTGGGGGTGTCCGGGACCTCGGGGCGCGGGCGGGTACCGGCCGAGGGGGAGCCGGTGATCGACTCCCCGGCTCCCGGCACCATCGGAATCCCGTCCGAAAACCCTTGTTTCATCAGGAAGGCTTCCTGATAGTTTATCGCCATGCCGTCCTCCCGCTCCTCCCGTCGGGGTCCCTCCGACTCCGCCGGGCACAAGTCCGGCATCGCCCTCCCCTCCCCCGACGTCCGGCGGGCCCGTCGCTCGGTGGGTGCCGTCTTCACCGTCCACGGGGCGGTGACCGGCTGCTTCGCCACCCGCATCCCGTGGATCCAGGAACACCTCGGGCTGAGCACCGGTCAACTCGGCCTCGCTCTGGCCTTTCCCGCCATCGGCGCGGCGGTGGCCATGCCGATGGCGGGGCGGATCGTGCACCGGTGGGGAGCGAGAGCCGCCCTGCGCACCCTTCTCGTGCTGTGGTGCCTGGCCCTGGCCCTGCCCGCCCTCGCGCCCCACCCGATCGCCCTCTGCGCGGCGCTGGCGATCTTCGGCGCCACCGCCGGCATGGCCGACGTGGTGATGAACGCCCAGGGCGTGGAGGTCGAGGAACGGTACGGCCGCTCGATCATGTCCGGCCTGCACGGCCTGTGGAGCGTCGGAGCCCTGATCGGCTCCGCCGTCGGCGTGGCCGTCGTCCACCTCGGGGTGGACGCCCGGATCCACCTCCCCGCGGCGTCGCTGGCGTTGGCGGTGCTCGCCCGCTTCGCGGTGCGCGGGGTGCTCGACGTGCGCGCGAAGCCCGGCGAGACGGCCCCACCCCGCTTCACGCTGCCCCCGAGATCCGCCCTGTTGATCGGGGCGATCGGCATGTGCGCCGTCTTCGGCGAGGGCGCGGGAATGGACTGGTCCGGGGTCTACCTGCGGGAGGTCACCGGCAGTTCGGAGACCGTGGCGGCGGCCGGCTACACCGGCTTCGCCTGCACCATGGCCATCGCCCGACTGCTCGGCGACTCGGTGGTGCGGCGGATGGGCGTGGTGCGCACCGTGCGGGCCGGCGGACTCCTGGCCACGGCCGGCGGCGCGCTGGTCGTGGTGGCCCCGGTACCGGCCGTCGGCGTGGCCGGGTTCGCCCTGCTGGGCGTGGGCATCGCCGTGGTGGTGCCGCTGACCTTCGCCGCCGCAGGTCGCAGCGGCGCGCAGCCGGCCCGGGCGATCGCGGGCGTGGCGACCATCACCTACACCACCGGCCTGGTCGCGCCGGCCGTGATCGGCATGCTCGGCGAGGTGTCCTCGCTGCGCCTTTCCTTCGCACTGGTGACCGGGGCCGCCGTGGTGCTGTTCCTGTGCGCCGGGGTGCTGGCTCCCGGCCGGCAGGGTCCGGCCGGCGGGACCTCGGTCACCGGCGGGGCGGGAGCGGCCGGCGGGGCGGGGGTCGTCCCCGCCTCGGGCCCCGACCCCGGCGGCGCGGCCGCCTCAGTCGGCGGCGGCCATGCGGCGCACGGCCTCGGCGAGCACGGCCGGTGAGCACGCCAGGTTGATCCGGGCCCTCCCCTCTCCCCCGGTGCCGAAATCCGGCCCGGGGGAGAGCGCCACCCGTCCGCGTTCCAGGAGGCGGGCGGCGGGGTCGGGCTCGTCGGGCCACCTCTCCCGGAAGTCCGGCCAGGCGAGGTAGGTCCCCTCCGGTTCGCGGAGCCCCACCCCGGGCAACAGGAGGTCCAGCAGGCGGGTCAACAGGCGCCGGTTGGCGGCGATTCCGGCGAGGAACCCGTCCAGCCACGCCCCGCCCTCCCGCAACGCCACCGTGTGCGCGAGCACCCCGAGGTGGCTCGCGGCGTCCCCCAGGTGAATTGGGAGTGCCGCCAGGTCCCGCCCGGCCTCCGGACCGGCGACCACCAGCGCCGCTTTCACCCCCGGCAGGTTCCAGCTCTTGGAGGCGGAGAAAACGGAGAAGCCGCGCTCCGACCCCGGCCGGGAGAGCCAGGGCGTGAAGCGCGCGCCGGGCGGGACGATCGGGGCGTGGATCTCGTCCGCGACCACCCGCACCCCGTACCGTCCGGCCAAGCCGGCGAGGGTGTCCAGTTCGTCCGCGCGGGGCACCGTGCCGGTGGGGTTGTGCGGATTGCACAGCACGTACACCGACCCGGGAGCGGTTCGGAAGGCCCGTTCCAGCGCCTCCGGGTCCAGGCGCCCGGCCGGATCGAGCGGGGCCTCGACCACCCGACGCCCCCGGTGGCGCGCCATCACCGCGATCGGCGGGTACAGCGGGGGGCTGATCACCACCGTGCCGTCGGGCGGGGTGAGCAGGGCGACCAGTTCGGTGATGCCCTGGATCACGTCGCCCACCGGGACGGTTCGCTCCTCCGGTACCGGCACGCCCCATCGTTCACGGGAGAAGGCGTCGAGGGCACCGACGTACCCGAGGTGGTCCGCCGGGTAACCCAGGTCGCCCAGGTCGATCGCCTCGCGCAGGGCCCGGGCGACCGGTTCGGGGGTGGGTACGTCCGCCTCCGCCACCCACAGGGGCAGCACGTCCGCGGGATGGAAACGCCACTTGGCGGAGGTGCGCCGGCGCAGGTGCTCCTCGCCGAGCGCGACCAACGGACCGTCGGGGGCCGCGGCCTCCGCCTCCGCCACCGCCCGGGCGACCGCGTCCGAGGGGTCGGAGGGGACCGTGGTGGGGCGCAGCGGGGATATCCCCGACGGGTCGGTGGCCCCCACGGGGTCGGGTGCGGGGGCGGAGTGGTCCAACGGCACGGCGGGCTCTCCTCTGGTGACCGGGGCCGCGGCATGACGGGTGCCACCGCGGTGTGACGGGTGCCCGGGGGGCGACCGCCACCTCAATCCTCCGGCAACTCCACCGGTGCCAGCTCGTCGAACAGATCGCCCGGGCCGGGATTGGCCGGATCACAGGCACCGCCGAAGTGGCTCATGACGCCCCAGACGGCGTTGAGGGCGGTCTGCACCGCGCCCTCGGCCCACCCCGCGGTCCAGGAGATGTCGTCCCCGGCGAGGAACAGGCCGCGCCGATCGGCGGGCAACCGATCCTGCACGAAGTGGGTGAACAGGCGGCGCTGGTAGCGGTAGTGACCCGGCAGGTTCGCCTTGAAGGCGCCCATGAACCAGGGTTCGTTCTCCCAGGAGACGGTGATCGGGTTACCGATGACGTGCCGTCGGATATCGACATGCGGATAGATCTCCCGCAGGGACTTCAGCATCACCTCCATCCGTTCGCGGGCGCTCAGCGGCAGCCACTTGAGGCTGTCGTCGCACCACGTGTACGAGAGGCAGATGACGGCGGGACGGTCCGGGCCGTCGTCCAGCAGGTAGGTGCCCCGGGTCATCCGGTCGGTGAGGGTCATGCTCATGGTGTCCCGACCGGTGCGCTCGTCGCGGTCCAGCCAGAAGGGCCGATCCACCGGAACGAAGAGCTTGGAGGATTCCATGTAGTGGGTGCGCTCGACGGCGGTCCAGTGGTCGATGGGCAGCAGGTCGTCGTCGCAGTCGATGCGCGAGAGCATCAGCCAGGACTGGGCCGTGAAGATCGCCGCCCGGTAGGTGCGCACGTCCCCGTCCGCGTCGGTGACGGTGATCCGGTTGCCCGCCGTGCGGTGCAGGCGGGTCACGGCGGGACGGGTGCGGCCCTCGTGCAGGGAGCGCAGGGAGGTGCCGCGCGGCCAGTGCACCAGTTTCTGCGGCTCGTCCTCCCACAGTCGCAGGGGCAGTTGCCGACTGCCGCCGACGATGCCGCGGTGGTCGTCGTCGGCACCGGTGTAGACGACGCGCAGGATCTCCAGGATGGAGTTGGGGAAGTCGGTGTCCCAGCCCCCGGTGCCGAAACCGACCTGACCGAAGGTCTCGCGGTCCCGGAAGGAGGAGAAGGCCGGGGAGTCGCACAGGAAGCCGTAGAAGGTCCGGTTGTCCAGGCGCTCCACCAGGCGGGACCAGATCTCCCGGATGCGCGGCACGTCCCGTTCGCGGATGGCGCGCTGCATCGCGCCGAACTCCGCCCCCTCCTCCAGCGCGGTGTTCCACGCCTCCATGACCCGGTGGTAGACCGGCGGCAGATCCTCCAGGGTGCGCGCGTAGTGGGTCTCGCCCTTGAGGTCCACGACCGTGGAGGGGGTACCCGGGGCCAGCGGGTTGGGGAAGGGCCGCGACTCCAGGCCGACCAGATCGGCGTAGTGCCAGAAGGCGGTGGAGGAGGGCGGGAAACGCATCGCCCCCATCTCCGCGGTCAATCCCGGGTCGCACCCCTCGAAGGTCTCGGTGCGCAGCCGGCCGCCGAGCCGATCCGCCTCGTACACCACCGGCCGCAACCCCATCCGCATGAGCTCCCGGGCCGCCACCATGCCGGAGAGTCCGCCGCCGATGACGGCGACCTCGGCCCCGTGCTCCGTCGCCGGGATCTGGCCGAGGCCCGCCGGATGGGCGAGCCAGTCGTCGTAGGCGAAGGGGAAGTCGGGACCGAACATGGTCACGGTCGGTTCGGGGCGGGCGTCGGTGGGCGGGTGCTGCTCCGCCTCCCGGGCGTCGTGGGCGACGTTGGGCACCGTGGAGGTCATCTGGGGGTTCTCCCGGGTCGTGCGACGGAGGTGCTGGGGCTCTGGGGTGCCGGGCCGGACGGGTACGACCGGCCGCGCGGGGGGATCGGAAAGGGGGTGAGGGGGTGTCAGTCGATCGGGGCGGGAACGGGGCCCGGGTGGGGCGACCCGTCGAGGGGATAGAGCCCGGGACGGCGGTCCGCCAGGTACGGGGTGATCCGTCGGGCGGCGTCCACCGCCCGCGGATCGACCTCCGCGAACAGCAGTTCCCCGCCCTCCCCCGCCCGGGCGGGGACGCTCCCGTCCGGGGCGGCCAGACAGCTCAGGCCGGTGAACCGGAGGTCGCCCTCCGCGCCGCAGCGGTTGGCGTAGGCGACGTACATCCCGTTCTCCGCCGCCCGGACGGGTACCAGCTGCCGGGCCACGAAGTCGTGCGGGGCCATCAACGCGGTGGGCACCAGCAGCAGCTCGGTGCCGGCCAGGGCGTGGGCGCGCACCACCTCGGGGAATTCCACGTCGTAGCAGATCAGCAGCCCGACCCGGACTCCCGCCAGCACGGCCCCGACCACCGGGCGGTCACCGGGGACGAACGCCTTCCGCTCCCACTCCCCGTACAGGTGCGTCTTGCGATACTCCGCGAGCGTCGCGCCGTCGGGGCCGGTCAATCGGACGGTGTTGTGGATCCCCCGCCCGGAGAGTTCCGGCCGCCCGTGCGCGATCGCCACGCCGTGCCGGGCGGCGATCCGGGCCACCGCGCGGTCGGTGGGGCCGTCCGCGGGTTCCGCGAGGTCGGGGAGGCGGTCGCCCAGGACGTATCCGGTCATCGACAGTTCGGATCCGACCAGCAGGGCGGCGCCGCCGGCGGCCGCCCGGGCGGCGGACGCGTCCAGGTCGGCCAGCGCCGCCTCACGGGAGGCGGGCAGTCCCTCCGGGCCCTGTCGCAGGGCCAGGCGCAGGATGGCCCCGCCGGATTCGTCGGCGGGCACGGCCGGGCGGGCGGTGTGGACGGGGCGGGACATGGCACCTCGGTGCGGACGGCCGGTGGGCGGGGCGGTTCACCGGCTCGGGCCGGCGACCGGCCGGAACGCGGCCGGATACACCTCCGACGCTAACGGCCGCCGACGGGGCACGACAAGAAGCGTCGATTGCGCGTCCGGGCGGTTTTCGTTGCGCTTTCACCCCGATCACCGGCGATTCATTGCGCGGGGCCCCTCCCGCCCCCGGGCACGGAGACCACCGGCGCGTTGACGGTGACGATCACCGCGATCGCCGCCCGGGAGAGCGGGTCGAGCCACCGACCCGACACCGCCACCCCGGCCGGGGGCGAATACCGGGTTGACGCCCCTGGGGATCCCGAACCGGTGGGCCGGGACCCGACTCGGCGCGAACGGATCGGTGCGGAAGGGCACCGCGGAGGAGAGTGCCCCCGCCGACGCACCGGGCGGGCCCCGGGCGGGGCGGTCAGGCCGGCAGGTCCGGGGCGTGCCGGCGCAGCAGCGGGGAAAGCACCAGCACGGACTTCGTCCGCTCCACGAAGTCCTCCCCCGCGATGCGTTCCAATACCCGCTCGAAGTGCCGCATGTCGGAGGCGAAGACCTGCACCACGGCGTCCGCCTCACCGGTGACCGTGGAGGCCGAGGCCACCTCGGGATAGCGGGCCAGGGCGCGACGGATGTCGGCCGGGGCGGTGCGCGAACGGCAGTACAGCTCGATCAGTCCCTCGGTGCCGCGTCCCATCACGGCCGGATCGATCCGGACCGTGAAGCCGGTGATGGCACCGCGGGCGCGCAGCCGGTCCACCCGGCGCTTCACCGCGGGGGCGGAGAGGCCGACCTCGGCGCCGATGTCGGCGTACGCCCGGCGGGCGTCCTCGGCCAGGGCCCGCACGATCCGCTCGTCCAGGGCGTCCAGGCCGATCGGGGGCGCCCCCGTACCGGCCACCGGGCCCGTGGGGTGTGCCGGCCGGGAGGCGTCGCCGTCACGGTGCCGGTCCGGGGCGGCGGGAACGTCGTCGTGTCGCACCCGCGCAGTACACCACGGGCCCCCGACCACCGCGACGCCCGGGGCGAGGGCCCGCCGCCCCGGGGATCGCGGGGAGGATCAGCTCCAGCCGGCGTGCAGCGGCTTGCCCTCGGCGAAGCCGGAGGCGCTCTGCACCCCGACCACGGCCCGCTCGGCGAACTCCTCCAGGGAGGCCGCCCCGGCGTAGGTGCACGCCGAGCGCACGCCGGCCACGATGGAGTCGATGAGATCCTCCACCCCCGGCCGGGCCGGGTCCAGGAACATCCGGGAGGTGGAGATGCCCTCCTCGAAGAGCGCCTTGCGCGCCCGGTCGTAGGGCGAGTCGTCGGCGGTGCGGTTGCGCACCGCCCGCGCCGAGGCCATCCCGAAGCTCTCCTTGTACCACCTTCCGTCGGCGGCCTGCTGGAGGTCCCCGGGTGACTCGTGGGTGCCCGCGAACCAGGAGCCGACCATGACGTTGGACGCGCCGGCCGCCAGGGCCATGGCGACATCACGGGGGTGGCGCACGCCCCCGTCGGCCCACACGTGGCGTCCCATCCGGCGGGCCTGCTCGGCGCACTCCAGCACCGCGGAGAACTGCGGGCGCCCGACGCCCGTCATCATGCGGGTGGTGCACATGGCACCCGGGCCGACCCCCACCTTGACGATGTCCGCGCCCGCCTCGACCAGGTCGCGCACGCCCTCGGCCGAGACCACGTTGCCCGCCACCACCGGCACCCGTGGGTCCAGCGAACGCACCTCGCGCAGGGCGGAGATCATCGACTCCTGATGGCCGTGGGCGGTGTCCACCACCAGGGTGTCGGCGCCACCCTTCAGGAGGGCGGCGGCCCGACCGGCCACGTCCCCGTTGATTCCCACCGCGGCGGCGATCCGCAGGCCGCCCCGCTCGTCGGTGGCCGGGGTGTAGAGGGTGGCGCGCAGCGCGCCGCGACGGGTGATGATGCCCACCAGTCGGCCGTCGGCGTCCACCGCCGGGGCCAACTTGCGATGGGCGGCGTCCATACGGTCGAAGAGTTCGCGCGGTTTCGAGTCGGCGTCGAGCAGTAGCAGATCCCGGGACATCACCTCGGTCAGTCGGGTGAAGCGGTCCACACCGTTCAGGTCGCTGTCGGTCACCACGCCGATCGGTCGCCCGTCCTCGACCACCACGCCCGCGTGGTGGGCCCGCTTGGGCAGCAGGGAGATGGCGTCGGCGACGGTCTGGCCGGGGTCCAGGGTGATGGGGGTGTCCAGGACCGGGTGTCGGCGCTTGACCCAGCCGATGACCTCGGTGACGACATCGATCGGGATGTCCTGGGGGATGACCACCAGACCTCCCCGGCGGGCCACCGTCTCGGCCATCCGGCGCCCGGCGACGGCGGTCATGTTGGCCACCACGAGGGGGATGGTGGTGCCGGTGCCGTCGCGGGTGGTCAGATCCACCCCCATGCGGGAGCCGACCGAGGACCGGGAGGGGACCATGAACACGTCGTCGTAGGTCAGGTCGTACGGCGGACGGGCGTCGTTCAGGAATCTCATGGCTGCTCTCTCACCTGCGATGGAATGGGTTGCGGGTGGGAGACCGGCGATGGCTCCTGCTTCATTATGGCCGATTCCCGACGGTGCCCGTCGGCCCCGGCGCCGCCGACCCGCCCCTCCTTCGCCGGCGGGGCCGGGAGCCCGCCGGCGAAGGAGGGTCAGTCGACGTCGGGGTCGGTGCGTTCGCGGGCCGGTCGGGTTCCCGTTTCGGCCACGAGCAGTTCGTCGGCGGCGGCGGTGTCCGTCACCAGGCTGGTCACCAGGCCCGATCGGAGTACCGCCGCGATGGCGGGTGCCTTGCGCCGGCCACCGGCGATGGCGACCACCTCGGGAATGCGTCGAAGCCGATCGGCCTCGACGGTGATGCACCGCTCCCCCAGATCGCGGCCGACCCGTCGCCCGGCGGAATCGAAGAGGTGGGCGGACATCTCGGCGGCGACGCCGAGCGAGGCGTAGTGGGCACGTTCCCGCTCGGAGAGCATGTCGTGCACCGTGGAGATCCCCGGCTCCCAGGAACCGATGGAGACCGCCGCGATGGTGACCTTGTCGAAGTACTCGAAGGCGCTCGCGATGCCGGTCTGCCCGCGCAGCGCGGCGGCGGTCTGGGCGTCCGGCAGGAGCATCGGGGCGTAGATGGGGTGCGCCTCGCCCCCCGAGACGGCCGCCGCCCGGCGAACCGCCTCCACCGAGCCCCGCTCGGCGGTCCCGGCGTCGTAGACCCCGGTGAGCTGCACGACGGTGCACGGCGGCAGGCTCTCCAACGCGGCGGCCATGTGGATGGTCGAACGCCCCCAGGCCAGGCCCAGCACGTCACCCTCTGCGACCAGCTCGCCCAACAGTTCGGCGGCGACCTCACCCAGGTTCTCCGGGTCGGGGGTGTCGTCGGGAGCGTCGGCCGGCGACTCGGTGACCACCACGTGGCGCAATCCGAAGCGGGCCCGCAGCGCGTCGGAGCGATCGGCGTCCAGCTCGGCGGGGATGCGGATCTCGATGCGGACCAGATCGTGCTCGACCGCGGACTCGAGCACCCGGGCCACCTTGAAGCGGCTGACCCCGAACTCGTCCGCGATCTGGATCTTGGATTTTCCCTCCAGGTAGAAGCGACGGGCCATGGCCGCCGCCTGCATCAGTTCGGCCGGTCCCATTCGTGTGGCTGACCTTCCGGCCGGCACCGCGCTCACCTCGCTGTTCTTCCGGCTCGACTCCCGCCCGTCCCCCGGGACCTTCATCCTCCCAGATCCGACGGGTCGCCGGCGCCACCCGTGGCCGGTGCATCCGGTGGGAAAAGCGTGCGGCCCGTCCCCGGCACCCGGTCACCGAACGGCGGGTGGACGGGTGCCGGCCGGCGGACCACGTCCGGTGGAACACCGGACCGGCCGCGGTGGGAACGGCCGGCGGGCAGCGGTCCGGTTCTTCGGGGAAGAGGGCCCGGGGCCGGGAACCGGTGTGCCTACGCCTCCGGGGCGGTGGGCGCGACGGCCTCGGCCCGGGCCCGCAGGGACTTCACCGCGGCGGCCGGGTCCTGCGCCCCGTAGACGGCGGATCCGGCGACGAAGACATCCGCCCCCGCCTCCGCACAACGTTCGATGGTCTCCTCGGACACCCCGCCGTCCACCTGGAGCCACAGCTCCAGGCCGTGGCGCTCGATCATCCGTCGGGCCCGGCGGATCTTGGGCAGGGTGAGGTCGAGGAACGCCTGGCCGCCGAAGCCCGGCTCGACCGTCATGATCAGCAACATGTCGAGCTCGGGGAGCAGGTCCTCGTAGGGCTCGACGGGGGTGGCCGGGCGCAGCGCCATGGAGGCGCGGGCCCCCTGCGCGCGGATCTCGCGGGCCAGCCGCACCGGGGCGGCTGCGGCCTCGACGTGGAAGGTCACCGACCCGGCGCCCACCTCCGCGTAGCGGGGGGCCCACCGGTCGGGGTCCTCGATCATGAGATGGCAGTCGAGCGGGGTGTCCGTGGCCCGCAGCAGCGCCTCGACGACGGGCAGGCCCAGCGTCAGGTTGGGGACGAAGTGGTTGTCCATGACGTCCACGTGGAGCCAGTCGGCCCCCTCGACCGCCCGGGCCTCCTCGGCGAGGCGGGCGAAGTCGGCCGACAGGATGCTGGGATTGATCTGCGCCATGCGACCAGTATCGGGCACCCCGCCCCCTCCGGACCGGCCCGGGGCCGGCCGGTTCGTCGGGGGCCGCCCCGGCCCTCCTTCAGAGGGCCCGGTCCGCACGGCGCAGCAGGGCCAGGTACATCGCGTCCGTGCCGTGCAGGTGGGGCCACAACTGCACATCCGGGCCCGCCCCGAGGTGGGGGACGCCCGGCATCGTGGGACGGGCGTCGATCCACTCGGCGGCCGGCGCGGCGGCCGGCCCGGTGCCCGCCTCGGCCAGCACGTCCTCGACCACCGCGCGGGTCTCCGCCGGGTGCGGGGAACAGGTGGCGTAGGCCACCACCCCGCCCGGTCGCACGGCCCACAGCGCCTCCCGCAGCAGGGCCCGTTGCAGGGGCGCGAAACGCTCCAGGTCCTCCGGGCGACGGCGCCAGCGCGCCTCGGGGCGGCGGCGCAGGGCGCCGAGCCCGGTGCAGGGCACGTCCACCAGCACCCGATCGAAGGAGGCCGGCCGCCAGGCGGGACGAGTGGTGTCGGCGGCAACGGTCAGTTGGACGCCGGGCGCCCCCTCCAGAACCCCCGCGACCAGGCGGGCCCGGTGCGGACGGCGTTCGACGGCCAGCAGACCGGCGCCCCGTCCGGCCGCGAGGGCGGCGAGGAGAGCGGCCTTGCCCCCCGGCCCCGCGCAGCCGTCCAACCAGCGGGTGTCCGGGCCCTCCAGCGGCGCGGCCACCAGGGCCGCGGCGACCAGTTGGCTTCCCTCGTCCTGCACCCCGGCGCGGCCCTCCCGGACGGCGGGCAGCGCCCCGGGGTCACCTCCCTCGACCAGGCGCACGGCATGGGGGGACCAGCGGCCGGGGAGGGCGCCGCCGACCAGGAGTTCCTCGGGTTCGGACCGCCCGGGGCGGGCGACCAGGGTGACCTCGGGACGCTCGTTGTCGGCGATCAGCAGCGCCTCGATGCCCTCCCGGTCCGTACGTCTCCCGCCGGGCTCCAGCGCGTCCCACAGGGCGGAGACCACCCATCGGGGGTGGGCGTGCCGCAGCGCCAGGTACTCCTCGGGGTCGCGGTCGGCGGGCGGGGCGAGGTGGTCGATCCACTCCTCGAGGTCACGGGCCGAGATCCGCCGCAGGACGGCGTTGACGAACTTGGCGGGGCCCTCGCCGAGAACCATCCGCGCGAGTTCGACGGTGCTGCTGACGGCGGCGTGCCGGGGGATCCGGGTGCCGAGCAACTGGTGGGCCCCCAGGGAGAGGACGTCCAGCACCGGCGGGTCGATCCCCCGCAACGGCCGGTCGGCGCAGGCCCCGATGACGGCGTCGTAGGTGCCCTGCCGTCGGAGGGTGCCGTAGACCAGTTCGGTGGCCAGGGCGGCGTCGCGGTCGTCCAGCCCCTCGGAGCGCCGGGCGCGGGCCA
Organism: Streptomyces sp. ST2-7A; assembly: GCF_021390475.1. GTDB lineage: Bacteria > Actinomycetota > Actinomycetes > Streptomycetales > Streptomycetaceae > Streptomyces. The sequence goes on from NZ_JAJUWS010000006.1 coordinate 109,371, forward strand.
ACAGGGGCGGCAGCACCAGGTTGGCGTAGGCGTCGCGCTCGTCCACCGCACGCAGCGCCTCGAAGGCGAGCAGACGCACGGGGTCCCGTCGGGGGCGGCGCGGGGGCCGGTCCGGTCGGCGGGAACGGGCGGGGCGGGGGCGGTCGTTCATCTTCGGCTCATCGCTCGGTGGGTCGGGGCCCCGACATCGCGGGGCCGGGGGGACGACAGGGGGGACACGGCACGACGGCGGGCACCGGACGTGCGGGGGCGGGGACGGGAGGCACGGGGTCCCGTCGGGGGCGGAGTCGGGGCGCTCAGTCGCCCAGCCGCTCCCCCGGCCCCGGCCGCACGCCTCGCGCCCAGTCGGCGGCGGGCATGGGTTTGCGGCCCTGCGGCTGCACCCACAGCAGTTCCAGCGGCCCGGAACCGGTGCCCACGTGGACGGTGCGTCGGCCGACGACGATCGCGCCGGGGGCGGCGTCGACGGCGACCTCCGGCGCGGGTCCCCCGGGTCCCTCCGGGCGGGAGCCGGCCGGGACCGTCTCCCGGATCTTCAGTCGTTCGCCGCGGAAGAGGGTCCAGGCACCGGGGGCGGGCGAGCAGCCCCGCACGACGCGGTCCACCCGCAGTGCCGGGGCGGACCAGTCGATCCGGGCGTCCCCGACCCCGAGCTTGGGGGCGAGGGAGATCCCCTCCCCCGGCTGCGGAACGGCCCGCAGGGATCCGTCCTCGATCCCGTCCATGGTGGCGGCGAGCAGACCGGCGCCGGCGAAGGCCAGCCGGGTGAGCAGGTCGCCGCTGGTGTCCCGGGGCCGGATCTCCTCGGTGATCACGCCGTAGGTCGGGCCGGAGTCCAGGCCCTCCTCGATGAGGAAGGTGGTCGCGCCGGTGATCCCGTCGCCGGCCATCACGGCGTGCTGGACGGGTGCCGCGCCGCGCCAGGCGGGGAGCAGGGAGAAGTGCAGGTTGACCCACCCGCGGACCGGGATGGCCAGGGCTTCCTTCGGCAGGAGGGCCCCGTAGGCCACGACGGGGCAGCAGTCGGGGGCGATCTCGCGCAGCCTGCTCAGGAAATCCGGGTCCCGGGGTCGTTCGGGGCGCAGGATCTCCAGGCCCGCCTCGGCGGCGCGCCGCGCCACGGGGCTCTCGACGAGTCGTCGTCCCCTCCCGGCGGGGGCGTCCGGCCGGGTCACCACGGCCACCACCTCATGCCGTTCCGCTGCCAACAGGGCGTCCAGGGCGGGTACGGCCACCTCGGGGGTGCCGGCGAAGACGAGCCTCATCGTGCGGGGGTCACCTCGAAGAAGGGGGTAAGCGGGGCGGGCGTGGTGGCGGCGGTCCGGTTCCCCGGACGCCGTACGGGTGAACAGTCTACGGCTCCGCCGGCGACCGGGGCGTGTCGACCGGGAGCGCGGAAAGGGGCGCGCACCGCGCCTTTCACGCCCGATCCGTGCGGTGGGCGTGACCCCGGCGCCGGGTGCGGCGTTGGGCACCGGGAGCAACCGTACGGGGGATGCCCCCGGCGGGCCGTCCCCCGTTTCCCCCAGACCGGTTGGAGAGGCTTGTCGATGGCCGACCACACCACCGCTGACGCCCGGGCCAGGGCCAGCCTGCATCTGCTGGTGCGCGACATCGAGCGGGTGCGCCGCCAGGTGGACGCGTTGCGGACGCTCACGGCACAACTGGGCAACGTCTACCGACCGCGTCGCGGCGTGCCCTCCTCCGGGTTCGTCGTGTACGGCCGGGCACCGGCTCCCACCGTGCGCCTGGCCAGGGAGTTGCGGGACAACGTGGAGACCCTGGTGACCGCGGCGGTGGACTTCGACCGTTCGCTCGGTTTCTCCTGGGACTCCGTCGGGTCGGCGCTGGGGGTGACCAAACAGGCCGTGCACCGGCGTTACGGGAACCGTCGGGTGACGGGGGCCGATCCGATCGGCCGTGCCGCCGGGGGTGGTGGATCCCGGATCCCGTCCCCCTCCGGGGCGGACGGGGACGGGGACGATCATCCGGACGGGGACTCCCCGGTGGAGGGCGTCGGGGAGGATGCGGTGTCCGCCCGGGCGGTGGTGGCCGTCGGATCCCGTGCCCTCGGCCGTGCCGGCACCGGGAACGGTGGTGTCGGTGGTGTCGGGGACGCCGGGAGCGCGTTCGTCGGGGACGGGGGCGTCGGGCCTTCCTCCCCCGGTGACCCGACGATGCTGCCGGGCCCGCGCGACGGTTGAGGCCGGCGGGCCGGACGCCCCGCCCCGGGCCCTCCGATGGTCCGCTCCCGGCAGGGCGTCGTCCGGTTCGGCCGGGCCCCGGGAGGGTTCAGCCGATCTCCCGCGGGTCGACCCGCACCCGGGCGATCTCCCGCTCCCGACGGGCGAGCCGGGCCGCCAGGGAGGCTCGCAAGGCGCGGGCCATCTCCGACCCCCGGCCCGGCGGCACTCTCACCAGGGCCCGTTCCCACTGCTCCCCCGGCGCCGGCGCGCCCGGCCTGCGGGGGGCGCCCGGCGGGGTGCGGGGCAGTTCCACCGGCCCCAGGATCTCGGCCTCCGGGGGTAGTTCGGCTCCCTCCAGCAGTCGACGCACGGCCTCCGGCGGGCCGCTGACGGCCGCCATCCGACTGACCGGCGGGAAGGCCAGTTCGGTCCGATCGGCCAGCTCCCGCTCCGCGAAGCCGACCGGGTCCCAGCGGACCAGCGCCTGCACCGGGCGGAGCGTCGGCTCCGCCGGCACGACCACCGCCCCGCCCTCGCCGGCCGGGCGGACCAGGGCGGCGGCGCCCAGCCAGCGCCGCAGGGTCTCCTCCCCCGCCCGCAGACCGGGGCGGTTGAGGAGCACCCGACCGTCCAGCAGCAGGGCCGCGGCGTAGCCGGGGCCGTCGGCGACCCGGGGTTCGGCTCCGGGGGTGCTGACCACCAGCGCGGGGGTGTCGGGGACCTCGTCCGGCACGTCGTTCCCGTCGTTCCCGCCCTCCCCACCGCGCCCGGAGGTGCGCACGGGAATCCCGGGAAAGGCCCGTCCCAGCTCCTCCGCGGTGCGTCGGACGCCCACCGCGCGGGCCCGCGCCCGGCGACCGCCGCACGCGGGGCAGTGCCAGTCGGGGTGGGCCGACCCGCACCACCCGCAGGCCGGGGGGGTGTCCGGCGCGTCGGCTGCGAGCGGCCCGCGGCAGGCGGGACAGCGGGCCGGTTCGCGGCAGCGGTCGCAGGACAGCGCCGGAACATAACCCCGGCGCGGGACCTGCACCAGGACCGGGCCCAGCCGCAGCGCGTCCCGGGCGATCCGCCAGGCGAGGGTGGGCAGGCGGGCGGTGTGGGCGGCCTCGTCACCGGCACGGTCGTCGTCGCCGAGGGTGCGGATCAGCGGGGCGGCGGCACGGACCGCGCTCCGGTCGGGGGTCAACGGGGCCGCCCATCCGGTGGTCATCAGCCGGGCGCCCTCGGCGGTGCACGCGTGCCCGCCCAACAGGACCCCCGCACCGGCGCGGGCCGCACGCAGCAGCAGCACCTCGCGGGCGTGGGGGTGGGGGGCGCGGTCGTCGCCGTGGGAGGCGTCACCGTCGTCCCAGCAGATCACCAGGCCCGGGTCGCGGACGGGGGCGAACATCGCCGCGCGGGTGCCGATCACCGCCCGTACCGAGCCCCGACTGACCGCCAGCCAGCGCCGGTAACGGGCCTCGGGACCGGCGTCGGCGGTCAGCAGGACGTGTCGGTCGGGCCCGAGGAGGGCGGTGAGGGCGGCGTCCGCCCGGGCCGCGGTACGGCCGTCGGGGAGCACCGCGACGACGCCCCGGCCGGAGGCCAGACAGGCGGCCGCCGCGCGGGCGAGTTCGTCGGGCCAGCCGGGCCCGGGCAGCGCGGTCCACACCGCCCGGGGGGATCCGCCACCGGCCAGGGATTCCAGATAGGCGGGACCGCGGGGGTACCGGTTCCAGCCGCCGGGGTCGGGCGCCGGCGGAGGTGGGAGCGGGGCCGGGGAGTCGATCCGCTCGGCCCTGGCCATCCGGGGCGGCACGGCGAGTTGCACGACGTCGGCCAGGGAGCCGGCGTACCGGTCGGCCACGGCCCGGCACAGGTCCAGCAGTTCGGGGCTCAGGACGGGTTCGGAGGAGAGCACCCGGGCCAGGGGGGCCAGTCGGCCGGGAAAGTCGCTCTCGGCCAGTCTCCCGACGACGAATCCGTCGACCAGGCGCCCTCCCTCCCGACGTCCGCCGCGTTCCCCCGCGCCGAAGCGGACCCGGACCCGGACACCCGGCAGAGCGGTCTCCGCCATCGCGGCGGGGACGGCGTAGTCGAAGTAGCGGTCGAGGTGCACCAGCCCCTTGTCCACCAGGACTCGCGCCACGGGGCGGTCCTCCGCGAGCGGACGGCGGCGGGCCGGACGGGGACGGGGCGCGGTCTCCCGCAGCAGGGCGAGCTGTTCGGCGGCACGCGCGGCCCCCGACCCCCCGCCCGCCGGACGGGGGACGGGTCGGTCGGGGGGAGGTTCGCCGGTCATGGGGTCAGTACACCAAAGGGGTCGGACGGCGCGAAGGTTCCGCGCCCCGTCACGGGCGCGCGTCGGGCCCGGTGACGCGCCCGTGGCGGGGCGCGCCACCGGGCCCGATGGCGAGGGGAGGAGCCGGGAGGGCTCAGAGACCGGCGGCGGCGCGCAGGGCGTCGACGCGGGCGGTGGTCTCCCAGGTGAAGTCGGGCAGCGGACGGCCGAAGTGACCGTAGGCCGCGGTCTGCGCGTAGATGGGCCGCAGCAGGTCCAGGTCGCGGATGATGGCGGCCGGACGCAGGTCGAAGATCTCCTTGACGGCCCGCTCGATACGGGCCGGCTCCACCGCCTCGGTGCCGAAGGTCTCCACGAACAACCCCACCGGCTCGGCCTTGCCGATCGCGTAGGCGACCTGCACCTCACAACGCCGCGCCAGACCGGCGGCCACCACGTTCTTGGCGACCCAACGCATGGCGTAGGCGGCCGAGCGGTCCACCTTGGAGGGGTCCTTGCCGGAGAAGGCGCCGCCGCCGTGGCGGGCCATGCCACCGTAGGTGTCGATGATGATCTTGCGACCCGTCAGGCCGGCGTCGCCCATCGGGCCGCCGATCTCGAACCGTCCGGTGGGGTTGACCAGCAGACGGTAGTCGTCCACCGCCAACCCGATGCCCTGCCCCGCCAGGGCCGCCAGTTCCGGCTCGACCACGAACTCCTTGATGTCCGGGGTCAGCAGGGAATCCAGGTCGATGTCGGAGGCGTGCTGGGAGGAGACCACCACGGTGTCCAGGCGCACCGGCCGGTCACCGTCGTACTCGATGGTGACCTGGGTCTTACCGTCCGGACGCAGGTAGGGGATGGTCCCGTTGCGCCGCACATCGGTCAGTCGGCGCGACAGACGGTGCGCCAGCGTGATCGGCAGCGGCATCAACTCGGGGGTCTCGTCGCAGGCGTAACCGAACATCAGGCCCTGGTCGCCCGCGCCCTGCCGGTCCAACTCATCACCCTCGCCCTCGACCCGGGACTCGTAGGCGATGTCGACGCCCTGCGCGATGTCCGGGGACTGCGAGCCGATGGACACCGACACGCCGCACGAGGCGCCGTCGAAGCCCTTCTTGGAGGAGTCGTACCCGATTTCCAGGACGGTGTTGCGCACCAGGGTCGCGATGTCCGCGTACGCCTTGGTGGTCACCTCACCCGCCACGTGCACCAAACCGGTGGTGATCATCGTCTCGACGGCGACCCGTGAGGAGGGGTCCTCCTTCAGGAGTGCGTCGAGAATGGTGTCGCTGATCTGGTCGGCGATCTTGTCGGGATGACCCTCGGTCACGGACTCCGAGGTGAACAGACGACGGGACACATCGCTCCCTGGGTTTGCAGCGGCTGCTGACTGGGACGGGCGGAGCGGCCCGTGGGCGGGCGCGGCTCGCGGACAGTCTATCCGGCCGGCACCCGAACGGGTCACCCCCCGCCGGAGGTGGGCCGAATGTCTCGCTCCCCGGACCACCGACGGCCCACCGCGTCCCACACCCGGTGGGCGAGATCCTCCTTCGGGCCACGGGGGATCTCCTCCCGGGGGCCGCGGGCGTCCAGCAGGACCGCCTCGTTGTCCTCGGTGCCGAAGGCCACCCCCTCCCCCACCCGGTTGACGACCAGCAGGTCGCATCCCTTGCGGGCGAGTTTCGCCTCACCGTTGGCCAGGACGTCGTCGGTCTCGGCGGCGAATCCGACGACCACGCGCCGGGGGTCGGAGCGATCGGCCGCCAGTTCGGCCAGCACGTCGGGGTTGCGGACCAGCCGGATCGGTTCGGGGTCCTCGCCCTCCCGCTTCTTGATCTTTCCCGCGGCTCGGTGGGCGGGGCGGAAGTCCGCCACCGCGGCGGCCATGACCACGGCGTCGGCACCGGTGGCGGCGGCCAGCACGGCTTCGCGGAGTTCGGCGGTGGTCTCCACCGTGATCGTCTCCACCCCCTCGGGGTCCGGCAGTGAGGTGTTGGCGGCCACCAGGACGACCCGGGCGCCGCGGGCCGCGGCGGTGCGGGCGAGGGCGTACCCCTGTTTGCCGGAGGAGCGGTTGCCGAGGAAACGGACGGGGTCCAGCGGTTCGCGGGTGCCACCGGCGCTGACCACGACGCGGCGCCCCGCGAGGTCGTCGGACCGGTCGGCGGGGCGCGCGGACACGACGGCGGGTTCCCCGGGTTCGGTCGGGCCGCCGGGCACGTCGGGGAGGGAGGTGTCCCCCTCCGCCCGGGTCAGCGCCGCCCGGCACTCCGCGAAGAGGTCGGCCGGGTCGGGGAGCCGACCGCGCCCGGTGTCGGCACCGGTCAACCGGCCGACGGCGGGCTCCACCACCGTTACGCCGCGCCGGCGCAGGGTGGCGACGTTCTCCCGGGTGGCGGGGTGTTCCCACATCTCGGTGTGCATGGCGGGGGCGAGCACCACCGGGCAGCGGGCGGTGAGGAGGGTGTTGGTGAGCAGGTCGTTCGCCAGGCCGTGGGCGGCGCGGGCCATCAGGTCGGCGGTGGCGGGGGCGACGACGACCAGGTCGGCCCGTTGTCCCAGGCGCACGTGGGGCACCTCGTGGACATCCACCCAGACCTCGTCGGCCACCGGCCGACCGGAGAGGGCTGCCCAGGTGGGGGCGCCGACGAAGCGCAGCGCGGAGGCGGTGGGCACGACGGTGACCGCGTGGCCGGACTCGGTGAGGCGTCGCAACAGCTCGCACGCCTTGTAGGCGGCGATACCGCCGCTCACCCCCAGGACCACCTCGGGTCTGCGCGTCATCGTCCGCCGCCTCTCGCCGTCGTCTCAATCCAGCCCCGCCATCCTGCCCCGGGGGAGGCCGTCGGGTTCGGCCGGGCCCCGGACACACCGACGGGCCCGTCGCCGCGTCGGGGACGCGGGTCGGGCCCGTGGGATTCGGAGGGGTCGATCGGTCGAGGGGCCGATCAGTCGGCCGGGCCCTCCACGGCCTCGGAGGTGAGCAGGCCGGCGTTGATCTCGCGCAGGGAGATCGACAGCGGCTTCTCGTGGACGTGGGTGTCGACCAGGGGGCCGACGTACTCCAGCAGGCCCTCACCGAGCTGCGAGTAGTACGCGTTGATCTGCCGGGCGCGCTTGGCTGCGTAGATCACCAGGCTGTACTTCGAGTCGGTGGCCTCGAGCAGCTCATCAATCGGCGGATTGATGATGCCCTCGGGAGTGGTGATGGGAGAGGACACGCTCTGCCTTCCGGAAGACGGGAACGAAGATGGTGACCGGGACGGACGCGCGGGGCGCGCACGGGGGTCAGGATTTGCTGACCAAGGCTAGCAGCTCGGCCGATACGTGCTCGACCGACGTGTTGGTCAGGGTGGTGTCGAACTCCGGCTCGGCGGCCAGCTCGACCCGGGCCGCCGCCAACCTGCGCTCGATGACCTCGGGGGGCTCGGTGCCGCGGCCGGTGAGCCGGCGGACCAGTTCCTCCCAGGAGGGGGGCGCCAGGAAGACCAGCCGGGCGTCGGGCATGGCCTCCCGCACCTGCCGTGCCCCCTGGAGGTCGATCTCCAGGAGGACGGGCTCACCGCGCTCGAGCCGTTGGAGCACGGGCCCGCGCGGCGTGCCGTACCGGTTGCCGGCGAACTCGGCCCATTCGAGCAGCTCACCGTTGGCGACGAGCTTGTCGAACGCGGCGTCGTCCACGAAGAAGTACTGCACACCCTCGCGCTCGCCGGGACGCGGCGCACGGGTGGTGGCCGAGACCGAGAGCCAGAGTTCGGGGTGGGCACGGCGCAGATGCGCGACGACCGTGCTCTTACCGACCCCCGAGGGGCCGGAGAGCACGGTCAGTCGCGGACGGCCGACCGGGGTCGCGGGGGTCTCGCCCCGGGGCGCAGCAGCTTCCATGCGGCGATTATCCCGGTTCCCCGCGACACGGTGAAATCAGGCCTGGTTGACGCCGAACTCGCGCTCCAGCGAGGCGATCTGGTTGGAGCCCAGGCCGCGGACGCGGCGGCTCTCGGAGATGCCGAGCCGCTCCATGATCTGCTTGGCGCGGACCTTGCCCACGCCCGGCATCGACTCCAGGAGTGCGGAGACCTTCATCTTGCCGATGACCTCGTTCTCCTGGCCCTGCTTGATGACCTCCTGCAGGGATGCGCCGGAGTGCTTGAGGCGGTTCTTGACCTCGGCGCGCTCCCGGCGAGCCGCGGCGGCCTTCTGGAGCGCGGCTGCGCGCTGTTCAGGGGTAAGGGGCGGAAGAGCCACGCCTGCGTCACCTCGGGTATCGGAACTGTCGGATACGGAAGCGGTGGGGGCCGACGGCCCCGCACCGGCGGGGCGATGGGCCTCGCCCGGCATCCCCGCTCTGCTCGGAGACTAGCGGCCCGAGGCGCCGGAGTCAGCGAGAACAGCCGAAAACTCCTGGTCAGCCTCCCGAAAAAGGGAAACAAAGCGACATTTCACCCCTCCGGCGGGGAGTTTCTTTACCGACTCCTTGCCGGGACCCCGCACCGGAATCCGGCATTCCGCCGACTTCCGGACTCTTGCGGCGTGTCGCCCGGGGCTCCCGCGCCGGCTCCCCGACCCCCGGGAACGGAATACCCCGGGGTGACCCCGGGGTTCCGACCCGCCGGACTCAGGGGGTCGCGCCGTCCAGACCCGCCCGCACCTCCCCCGTCCAGCGGTCGGCGGCGGCCCGCAGCGCCGCGATGTCCGGACCGGCCCCCAGCACTCCCCGACCGACCGTGGGGACCACCTGCCGCAGGGCGGCACCGAACACGCGCGGCAGATCGGCCGCGCGGGCGCCCTGGGCGCCGAGCCCGGGGGCCAGCAGGGGGCCGTTGACCGCCGTCAGCGCGCGCTCCGAGACCGCGGCCGCGGTCTCGCCCAGCGGGGGCAGGGTGGCCCCCACCACCGCGCCCAGGCTGCCCAGGGGCTCGGCACCGGCGTTCCGGGTCGCCAGGTGGTCCAGCACCGTCTCGGCCACCGTCCGTCCGTCCGCCGCCACGGCGCGCTGGACCTCGGCCCCCTCCGGGTTCGAGGTCAGCGCCAGGACGAACAGGCCCCGCCCGTGCTCGCGGGCCAGTTCGACGGCGGGCGCCAGGGAGCCGAACCCCAGGTAGGGGCTGACGGTCAGGGCGTCCGAGGAAAGGGGCGCGTCGGGCGTCAGGAAGCTCTCCGCGTAGGCGGCCATGGTGGAGCCGATGTCCCCGCGCTTGGCATCCGTGATCACCAGCGCGCCCGCGGCCCGGGCGTCGGCCACGGCCCGTTCCAGCACCGCCAGGCCCCGGGAGCCGAAGCGCTCGAAGAAGGCGACCTGCGGCTTGAGCGCCGCCACCCGGTCGGCGAGTGCCTCCACCACCGTACGGGTGAAGCGCTCCAGGCCCGTGAGGTCGTCCGACAGGCCCCATTCGGCCAGCAGGGAGGCGTGCGGGTCGATGCCCACGCACAGCGGATCCCGGACCTCCATGGCGCGGTGCAGGCGGGCACCGAACGACTCCGGGGCGGACGGCCCCGTCGGTGCGGTCGGGTCGGTGCCCGGGCTGCCCGGGGATCGCGGTGCGGCGTCGGTCACGGGGTGTCCACCTTCCGGTGTTCGGCGCCGACCGCGTCGGCGAGACTTCGATGGGGACTCGCGGCCAGCAGACGGGCCAGGCCGCGATGGATCCCACGCGGCCACGCGGGACCGCGGTAGACGAAGGCGCTGTATCCCTGGACCAGGGAGGCACCGGCGAGGATCCGCTCCCAGACGTCCCCGGCGGTCTCCACGCCACCGGCGGAGACCAGGACGAGACGGTCGCCGACCCGCCGGTGCAACCGGCGCAGGACGGCGAGGGAGCGCTCGCGCAGCGGCGCGCCGGACAGACCTCCCCCGCCCGCCGCCTCCACCGTCGCCGGGTCGGTGACCAGGTCCCGGCGCCCGACGGTGGTGTTGGTGGCGATGATGCCGTCCAGACCGAGTTCCACCGCGAGGTCCGCGACTGCGTCGATGTCCTCGTCGGAGAGGTCGGGGGCGATCTTGACCAACAGCGGGACGCGCCGCCCCGCGGACGCGGTCGCCCGGTCGGCGGACTCGCGGACCGCGGCCAACAGGGGGCGCAGCCGCTCCACGGACTGCAGGTCCCGCAGGCCGGGGGTGTTGGGCGAGCTGACGTTGACGACCAGGTAGTCGGCGTGCGGGGCGAGCCGGTCGGCGGAGAGCACGTAGTCGGCGACCGCCTCCTCCTCGGGCACCGCCTTGGTCTTGCCGATGTTGACGCCCACCGGCACCGGGAAGACCGGGCGGCGGCCGGACAGCCGGGCGGCGACGGCCGCCGAGCCGTCGTTGTTGAAGCCCATCCGGTTGATCAGGGCCCGGTCCTCCGGCAGGCGGAAGAGCCGGGGCCCGGGGTTCCCCGGCTGGGGCTCACCGGTGACGGTGCCGATCTCGACGGCGTCGAAGCCGAGCATGGCCAGGCCGTCGATCCCCTCGGCGTTCTTGTCGAAGCCGGCCGCGAGGACGAAGGGACCCGGCAGGTCGAGGCCGAGCACCCGGGTGCGCAGCGACGGGTCGCGGCGGGCCAGGACGCCGGCCACCGCGTCGCGCACGCCCGGCACCCGGGCCGTGGCGCGGATGGCGCCGAAGGCCAGGTGGTGGGCGCGCTCGGGATCCATACGGCGGAAGGCGAGGCGGAACAACAGCCGGTAGGCGGGGTGGGACACGGGGGACGACCTCCGTCGGGGGCTCGCCGGTGGGCGGGCCCGGTGCGGTGCCGAGGCCCGTCGACGGTCGGGACCCGACCGGGGGACGGGCGTTCGGGGCGTGCTCGGATGGGGGTGGGGCGGCGTTCCCGCCGCCCCGGACACGGACACGGACACGGACACGGGTGCGGGCCCGTCCCGGACGGGTCGTCCGGGACGGGCCGGGAGGCGCGCGCGTCAGTCGCGCGGGGCGCGCAACCGCTCGGCGTGCTCCTGGAGCGAGCCGACCCCGACCTCGCCGCTGTTGAGCGCGCCGATGCCCTGCACCGCGGCGGCCAGGGCCTGCACGGTGGTCAGGCAGGGCACCGAGCGGGCGACGGCGGCGGTGCGGATGTCCCAGCCGTCCAGGCGGCCACCGGTGCCGTAGGGGGTGTTGACGATCAGGTCGACCTCACCATCGTGGATGAGTTGCACGATGGTCCTCTCCCCGTTCGGCCCCTCGCCCTCGCTCTGCTTGCGCACCACGCCGGCGGGGATGCCGTTGCGTCGCAACACCTCGGCGGTGCCGGAGGTGGCCAGTAGTTCGAAGCCCATGGCGGCCAGTTCCCGGGCGGGGAAGATCACGGCGCGCTTGTCCCGGTTGGCCACCGAGACGAAGGCCCGTCCGCCGGTGGGCAGGGCGCCGTAGGCGCCGGCCTGGGACTTGGCGTAGGCGGTGCCGAAAACGGCGTCGATGCCCATCACCTCACCGGTGGAGCGCATCTCCGGCCCCAGGACGGTGTCCACACCGCGGCCGTGCACGTCCCGGAAGCGGGACCAGGGCATGACCGCCTCCTTGACCGAGATCGGCGCGTCCAGCGGCAGGGTGCCGCCGTCGCCCTCGGCCGGGAGCAGGCCCTCGGCCCGCAGTTCGGCGACGGTGGCGCCCAGCGAGATGCGGGCCGCCGCCTTGGCCAGGGGCACGCCGGTCGCCTTGGAGGTGAAGGGAACCGTCCGCGAGGCCCGGGGGTTGGCCTCCAGGACGTAGAGGATGTCCCCGACCAGGGCGAACTGGATGTTGATCAGTCCGCGCACGCCGACCCCGGCCGCGATGGCCGTGGTCGAGGCCCGCAGTCGCTTGATGTCGTGGCCGCCCAGGGTGATGGGGGGCAGGGCGCAGGCCGAGTCGCCGGAGTGGATACCGGCCTCCTCGATGTGCTCCATCACGCCGCCCAGGTACAGCTCCTCACCGTCGTACAGGGCGTCGACGTCGATCTCGATGGCGTCGTCGAGGAAGCGGTCGATCAGCACGGGGTGCTCGGCGATCAGTCCGGCGTGCCGGCGCAGGTACTCCGCCAGGGAGACCTCGTCGTAGACGATCTGCATGCCGCGCCCGCCCAGCACGTAGCTGGGCCGCACCATCACCGGGTAGCCGATGCCGGCGGCGATCGCGGCGGCCTCCTCGAAGGAGAAGGCGGTGCCGTACTTGGGCGCGGGCAGGCCGGCCTCGGCGAGGACCCGGCCGAAGGCGCCCCGGTCCTCGGCTGCGTGGATCGCCTCCGGCGGGGTGCCGACGATGGGCACGCCGTTGTCCTTGAGCGCCTGGGCAAGACCCAGCGGGGTCTGGCCGCCGAGCTGGACGATGACCCCGGCGACGGGGCCCGCCAGCCGCTCCGCGTACACGACCTCCAGGACGTCCTCCAGGGTGAGCGGCTCGAAGTACAGCCGGTCGGAGGTGTCGTAGTCGGTGGACACGGTCTCGGGGTTGCAGTTGACCATCACGGTCTCGTAGCCGACCTCGCCCAGTGCGAAGGAGGCGTGGACGCAGGAGTAGTCGAACTCGATGCCCTGCCCGATGCGGTTGGGACCCGAGCCCAGGATGATCACCGCGGGCTTCTCCCGGGGCGCGACCTCGGTCTCCTCGTCGTAGGAGGAGTAGAAGTACGGCGTGCGGGCGGCGAACTCGGCGGCACAGGTGTCGACGGTCTTGTACACCGGGCGCAGCCCCAGCGCGTGGCGCACCTCGCGCACCACGTCCTCGCGCAGCCCGCGCAGTTCGCCGATCTGCAGGTCCGAGAAGCCGTGCCGCTTGGCGTGACGCAGCAGGTCGACGTCGAGTCGGGGGGCGTCGGCGATCTCCACGGCGATCTCGTGGATCAGGAAGAGCTGGTCCACGAACCAGGGGTCGATCTTCGTGGCCTCGAAGACCTGCTCGGGTGTGGCACCGGCGCGGATGGCGCGCATGACGGTCGACAGTCGGCCGTCGGTGGGCCGACCGGAGAGCGCCAGCAGTTCGTCGCGGTCGCCGGGGTCGCCGACGAAGGAGAACTGCGAGTCCTTCTTCTCCAGGGAGCGCAGCGCCTTGTTGAGGGCCTCGGTGAAGTTCCGGCCGATGGCCATGGCCTCGCCGACCGATTTCATGGTGGTGGTCAGGCCGGCGTCGGCGGCCGGGAACTTCTCGAACGCGAACCTCGGCACCTTGACCACGACGTAGTCGAGGGTCGGCTCGAAGGAGGCCGGGGTCTTCTCGGTGATGTCGTTCGGAATCTCGTCCAGGGTGTAGCCGATGGCCAACTTGGCTGCGATCTTCGCGATCGGGAAACCGGTGGCCTTGGAGGCGAGTGCCGAGGAGCGGGAGACCCGGGGGTTCATCTCGATGACGACGACCCGACCGTCCTCGGGGTCGACGGCGAACTGGATGTTGCAACCACCGGTGTCCACGCCGACCTCGCGGATGATCGCGATGCCCATGTCGCGCAGGATCTGGTACTCGCGGTCGGTCAGCGTCATCGCGGGGGCGACGGTGATGGAGTCACCCGTGTGCACCCCCATCGGGTCGAGGTTCTCGATGGAGCAGACGACCACGACGTTGTCCTGCTTGTCGCGCATCAGCTCCAGCTCGTACTCCTTCCACCCGAGGATGGACTCCTCCAGGAGCACCTCGGTGGTCGGGGACAGCGTCAGCCCCTGGCCGGCGATGCGGCGCAGTTCCTCCTCGTCGTGGGCGAATCCGGAGCCGGCGCCGCCCATGGTGAAGGAGGGCCGCACCACCACGGGGTAGCCGCCGAGGGTCTCCACCCCGGCGAGGACGTCCTCCATGGAGTGGCAGATCACCGAGCGGGCGGACTCGCCGTGCCCGATCTTCCGCCGGACCGCCTCGACGACCTCCTTGAACAGGTCGCGGTCCTCGGCCTTGTGGATCGCCTCGACGCTGGCACCGATCAGCTCGACGCCGTACTCCTTGAGGGTCCCGGCGTCGTGCAGGGCGATGGCGGCGTTCAGGGCGGTCTGGCCGCCGAGGGTGGGCAGCAGCGCGTCCGGCCGCTCCTTGGCGATGATCTTCTCGACGTACTCGGCGGTGATCGGCTCGACGTAGGTGGCGTCGGCGATCTCCGGATCGGTCATGATCGTGGCCGGGTTGGAGTTGACCAGGATGACCCGCAGGCCCTCCGCCTTGAGCACCCGGCACGCCTGGGTGCCGGAGTAGTCGAATTCCGCCGCCTGCCCGATGACGATCGGGCCCGAGCCGATGACCAGGACGGATCGGATGTCGGTGCGCTTAGGCACGCTGGGCCTCCATCAGAGAAACGAAGCGGTCGAAGAGGTGGGCGGCGTCGTGCGGACCGGCCGCCGCCTCGGGGTGGTACTGGACGCTGAAGGCCGGGCGGTCGAGCAGCCGCAGCCCTTCCACCACGTCGTCGTTCAGGCAGATGTGGGAGACCTCGGCCCGGCCGAAGGGGGTGTCGGAGGGCTTGTCGAGGGGGGCGTCGACGGCGAAGCCGTGGTTGTGGGCGGTGACCTCCACCTTCCCCGTCGTACGGTCCTGCACCGGCTGGTTGATGCCCCGGTGCCCGTACTTCAGCTTGTAGGTCCCGAAACCCAGCGCGCGGCCCAGGATCTGGTTGCCGAAGCAGATCCCGAAGAGCGGGATGCGGCGCTCCAGTACCGCCCGCATCAGCTCCACCGGGTGGTCGGCGGCGGCCGGGTCGCCCGGGCCGTTGGAGAAGAACACGCCGTCCGGGCCGCCCGGCGCCACCGCCAGCAGTTGCTCCACCGAGGTGGTGGCCGGCAGCACGTGCACCTCGATGCCGCGCTCGGCCATCCGGCGGGGGGTCATGCCCTTGATGCCGAGGTCCACCGCGGCCACGGTGAACCGCTTCTCGCCGATGGCGGGTACCACGTAGGGCTCGGTGCAGGCCACCTCGGCGGAGAGGTCGGCGCCCTTCATCCGCGGGATCGCCCGCACCCGGTCGGCCAGTCGTTCCGGGTCGGCACCCTCCAGGGCGGGCCCCGAGAAGATGCCCACCCGCATGGCCCCGCGCTCGCGCAGGTGACGGGTGAGTGCCCGGGTGTCCACGCCGCTGATACCGACCACGTCCTGCGCGGTCAGTTCCTCGTCCAGGGAGCGGCGGGAGCGCCAGTTGGAGGAGCGGCGGGCGGGGTCGCGGACCACGAAGCCGGAGACCCAGATCCGGCCCGACTCCGGGTCCTCGTCGTTCACGCCGGTGTTGCCGATGTGGGGGGCGGTCATCACCACCACCTGCCGGTGGTAGGAGGGGTCGGTCAGCGTCTCCTGGTAGCCGGTCATGCCGGTGGAGAAGACCGCCTCGCCGAAGGTCTCGCCGACGGCACCCCAGGCGCGTCCGCGGAAGACGCGGCCGTCCTCCAGGACCAGCAGGGCCGGTCCGGACGCGGTGGTGGGGCTCTTTGTCGTGGAGGGGGCGGAGGTCGTCATCGTGCGCCTTCCTGGTCGTGCGGGCCGGTGGTGCCGGCGGGGGATTCGGAAGCGTCATCGGTACCGGGACTCGCCGCGGTGGCGGGGGACGGGGCGGGGACGGGGACCGGGGCCCCCGCGGGGGTCCGCGTCCCCTCGGCGGCCTCGGCGGCCGCGCGGTGGACCGCCTCCAACCACTCCCGGTGCTCCTCGGCGCGGTCGGAACGGAATCCGGAGTCCAGGACCCGCTCCCCGTGGCGCCAGGTGAGCACCAGCAGGCCGCCGTCGGTGAGCACCTTCCCGGCGATGCCCCGGTCCAGCCGGGCCCCGATCAGGCGGTCGGCGGGGACGAAGAAGTCCCGCGCGCCGGGGCGCACCACGCGCACCCCGTGATCGGTGAGGGTCAGCTCGGCCGTGCTGCGGGTGCCCAGCCCCCGGGTGACGATGCGGTCCAGCCACTGCTCGGTGGTGGTGGAGCCGAAATAGCGGCCCCGCAGCACCAGGCGGGCCGGTGCGTCCGGGGCCGGGTCGACGGGCAGCTCCGGCAGGTCGGAGTGGAAGGATCCCCGGCGGGCCCAGCCCCGGCCCATCAGCCAGTAGAGCAGGACCACGACCAGCAGCATCCCGATGGTCCAGGAGATGTATCCCGGCCAGTGGATCTCGGGGCGCTCCACTGCGAGCGCGACCACCGACGTGTCGGGCGCGGCGGGCGTGTCGGGCGCGGCGGGTGCGGAGAGGGTGATCACGCGGGCTCCCCCTCCACGACGGTGGCCCGACCGCGCAGGAAGGTGTACCGGACCCGGCCCGGCAGTTCCAGCCCTCGATACGGGGTGTTGCGGCTGCGCGAGGCGAAGGACCCGGGATCCACCACCGCCCGGTGGGTGGGGTCGAAGAGAACCAGGTTGGCGGGTTCTCCGGGGGCGACGGGCCGGCCGTGACCGGACAGCCGACCGATCTCCGCGGGACGGTGGGACATCCGTTCCGCGACCCCGGCCCAGTCCAGCAGGCCGGTGTCCACCATGGTGTGCTGAACCACCGACAGCGCGGTCTCCAGGCCCACCATGCCCATGGCCGCGGCGGGCCACTCGCAGTCCTTGTCCTCGTGCGGGTGGGGGGCGTGGTCGGTGGCCACGCAGTCGATGGTGCCGTCGGCCAGCGCCTCGCGCAGCGCGCGCACGTCCCGCTCGGTGCGCAGCGGCGGGTTGACCTTGTAGACCGGGTCGTAGGAGCGCACCAGTTCCTCGGTGAGCAGCAGGTGGTGCGGGGTCACCTCGGCGGTGACCCGCCATCCCTTGGACTTGGCCCAGCGCACGATCTCCACCGAACCGGCGGTGGACAGGTGGCAGATGTGCACCCGGGAGTCGACGTGCGCGGCGAGCAGCACGTCGCGGGCGATGATCGACTCCTCCGCGACGGCGGGCCAGCCGCCCAGGCCCAGCTCGGCGGAGACGGTCCCCTCGTTCATCTGGGCGCCCTCGGTGAGCCGCGGCTCCTGGGCGTGCTGGGCGATCACCCCGTCGAAGGCCTTCACGTACTCCAGCGCCCGCCGCATGATCACGGCGTCGTCCACGCACCTGCCGTCGTCGGAGAAGACCCGGACGCCGGCGGCTGACTCGTGCATCGCGCCCAGTTCGGCGAGCTGCTTGCCCTCCAGCCCCACGGTGACCGCGCCGATCGGCTGGACGTCGCAGTAGCCCGAGGAACGGCCCAGCCGCCACACCTGCTCCACCACGCCGGCGGTGTCGGCGACGGGGAAGGTGTTGGCCATCGCGTGGACGGCGGTGAAGCCGCCCCGGGCGGCCGCCCGGGTGCCGGTCAGGACGGTCTCGGAGTCCTCGCGGCCGGGTTCGCGAAGGTGGGTGTGGAGGTCGACGAGGCCGGGCAGCAGCACCGCGCCCTTCGCCTCGACGATCTCGGCGTCGGCGGTGTCCGGGCCGGCGAGGTCGGCCCCGACGGCGGCGATCGTCCCGTCCGTCAGGAGGACGTCGACGGGATCGGCGCCGAGTGGGCGGGCGCCGCGGATCAGGGTCTTGCCGGTGGTCACTGGTTCTCCTCGGGAAGGACGGGGGCGGTGGCAACGATGGGGGTTCCCCCGGTGGCGCCGGCGGCGGGCGCGTCGTCGCGAGTCGCGCCGCCCAGCAGCAGGTAGAGGACGGCCATCCGGATGCTGACGCCGTTGGTGACCTGTTCCACCGCGGTGCACCGGGGGGAGTCCGCGACCTCGGCGGTGATCTCCATGCCCCGGTTCATCGGCCCGGGGTGCATGACGACGGCGTGCTCCGGCATCCGGGCCATCCGGTCGCCGTGCAGACCGTAGCGGCGGGCGTACTCGCGCTCGGTGGGGAAGAACGCGGCGTTCATCCGCTCCCGCTGGACGCGCAGCATCATCACCGCGTCGCTCTTG
Source organism: Streptomyces sp. ST2-7A (assembly GCF_021390475.1). Classification (GTDB taxonomy): domain Bacteria; phylum Actinomycetota; class Actinomycetes; order Streptomycetales; family Streptomycetaceae; genus Streptomyces. Next base: position 127,577 of record NZ_JAJUWS010000006.1, read on the forward strand.
GGCAGGACCGCGTCCAGGTCGTAGGAGACGGCGCAGGGCCATGCCTCGACCCCGACGGGGATGAGGGTGGGCGGTGCCACCAGGGTGACCTCGGCGCCCAGCGTGTGCAGCAGGCGCACCCCGGACCGGGCTACCCGGCTGTGCAGGATGTCACCGACGATGGTGACCCGGCGGCCGGCCAGGTCGGCGCCCGCCCCCCGGGTGCCGGTGCCCACCAGGCGGCGGCGCAGGGTGAAGGCGTCCAACAGCGCCTGGGTGGGGTGCTCGTGGGTGCCGTCCCCGGCGTTGACCACGCTGCCGCCCAACCAATCGGAACGGGCCAGGCGGTGCGGGGCCCCCGAGGCGTGGTGCCGGATGACCACCGCGTCGGCGCCCATCGCCTGGAGGGTGAGCGCGGTGTCCTTGAGCGACTCCCCCTTGGAGACCGAGGATCCCTTGGCGGAGAAGTTGATCACGTCGGCCGACAGCCGCTTGGCGGCGGCCTCGAAGGAGATGCGGGTCCGGGTGGAGTCCTCGAAGAAGAGGTTGACCACCGTCCGGCCGCGCAGGGTGGGCAACTTCTTGACGGGGCGGTCGGCGAGCCGGGCGAGTTCCTCGGCGGTGTCCAGGATCAGGACCGCGTCGTCGCGCGAGAGGTCGGCGGCCGAGACGAGATGGCGTTTCATCGCTTGCCTTCCGGGTCAGGCAGGTGGATCGGGTGGGCCGCGGGTGACGGCCGCGGGACGGGCCGGAGCGCCCGGTGGTGACCGGGACGCGCCGGGGCGCGGTGTCGCGCGTTCCCGCGGGTCAGGGTTCGCGCCGCCCGAGCAGGACGCCGTCGCGGCCGTCCTCCTCGGCGAGCCGGACGCGGACGGCCTCCCGCAGGGAGGTGGGCAGGTTCTTGCCCACGTAGTCGGCGCGGATCGGCAGTTCGCGGTGCCCCCGGTCGACGAGCACGGCGAGTTGGACGGCGCGCGGGCGGCCGAGATCTCCGAGGGCGTCCAGTGCGGCGCGCACGGTGCGCCCGGAGAACAGCACGTCGTCGACGAGCACGACCAGGCGGCCGTCGATGCCCTCGTCGGGGATCTCGGTGCGGGCGAGGGCGCGGGCGGGGCGCAGCCGCAGGTCGTCCCGGTACATGGTGATGTCCAGGGAGCCCACCGGCACGTCCGCGCCGGTGATGTCGCGCAGCCGCGTGCCGAGGCGACGGGCGAGGTGCACGCCACGGGTGGGGATGCCCAGCAGGACGACGTCCTCGGCGCCGCGGGCGCGCTCGACGATCTCGTGGGCGATGCGGGTGAGGACCCGGGCGATGTCGGGGGCCTCCAGGACCGGGCGGCCGGATTCGGCCCCACCCGGCGACGTCGGGGCGGCCGGCTTCCCGGCGGTCTCGGCGCCCCGGCTTCCGGGATCGGATGCGCGTTCGGAGGGTGTACCGGTGGTGTCCATACGAAACGGACCTCCTTCCCCGCCTCACGGGACGGGCTTTAAAGGACGTCTGGCCGACCGGTGATCGGAAACCGAACGTTCACGCAACACTCACGAGTGAGACGTTCAGCTGTACGATCCCGGTCCGCCCCGAGCATAGCAGGAAGGGTGGGGGCGCCCGCATCATCGCAGGTCGGGGGCGTTCGACGGCGCCCCGCTTGACGGCGGTTATCACGCTGCGTAATCTCACACTGAGTTACCACTACGCCGTCCGGGGAGTCCCATGTCGAGTGAATACGCCAAACAGCTCGGAGCCAAGCTCCGAGCGATCCGCACCCAGCAGGGCCTGTCCCTGCACGGAGTGGAGGAGAAGTCCCAGGGCCGTTGGAAAGCGGTCGTGGTCGGCTCCTACGAGCGCGGCGACCGTGCCGTCACCGTGCAGCGCCTGGCCGAACTGGCCGATTTCTACGGGGTCCCGGTCCAGGAGCTGCTGCCGGGCACGACGCCGGCCGGCGCCGCCGAGCCGCCGCCGAAGCTGGTCCTGGACCTGGAGCGGCTGACCCAGCTCCCGGCCGACAAGGGCGGCCCGCTGCAGCGCTACGCGGCGACGATCCAGAGCCAGCGCGGCGACTACAACGGCAAGGTCCTCTCGATCCGCCAGGACGACCTGCGGACCCTGGCCGTCATCTACGACCTCTCGCCCTCGGTGCTGACCGAGCAGCTGATCGGCTGGGGCGTGCTGGACGCGGACGCGCGGCGTGCCGTGCAGGCCGAGGAGAGCTGAGCGGTTCCCGGGTGAACCCGACCCGTTCCGGGAACCGGGGGCGGTCACGGCCGTGACGGGTCACCGCGCCCGGGCCGGGATCGGTCGGCCCCGGGTCACCGTTCCCCTTCACGACCCTCCACCGCGGTCCGTCGTCCGCGTCCGGTCCCCGCGCCGGGGATCCCTCCCCGGAAAAGGCGGGGAACACCTCCGGTACCGGTGACGGGCCCGACGGCCGACCCCGGACGGCGAAGGGCCCCGACGGACACCGGATGTCCGGTGTTCGTCGGGGCCCTCGTCACCCGGGTGGGCGGGGCTCAGCGGGAGAGGCCCGGCTTGAGTTCCTTGATCTTGCCGAGCAGTCCGTTGACGAAGCCCGGGGAGTCGTCGGTGGAGAACTCCCGGGCCAGGCGCACCGCCTCGTCCAGAACCACCGCGTCCGGGGTCTCGTCCTCCCAGATCAGCTCGTAGGCGCTCATCCGCAGCAGGCTGCGGTCCACCACCGGCATCCGGTCCAGGGGCCAGCCCACCGCGTGACGGGCGATCAACCCGTCGATGGTGCCGGCGTGTTCGGCGTACCCCTCGACCAACCGCATGGTGTACTCCGAGACCGGCGGCTGCCGGGTGTCGCTGTGCGAGTGCCGGATCCAGTCGGCGAGCACCGTGGTGGGCCGCACGTCCCGCTGATCGGCCTCGAAGAGGATCTGGAGGGCGCGCTTGCGGGCGGTGTTGCGTGCCGCCACGTCAGCTGCTCACGCGGCCGAGGTACTCCCCGGAGCGGGTGTCCACCTTGATCTTCTCACCGGTGGTGATGAACAGCGGGACACCGATCTCGTAACCGGTCTCCAGGCGGGCCGGCTTGGTCCCACCGGTGGACCGGTCGCCCTGCACACCCGGCTCGGTGTACTCGATGGTCAACTCGACCGCCGCGGGCAGCTCGATGAAGAGCGGGTTCTCCTCGTAAATCGCCACCGTGCAGTCCTGGCCCTCGAGGAGGTAGTTGGCCACGGTGCCCACGGTCTCGGGGTTGATGTACAGCTGGTCGTAGGTCTCCATGTCCATGAAGACGAAGTCCGAGCCGTCCTTGTAGGAGAACTGCATGCCCCGCCGGTCGACGGTGGCGGTGTCCACCTTGGTCCCGGCATTGAAGGTCTTGTCCACCACCTTGCCGGAAAGCACGTTCTTCAGCTTGGTGCGGACGAAGGCGCCGCCCTTGCCTGGCTTGACGTGCTGGAACTCGACTACGGACCACAGCTGGCCCCCGTCGAGCTTGAGCACCATGCCGTTCTTGAGGTCGTTCGTGGTGGCCACGGTCGCGGAATCTCCTGAGACTGCTGCTTCGGATGAACCGAGGGCCGCACCCGCCCGTACGCCCCGGTTCGGGGACTACAGGGCGAGGAGCTCCTTGGTCGTGATGGTGAGTAGCTCCGGTCCGCCGTCCGCCTCGGGGCGGACGACGAGTGTGTCGTCGATCCGGACACCGCCCCGACCCGGGATATGCACCCCCGGCTCGACGGTGACCGGAACACAAGGGCCCAGTCTACCCATGGCCGCGGGGGAGAGCCGTGGGTCCTCCCCGATTTCCAGCCCCACGCCGTGACCGGTCGAGGTTCCCGGAGCCGGGCCGTGCCCCGCCGCCTCCAACACCGAACGGGCCGCCCGATCGACCTCGCGGCACTCGGCGCCCGGTCGCAGCGCCTCCCGTCCGGCGCGTTGGGCCGCGAAGACCAACTCGTGCAACTCGATCTGCCAGTCGTCCGGGCGACCGCCGATGACGAAGGTACGGGCGATCTGGCAACCGTAGCCCCGGTGACGGGCGCCCAGCCGCACGGTGAGGAAATCCCCCTCCTCCACCCGCCGATCGGTGGGACGGTGGTCCGGTAGCCCGGAGTGCGGCCCGGTGCCGACGGAGGTGGGCAGGGCCGGGGCCTCGGCCCCGTGGTCGACCAGCCGCCGCTCCAACTCCAGCGCCAGGTGACGCTCGGTGCGACCGACCAGGATGGACTCCAGCAGTTCGCCCAGCGCCCGATCGGTGATCTCCGCCGCGGTCCGCAGGGCCTCCAGTTCCCCCTCGTCCTTCACCAACCGTCGGTGTTCCACCGCGCAGCCCAGATCCACCAGGGGCGGCCCGCCGAGGGCCGCGGCCAGCGCGCGGTGACGGGTGACCGTCAGATGGTGCTCCTCCACCGCCAGCGTCCCCGCGCCCCGGGCCCGGACCAGCCGGGCGATCTCGAGCAGCGGCTCGGGGTGGGTGACGCGCGGCAACCCGGGGTCGGGGCCCGCGGGGGGCCCACCCGGCTGCCGCGCGGCGTCGGGGGCCGGGCCGGGCGGGAGGACGAGCAGATCCTCCCCCGCGTCCCCGGCGGGGCCCGGCGGCAGCAGCAGGGCGGCCCCGGCGGGGCGGAGACCGGTCAGATAATGGATGTTGGCCGGATGGGTGACCAGCACCGCGGTCCCGGACTCCGTCCCGGCCGCCGCCCGGATCCCGGCCCGTCGGCGGGCGTGTGCCTGTGGAGTGCCGCGTGACATGCGGCGAGCCTACGCAGCACGGGAGCCGACGGCTCCCCGGACGCGTCCGGGCGGGTTCCGGACCGGTTCCGGGGCCCGGGGCGGGCACCGCCGGGCCCGTCACCAGGTCGGGGGGTGGGCCAGGGCCCCGGCCACCGCCTCGTCGATCATGCGTGCGGTGGTGGGGATGTCCAGCCGGGAGTTGTCGATGACGGGAAGCCCCGAACCGTACCAACCGGCCATGCGGCCGTGGATGACCGCCACCTCCTCGTCGGCCAGGCGCCGGGTGCCGCCGCGGGCCGCGTTGCGCTCCAGGACCGTCTCCAGGCCGGGCAACAGCACCACCGGTATGAGCCCGGGGCCCACGTGCCGCTTCCAGCCGCCCAGACCGACGGCGGGACGGTCGGGGAACACCGCGTCGTCGAGGATGCAGGAGATTCCGTTGGCGAGGAAGTTGCGAGCGGCGAAACCACAGGTGCGACGGGCCAGCCGGTACTGGGCCTCGGAGCGGTCGTCCCAGCCGGCCCGGGGGTCGGCGAAGCCCGAGCGCACCCATTCGCGCACGTCGTCCAGGCTGATGTGGGCGGTCGGGGCGGTGCGCCGGTCGGCCCAGTGCCGGGCCACAGTGGTCTTGCCCGCCCCGGCCGGGCCGATGAGCAGGACCGCGACGGCGGTACCGGCCGGACCCGGCGGGGCCGGGACCGGGGCGGGTACCGCCGGGGGCAGCGGCAAGTGACCGGTGACCGGGGGCTCGGCGGCCCGGGGGGCCGGGCCGGTCGGGGCGAAAGGGGGTCCCGGGACCCCTCCGGGGTGATGCATCCGCTGTCGCTCCGTGGTGTCGCGTTCGGGACCGGCGGGCGATCCGGCCCCTCGGGTATCGGGATGGGTGGGGCGTGTCGGGACGACCGACGGGCAGGGCCCGGTCGGGTGCCGGCGGGCCGGCGCCGGGGGCCGCCGTCGACGCCCTCCCGGGAGGGACGTTCGGGGCACCCCCGGGGTTCCCGCTTCGTCCGGCCGATCCGCCGGAACGGGGACCGGGCTCCCCGACCGGCGGCCGATCCCCCGGCTTCAGGCCCGGTCCGCCGCCCGGGGTCGCGTGTCCTCCTCGGCGAGGGCGCGCAGGGCCAGCAGGTAGGAGTTCACGCCGAAGCCGGCGATGGTGCCCGAGGCCACCGCGCCCACCACCGAGGTGTGGCGGAAGGACTCGCGGGCGTGGGGGTTGGAGATGTGCACCTCGATCAGCGGGGCGGTGCGCTGGGCCGCGGCGTCCCGCATCCCGTAGGAGTAGTGGGTGAAGGCTCCGGGGTTGAGGACCACGGGCAGCCGGCCATCGGCCGCCTCGTGGAGCCAACGGATCATCTCCCCTTCGTCGTTGGTCTCCCGCACCTCGACCGCCAGCCCGAGGTCGGCGCCCAGCGCGGTGCAGCGCTCCACCAGCCCGGCGTAGGAGACCGCGCCGTAGACGTCCGGTTCCCGGGAGCCGAGGCGTCCGAGGTTGGGGCCGTTGAGGATCAGCACCCGGCGTTCGGCGGCGGCGCTCACGCGGCGATCTCCGCGTGCGCGGCCAGCAGCAGGGCGGGGTCGGGCGCCTCCATCACCGTGGGGCGGGCCAGGCCCTCCAGGACGATGAAGCGCAGTCGGTCCCCGCGCGACTTCTTGTCCACCCGCATCGTCTCCAGCAGGCGGGGCCACTGGTCGCCACGGTAGGTCAGAGGCAGGCCCAGCAGCTCGAGCACCCGGCGGTGCCGGTCGGCGGTGGCGTCGTCGAGCCGACCGGCGATGCGGGCCAGCTCGGCGGCGAAGACCAGACCGACGGAGACCGCGGCCCCGTGCCGCCACCGGTAGCGTTCGTTCTTCTCGATGGCGTGGGCCAGGGTGTGACCGTAGTTGAGGATCTCCCGGCGACCGGACTCGCGCAGATCGCCGGCGACCACGTCGGCCTTGACCCGGATCGAGCGCTCGATGAGTTCCACGGTGTGCGGGCCGGCCGGGGTGCGGGCGCCGGCGGGGTCCTCCTCGATCAGGTCGAGGATGGTGGGGTCGGCGATGAAGCCGGCCTTGACCACCTCGGCCAGTCCGGCGACGTACTCGTGGCCGGGCAGCGAGTCCAGCGCCGCCAGGTCGCACAACACCCCGGCCGGGGGGTGGAAGGCCCCGACGAGGTTCTTGCCCTCGGCGGTGTTGATGCCGGTCTTGCCCCCGATCGCGGCGTCGACCATGCCCAGGACCGTGGTGGGGACCGCCACCCAGCGCACCCCGCGCAGCCAGGTCGCCGCGACGAAGCCCGTCAGGTCGGTGGTGGCCCCGCCGCCCACGCCGATGATCGCGTCGCTGCGGGTGAATCCGCTCTGCCCCAGCACCGACCAGCAGTAGGCGGCGACCTCCACGTTCTTGGCGTCCTCGGCGTTGGGTACCTGGATCGCGACGGCCTCCATCCCCTGCCCGGCGAGGTCGGCGCGGATCGCCTGCCCGGTCTCGTCCAACGCCTCGGGGTGCAGGATGGCCACCCGGCGGACCCCGGGGCCCAGGAGGTCGGGCAGCTCGCCCAGGAGCCGGTGGCCGATCAGGACGTCGTAGGGGGCGGTGCCGGCGCTTCCGGCGACGGTCAGTCGGATGGGGGCGGCCGGCGGCTGGTCGGCGGTCATGCGCGGGTGGGCTCCAATGCGTCGAGAACGGCGTCGGCGACCTGTTCGGGGGTGCGGTCGTCGGTGGTGACGACCGCCCGGGCCACCTCGGTGTACAGCGGCCGGCGGTGCTCCATCAGGGTGCGCCACTGCTGTCGTGGGTTGACCGCCAGCAGGGGGCGCGCGGTGTCCAGGCCCACCCGCCGCACGGCGTCGGCCAGGGCCACGTCGAGGAAGACCACGGGCCCGCCGGTCAGCAGCCGGCGGGTGGATTCGCGCAGCACCGCGCCGCCACCCAGGGCGAGGACCCCGGTGTGCTCGCGGACGGCCTCCTCCACGGCCGCGACCTCCACCTCGCGGAAGTGGTCCTCCCCGTGCTCGACGAAGATGTCCGCGACGCTCTTGCCGGCCCGCTCGGCGATGTCGGCGTCGGTGTCGCGCAGCGCGACCCCCAGCCGCTCGGCGAGCAGGGACCCCACGGTGGTCTTCCCGGCCCCCGGAGGGCCGACCAGGATGACCAGCGGCCCGACATCCGATCGGCCGGGACGGTCGGCGGCGCTCACCGGATCGCCAGGGCGTCGAGGTAGCCGCGCAGGTTGCGACGGGTCTCCACGACGTTGTCGCCGCCGAACTTCTCCATCACCGCGTCGGCCAGCACCAGTGCCACCATGGCCTCGGCGACGATCCCGGCGGCCGGCACCGCGCACACGTCCGAGCGCTGGTGGTGGGCCCGGGCCGGCTCACCGGTGGCCACGTCCACCGTGGCCAGGGCGCGCGGCACGGTGGCGATGGGCTTCATCGCCGCCCGCACCCGCAACAGCTCACCGGTGGACAGGCCGCCCTCGGTGCCGCCCGAGCGTCCCGACGCCCGGCGGATGCCCGGCCCCCGCCCGCCGGCACCCGAAGCGGGGTCGCTTCCCGTCGCCGCGTCCGGTGCGCCGGGGAGGATCTCGTCGTGCGCCTCGGAACCGGGCACCCGGGCCAGGTCGAAGCCGTCCCCGACCTCCACTCCCTTGATCGCCTGGATGCCCATCAGCGCCCCGGCCAGCCGCGCGTCCAGGCGGCGGTCCCAGTGCACGTGGGATCCCAGACCCACCGGCACCCCGTACGCCAGCACCTCGACCACCCCACCGAGGGTGTCGCCGTCCTTGTGGGCGCGGTCGATCTCCGCGACCATCGCCTCGCTCGCCTCCGGGTCCGCGCAGCGGACCGGGTCGGCGTCCAGTCGCGCGGTGTCGTCGGGGCCGGGCAGCACCCCCTTCGGGGCACGGGCGGCACCCAACTCCACCACGTGGCTCACGATCCCGATGCCCGCGACCTCGCTCAGCAGCGAACGGGCCACCGTACCCAGCGCCACCCGGGCCGCGGTCTCCCGCGCGGAGGCGCGCTCCAGGATCGGCCGGGCCTCCTCGAAGCCGTACTTCTGCATCCCCGCCAGGTCCGCGTGACCGGGACGGGGACGGGTCAACGGCGCGTTGCGACCCAGCTCGGCGAGGATCCCCGGATCCACCGGGTCGGCCGCCATCACCTGCTCCCACTTGGGCCACTCGGTGTTGCCGACCATGACCGCCACCGGGGAGCCCAGGCTCAGCCCGTGACGCACCCCACCGAGGAAGGTCACCTCGTCGCGCTCGAACTTCATCCGGGCACCACGCCCGTAGCCCAGTCGCCTCCGGGCCAGCGCGTCCGCCACCGCGTCCGTGGTGATCGGGATCCCGGCGGGCAGCCCCTCCAGGGTCGCCACCAGGGCGGGTCCGTGCGACTCACCGGCCGTCAGCCAGCGCAACCTGCTCAACGGTGCTCCTCGATTGTCCTCGACGATGCGATCGGCGCGGTCGGGACGGCCCCGCGGGCCCACGGGGGCCCGCGGCCGGGGTCTCTCGACGCGGCCGGCGGCCGGCGGGGGCGTCCGGCGCCCCTCCGGCGGCGTCGCCGATCCTCCCACGAATCGGGGGGGCGCCGCTCCCGGTCCAGGGTACGGACGCGGTCACGGGCGGGGACGCTCCCGGTCCACCGGAGCCCGGGCTCCGCCATCGGTCCAGGCGGTCCGGGCCCGGGGGCGGCGTCAGGCCCGGACGACCGGGCCCGAGGGGGGCCCGAGCGACCCTCCGTCGCCCCGCGCCGCCAGGGCGCGCTCCCCCGCCTCCCGCATGGCGGCGAGCGGTCCCGGGACGCGACCGGTCATCAACTCGACCTGGAGCACCGCCTGGTGGACCAGCAGGTCCAGCCCGCCGAGGACCGTTCCGCCCCGACGGTCCCAGGCCGCTGCCAGCCGGGTCGGCCAGGGTTCGTAGAGCACGTCGAAGAGGGTGCCCGGGGCCGCGGGCACCACGTCGGCGAGGGCGTCGCAGGCACCGGCCGGGGTGGTGGAGACCACCAGCGGCAGGTGCAGGGAGTCGGCGGCCCGTTCCCAGGGCTCGGGACGCACCCTCACACCCAGCCGCTCGCCGAGCGCGAGCATCTCGGCGACACGATGGGCACCGCGCACGTGCGCCACCACCTCACCCTCGCAGATCGAGGCCAGTGCGGCGAGGGTGGAGGCGGCGGTGGCCCCGCCCCCCAGGACGGCCGCGGTCGGCACCCGATGGACGCCGCGTTCGGCGAGGGCCGCGACCAGGCCGGGTACGTCGGTGTTCTCGCCGATCCGGCCGGCGTCGGGGTCGAACACCAGGGTGTTGACCGCCTCCACCGCCACGGCGCTCTCCCCCACCCGGTCCAGCAACGGGATGACCGCTCGCTTGAGCGGCATGGTGAGGGAGAGGCCCGCCCACTCCCGTCCCAGACCGGCGACGAAACCGGGGAGCGCCGTCTCGTCCACCTCGAACCGGTCGTAGCTCCAGCCGGTCAGACCGAGGGCCGCGTGGGCCGCCCGGTGGAGTTCCGGCGACAGGGAGTGGGTGATCGGGCAGCCCAGCACCGCGGCCCGACGGTGCTCAACCGATGCCCTGGCGCTCATTGAACTCCTTCCTCAACTCCTCGTGCTCGTCCAGCGTGCGGGTGAAGGTGGTCTTCTCCCCGTCGATGGAGATGAAGAACATCCACCCCTCGTCGGTCGGGTCGAGACTGGCCTCGATGGCGACCTCACCCGGATTGCCGATCGGGCCCGGCGGCAGACCGGTGTGGACGTAGGTGTTGTACGGATCCCGGTTGGAGTGGATCTCCCGCTCGGTGATGCGGATCTCGCTCTGCCCCATCAGGTAGTTGTACGTGGAGTCGAATTCCAGTTTCCGGTTGGTGACGTCGTTGTCCGGCTCGAGCCGGTTGTAGACGACCTCGGCCATCTGCTGGAAGTCGTCGTAGGTGATGCCCTCGGCCTGCACCAGGCTGGCGACGCTGAGCACCTGCAGGGGGGACTCCAGCCCCAGTCCGGCCGCGGCGTCCTCGATGCCGTAGCCCTCGTAGACGGTCACCGCCCGTTCCACCATCCGGGCCAACACGTCCTCCGGGTCCATGCCCTCGGCCACGTCGTACCGGGCGGGGAAGAGGAAGCCCTCCAGCGGGTCCTTGATGTCGGGGTGGCTGTCGGCCCATTCGGGCAGGTCGAAGTCGCCGAGGGCGGCGGCCTCCCGCGTGGTGCCCTCGGGCACCCCGAGCCGCTCGTCGATGGCCTGGTAGATCTGTTCCGCACGCATCCCCTCGGGGATGGTGAGGACGTTGAGGGCCGAGGGGTCGGTGAGCGCGTTCACCGCGGAGGCGGCGGACATCTCCAGACGCAGGCTGTAGACACCGGCCTGGATGTTGCTCTCACCGGCGGCGGAGATGAAGGCACCGACACTCTTGACCACGCCGGCGTCCTTGAGGATGTTGCCCATCTGCGCGATCGAGGAACCCGGCGGGATCTCCACCTGCACCGATTCGGTGCCCTCCCCGGCGAAGTCCTCGGGGGCGGCGAACCGGCTGTTGTAGAACTGGTATCCCTGGTGCACGGCGATGCCCAGACCACCGGTGACCAGCACCAGGGCGGCCAGGCACCCGCAGCCGGCACGCCGCTTGGGGCGGCCGCCGCGGCCGGTGCGCTTCCGCGGGTCGTCCCGGTCGTCGAAGTCCCCCGGGCCCGGGGCCTCGGCGGCCTCCGGATCGTCGAGACCGTCGGAACGGCGGGAACCACGGGAACCACCGGGGACGTCCCGGTCGTCGAGGGGGTCCGCCTGCTCCCGACCGCCACGGCGCCGTACGGTACGGCGGGAGGCGGGGGCCTCGTCGTGGCCGAAGCCGCTGGTGAAGAAGTCGTGTTCCCCCTGGTCCGGCCCGGGGTCCCAGCCGGTCTCGGGGTCCGCCCCCGGGGGGTTGGCCGTGCCGCGGGCGTTGCCCTCCGCACGGCCCCCGGGCGCCCCGGACGGGGGATACCCGTCCTGCGCGGGAGGGTTCCCGGCTCCGGGGGCACCGCCCCAGCTGTCGGGGCCCTGCGGGGCCGCGGACCGCGCTTCCCCGTACCAACCGCCGTCCTGGCCCTGGCCCTGCTGCGGATAGCCGTACCCCCCATTGGGGTCGTACCAGCCGTCACCGCCACCGTGCTGCGGACTCTGCGGGGCCGCGGACTGCGCCTCCCCGTACCAACCGCCGTCCTGGCCCTGGCCCTGCTGCGGATAGCCGTACCCCCCATTGGGGTCGTACCAGCCGTCACCGCCACCGTGCTGCGGACTCTGCGGGGCCGCGGACTGCGCCTCCCCGTACCAACCGCCGTCCTGGCCCTGGCCCTGCTGCGGATAGCCGTACCCCCCGTCGGGGTCACCGGACCACTGCTGTTGCCCGTCGGGGGGGTGGCCGTGTCCGGCGGGGGCCCGGCCATCGGGGGCGGCACCGGGGTCACCACCCCGGGGCACGTCCCCGTAGAGCGGGTCCGCGGGGTGCCACGGTTCGGAGCCGGAGCCCCGGCCATACTCAGTCATCGATCCCCTTGTGACGCCGGGCGGCAGCCGGCCCCGGGATCCGGACCCCGGGGGCCGAACATCCCTTCGACCGACCGGGAATGTTCGAATGGCTGCGGTGTCCTGCGGAACGTTACCGTACCGCGATCAGACAACCACTTCGACGCACTGCCCCGGAGGACCACCCGTGGAGCGTTCGATCTCCAGTGCGTGCTGCAGGATCTCCACCGCTGCCGCCTGATCGATCCGTGAACGTCCCCGCCGGGCATTCACCCCGGCGGACCTCATCCGTTCGGCGGCGGTCACCGTCGTCATGCGTTCATCCACCAACCGCACCGGCACCGGTACGGGCGCCGCGGCCAGTTCGCCCGCCAGCCGCCCGGCGAACTCCCGGGTCCGCCGGGCGGCGGGGCCCTCCGCCCCGCTGAGCGAACGCGGGAGCCCCACCACCACCTCCACCGGGTCGTACTCCGCCACCAGGGCGAGGAGCCGGCGCCGGGCCGCCGGGACGTCACGGCCGGGCACGGTCTCCACCGGGGTCGCCAGCACCCCGTCGGGGTCGCAGGAGGCGACCCCGATCCGGGCCTCGCCGACATCGATCGCCAACCGGCGGCCGCGGCGCATCAGGACCGCCCGGCCACGAGCCGCTCGACGGCCTCCACCGCCTCGTCGACGGCGGCCGGGTTCTGGCCGCCACCCTGCGCGACATCGGGCTTGCCGCCCCCGCCGCCGCCCAGGGCCTTGGCCGCGGCCCGCACCAGGTCGCCGGCGCGCAGTCCGCGTTCGCGGGCGCCCTCGTTGGTGGCGATCACGGTCAGCGGCCGGTCCTTGACCACGGTGAACAGGGCGACCACCGCCGGGCGCGAGGCCGGGATGCGGCCCCGCACGTCCAGCACCAGACGACGCAGGTCCTCGGCGGTGGTGCCGTCGGGCACCCGGGCCGTCACCACCGCTACGCCCTCCACCTCCCGCGCGCCCTCGGCCAGCCCGGCGGCCGCCCGCAGGACCTTCTCGGCGCGGAAGCGGTCGATCTCCTTCTCCGCGTCCCGCAGCCGGCCCAGCATCCCGGAGACCTTCTCCGGCAGTTCCTCGGGACGCCCCTTGAGCAACTCGGTGAGCTGCGAGACGACCGTGTGCTCGCGGGCCAGGTAGCGGTAGGCGTCGGTGCCCACCAGCGCCTCCACCCGGCGCACGCCGGAGCCGATGGAGGACTCCCCCAACAGCTTCACCAGGCCCAGCTGGGCGGTGTTGTGCACGTGGGTGCCACCGCACAGTTCCTTGGAGAAGTCGCCGATGGTGACCACCCGGACCCGCTCCCCGTACTTCTCCCCGAACTCCGCGATGGCGCCCTGCCGTCGGGCGTCGTCCAGGCTCATGATCTCGGCGGTGACGTCGAGTTCGCGCCCCAGCACCTCGTTGATCCGCTGCTCCACGTCGTTGAGCACGGTGGAGGGCACCGCGGCGGGCGAGCCGAAGTCGAACCGGAACCGCCCCGGGGCGTTCTCCGACCCCGCCTGCGCGGCGGTCGGGCCCAGTGCGTCGCGCAGCGCCTGGTGGGTGAGGTGGGTGGCGCTGTGCGCGCGGGCGATGGAACGTCGTCGGGCCACGTCGATCGCGCAGTGCGCGGCGGCTCCCACGGTCACCTCGCCGACCTGGACGACGCCCTTGTGCACGGTGACGCCGGGCACCGGCTGCTGCACGTCGCGGACCTCGACCACCGCACCGGAGTCCAGCCGGATCCGGCCGGTGTCGGCGAGCTGACCGCCGCCCTCGGCGTAGAAGGGCGTGCGGTCCAGGACGACCTCGACCGCGTCGCCCTCGTGCGCGGCCGGCGAGGAGGCCCCGCCCACCAGCAGACCGACGACCGTGGCCTCCCCGTCGGTGCGGGTGTAGCCGGTGAACTCGGTGGTCCCGGACGCGTCCGCGATGCCCCGGTAGGCGGACATGTCCGCGTGACCGGTCTTCTTGGCCCGCGCGTCGGCCTTGGCCCGCTCCCGCTGCTCGGTCATCAACCGACGGAAGCCGGCCTCGTCCACGCTCAGGCCCTGCTCGGCGGCCATCTCCAGGGTGAGGTCGATCGGGAAGCCCCAGGTGTCGTGGAGCAGGAACGCCTTCTCCCCGGGGAGTACCCGACCACCGGCGTCCCGGGTCTCGGAGACCGCGGTGTCCAGGATGTTGGTGCCCGCCCGCAGCGTCTTGAGGAAGGCCGCCTCCTCTGCGAGCGCGACGGTCTCGATCCGACCGCGGTCGGTGATCAGCTCCGGGTACTGGCGCCCCATCGTGGTGATGACCACGTCCACCAACTCCCCGGCCACCGGGTCCGTGGCGCCGAGGATGCGCAGGTTGCGGATGGCCCGGCGCATGATGCGGCGCAGCACGTAGCCGCGGCCCTCGTTGCCCGGGGTGACACCGTCGCCGATGAGCATCACCGCGGTGCGCATATGGTCGGCGATCACCCGCAGCGAGACGTCGCTGCGCTCGTCGGCGCCGTACCGCACACCGGTCAGTTCGCCGGCGCGGTCGATGAGCACCCGCAGGGTGTCGGTCTCGTACATGTTGCGCACGCCCTGCAGGATCATCGCCAGGCGTTCGAGGCCGAGGCCGGTGTCGATGTTCTTGCTGGGCAGCTCGCCGAGGAGGGGGTAGTCCTTCCCCTCGCCCGGACCGCGCTCGTACTGCATGAAGACCAGGTTCCAGATCTCCACGTAACGCTCGTCGTTGACGGCCGGGCCGCCCTCCGGGCCGAAGTCGGGCCCCCGGTCGTAGTTGATCTCCGAGCAGGGACCGCAGGGGCCGGGGACGCCCATGTCCCAGTAGTTGTCCTTCTTGCCCAACCGCTGGATGCGCTCGGCGGGTACACCGACCTTCTCCCGCCAAATGGTCTCCGCCTCGTCGTCGTCCTCGTAGACCGTGATCCACAACCGCTCGGGGTCCAGGCCGTAACCCCCCTGCGGCACCGAGGCGGTGAGCAACTCCCAGGCGAGGGTGATGGCCCCCTCCTTGAAGTAGTCGCCGAAGGAGAAGTTGCCGCACATCTGGAAGAACGTGCCGTGCCGGGTGGTCCTGCCCACCTCCTCGATGTCCGGGGTGCGGACGCACTTCTGCACGCTGGTGACACGTGGCGCGGGCGGGGCCGCCTCACCGAGGAAATAGGGCTTGAAGGGCACCATCCCGGCGGGGATCAGCAGCAGGGTCGGGTCGTCCGCGATGAGCGATGCCGAGGGCACGGGGGTGTGTCCGCGCTCCTCGAAGAAGCTCAGCCATCGGCGGCGGATTTCGGCCGACTCCATCAGTGGTCCTCTTTTCCGGTCGGGTGGTTGGTCTGGTTCCGAAGAGGGCCCGGGGTGGGCAGGGCCCGTCCCGGAACGGTCCTCCCGGGGAAGGACGGTCCGGGGAGGGCACCGGGCGGGAGCCCCGCGCCGAGGGCACGGACCCGGCGGGCGTCCCCGCCGTCGGGGTCGTCGGTCAGGCCCAGCGCCTCGCCGAGTTCGCGCTCGCGTCGGGCCATGCCCTCGCGGACGTCCCCGGCGAAGGTCCGGGCCCGGCGGCCGGCGAGGGCCGCGCGGTCCAGGGCGCGGGCGGCCAGCGCGTCGGGCTCCAGGGCCCGCAGGGCGCGGTGCACCCGGGTGGTGGCCCAGATGCCGGTCGCGGCGCCCGCGGTGAACCAGAAGGTACGGCGGAACATCTCGGTCCTCTCTCGGCGGCCGTCAGCCGCGTCGGGAGCGGCGCGCCGCCCGTCGGGCGGCGGGCACGGTGCGGGGCGGGGTCACCGCCGCGGGGTCCTCAACGGCTCGGCGCCGGGCCAGCGCGCGACGTACCCCGTAGCCGAAGGCGGCGACCTTCACCAGGGGCCCTCCGAAGGTCGAGGAGACGGTGGTGGAGAGCGCGGAGGCGTTGGCGGTGACCTCGCGGATGTCTCCCGCGATGGCGTCCACCCGGTCCAACTGGCTCTGCGCGGAGCGCACGGTGTCGGTGGCCTCGCCCAACAGGGGGACCGCCCGTTCGGTCAGGTCCTCCACCAGTCGGGTGGCCGCCCGCAGTGCGACGGCGAGCCGGGTCAGCACGACGGCGAGGAAGGACACCAGAATGGCCCAGAAGACCGCCACCAGAAGGCCGGCCACCTCTCCACCGGACACGTTCCCACCGTTTCTCTCGGCTTTCCCGGCTTCTCCCGGCTTCCTCCACCCGTTCGGGACGGGCTCCCGGGACGGGCTCCCGGGGCACCCGGGTCGGGCGGACCGACCGGCCGTGCCGGCGCGCCGCTCGAATCCCCGGGCCGGGCTCCCGAGCCTATCGCGCCGGGGCCCACGGACCGCACCGATTGTCGGGCGCGGCGTCCGCCCGCGCCCCGAAGTCTACGGGTCACGGGGGCGCCGGGGCCCGGCGTGCCGCGCCGGGAACGCGACCGGCCCCACCGGACGGCCTCTCGGTCCGTCCGGCGGGGCCGGTACACCCGCCCGTTCCCGTCGTCACGGGGACGACGGGAGGGGATCAGCGGGCGTAGTACTCGACGACCATCTGCTCGTCGCAGATGACCGGGATCTCCTTGCGCAGCGGGTCGCGGTCGAGGCGGAACGCCAGCGCCTGCAGGTTGACCTGCAGGTAGCGCGGGGTCTCACCGTCACCGGCCCAGCCACCCTCACGGGCGACCTGGAAGGGGGTCTTCTCGCGGCTGCGCTCGCGGACCCGCACCACGTCGTCCGGACGGACGATGTAGGAGGGCCTGTCCACCTTCCGGCCGTTGACCTCGATGTGGCCGTGGACCACCATCTGGCGGGACTGGTAGATGGTGCGGGCCAGGCCGGCCCGCAGGACGAGCGCGTCCAGACGGCGCTCGAGCTCGACGATGAGTGCCTCACCCGTCTTGCCGTCGACCTTCCGAGCGCGGTCGTAGGCACGGGCCAGCTGTCGCTCGCTGATGTCGTACTGCGCGCGCAGACGCTGCTTCTCGAGCAGACGGACCTTGTAGTCACTGGTCTGCTTGCGACCCCGACCGTGGACACCCGGCGGGTAGGGGCGCTTCTCGAAGTACTTGACCGCCTTGGGGGTCAGGGCCACGCCGAGCGCCCGCGACTTCTTGACCTTGGGACGCGACTGGTTCACGTGGGAGGAACCTCCGTGTAACTTAGGTTAGCCTTACCTTATCTCAGGGAGTGCACATGTCTCGTACCGGGAGCCCCAAGACGGGTCAGCCGCGCCCCACGGCGGACGACGCCCAGCGACCTTCGGCCGCGGAGCGCGTGCGCACGATGACCGATTCAAGCGCATCGGCCAGGCTCGTCATCCCGGGACCTGCCTCCGACGAAGGAGGGCACAGCCGTTCCGAGATTCGTGCCGTGGACACCGACGGTACCGTATTCCTCCTGGTGGAGGTGAATTCGCCCGCCGCCTCGGCGGTCACGGACCGGGTGCACCACGCGCCCACCTGCGTGATGGAAATCACAGACGTGGCGCCCGTCGCCGTCCCCCACAGGATCCGCGGACGCGGCTGGGTGGCGGGTTGGTTGCGCGTTCCCTCCCCTGAGCAGGCCGTTCGCGCGGAGCGACTGACCGCCGGCCCGCGCCCGTTCCCCTCCCCCGGTGATGCCGGGGGACCCACGACGCTCGTGCTGGAGGTCGGCGAGGCGTACACCGATGACCTGTGGGGAGCCGAACACGTGACCGCGGAGGAGTTCTCCGCGGCCCGTACCGACCCGCTGGCACGCCACGAGGCGGAACTGTTGCAGCACCTCGCGGCCGCGCACCGGGAGCACCTGCACGGCCTGTGCCGACTGCTGGACCCGGCGACCGCCGACCGGGCCGCCCGGGGACGGGTCGCCCCGCTCGCCCTGGACCGCTTCGGGCTGCGGGTGCGTTTCTGGGACGGGGAGCGCCCCGGTGGGGGACCGACCGGCTTCGACGCCCGGTTCGACTTCCCGCGTCCCGTGCGGGACACCACCGAACTGCGCTGCGCGATGCACCGACTCTTCGACACCGTCCGGGGTACGACGACGGATCGGGGCTCCCACTGACGGCCCGACTCCCGTCGGGCCACGGCTCCACGGGCCCGGGAACCGGGAGAACCGCCGGGCTCCCCCGGAGCCCGGCGGTTCTCCGGAGCCGGGGAGAGGCGCGGCCGCCCGCGGGCTCAGCCCTCCCCGCCCCCATCCGTCGTACGGTCGTCCCCCCCACCGGGGTGGCCGGTCACGCCCTCGACCGGCTCCGCGCCTCCCCCGGACACCGCCGGCGCCTCCGTCCCCCCGCTCCGGGCGGTCGGCCCGTCCCCCGCCAGTCGGGCCCGTACCCGCTCGGAGACCTCCGCGTAGCGGGCCTCCGCCCCGTGCCGACCGGGCCGGTAGTAGCGTCGCCCCCGCGCCGCGTCGGGCGCGTACTGCTGGGCGGCGATACCGCCGGGCAGGTCGTGCGGGTAGACGTACGCGGCGCCGTGCCCCAGGGATCGCGCGCCCGCGTAATGGCTGTCCCGCAGGTGCGCCGGGACCGGCCCGGTGCGCCCGGCCCGGACGTCCCCGAGCGCCTCGTCGATCGCCACCACGGCACTGTTGGACTTCGGGGCCAGGGCCAACGCCAGAACCGCCTGGGAGAGGATGATCCGGGCCTCCGGGAAACCGATCATCGCGACCGCCTGCGCGGCCGCCACCGCGGTGGACAGGGCCTGCGGCTCGGCCAGGCCGATGTCCTCGCTCGCGGCGATCATCAGGCGCCGGGCGATGAACCGGGGGTCCTCCCCCGCGTCGACCATGCGCGCCAGCCAGTGCAGGGCCGCGTCGGCGTCCGAGCCCCGGATCGACTTGATCAGGGCGCTGGCCACGTCGTAGTGCTGGTCGCCGTCCCGGTCGTAGGCCACCGCGGCCCGGTCCACCGTCCGTTCCAGGACGGCCGGCGTGATCTCCGTGCCGCTCTCCTCCAGGGTGGCGCCGGCGGCGGCCTCCAGGGCCGTGAGGGCCCTGCGGGCATCCCCTCCGGCCAACCTCAGCAGCTGCCGCTCGGTCTCCTCCGGAAGGGTCACCGTGCCGTTCAGGCCGCGTTCCCCGGCCACCGCCCGTCGTACCAGCTCCCGCAGGTCCTCCTCGGTCAACGGCTCGAGGGTGAGCAGCAGGGAACGGGAGAGCAGCGGTGTGATCACCGAGAAATGCGGGTTCTCGGTGGTCGCGGCGATCAGGGTGATCCAGCGGTTCTCCACCGCCGGCAGCAGGGAGTCCTGCTGCGCCTTGCTGAAGCGGTGGATCTCGTCCAGGAAGAGCACGGTCTCGCGGCCGTGCGTGCCCACCGCGCGACGGGCCCCCTCGATGACCGCCCGCACCTCCCGCACGCCCGCGCTGATCGCCGACAATTCGGTGAAGCGACGATCGGTGGCGTTGCTGACGATCGAGGCGAGGGTCGTCTTCCCGGTGCCGGGAGGCCCCCACAGGATGACCGAGGCGGGCCCGGCAGGTCCGCCGGCCCGGCCCGCCACCAGGCGTCGCAGCGGGGAACCGGGACGCAGCAGGTGCCGCTGCCCGGCGACCTCGTCGAGGGTTCGGGGGCGCATCCGGACCGCCAGCGGCACGGAGGAGGGATCCTTCTCCCGCCGTTCCTCGGCGGCGGCGGTGAACAGGTCGGCTTCCACCCCACGACCCTATCCACCGCATCCACCGGGGCCGGACGAACCCCGATGGTTCGTCCGGCCCCGGTGGATGCGGTGGATCGTGGCGCTCAGCCGATCCAGTAGTCCCACCAGCGGGTGAGGACGAGCATCCCGATGACGCCGATGTGCAGCGCCGGCGGGACCCAGTGGAACTCCATCAGGCCGCGCCGCAGCCCTTCGGGGGCGGGCAGCATCCGGTGCCGCAGGTTGTGCACGGTGGTGTACCAGAACATGACGATGGTGGCGATCCAGGCCAGGGAGCACCACAGACACAGGGCGCCGATGACGTACAGCGACTGGTACATCAGCCAGGTGCAGAAGGCCACGCCGAAGAGCGTGCCGGCCTGCAGGCCCATCCAGTACCAGCGGCGATAGCGGGCCCCGGCCAGCAGCCCCGTGCCGATGGCGATGACCACGCCGTAGGCGACCATGCCCAGCATCGGGTTGGGGAAGCCGAAGACCTCCGCCTGCCGGCTCTCCATGATGTTGCCGCAGGAGAGCACCGGGTTGATGCTGCACGCCGGCACGAAGTCCGGGTCCTCCAGGAGGCTGAACTTGTCGAGCGTGATCACCCAGGCGGCCAGCAGGCCGAGGAAACCGGTGATCACCAGCAGCAGGGAGAAGGGCCGACCGGCTCCCACCCCCGCGGGATCGGGTGAAGCGGGCTCGGTTCCGTGATCGGCTCCGGATGCGGGAGGTGCGTTGTCCGGAGGCGCTGTCGTCGTCATGTTCTCCGATGTCCTCGGTTCCCTCGATGAGATGGGACAGCCCTCACCGCCGCACCCGCGCGGCGTTCCGTCCCACCGCGTCACACCCTGCGACGCGGCACCACGACCCCGACCGGCGGGGCATCACCCCGTCCGCCGCCCCCTCGGATCCCACTCACCTCATTGTGCCCCGGGCCCTCACCTTTCCGTCCCGGACGAAGACATCGGAGCGGTCGTTTCCAGCCGCCGGACGATCTCCGCCGCCACCTTGTCCAGTGCGACCGCTTCCTGCTCCCCGGTGGTCAGGTCCTTGAGCTGGACCGCCCCCTCGGCCAGGTCCCGCTCACCGGCGATCACCGCCCAGCGCGCCCCGGATCGCCCCGCGGACTTCATCGCGTTCTTCAAACCCTTGCCCCCGTAGGCCAGATCGGCCGCCACCCCGGACCGCCGCAGGTCCGTGACCAGCCCGAACAGCGTGCCGGCGGCCTCCTCGCCGAGCGGTACCGCGTAGACGTCGGTCGCGGCCGGGCGGTCGGTCGCCACGTTCTCGGCCCGGAGCGCGAGGACCGTGCGGTCCACGCCCAGCGCCCAACCGACCGAGGGCAGCGCGGGGCCGCCGATCATCTCCGACAGCCCGTCGTACCGTCCACCGCCACCGATCGCGGCCTGCGCGCCCAGCCCCTCGTGCACGAATTCGAAGGTGGTCCTCGTGTAATAGTCGAGACCGCGCACCAGCGCGGGATCGTCCTCGTAGACCACGCCGGCCGTGTCCAGCAGGTCGCGGACCCGGGCGTGGTAACCGCGGCAGGCGTCGCACAGGTGATCCCGCAGCAGGGGCGCGTCGGCGAGCTGCGCCCGGACGGCGGGACGCTTGTCGTCCAGGACCCGCAGCGGGTTGATCTCCCCCCGCCGCCGGGTCTCCTCGTCCAGATCCAGGCCGCGCAGGAACTCCTGGAGACGCTCCCGGTAGACGGGCCGGCAGGCGCGGTCGCCCAGCGAGTTGAGCAGCAGCCGAACCTCCCGCAGGCCCAGGGCGCGATGGGCGTCCACGGCCAACACGATCAGCTCGGCGTCCAGGGCCGGGTCCTCGGCCCCGATCGCCTCCGCGCCGATCTGTGAGAAGTGTCGGTAACGGCCCTTCTGGGGGCGCTCGTAGCGGTAGTAGGAACCGGAGTACCACAGTTTGACCGGCAGGTTGCCGGTACGGTGCAGGTTGGCCTCCAGGGCCGCGCGCAACACCGACGCCGTGCCCTCGGGGCGCAGCGCCAGGCGGCTGCCGCCCTTGGTGGTGAGGGTGTACATCTCCTTGGTGACGATGTCCGTGGACTCGCCCACACCGCGGGCGAAGAGTTCCACGTCCTCGAAACCGGGGGTCTCGGCGTAGCCGTAGCCGGCCCGGCGCAGCGGTGCCGACAGGGCCTCGCGGACGGCCAGGAACTCCTCGGAGTCCGGCGGCAGCAGGTCGTAGGTGCCCTTGGGGGCCTTGAAGGTACTCACAGGGGATCCGGATTCCGCTCTCGACGCGCCGGCGGAGCCGCACGGCGCGGGGTCAGATGGTCATCGGGGACGGCACGCGCGGCGCGGTTCCCGGGAACGACGGGGGTACGACCCGCCGGGTCACGGGAGGCGGCGTGACGGGGCGGGGGCCCCGGCGGCACCCCCGGCCAGGGGTCCGAGGTAGGGGTTGCCGACCCGCTCGCGGCCGATGGTGGTCTGCGGCCCGTGGCCGGAGAGCACCACCGTCTCGTCGGCCAGCGGCAGGCACACACGGGCGAGGGAGTCCATCATCTCGTCGTGGTCGCCGCCGGGAAGGTCGGTGCGTCCGATGGAGCCGGCGAACAACAGGTCGCCCGAGAAGAACACCGGCGGCAACTCCGGCCCCTCGGGCATCCGGTAGGTCACCGACCCCTTGGTATGGCCCGGGGCGTGGGCGACCGAGAACTCCATGCCGGCCAGCTCCAGCACTCCGCCGTCGGTCAGCTCGCGCAGGTCGTCGGGCTCCCCCACCGTCAGCTCCCCCATCAGGGGGGCACCGATCGCGCGGCCCAGCGCCTTCTCCGGGTCGGAGAGCATGTACCGGTCCCGCGGGTGGATCCAGGCGGGCACGTCGTGGGCGCCGCAGACCGGTACGACCGAGGCGACGTGGTCGATGTGTCCGTGGGTGAGGATCACCGCGACCGGCTTGAGGCGGTGTCGGGCGACGGTTTCCGCGACGCCTTCGGCGGCCCGGTGACCCGGGTCGATGATCACGCATTCCTCACCGGGTCCGGGGGCCACCAGGTAGCAGTTGGTGCCCCAGGCCCCCGCGGGGAATCCGGCAACGAGCACGGGTGTCACCTTCTCTATCGATTTCCATCGAGCCTCGACGGGCGCGGCGCCCCGATCGCGGACGCGCCGGGGACGCCCTGCGCCCGAAAGCCTACAGGGGGCCGCCCGGGAGGGTCGAACACCTCGCCGCCCGTCCACCGGGCCACCGGGCCGGGCCGTCCGATCGGTTCTCCCCGCCGGGAACGGGACCGGAAGGGGGCACCGGCCACGGCACGGCGGAGGACGACACCGGGCGGATCGACACCGCCCCGCGCCTCCCGGGCACCCCCGAACGCGCGACGGGGCGGCGAGGTGGACAATTTCGGTGCCGCGAGGTGCGGACAGCCGGGCGGCGCGTCGCCTATGTTTGCGGGGTGCGGGCCGCTCCGGCTGCGGCCCGACCGGGAGTCGGGGCCCGAGGGATCCGAGGGACCCGGGAGGACTCCCGGCCGCACACCGGACGCGCCCGTCGGATCCCCGTATCCCCGCGGCGTGCCGGCCGAACGCCGGATGGACACTGTGGACGACACCACGGGATCGGATCCCGGCGGTGTCATGGTGGAGGAGGCGCTGTGAGCAGCGACCCGTGGGGCCGCGTCGACGAGACGGGCACCGTGTACGTGCGGACTGCCGACGGGGAGAAGGTCGCCGGCTCCTGGCAGGCGGGCTCGCCCGATGAGGCCCTCGCCTACTTCGAGCGGAAGTACGAGGGAATCGTGGTGGAGATCGGACTGCTGGAGCGCCGGGTGCGCACCACCGATCTCGCGACCAAGGACGCGCTGGCGGCCATCGCCCACCTCCGGCAACAGGTGGACGAGGCCCACGCCGTGGGCGACCTCGACGCGTTGTCGAAGCGACTGGACCGGCTGACCGCGACGGTGGACGAGCGCCGCGAGGAGCGGAAGGTCGCGCGCAACCGGCAACTCGAGGAGGCCCGGAAGGCCAAGGAGAACCTGGTCGCCGAGGCCGAGGAGCTGGCGGCCGGTGACCAGTGGCGGGCCACCGGGGAGCGTTTGCGTGCCCTGGTGGACACCTGGAAGGGCCTTCCCCGGCTGGACCGGAAGACCGACGACGAGCTGTGGCACCGCTTCTCCCACGCCCGCTCGGCCTTCTCCAAGCGACGCAAGGCGCACTTCGCCGCGCTGGACTCGCAGCGCGAGGAGACCCGGCGTCGCAAGGAGAAGCTGATCTCCGAGGCCGAGGCCCTGTCCTCCTCCACCGACTGGGGTCCCACCGCGGCCCGCTACCGCGAACTGATGCGGGAGTGGAAGGCCGCCGGTCGCGCCCAGCGGGACGCGGAGGAGGACCTGTGGACCCGGTTCCGGGCCGCCCAGGACGCCTTCTTCGCGGCCCGGGGCGAGGTGTTCGCCGAGCGCGACACCGAGTACCGGGAGAACCTGGCGAAGAAGGAGGAGCTGGCCCTGGAGGCCGAGAAACTGCTGCCGATCGGCGACGTGAGGACGGCGCGGGCCGCGTTGCGATCCATCGGTGAGCGCTGGGAGGCCATCGGACACGTCCCCCGGGAGTCCCGGGCCGCGATCGAGGGCCGGATCCAGACCGTGGAGCGGGCGGTGCAGGAGGCCGAGGAGACCGAGTGGCGCCGCACCAACCCCGAGGCACGGGCCCGTGCGGCGGGGCTGACCGGTCAGCTCCAGGACGCCGTGGACCGGCTGGAGCGCCAGATCGCGACCGCCCGGGAGGCCGGCAACACCGCCAAGGCGCAGAAGCTGGAGCGGGAGCTGGAGGGACGCCGGGCGCTCCTGGAGCAGGCGTTGAAGGGGCTGCGCGAGTTCGGCGGCTGATCCGCGCCGGTCGCGCCACACGACCGGGCCGGGGCCGGTTCCGGATCAGGTCCGCTGCTGCTCCGGGCGCCGGGTGGAGGTCACCCGGTAGACGTCGTAGACGCCCTCCACCCCCCGCACGGCCTTCAGTACGTGACCCAGGTGCTTGGCGTCCCCCATCTCGAAGGTGAAGCGGGAGATCGCCACCCGGTCCCGGGAGGTCTGCACGGCGGCGGACAGGATGTTGACGTGCTGGTCGGAGAGCACCCGGGTGACGTCCGAGAGCAGCCGGGAGCGATCCAGCGCCTCGACCTGGATGGCGACCAGGAACACCGAGGACTGCGTCGGCGCCCACTCGACCTCGAGGATCCGCTCCGGCTCGCGGGAGAGGGAGTCGACGTTCACGCAGTTCGCGCGGTGGACGGAGACCCCGCTGCCACGGGTGACGAAGCCGATGATCGGATCACCGGGGACCGGGGTACAGCAGCGGGCCAGTTTGACCCACACGTCGTCCACACCCTTGACCACCACGCCCGGGTCCGCGCTGCTGCGCCGCTTGGTCCGGCTGGGCACCGGTGGCGACGCCTCGGCCACGTCCTCCCCGGCCGCCTCCTCGCCACCGACCGCCTGCACCAGCTTCTGGACCACGCTCTGGGCCGAGACGTGTCCCTCCCCGATCGCCGCGTACAGCGAGGAGATGTCGGGGTAGCGCATCTCGTGGGCGAGGGTGACCAGCGAATCGCCGGTGAGGATGTGCTGGATCGGCAGGTTCTGTTTGCGCATGGCCCGCACGATGGCGTCCTTGCCCTGTTCGATGGCCTCCTCGCGGCGCTCCTTGGAGAACCAGCCGCGGATCTTGTTGCGGGCCCGGGGGGACTTCACGAAGCCCAGCCAGTCCCGGGAGGGGCCCGCGCCCGGCGCCTTGGAGGTGAAGACCTCGATCGTGTCGCCGTGGTCCAGGGTGGACTCCAGCGGCACCAACCGACCGTTGACCTTGGCGCCTATCGTGCGGTGACCGACCTCGGTGTGCACCGCGTACGCGAAGTCCACCGGGGTGGAGCCGGTCGGCAGCGCGATGACATCGCCCTTGGGCGTGAAGACGAAGACCTCGTGCCGGGAGAGGTCGAACCGCAGCGACTCCAGGAACTCGCCCGGATCCTCGGTCTCCTTCTGCCAGTCCAGCAACTGCCGCAGCCAGGCCATGTCGTTGACCGCCTCGCCCCGGTCCCCCTTGGTCGGCGGGGCGTCGGTGCGCACCTTGGAGACACCGGCGACGGCCTGCTGCTTGTACTTCCAGTGGGCGGCGATGCCGTACTCCGCCCGACGGTGCATGTCGAAGGTGCGGATCTGGAGTTCGACCGGCTTGCCACCGGGCCCGATGACCGTCGTGTGCAACGACTGGTACATGTTGAACTTCGGCATCGCGATGTAGTCCTTGAAGCGCCCGGGCACCGGGTTCCAGCGCGCGTGGACCGTCCCCAGCGCCGCGTAGCAGTCGCGGACACTGTCCACCAGGAGGCGGATGCCGACCAGGTCGTAGATCTCCGCGAAGTCGCGGCCCCGCACGATCATCTTCTGGTACACGCTGTAGTAGTGCTTGGGGCGGCCGTTGACCGAAGCTTTGATCCGGGCGCCGCGCAGGTCGGCCTGCACCTCGGCGATGACCGTCTCGAGGTACTCGTCCCGCTTCGGGGCCCGCTCGGCGACCAGCCGGACGATCTCGTCGTACATCTTCGGGTAGAGGATGGCGAAGGCCAGGTCCTCCAGCTCCCACTTGATCGTGTTCATGCCCAACCGGTGGGCCAGCGGGGCGTAGATCTCCAACGTCTCGCGCGCCTTCTGCTCCTGCTTCTCCCGCTTCAGGAAGCGCATGGTGCGCATGTTGTGCAACCGGTCGGCCAGTTTGATGACCAGCACCCGCGGGTCGCGGGCCATGGCGACGACCATCTTGCGGACCGTCTCGGCCTGCGCGGCCTCGCCGAACTTGACCTTGTCCAGCTTGGTGACGCCGTCCACCAGGAGCGCGACCTGGTCCCCGAAGTCCCGGCGCAACGCCTCCAGACCGTACTCGGTGTCCTCCACCGTGTCGTGCAGCAGTCCCGCCATCAGGGTGGCCGAGTCCATGCCCAACTCGGCCAGGATGGTCGTGACCGCCAGCGGGTGGGTGATGTACGGGTCACCGCTGCGACGCTTCTGACCCCGGTGCCAGCGCTCCGCGACCTGGTAGGCGCGCTCCAACTTGCGCAGGGAGGCGGTGTCCGCCTTGGGGTCGTTGGCCCGGACCACCCGCAGCAGGGGCTCCAGGACCGGGTTGTAGGGGTTGGAACGCTGCACGCCCAGCCGGGCCAGTCGGGCCCGCACCCGGTTGGAGGACCCCGAGCGCCCGGAGACCCCCGAGACGGCCGGGGCCCCCGGGGCGGGGGACGGGGGGGCCTCGGGCCCGTCGGCCCGCCCGCCCTTCTTCGCCGGTGCCTTCGAGGACGCCTTCGTCGGGGCGGGGGCCTGCGACCGGGGGGCCTCACGGGGGTGGCGCCCGGCGGGGGGGCTCGGCTGGATCTGGTCTGGCAAGAGCGCTCCCGGAAGACGTTCGGAATGCCATGGTAGCGACCGGACCCCGGGCGCTCCCCCGGAAGGACCCGTCGGGAGACCGCACGACGCCCCGAACACGGGGATCCCGGTGTCCGGACCCTCCGGGAAAAGAGGGGCCGAACACCGGGATCGGGTGTCGTTCACGGCATCGGACGAGGCGGCCGGGGGGGGTGAACCCACCGCGCGCCCGAAACGCCTCAGATGGAGAGCAGAACCTCCAGCGGGGCGGACCCCAGGGCGGGGTCCAGTCGTTCGCGTCCGGCCAGGAAGCCCAGCTCCATCAGGACCGCCAGACCGGCGATCTCGGCACCGGTGCGACGGATCAGTCGCAGCGACGCCTCGGCGGTCCCGCCGGTGGCGAGCACGTCGTCGATCACCAGGACGCGGTCCGAGGGACCGAGATCCTCCGCGTGCAGCTCGATCTCGGCGGTGCCGTACTCCAGCTCGTAGCTCTGGCCCAGGGTGGCGCCGGGCAACTTGCCCGCCTTGCGGACCGGTATGAACCCGATCCCCGCCCGGACCGCCGCCGGGGCGGCGAGGATGAACCCGCGCGCCTCCAGCCCGGCGACCTTGGTGGCGCCGTACCGCCGGCAGATCGCCGCCAGGGTGTCGGTCACCACCGCCAGGGCGGCCGGATCGGCCAGCAGCGGGGTGATGTCCTTGAAGACCACGCCCGGCTTCGGGTGATCGGGGACGTCCCGGATCCGATCCAGCAACAACCGGCGCTGCGCCTCGGTGACCGGGGCGAACGGGGTACCGCCCGTCGTCCCGCTCACCGCCGCTTCCCCGAGGGACGGCCGCGACCGCGGGAGCGGGAGACCGGCTGGCGGCGCTCGACGGTGACGTAGTCGGCGTCACCGGCCGCACTGCTTCCCCCGCCGTCCCCCCGACCGGGTCCGGGGACACCGGCCGCGGCCGCCGGGTCCCCGGCACCGTCCTCGTCCCACTCGGCGGTGTCGGTGTCCCGCTGGGCGTCAGCGGCCTCATCGCCCTCCATCCGGCCGTGCGCGGCCGGGGAGGGGGCGGCGATGCCGCGCTCGGCCCGCTTGTCCAGGATCCGCCGGTTGTGCGCGGCGATCTCCGGGTCGCGGAGGCGGAAGTCCACCACCAGCGGGGTGGCGATGAAGATGGAGGAGAAGGTACCCGCGGCCAGGCCCACGAACAGCGGCAGGGCGATGTCCTTGAGCATCCCGCCCGCCAGCAGGCCGGTACCGATGAACAGCAGGCCGGCCACCGGCAACAGCGCGGTCACCGAGGTGTTGATCGAGCGGACCACCACGGAGTTGACGCCCTGATTGGCCAACTCCCCGTAGGTGTACCGGCTCTGTTTCTGGACGATGCGGGTCTTCTCCTGAACCTTGTCGAAGACCACCACCGTGTCGTAGAGCGAATAGCCCAGGATGGTGAGGAGGCCGACGACCGAGCCGGGGGTGACCTCGAAGCCGACCAGCGCGTAGACGCCGACCGTGACCACGAGGTCGAAGGCCATCGCGACGAGCGCCGCCAGGGACATCCGCCATTCGAACGCGAAGGCCAGATAGATCGTCACCAGCACAAGGAAGACGATCATTCCCTGGAACGCCTTGCTGGTCATCTGTTGACCCCAACTGGGACCGACCAGTTCGGCGTCGATCTCCGTGGCCTCCAGGCCCACCTCGTCGGCGATCGCGGCACGGGTGGCGTCGGACTCGTCGGTGTCCAGGCCGGTGACCTGGATCCGCAGCGCGCCGCTGCCCAGTTCCTGCACCCGGGCGTCGTTGCCGGACGCCTCCTCCGCGACCCGACGACCCTCGTCGGTGGACAACTCCGCGCTCGCCGGGACGGTGAAGACCGCCCCGCCCTGGAACTCCACGCCCAGGAACAGGCCGCGGACGCCCAGACCGGTGAGCGAGACGATCACCAGGAGGATCGAGACGGCGTACCAGAACTTCCGCCGGCCCACGAAGTCGTAGGCGGTCTCGCCTCGGTAGATCCTGGCACCGAGAGTGGAGAGGCTCGCCATCTCAGGCCTCCTTCGGTTCGGCGGTGACGGGGACCGGACGACGGCCGGTGCGACGGATCGGTGGCCTGGCCCCGAGGCGCTTGGGGTCGAGACCGGACCACTTGTGGCCCCTGGCGAAGAACTTGCGGCGCCCGGCCAGGGTCAGCATCGGCTTGGTGAGCAGGAACACGATGAGCAGGTCCAGGGCGGTGGTCAGGCCGAGCACGAAGGCGAAGCCCTGCACCGAGCCGACCGAGACCAGGAAGAGCACGATCGCGGAGAGGAAGGAGACCACGTCGGAGACGATGATCGTGCGGCGGGCCCGGGGCCAGCCGCGCTCGATCGCGGCCCGGATCGGCCGCCCCGCCCGCACCTCGTCACGGACCCGTTCGAAGTAGACGATGAACGAGTCCGCCGTGATGCCGACGGCCACGATGGCGCCGCAGATGGCCGGCAGGCTCAGCGCGAAGCCGATCGCCGGGCCGAGCAGCGTCATGATCACGTAGGTCAGCCCCGCCATCAGGATGAGGCTGGAGACCGCGATCACGGACAGGGCCCGGTAGTAGAAGACCAGGTAGCCCACGACCAGGGCCAGACCGATACCGCCGGCGATCAGACCGGCGCGCAGCTGCTCGCTGCCCAACGTCGGGGAGACCGTGTTGACGTTGGCGATCTCGAAGGTGATCGGCAGGGCGCCGAACTTCAGGACGTTGGCCAGCGCGCCGGCGGTCTCGGAGTCGAAGTTGCCCTGGATCATGGCGCTGCCGCCGCCCAGCCGCTCGGAGACGCGGGGTGCGGAGCGGACCTCGCCGTCGAGGACGATGGCGAACTGGTTGCGGGGCTCGAACTCGGTGGCCAACTGGGCCGTGATGTCCGCGAACTTGCGGGCACCCTCCGAGTTGAAGTCCATGGTGACGATCCAGCCCAGGCCCTGCTGGGTGTCGTAGACCGAGTCGGCGCCGGTGATGTCGGTGCCGGGCACGGCCACCGGGCCGAGCTCGTACTTGTAGAAGCCCTCCTCGTCGCAGGCGACGATCGGGTTCTCGTCGGGGGCGTCGGCCGCGGCCGAACGGGCCTCCTGGCGGGCCTCGGGGGTGGAGCAGTCCAGGGCGGCGAGTTCGGCGGCGAGACCGGACTCGGCCTCGGGGAGCTCGAAGCCCTCCTCGCCCTCACCCGGGGCACCGTCCTCCTCGGACTCCTCGCCGTCCTCCTGCGCGGTCCCCTCATCGGTGCCGTCGGTCTCCTCGACGGCCTCGTCGGTGGTCTCGTCGGTACGGAAGGAGGCGTTGGTGACGGTTGTCGCGCCGGCGGGGGCGCCGGGGGCCCGCAGGCTCTGGTCGGTGGAGTCGCCGTCGTTCTCCCCGGACTCCTCCCCCGACTCCTCCGCGTCGCCCTCGGTTCCGGGCTCCTCGGCGGTCTCACCGTCGCCCTCCCCGTTCTCGGCGTCACCGGGTTCCCCGCCCTCCTCACCCTCGGGGAGGGTGAAGGCGGGCTGTACCGAGAGCACCTGGCGGAAGCCGAGCTGGGCGGTGGTGCCGACCTGCTCGCGGGCCTGTGTCTCATCGGTGCCCTGCGGGATGTTCACCACGATGTTGCGGTCGCCCTGGGACTGGACGGTGGCCTCGGAGACACCCAGCCCGTTGACCCGGCGCTCGATGATGTCCACGGCCGTGGCGAGGTTCTCCTCGGTGACGGCCCCGTCGTTCCGGGAGTCCTCGGTGGCGCTCAGCGTGATGCTCGTGCCCCCCGCCAGGTCGATGCCCAGGCGGGGGGTGTTGGCACCGGTGAGGAACATGCCACCGGTGAGGAGCACCGCCAGCAGCGACAGCGCAAGCAGGGCGCGGCCGGGCTTGGCCTGCGAGGACCTGAGGTCCTTCCTGGGGGACCTGAAGTCCTGATTCGGTCCAGCCACCTTCTCGTCTTCTCTCTGTCCAGCGGCCCGCGCCCGGTGATCGCGGCACGGCTCGGCGGGTGTCGGCGGTTGTGAACGGGGTGTGGGGGAGGGTCCCGTGGGGCGGCGACCGACGACGGGTCGGCGCCACCCGGCGGATCAGGACCGGGGCCCGTTCCCGTCGTCCTCGGCGGAGCCGTCGCGGCGATCGCGCCGGGGGGTGTCGTCCCCGGCCTCGCCGGCGGGGGCCTCACCGGCGGCGTCGGTCGGTTTGTCCAGCCCGACCGGCTCGTCCCGCTCGCCGTCGGCGGGGCGGTCGGCGCCCTCCCCACCCGTCAGCGAGGAGGCGTCGTCGGGAACCACGGGGGTCTCACCGTCGTCCTCCGGCCAGGGCTCGTCGTTGACGATCCTCCGATACTCGTCGGCGTCGAGCACGGCGGCGATCGAGCTCTTGACGTAGAGCGCGGGCACCCCCGGAGCGACCTCCAGCAGCACGGAGTCCTCGCGGACCTCCTTGACCAGTGCGTACATGCCGCCGATGGTCCGGACACCGGTGCCCGGTTCCATCGCATCGCGCATTTCCATCATCTGGCGCTGCTTGTTTCGGGCCGAACGGGACATGAGAAGCATGACGCCGATCAGCAGGATGAGCGGGAGGAAGAGTTCCACGGCGGAGGTTATTCCTTCATGTGACCGATGTGACGTGGCCTGGCGTGTGGGTGGACGGTCCCGGCCCCGGGGCCGGCATCGGCGCAGTCTAAGCGAGGCCTTACCGGCGTAACAACGTCGTGGACACCGCGTAAGTTCCGTTCCGATGGCTCCCACCGTACGGCGTGCCCCGCCGCGACGGGGTACGCGCCGGGGCTCACTCCTCGAACAGACCACCGCCCGGCGACTCCCCGCGCTGCCGCGGCGGGGCGAGTCCCATGTGGTTCCAGGCGGCCGGAGTGGCGACCCGACCACGTGGTGTACGGGCCAGCAGCCCCTCCCTGACCAGGAAGGGCTCGGCCACCTCCTCCACCGTCTCGCGCTCCTCCCCCACCGCGACGGCGAGCGTGGAGAGGCCCACCGGCCCGCCGGTGAAAAGCCGCAGCAGGGCGTCGAGCACCGAGCGGTCCAGACGGTCCAGACCGCGCTCGTCCACCTCGTAGACCTCCAGCGCCGCGGCGGCGATCCCCCGGGTGATGACACCGTCGCCCTTCACCTGGGCGTAGTCGCGCACCCGTCGCAGCAGCCGGTTGGCGATCCGCGGGGTGCCCCGCGACCGCCCGGCGATCTCGGCGGCCCCCTCCGCGCGGACCTCCACGTTCAGCAGACCGGCGGACCGGTGGATCACCCGTTCCAGCTCCGCCGGCGCGTAGAACTCCATGTGCGCGGTGAAGCCGAAGCGGTCGCGCAGCGGTGGCGGCAGGAGGCCGGCCCGGGTGGTGGCGCCGACCAGCGTGAAGGGGGGCAGCTCCAGCGGGATGGCCGTGGCGCCCGGCCCCTTCCCGACGATGACGTCGACCCGGAAGTCCTCCATCGCCATGTAGAGCATCTCCTCGGCGGGCCGGGACATGCGATGGATCTCGTCGAGGAAGAGGATCTCGCCCTCCTGGAGGGAGGAGAGGATCGCCGCCAGGTCGCCGGCGTGCTGGATGGCCGGTCCGGAGCTGATCCGGATGGGGGCCTCCATCTCGGCGGCGATGATCATGGAGAGGGTGGTCTTGCCCAGGCCGGGGGCCCCGGAGAGCAGCACGTGGTCGGCGGTCGCGCCCCGGGCGCGGGCGGCCTTCAACACCAAATCCAGCTGGCCGCGCACCCGCTCCTGTCCGATGAACTCACCGAGGTCGCGGGGGCGCAGCGCGGCCTCCACGGCGCGGTCCTCACCATCCGGGGCCGCGGCGACCAATCGGTCCCGCGCGTCCTCCCCGGAGCCGGGGTCCTCCCCGCCGTACCCGTACCGGTGGGCGGTCTCCTCGGGAGCTCCCCGCGATCCGTCCGGAAAGCCGCTCATCCGGACCTCCTGGCACCGAGTCGGCGCAGCGCGGCGCGCAGCAGGACGGGCAGTTCGGGCCGGGCCCCCTCGGCGAGGCGGGCCGCGGCCTCGGGCTCGACCTCGCGCACCCCGAGGTCGGCCTCGCGCGCGGACCATCCCAGACCGGTGAGGGCCGCGTGCAACTGCTCCTCCCAGGAGGTCGTCGGCGTCGCGGCGCCGGCGGGCCCGCCGGCGGGCCCGCCGGCGACCCCGACGGGAGCCCCCAGCCGGTCGCGGAGTTCCAGGAGGAGCTTCTGCGCGCCCTTCTTCCCGATGCCGGGGACGGCGGTGAGCGCCTTCTCGTCGCCGGTGGCGACCGCCCGTCGCAGGTCGTCGGGACGGTGCACGGCGAGCATCGCCTGGGCGAGTCGGGGACCGACCCCTCCGGCGGTCTGGAGCAGTTCGAAGGTCTGCCGGGCGTCCTCGTCGGGGAAGCCGTACAGGGTCAGGGAGTCCTCCCGCACCACCAGCGAGGTGGCGAGGCGGGCGGGCTCGCCCACCCGCAGGCCGGAGAGGGTGTCAGGGGTGCAACGGACGCTGATACCGACCCCGCCCACCTCCACGACGGCGGCGTCGGGGCCCAGCGCGGCGACGGGTCCGGCTACGGAGGCGATCATGGGCGGGTGTCCTCGGGGAGTCGGGCGGGAGCGGCGCGCCGGGCCCCGGCGCGGGCGCGCTCCAGGCGATCGCGGGCGGGGGCGCGCCAGATGTGGCAGATCGCCAACGCCAGGGCGTCGGCGGCGTCGGCGGGTGTGGGCGGGGCGGGGAGCCGGAGCAGGCGGGCCACCATGGCCCCGACCTGCGCCTTGTCGGCGCGTCCGTTACCGGTGACGGCCGCCTTGATCTCGCTGGGGGTGTGCAGCGCCACCGGCAGATCCCGACGCGCCGCGCAGAGCATGGCGACCGCGGCGGCCTGGGCGGTCCCCATGACGGTGCTGACGTTGTGCTGGCTGAAGACGCGCTCGACGGCGACACAGTCCGGTCGGTGCTCCTCCAGCCACGCCTCCACCCCCCGCTCGACCTCCAGCAGGCGCGACGGGATCGGGGCGTCGGCCGAGGTGCGCACGACCCCGAAGGCGGCCATGCGCAGGGGGCGTCCCGGTGTTCCCTCGACCACGCCGAGACCGCACCGGGTGAGCCCCGGATCCACTCCGAGTACCCGCACTCCGTCGTCCTCCCCTGGTTGCCGTTGTTTCCCGGGCCGGGCCCGGTGGCGACGGGTCCGTCCCGACGGTCCCCCGTCCGGCGGGCCCGGGCACCCACCCCGATGGTCACCGGTGGACCACGGGGGCACCCCTCCGGGGTCGGCCGCGCGCGCCGGGCCCTGCCGGCAGGTTAACGCCCACCTCCGACAATCGCCCGCGGCCGGGGGCGGCGCGGCGCGCGCCGACGCCCCGCCGCCGGGGAACCCGGTGACGGGGCGGTGACGTCCCACCGGTCGCGACGGACCGGGAGGGGCGACGGACACCCGAACGGGACGTGCCGGGGGCCTCAGGCGTCGACAGCCGCCATGATCTCGTCCGAGACGTCGAAGTTGGCGAAGACGTTCTGGACGTCGTCGCTGTCCTCGAGGGCGTCGATCAGTTTGAAGATCTTCCGGGCCCCCTCCTCGTCCAACTGCACCTGCATGGTGGGGACGAAGTTCGCGTCCGCGGAGTCGTAGTCGATGCCCGCCTCCTGGAGCGCGGTGCGCACCGCCACCAGGTCGGTGGCCTCGCTGAGCACCTCGAAGGTCTCACCGAGGTCGT
Organism: Streptomyces sp. ST2-7A; assembly: GCF_021390475.1. Lineage (GTDB taxonomy): Bacteria > Actinomycetota > Actinomycetes > Streptomycetales > Streptomycetaceae > Streptomyces. Next base: position 162,392 of record NZ_JAJUWS010000006.1, read on the forward strand.
TGACCTCCTCGGCACCCGCCTCCAGGACCGCCGCGAGAACGTCGTCCTCGGTGAGCCCGGCACGCGGGACGATGACCACTCCCTTGCGGTGGAAGAGGTAGGAGACCGAGCCGGGGTCGGCCATCGACCCGCCGTTGCGGGTCATCGCGACCCGGACGTCGGAGGCCGCCCGATTGCGGTTGTCGGTCAGGCACTCGATGAGGACCGCGACCCCGTTGGGGCCGTAGCCCTCGTACATGATCGTCTCGTAGTCGGCGCCGCCGGCCTCGAGACCCGCGCCGCGCTTGACCGCGCTGTCGATGTTCTTGTTGGGGACCGAACTCTTCTTGGCCTTCTGGATGGCGTCGTACAGGGTGGGGTTGCCGTCCGGGTCGGCGCCCCCCATCCGCGCCGCGACCTCGATGTTCTTGATCAGCTTGGCGAAGAGCTTGCCGCGCTTGGCATCGATCACGGCCTTCTTGTGCTTGGTGGTTGCCCACTTGGAGTGGCCGGACACAGCCTCGCCCCTTCGATGTCACCTACGAACCGACCCGCCGATCCTACCTCCGGACGTTCACCCCGCCGGTACCGCGCGGCCCCGTTCCGGTCGGCCGGTCGTCCCCGGGGCGCGATCGGCACGGATCACGGTCGGTTCGACGGGGTCGGTCGCGTCGGCCGCGGCCGGGGTCCCGGCGGCGTCGAGGACCTCACGGACCATGTCCACGAAGAGGCCGTGCACCCGGTGGTCGCCGGTCAGCTCGGGGTGGAAGGCGGTGGCCAGCAGACGCCCGGCCCGCACCGCCACGGGGTGTCCGGCGTGGACCGCCAGCACCTCGACGGTCGGACCGGCGCGCTCCACCCACGGGGCGCGGATGAACACGCCCTCCACGGGGCCGCCCCCGACGCCCTCCATCACGACCGCGGCCTCGAAGGACTCGTTCTGCCGTCCGAAGGCGTTGCGCCGCACGGTGATGTCGAGACCGCCGATGGTGCGCTGCCCCGAACGGGGATCCTCGATGGCGTCGGCGAGCAGGATCATCCCGGCGCAGGAGCCGTAGGCGGGCATCCCCGCCGCCACCCGCGCGCGCAGCGGCTCCAGCAGGTCGAAGGCCTCCGCCAGCTTGGAGATGGTGGTGGACTCTCCGCCGGGGATCACCAGCGCGTCCACGGTCGCCAGTTCGGCGGGGCGGCGCACCGGGACGGCGCGGCCCCCCGCCGCCCCGAGGGCGGCGAGGTGTTCGCGGACATCGCCCTGGAGGGCGAGGACACCGATGACGGGCGTGGACACGGGGTCGCACCTTTCCCGGGGGGAGACCCCGGACGAAGTGTTGCGGGCTGTGGGCACGGACGAGGGGGACGGCGGGCGGGGGTACCCGCCCGCCGTCGGGTTCACCAGCCGCGCGAGGCGTAGCGCTCGCTCTCGGGCAGGGTGTCGCAGTTGATGCCGACCATGGCCTCGCCGAGCTTGCGGGAGACCTCGGCGATCACCTTGGGGTCGTCGTGGAAGGTGGTGGCCTTGACGATGGCGGCGGCCCGCCGGGCCGGGTCGCCGGACTTGAAGATGCCCGAGCCGACGAAGACGCCCTCGGCGCCCAGCTGCCGCATCAGGGCGGCGTCGGCCGGGGTGGCCACACCGCCGGCGGAGAACAGCACCACCGGCAGTTTGCCGAGGGAGGCGACCTCGGCTACCAGCTCGTAGGGCGCGCGCAGTTCCTTGGCCGCGGCGTACAGCTCGTGGTTGTCCAGACCCTTCAGACGGGCGATCTCGCCACGGATCTGCCGCAGGTGACGCACCGCCTCGACGACGTTGCCGGTACCGGCCTCTCCCTTGGAGCGGATCATCGCCGCCCCCTCGGCGATCCGGCGCAGGGCCTCGCCCAGGTTGGTGGCCCCGCAGACGAAGGGGGTGGTGAAGGACCACTTGTCGCTGTGGTTGACCTCGTCGGCCGGGGTGAGCACCTCGGACTCGTCGATGTAGTCCACGCCGAGCGCCTGGAGCACCTGCGCCTCGACGAAGTGGCCGATGCGGGACTTGGCCATCACCGGGATGGAGACGGCCTCGATGATGCCCTCGATCATCTCCGGGTCGGACATGCGGGCCACGCCGCCGTCCTTGCGGATGTCGGCGGGCACCCGCTCCAGGGCCATGACGGCGACGGCACCGGCGTCCTCGGCGATGCGCGCCTGCTCGGGGGTGACCACGTCCATGATCACGCCGCCCTTGAGCTGCTCGGCCATGCCTCGCTTGACCCGGGCGGTGCCGGTTCCGGGGGCGCCGGTGGTGGAGATGTCGGAGGGGGTGGGAGACGTGCTGGACAAGGGTGTCGACCTCGCTCGTCGGTGTCGGGGGGCCGCGGGTTCCGACGGGCCCCGGGAATCTCGGAACATGTCACCGGCCCGGCGGCGGTACCGCTCCGGAAGCCCGGGTCGCGACGGATCCGGGACCGGTGGACGGGAACCGGACCACGTTCGATGACACCCCGGGGGCGGCATCGCGCGGAAGGGCCAATCCCGGGCAAGTGGACCGCTCGCCGGTGTCGGGCCGGCGCCGGTCTCAGCCGATGACCAGCAGTTCCGGCGGCTCGTCGTCCATCTCGAAGGCGGGCGGGAAGGGCGCGCGGCCGGCGAGGCGGAACCATCGCACCGCGCGCTGGCGACGCAGGGCGCGGACCGAGCGCACGGCGTCGTTGTGGAAACGGCGGGCCATCGGCACCCGGCGTACGGCGGCTGTCAGCTCGTCCAGGGCGGCCGGACCGCCCGGTGCGGCGCGGACGGCGGCGAGTTGGTCGGGATCGGCCAGCACCGCCCGCAGGGCCTGGCTGAGTTCGCTCTCGGCGACCTCGCGGCTCTCCTCCTCCACCTGCCGGGCGTCGTGCGCCGCACGGTAGAGCACCATCGAGGCGGCCGGGTCCAGCAACCCGGCGGTGGCGATCTCCTGGGCGACGGAGGCGCGCCGCAGCAGTTGCGCGTCGAGGGCCGCCCGGGCGGCGTCGATACGGGCGTGCAACCGATCCAGGCGGCCCGCCGTCCAGCTCAGGTAGACGCCGATCGCCAGCAGGGCGACAAGGGCCCAGATCACGGTGGTCACGGGGAGGAAGACTACCGTCGGCTATCGGCGGGCCCATCGGCGCGGGGGGTCGTCCCCGACGAGCCGGGCGGCCCGCTCCGCGGCCTCCGCCGCCTCGGCAGCCACCACCTCCGCACCCTCGGTGACGGTCTCGTAGACCGCCAGGACCTCGGCGCCCACGGTCTCCCAGTCGAAGCGACGGACATGTCGGGAGGCCCGCTCGCGCAGTGCGGCGCGGCGCGCCGGGTCCCCCAGCAGCCGGATGGCGGCCGTCGCCAGGGCGTCGTCGTCACCGGTGGGGAAGAGTTCCCCGGCCGCGCCGCCGTCCAGGACCCGGGCGAAGGCGTCCAGGTCGCCGGCGAGCACCGGCGCGCCGGCCGACATCGCCTCGACCAGGATGATGCCGAAGCTCTCGCCGCCCGTGTTGGGGGCCACGTAGAGATCCACGCTGCTCAGCAAGCGGGCCTTCTCCTCGTCATCGATCATGCCGAGGAAGACCACCCGCTCGCGGACCCGGGGTTCCAGGCCCTTCAGCGCCTCGTCGGTGTCGCCCCGGCCGGCGACCAGTAGTCGAGTGGCGGGCCGTTCCTCCAGGATGCGCGGCAGGGCCCGGGTGAGGACGGGCAGTCCCTTGCGGGGTTCGTCGATGCGACCGATGAAGCCGATGGTGTCGCCCTGCCACTCGGGGCGGGGCTCGGCCCGGGCGAAGAAGTCGACGTCCACGCCGTTGGGGATGACCACCGCGTCGCCGCCGAGGTGTTCCACCAGGGTGCGGCGGGCGTACTCGCTGACGGCGATCCGCGCGCTGATCTTCTCCAGGGCGGTCTGGAGCAGCGGGTAGGCGGCGACCATGGCCCGCGAGCGCGGGTTGGAGGTGTGGAAGGTCGCCACGATGGGTCCCCGGGCGACCCAGCAGGCGAGCAGTCCCAGGGAGGGGGCGGTCGGTTCGTGGACGTGCAACACGTCGAAGTCGCCGTCGTGCACCCAGCGGCGGACCCGGGCGGCGGAGAGGAAACCGAAGTTGAGGCGGGCGACCGAGCCGTTGTAGGGCACCGGCACCGCCCGGCCGGCGGAGACCGCGCCGGGGGGCAGGTCGGTGTCGTCGTCGGCGGGGGTCAGGACCGAGACCCGGTGACCGCGGCGGCGCAGGTGCTCGGCGAGGTCCCGGACGTGGAACTGCACACCGCCGGGGATGTCCCAGGCGTACGGGCAGACGATGCCGATGGACAGCACGCGCCCGGTGGGACGGGGCGCGACGGGACCCTCGGAGCGCCGTTGGGGGCCGGCCGGGGAGCTCATGCGTCCGTCTTCCCCTCGTGGCGGGCGGCGGCCCGGGCGGCGCGGTCCCGGGGCCAGAACGGCTGGAGCATGTGCCAGTCCTCCGGATGGGCGGCGATCCCCTCCTCGAAGCGGGCGGCCATCTCCCGGGTCATGATCAGGGCCGCCTCCTCGCGGGTCGCCGCCTCCTCCGGGCCGGGGACCCGCACGGCGGGGTGGACCCGGCCGCGCAACATCGGACCGTCGTACCACAGGGAGGCCGGCAGCAGGTCGGCGCCGGTCTGCCGGGCGAGTTTGGCCGGACCCAGCGGGAAGCGGGCGGTCTCGCCGAAGAACTCGACCTCCCCGCCGGAGCCCGTCAGGTCCCGGTCGGCGACCAGGGCGACCAGTCCCCCGGCCCGCAGGCGGCGGGCGAGGACCCCGAGGGCGGCGCCACCGGTGTGGGGCAGCACCTCCATGCCCAGGCTCTCCCGGTGGGCGACGAAGCGGTCGTAGAGGCTCTCCGGCCGGAGGCGTTCGGCCACCGTGGTGAGGGGCACCTTCAGCACGGTGGTGCCCCAGGCCCCGGCGAGGTCCCAGTTGGCCAGGTGGGGCAGGGCCATGACCACTCCGCGGCCGGCGGCGAGGGCGTCGGAGACCCGCTCGATCCCCTCCACCCGCACGCTCCGCTCGATGCGCCCGGGGCTCCACACCGGCAGACGGAAGGACTCCGTCCAATACCGCAGGTAGGAGCGCATCCCCAACCGGGAGAGCTCCCGGAGGCCCTCGGGGCCGGCGTCGGGCACCACCCGGGCGAGGTTCGCCTCGAGTTGGCGGACGGCGGGTCCCCGGCGTCGCCAGGCGGTGTCGGCGACACGGCGGCCCAGGGCCGTGGCGGTGCGTTCGGGCATCCGGCGGACGGCGGTCCAGGCCAGCGCGTATCCGGCGTCGGTCAGGCGCTCCCTCATGCCTCCCGGCTCCCCGGCGTCCGTTCGGCGGTGTCGCCGGGCGGGTCGGTGGCCTCCGGGCCGGTGGTCACCGGGTCGACGGGGGCGTCGGCCGCCTCCGCGGCGTCCGCGGCGGCCGCCTCCCGCCGAACGGTGACCATCCGCTGGATCAGCGTGATCAGACTGCCCACGGCGACCACCCACAGGGCGATCGGCAGCAGGACGTCGATGTGCGGCACCCCGAAGATCGTGAAACCGGAGAGTCCGGTCAGCACGAGCGTGACGGTCAACCGCTCGGCACGCTCGACCAGGCCGTTGACCCGCACCGGGAGGCCGATGCTCTCGCCCCGTGCCTTGGTGTAGGACACCACCTGTCCGGAGGCCAGACAGAAGATGGCGATCCCGCACAGCAGCAGGTCGTCGCCCCGACCGGCGAACCACAGGGCGATGCCCGCGAAGACGGCGGCGTCGGCGAGACGGTCCAGCGTGGAGTCCAGGAAGGCCCCCCACCGACTGGAGACGCCGGATTGACGGGCCATCGTGCCGTCGACCAGGTCGGAGAAGACGAAGAGCGTGATGACGACCGTGCCCCAGAAGAACTCGCCCCGGGGGTAGAAGGCGAGTGCCCCGCCGATCACACCGGCGGTGCCGACCAGGGTGACGGCGTCGGGGCTGACCCGCAGCCGGAGCAGCAGGACGGCGAAGGGCGTGATCACACGCGTGAAGAACGCACGCGCGTACCTGTTGAGCATGGCCTTCCCGGGGATTCGGGGACGGGCCGGCGGCCACACGGACACCGGGGGCCCCATCGTAGCCGGCGGACCCGCCGGCGGAAGCGCCGGCCCGCCCCCATCGCGCCCCGGGTCGGCACCGACGCGCCCCCGGCCGGCCGGAAGGCACGCGGCCACGGCCGGGGAACGGCTGCCCCGGGGGGTGACCGACCGCTACCCTGGTGGGGGATCCGACGCCCCGTCGGAGACCGGGACGAACCCGCCGGGGCGGGGCGGGATTTCATCCCCTCCACCGGGGGAAGACCGTTCCCGGACCCGTGACCGGCTCGACCCAGGGGGTGAACCATGGCGGGGTTCGAGGACCTCAAGGCAGCGGCCGGGGTGGACTTCGATTTCAGCCCCGGGGCGCAGATCCCGCTCTCGGGGGCCGGTGGTGGCCAGACGCAGATCAGTTCGGCCCTGGCCGCGACGGCCTACCGGGACGGCGACGTCCGCTCCATCCTCGGGATCAACGACGGCGCGAAGGTGTCCGACGCGAGGATCTCGCTGCTGGAGCCCAACCTGGGCGAGGCCTTCACCCGGGCGATCGAGACCCGGATGCTGGCGCCGGACCGGGCCCCGTTGGTGCAGTCCTTCGGCGCCGAACCGCAGACGGTGGTCGAGCACACCCTGGCGGCCAAGCGGATCCGACGGCAGCGCGACCGCCGGCTGACCGCGATCATGGCGGTCCTCGGCATCCTGTTCCTGCCCGGCGTCCTGGTGTGGCTGGGCCTGTTCCAGTTGCGGCGCACCCTGGCCGGCGCGCAGGACAAACGGGCGGGCAGTCTGGGGATCGTGGCGCTGGCGGCCGTCTTCGTGCTGATCGTGCTGTTCGTCTACAGCCTGGAGATCGGCGGTCCGCTCCAGTTGTACGTCTGGGCCCTGCTGCCGGCGCCGATCGTCGGCTGGTTCCTGGCCCAGCGGGTGAGCGAGCGGGCGGCCCGGAACCTGCGGGCGCACTGGTCGGACCTGTTGGGCGGCGGAGGGTCCGGGGCCCGGGTGCCCGAGGCGGTGCCGCAGAACCCGAACGACTCGGAAGCCGAGCGGCTGCGCAAGGGACTGGCGAAGATCTCCGCCGAGCAGAGCAGCAACATGGTTCACTACGCCGGGCCGAAGGGAATCCTCGGCATGGGGCCGCGGTGGGGCCGCTGGAGCCTGGCCGAGGACCTCTTCCCCGCCGATCCGCAGGGCGACATGGACGGCTTCCGGGCCTGGGACGTGGCCCGCGCCATGTACGACGACCTGCGGATGGTCAACCGCGGTCCGCTGCACACCGGTGGCTTCCGCACCGCCCCGGAGATGACCCACTGGGTGGTGCGGCACGTGGGTGAGGGCGCCGGCGCGATCTCCCGCCCGGACGGACCGCACGCCGAGGGGTACAGCATGACCCCCATCGAGGTGCAGCGGATCTGCAACGAGGAGCACCACGGCGCCAACGACCGGCACTACCTGGGCGCGCGCTGGGTCATGCACGACGGCAACCTGGTGATCAACTACCTGACCCGGGTGAGCGTGCTGCACCGGGTGCTGCGGGTGGAGTTCAGCGCCTACGCCCTGGGACCGGTGAACGGCTTCTTCCTGCAGAAGCCCGCCGCGAAGAAGGCGAAGTCGCGGCACCCGTTCAAGCCGTGGAAGAAGGTGGAGCGGGAACTGCCCCTGGTGGATGTCAAGGAGGTGGTGCGGCTGGCCGCGCGCGCGCCCCTGACCTGGTTCCCCGCCGAGCTGGACAAGTGGGGCGGCAAGCTCTCGCTCCCCGAGCCGTTCGGGCTGCGGCACGTCTGGGCGGAGAAGCCCTGGCGGCACCGCTTCATGACCGACGACGCCCTGGAGACCACCACACCGGTGGTGCGCGAGGCCATGCGGTCGCTGCTGCGGGTCCTGCGGGAGAACCGGGTGAATGTGGGCCCCTTCGAGGCGAAGGTGAAGGGCATCAGCGGGGCGGTGGAGAACGCCGAGCCCAAGAGGCCCGACGAGATCAACATCTAGGGTCCTTCGACGCACCGCGTGCCCTCCCCACCCACCGGCGGGGAGGGCACGCGGTCAAGCTCGACGTCCCGGGTTCACCGATATGGGCGACGTACGGGGCCCGGGTGTGGTACCCCTTGATCCCGTCGGCCGGGCCCATCGGGCCGGGTCCGGCCGACGTGGTCGGTTCCCCGTACGCGCCCCTCAACGCCCGGGAGTCGAGGAGGTCGTCGTCGGCCAGGCCCCGGCGAGCAACTCCCTGGTGTCGGCGAGCAGTTGGGGCAGCACCCGGGTGTGGCCCACCACCGGCATGAAGTTGGCGTCGCCGCCCCAGCGCGGCACCACGTGCTGGTGCAGGTGAGCGGCGATCCCCGCCCCGGCCACAGCGCCCTGGTTGAGACCGATGTTGAAGCCGTGCGCGCCGGCGGCGGCCCGGATGGCCGTCATGGCGCGCTTGGTGAAATCGGCGACGCCGAGGGTCTCCGCGTCGGTCAGGTCGGTGTAGTCGGCGATGTGCCGATAGGGCACCACGAGCAGGTGTCCGCCGGTGTAGGGATAGAGGTTGAGCACCGCGTAGACCGCCTCGCCCCGGGCGACGATCAGCGCCTCCTCGTCGGAGCGGTCCGGCAGGCCGCAGAACGGACAGCCGTCCTCGGCGCGCGGCCCCGTCGGTTTCCCCTCGCCCCGGATGTACGCCATCCGGTGGGGGGTCCACAGGCGTTGGAAGTCGTCCGGGACGCCCACCCCCTCCTGTCGCCGGGGGCCGGGGGTCCCGTCCTCCCGTTCCCGTGCGGGCTGCTGTTCGGGCTCGCTGCTCATGCCGGTCAGCATATGACCGGTGGGGGCGCCCGAAGCGGGCTCCCCCACCGGTGGGAACGGGGTCGGGACGAGGGGTCCCGGCGTCGGGATCAGATCCGGGCGCGACTCCGAACGGCCTCGGCGATCTCGGCCAGGGCCTCCTCGCGCGGGATGCCGTTGCGCTGCGAGCCGTCCCGGTAGCGGAAGGAGACCGCCCCCGCCGCGGTGTCGTCGTCGCCGGCGATGACCATGAAGGGCACCTTGGCCCGCTGGGCGTTGCGGATCTTCTTCTGCATCCGGTCCGCCGAGGCGTCCACGTCCACCCGCAGCCCCATCTCCCGGGCCCGATCGGCGAACTCGCGCAGGTACGGCACGTGGGCGTCGCCGATCGGGATGCCGAGCGCCTGGACGGGGGCGAGCCAGGGCGGGAAGGCTCCCGCGTAGTGCTCCAGCAGTACCGCGAAGAACCGCTCGATGCTGCCGAACAGCGCGCGGTGGATCATCACCGGGCGCTGCCGGGAGCCGTCGTCGGCGGTGTACTCCAGGTCGAAACGCTCCGGCAGGTTGAAGTCGACCTGGATGGTGGACATCTGCCAGGTGCGGCCGATCGCGTCGCGGGCCTGGACGGAGATCTTCGGGCCGTAGAAGGCCGCCCCGGCCGGGTCCATGACCAGCTCGAGCCCCTGCTTGCCGGCGGCCCGGCGCAGCGCCTCGGTGGCCTCCTCCCAGTTCTCGTCCGAACCGATGGACTTCTCCGGGTCCCGGGTGGAGAGCTCGAGGTGGAAGTCCTCCAGGCCGTAATCGCGCAGCAGGTTCAGCACGAAGGTGAGCAGGCCGTCCAGCTCGCCGGCCATCTGCTCGCGGGTGCAGTAGATGTGCGCGTCATCCTGGGTGAAGCCGCGCGCCCGGGTGAGACCGTGCACCACGCCGGACTTCTCGTACCGGTATACCGTCCCGAACTCGAAGAGTCGCAGGGGCAACTCACGGTAGGAACGGCCCCGGGCACCGAAGATCAGGTTGTGCATCGGGCAGTTCATCGGCTTGAGGTAGTAGTCCTGGTGGCCGTCCAACCGCATGGGCGGGTACATGCCGTCGGCGTACCAGTCCAGGTGGCCCGAGCGCTGGAAGAGGTCGCCCTTGGTGGCGTGGGGGGTGTAGACGAACTCGTACCCCGCCTCCTCGTGCCGCCGCCGGGAGTAGTCCTCCATCACCCGGCGGATGATGCCGCCGCGGGGGTGGAAGACGGCCAGTCCGGAACCGATCTCCTCGGGGATGGAGAACAGGTCGAGCTCGGCGCCCAGGCGCCGGTGGTCCCGCTTCTCCGCCTCGGCGAGGAACTCCAGGTGTGCCTTGAGTTCGTCGCGGGTGGGCCAGGCGGTTCCGTAGATCCGCTGGAGCTGGGGGTTCTTCTCGCTGCCGCGCCAGTAGGCGGCGGCGGAGCGCATCAGCCGGAAGGCCGGGATCATCCGGGTGGTGGGCAGGTGGGGCCCCCGGCACAGGTCCTTCCAACACAACTCGCCGGTGCGGGCGTCCAGGTTGTCGTAGATCGTCAACTCGCCGGCGCCGACCTCCGCGGAGGCCCCCTCGGCGGCCTCGGCCGCCGATCCCTTGAGGCCGATCAGTTCCAGTTTGTAGGGCTCCTCGGCCAGCTCCGCGCGGGCCGCCTCCTCGCCCACCACCCGGCGGGAGAACCGCTGGCCCTTCTTGACGATCTCCTGCATCTTCTTCTCGACGCGCTTGAGGTCGTCGGGCTGGAAGGGCTCGGCGACGTCGAAGTCGTAGTAGAAGCCGTCCCGGATGGGTGGACCGATGCCCAGTCGGGCCCGGGGGAAGAGCTCCTGTACGGCCTGGGCGAGCACGTGGGCGGTGGAGTGCCGCAGGATGTCCAGGCCGTCCGGGGAGTCGATGGTCACCGGCTCGACCACCGCGCCCTCGGCCGGCTCGTGGGCCAGGTCCCGCAGGGTGCCGTCGACCCGCGCGGCGACGACGGCGCGATCGTCGGCGAAGAGTTCGGCCGCCGTCGTGCCCCCGGGCACCACCCGCTCCTCCGCCTCGGAATCGCGTTGGATGATCACCCGCACCTCGGACACCGGTCTCTCCTGACGTTCCACTTCGCGTCACTGCGCGCGGCGGGAGCGCCGCGCCGCACGCATCGTACCGATCCCGGGGAGCCGTCCGCCGCCCGGCGCCGTCGCCGCCGGGGTGCGCCGGTACGGGCCGGGGCCCGGCAACGACTTCGGGCCGGTCCGTCTGTGACGGACCGGCCCGCTTCCGGTGGGCGATACTGGGTTCGAACCAGTGACCTCTTCGGTGTGAACGAAGCGCTCTCCCGCTGAGCTAATCGCCCCGGGTGCCCTGCGGCACGGGAAGAACCATACAGGCAGCCTTCGCTGCGGCCAAATGCCCTCCCGACCGGGTCCTCTCGTCGACCCGGCGGTCGGCCGACAGGGGGTCGCGACGGTCCGACCGGCGCGCGGTCACGAGGGATCCGGTCGGAGGCACCGGAGCCCGGGGCCGCCGGCGGCCCCGGCGGGGCGTCGCGAAAGCACATCGAAGCAAAAGGGTCGGAGACCGTGTCCCCGACCCTTCACAGCGTGACGGTGGGCGATACTGGGATCGAACCAGTGACCTCTTCGGTGTGAACGAAGCGCTCTCCCGCTGAGCTAATCGCCCGCTGCGGGACCTACGTTACCGCACCTCGGAGGGGCCCTCGCACCATCCTTCGGGAGGCCGCCCCGGGCGCCCGGGGGATCCGCCCGCCGATCGGTCCCGTCCACAGCCATCGGGAGTAAGCCGACAAATACCACTCCTCCATTCGAATGGATTCAAACCTCGCAAACTTCCCAGAGTGGTTTACAACCACCGATTACGTGGCATCCCGATCTCGCCGACGTGCGAACCCCCGAGCGCACACTGAGCGAAAGGCCCTGGCGCTTATGAACACCACGGTCAGCTGCGAGCTGCACCTGCGCCTCGTCGTATCGAGCGAGTCCTCCCTGCCCGTCCCGGCCGGGCTGCGATACGACACGGCGGACCCCTACGCCGTCCACGCCACCTTCCACACCGGAGCCGAGGAAACCGTCGAATGGGTTTTCGCCCGGGACCTGCTGGCCGAGGGCCTGCACCGTCCCACCGGCACCGGTGACGTCCGGGTGTGGCCCTCCCGCAGTCACGGACAGGGAGTGGTGTGCATCGCCCTGAGCTCCCCGGAGGGCGAGGCCCTGCTCGAAGCCCCCGCCCGCGCACTGGAATCGTTCCTCCGGCGCACCGATTCCGCGGTGCCGCCCGGCACGGAACAGCGTCACTTCGACCTCGACACGGAGCTGTCCCACATCCTCGCCGAGAGTTGAAGCCGCCCGCGCGGCGCGACGTCCGACTCGGGGCGACGGCGCGCAGCGCGGTTCCACGGCACCGGGCGCCCCGCTTTCCGGTCACCGCCCCCGCGACCACGGGGACGGCGCCGGAAGGCGGGGCGAAGCCGGATCGGGGGCCACGAACGGATCCCCGGAGAAGGGCGAGGGGTTAGAGTGCCCCGGATCGGTCAGACCACGATCCGAATCGGGAGCGACCCCAGTGCTCACCAACCACGACACGCGGTGTGCCCTCGGCCACGCGGTCGACCTCCTCAACACCGCGCCCGGCGAGAACTCCTCCGAGGGGTTGGGGGACGTCCGGGCGCTGCGCGGGTTCGTGGAGACGCACGAGGTCAGCGGTGTGGACGCCGAAGGGCTCTCGGAACGGGACCTCGTCGCCGTCCACGCCGTCCGGGATCGCTTCGCCCGGGTCTTCGCCGCCCCGGGCGATCGGGAGGCCGCCGAGCTCATCAACGCGATGGTGGCCGAGGCCGGCACCACACCCCAGCTGACCGACCACGACGGCCACGACTGGCACGTGCACTACTTCGCCCCCGGCGCCTCCCTGGCCGACCACCTCGCGGCCGACTGCGGCATGGCCCTGGGTTTCCTGGTGGTCGCCGGGGAACGGGAGCGGCTGCGGCGTTGCGAGGCCCCCGACTGCGGCCGCGCCTTCGTGGACCTGTCCCGCAACCGGTCACGGCGTTACTGCGACAGCCGAACCTGCGGCAACCGCCTGCACGTGGCCGCCTACCGGGCACGCCGACGGGAGGCCGGGGCAGCCGGCTGAGCACCGTCGCCATCCACCCGGGGTCGCCCCCGGCCCACCGTCGGTCGCCGGTTCACAGGAAGAACAGATCGTGCACCGAGGCGATCAGCAGCAGGGTCGCGATGAAGGCCAGGAAGCCCATCAGCGGGGGTTGGGAAAGCGCGAACAGACACCCTCCCGCCTCCGGCTCGGGTCGGGGACCCTCGCCGGGGGTCGGGAGGTCCTCCGCCGGGCGGGGGCCGGGAACCACCCCCACGGGGAGCGCCCCCGGGGGGGTGCCCCGGAGATCCTGCCGGACACGGACGCCGTCCCGGAACTCGTCGGGGCCGACCGGTACCACTGTGTCGGGAGCCTGCTCCCGGATGTTGTGCGCCATCTCGCGGGGATGATGACGCAGTTCGGGGTGCCCCCGCAGCCCGGTGATCCGGGTGATCGTCCGTGTCTCAGATTCCGTGCTTTTTCAAGATCGCTTCGATGTCGGAAAAGTCCTCCGCACCTTCGTTTCTGCTCGAACCGCTTCGTCCCGCTCCCCTACCGGCCGATCCCCCCGCGGTCTCCGGCAGTTCCGGGCGGGCCTCGCGGCGGGCGGGGGTCGCGGCCGGGCTCGAGGCTCCGGGAGCCGTCGCGGCGTCCCCCGGCACGGCGCCGGGAGCCGGGTCCCGGGTCCAGCGGGAGACCAGGGTCAGCAGCACCGACAGCCCGATCAGGCCGAACCCGGCCCAGGCGATCGGGTTCACCGTCATGTTGACCACGAAGCGGATCACCCCCGTCATGGCCAGGCCCATCGGCAGCAGCGCCAGGGCCAGGGTGCGCAGGGCGGCCCCGCGGCGGCGCCGACGGAACAGGCGCAGCGACCACCAGCAGCCCGCCGCGGTCAGCACGCCGCATATCGCGTAGATCATCATTCCCAGGGTCATGTTCTCCATCCTGCCCGTCGGGGTCATCGGGGCCACGACCGGGTGGGGCGCCCGATGGCCTCCGTGCTCCCGGACGTTGTTCCCCTTTACCCGGTTCTCCCCCGCCCCGGTCCCGTGAACCCCGCACCGGGGGTGAACCGTCCGTCGTCGGGGTGGACGCGAGGGAGACGCCCCGACGGTTCAGCCGAGACGTTTGCCGACGACGCGGTGGCCGGGAAGATAACCGCGTTCCCGGCACTCCACCTCGTCCGGCGAACGCCCGGGGCCGGTGCACACCGCCAGGGAGACGGCTCCGGCCCTCCGGACGGCCTCCTCCACGGCGTCGAGCACCTCCGTTCCACACGGCCCTCCCGCCTCCCCCGCGAGCGGGGCGCGGAACCACGCCTCCGCGCCGCCGGACGCCCCGTCGACGATCCGCAGGCGTGCCGGGGCGAGACCCGGACCGAGGGGAACATCCACCGCGGTCCCGTCCGGGGGCGTGCCCTCCCCGTCCGTCTCTCCCCGCTCCCGGGCGACCCCCTCCGAGGAGGCGGCGCGCAGGAGCACCCCGAGCGGTCGGTAGCCGAACGCCTCCGCCAACCCGGCTGCGGCCACCGCGCCCTCCGTGTCCCCCGAGGCGCCGGACGGGATCGGGAACAGGGCCCACACCCGATCACACCCCCGGGAGCGCAGCACCTCCTCCGCCGCGAGCAGGGCGATGCCACCCCGTCCGCGCCGACGCTCCGGCTCGGCCACCCACAGGTGGTCGATCCGGCCCCGTCGAGGCGTGCCTCCGTCGGCGGACAGGGTCAGTTCGCCGATCGGACGCCCGTTGTCGCACAACAGGAAGGAGTGCCGGATCCCACCGGCCGGAGTGGTTCGTCCGGGCTCCCGGGGTCGCAGCGTGACGGTCATGCCGACATGTCTACCCGCGCCGGGGCTCCGCCGATCCGGTCAGGCCCGGACGATCGCGTCCACGCGGGGCTCGGGGTCGGCGGCCGAGCGCGCGGCGAACTCCCGCATCAACCGGGCGGTGACCGGGCCCGGCGCGGCGGCCGGTTCCCGGTCGTCGATCCGATGGAGTGCCTGGACATCCCGGGTGGTGGAGGTCAGGAAGATCTCGTCCGCGTCCCGCAGCACCCCCAACGGCAGGTCGACCTCCCGGGCACCGCTCCACGCCACCACCAGCGCCCGGGTGATGCCCGCCAGGCAACCGGAGGACAGCGGCGGGGTGAACACCTCGCCGTCGACGACGACGAAGACGTTGCTGCCGGTCCCCTCGCACAGCAGACCGGCGGTGTTGGGGAAGATCGCCTCGGAGGCGCCGGCCTCCCGGGCGCGGGCCAGGGCGAGCACGTTCTCCGCGTACGAGGTGGTCTTCAGACCCGCCAGCGCGCCGTGCTCGTTGCGGGCCCACGGGACGGTGATCGCGGCCGTGGTGTCCGGACGCGGGTGGTATCCCTCGTGGGCGACGACCAGGGTGGGGGCGGCGGGCACCGCGGCCCGCATCGACCCCAGAGGGCCGCGTCCGCCGGTGAAGGTGACCCGCAGGCGTCCCAGCGGATGGGGCTCGGCGTCGATCACGGCGGCACAGGCCCGGCGGACGAGATCGGTGTCGGGGACCGGCAGACCGAGGCCCGCGGCGGAGCGCCGCATCCGCTCCAGATGGAGGGTGAGGGCGAAGGGGACCCCCTCGACGGTCTTGACCGCCTCGAAGACGCCGTCACCGACGGTCAGGCCGTGGTCCAGGGCCGAGACCGATGCCTCCTCGGCGTCCCTCAGGGTGTCGTTGAGCCAGATCCTCACCGCATCGCCTCGTTCTCCCGGCGGGGTCGGAAGTCCGCCCCGCGCCATTCCCGTTCCCCCGGTCCGCCGGGGATTCCCACCCCGGTGACGCCGCCCCCGCCGCCGGCCGGCGCCGTGTCGGGGCCCGGCGGTTCCGCTCGTCCGGACGACCGGAGCGGGGCGACGTCCCCGAACGCGGGCCCGGGGCGCCGTCCCGCGGCGATGGCGAGCAGCCGGGCGGCCTTGAGTTCGGTCTCCCGCCACTCCCGTTCGGGGTCCGATCCCCAGGTGATGCCGGCGCCGGTGCCGAACCTCAGCTCACCCGCCCCCGAACGGGCGCGTTCGATCCAGAACGTGCGGATGCCCACCGCCAGTTCGCCGTGCCGCCGGTCGGCGTCCACCCAGCCGACGGCACCGCAGTACGGGCCGCGCGGCACGGTCTCCAGGTCACCCAGGATCCGCAGGGCGCTGGTTTTGGGGGCGCCGGTCACCGAGCCGGGCGGGAAGGTCGCGGCCAGCAACTCCGGCCATCCCGCGTCGTCGCGCAGCTCACCGCGGACGGTGGAGACGAGGTGGACCAGACCGGGGTGTGCCTCCACCTCGCACAGGCGGGGGACGGTGACCGTCCCCGGCGCGCAGACCCGGCCCAGGTCGTTGCGGACGAGGTCCACGATCATCACGTTCTCCGCGTGGTCCTTCTCCAGCAGGTCCGCCTCGGTGCGCCCGGTCCCCTTGATCGGACCGGACTCCACCACCGCGCCCCTCCTGCGGAGGAAGAGTTCGGGGGAGGCACAGGCGATCTCCACCCCGTGCGAGGGGAGGCGGATCACCCCGGCGTGGGGGGCGGGGTTGCCCGCCGCCAGATCGGCGGCGAGGGCGTCGGGGTCGGTGTCGCGTCCGACGGGAGCGGAGAGCACCCGGCACAGGTTGGCCTGGTAGACCTCACCGGCGGCGATGTGTTCACGGATCCTCCGCACGCCGTCGGTGTAGATCTCCCGGCTCAGGGAGGAGGTCCACCGCCCGGGGTCCGGGGCGTGCCGGCGACCGGCCGGCCGGGGCGGGGCGGGATCCGGGCGCACCCGACCGAACCGGACGCACCGCAGACGTCCCTCGTAGTCGACGGCCACCGCCCACCAGCCGGTGGAGTCCAGGGCCGCCGGGTCGTCGGTGACGTCCACCGGTTCGGTGGCCAGCAGGCCACCGAACCGGGCCAGGGGGGCGCCGGCCCCCGGGAAAGCGGACTCCTCGTGCACACGTGCGAGTCTAGTGCCGCGTCGGTGGGGACCCGCCCGTCGGGAAGCGGTGTCGGGCGCGGTGCGTCGCGAGGCACCGGATCGACCTCGCGGTGGGGCCACCCGATCGATTCGGCAACACGGTGGGGCGCCGCGCCGGACACCGCGACGGGGCGAACCCCGCGCACCGGGGGGCCACCGGGGGCCGGGCCGGGGCCCGGATCCCGGCGCCCCACCGGCCCGACCCGGGGGCCCGCCGATCCCGTCACCGGCAACCGAGTTTGAGCAGCGCGGGGAATCCGCTAGAGTTCAAGGCGTCACCGGGAGGCGCGAGCCGACCGGGAGGCGTTGCGGACGTAGCTCAGTTGGTAGAGCACCACCTTGCCAAGGTGGATGTCGCGAGTTCGAGTCTCGTCGTCCGCTCCGAGGGGACCCCGGTCCCCCGCCGGTGGAGTGGCCGAGAGGCGAGGCAACGGCCTGCAAAGCCGTCTACACGGGTTCAAATCCCGTCTCCACCTCGGACGATTAGCTCAGCGGGAGAGCGCTTCCCTGACACGGAAGAGGTCACTGGTTCAATCCCAGTATCGTCCACCACCGGCTCCGGTCCCACCGGAGCCGTCCGCGCGATTAGCTCAGCGGGAGAGCGCTTCCCTGACACGGAAGAGGTCACTGGTTCAATCCCAGTATCGCGCACTCGGGACGATTAGCTCAGCGGGAGAGCGCTTCCCTGACACGGAAGAGGTCACTGGTTCAATCCCAGTATCGTCCACCACCGGCCGGGGCCGGGGAGCGACCGCTCCCCGGCCCCGGCCGTTTCATCCTCCGCGGCGGTGGGCGCCGTGGTCCTGCCGGGTGTCGCCGGACGGACACCGACGCCGTGTGGCCGGGCACCTCCCCGGTACCCGGCCACCGAGCCGCCCGTCGGACCCCCGTCCCCACGGGGTGACACGGTCGGGGTCCCCGGCCCGGATCACCGACCCGAACCCGGGGCGCCGCTCAACGCCCCGTCCCCGACCACGGACGACACTCGCGCGCCGTTCCCGGGCCTCGTGCGGGGCGCCGGGGACGGCCCGTTCACGGCGACGGACGGTGACCTCGGGGGACGAGTGCTTCGTCCGCCGCCTGCGACAACGGTAGGCCGCGACACCGGGTCGGCGCGTCAGCCCGGGGAACGGAGGACCCGCCTCCCCCGGGTGGACGGACCCCCTCGACGGCTACTCCCCCGGGTGGAGATCAACGGACCCCGGGTCAGCCCCGGAGCGGGGAAGTCCCCCGAGCCGTCTCGGGGTTCCCCTCCCCGCCCGGGGAACGTCTGCGCGGCGCCCCCCAACCGACCGACCCGATCCGTAAGCTGTGCTGCGTCAGATCGGAGCGGCGACGGGGATGGGACATGGCGATGATGCGGCT
The DNA here is from genome assembly GCF_021390475.1 of Streptomyces sp. ST2-7A. Lineage (GTDB taxonomy): Bacteria > Actinomycetota > Actinomycetes > Streptomycetales > Streptomycetaceae > Streptomyces. The sequence goes on from NZ_JAJUWS010000006.1 coordinate 180,617, forward strand.
CCGGCGCGAGGACCCGCGAGTCGTCGGGACGTTCCGGCTGCACCGCCGGCTGGGCGCCGGCGGGATGGGGGTCGTCTACCTCGGCTCGGACCGGCGCGGCCAGCGGGTCGCGCTGAAGGTGATCCGCCCCGACCTGGCGGAGGACCGGGAGTTCCGCTCCCGTTTCGCCCGCGAGGTCTCGGCGGCACGGCGGATCCGCGGCGGGTGCACGGCCCGTCTGGTGGCGGCCGACCTGGAGGCCGAACGCCCGTGGTTCGCCACCCAGTACGTACCGGGCCCCTCGTTGCACGACCGGGTGCTCGCCGACGGCCCGATGTCGGCCGCGGAGATCGCGGCGGCGGGGGCGGCACTGGCCGAGGGCCTGGTGGCGGTCCACGAGGCCGGCGTGGTGCACCGTGATATCAAACCCTCCAACATCCTGCTCTCCCCCAAGGGCCCGCGGATCATCGACTTCGGCATCGCCTGGTCCACCGGTGCCAGCACCCTGACCCGGGTGGGGACGGCGGTGGGCTCGCCGGGCTTCCTCGCCCCCGAGCAGGTGCGCGGGGCCGCCGTCTCCGCCGCCACCGATGTCTTCTCGCTGGGGGCCACGCTCGCCTGGGCGGCGCTCGGCGACTCCGCCTTCGGACACGGGAGCTCGGAGGTGATGCTCTACCGGGTGGTGCACGAGGAACCGCACCTGCGAGGGGTGCCGCCGGCCCTGGAACCGTTGATCCGCGCCTGCCTGTCCAAGCACCCCGAGGAACGCCCCACAACGCTCCAACTGTCGCTGCGGCTCAAGGAGATCGCCGTCCGGGAGGCACGGGGCGGCATTCCCTCCGGGCGGCCCCCCCGGACGCCGACCCCCGGTGGGCGGGAGACCGCCGACGCGCGTCCGGAACGGACCGGACGCCCGCCCCGGGTCGAGCGACGCGGCGAACGGATCGGGGAGCGGGGTTCCGAGGTGCCCCGTCCGTCCCGCGGGGGACGGCCGCGGGGTACCGGTGCCCCGCGGCCCGTCCGTTCCGGGCGTGCGGCCGACCCCTCCCCCGGGCCCCGGCCGCTCGGCCCGCCGCCGCGAAGCGTCGACGGTCGGCTGCTGCGCCAACGGTTGGTGGTCTTCGTCGTGGTGACCTTCCTGGTCGCCGTCGCCATCGCCGTGGCACGCGGCTGAGACCGGGAGGACCGGGGTCGGGAGGACGGCCCGGTCCCGCGTCCGGTGGGGCTAACGGCGTCGGGTGACGTGGAAGGCGACCGCCGAGGCGGCTGCGACGTTGAGGGAGTCCACGCCCACCGCCATCGGGATGCGAACCCTCAGATCACAGGCGCGCAGCGCGCGTTCCGAGAGTCCGTGCCCCTCGGTGCCGAAGACCAGCGCGAGGCGCTCCTCGTTCCGGTCCGCGAGTTCGTCCACGGTGATCGAGTCCTCGGTGAGGCAGAAGGCGGCGGAGGTGAATCCCGCCGCCCGCAGGAGCTCCCCCGTCACCCGCCAGGAACCCGGACGCGCCCAGGGCACCTTGAACACGGTGCCCATGGAGACCTTGACGGCCCGCCGGTAGAGCGGATCGGCGCACCCGGGGGTCAGCAGGACCGCGTCCACACCCAGCGCGGCCGCGTTGCGGAAGGCGGCGCCCAGGTTGGTGTGGTCCACCATGTCCTCGAAGACCGCCACCCGGCGGGCCCCGGCCAGCAGATCGGCCGGATCGGGCAGCGGCAGCCGTCCCATCGCCGCCAACGCCCCCCGGTGCACGTGGTAGCCGGTGAGTCGTTCCGCCGTCTCCGCCGTCACCAACCAGGCGGGGGCGCCGATCTCCGCCGCGCGGATGACGAGGTCGGCCATCGGCTCGGCCCACCGGGGCGTGAGCAGCAGCGAGCGCATCGGGTGACCCGCCTCCAGCGCGCGGCGGATGACCTTCTCCCCCTCCGCCATGAACAGACCCAGTTCGGGCTCCAGTCGACGGCGCAGCGCCACATCGGTGAGGGAGGTGTAATCGGAGAGCCGCGGATCCGCCGAATCGGCGATCGGCACCGTTCCGGGGACGGCGCCCGGAACCGGCGGCCGCCCGTTCCCGGGCCGAGCCGCCTCCGACGGGGAGCCGGAGGCCGGGGAGGAGTCGCCCGTCACCGGTGCCCGCCCACCGGATTCACCCGCACCACATCCCCGACGACGATGACGGCGGGCGGGCGGACGCCCTCCTCGGACAGCCGGTCGGCGACGGTCGCCAGGGTGGCGTCCACCCGGCGCTGGGCGGCGGTGGTGCCCTCCTGCACGGCGGCCACCGGCGTGTCGGCGTCCCGGCCGTGACGGATCAACTCGGCGGCGATCGCGCCGATCCGCTCCACCGCCATCAGGAGCACGAGCGTGCCGCGCAGCCGGGCGACCGCCGCCCAGTCGACCAGGGACCGGGGGTCCTCGGGGGCCACGTGGCCGCTGAGCACGGTGAACTCGTGGGCCACGCCCCGGTGGGTGACCGGGATGCCGACCGCCGCCGGCACGCTGATCGAGCTGGAGATGCCGGGCACCACGGTGACCGGGATCCCCGCCTCGGCGAGGGCCTGCGCCTCCTCCATGCCCCGGCCGAAGACGTAGGGGTCGCCGCCCTTGAGCCGGACCACCGCCCGGCCGGCCCGCGCGTGCTCGATCAGCGCCGCGTTGATCGCCTCCTGGGCCATGGCCCGGCCGTAGGGGATCTTGGCGGCATCGATCACCTCGACGTGCGGCGGGAGTTCGTCCAGCAGGTCACGGGGGCCGAGCCGGTCGGCGATCACCACGTCGGCCTGCGCCAACAGCCTGCGTCCACGCACCGTGATCAGATCGGGATCGCCGGGACCACCGCCGACCAGGGCCACACCCGCGGCACGCCCGCGGTGCGCGGGGGCGGTCAGCGAGCCGTCACGCATCCGCTCCACCACCGCGTCGCGGATGGCGGCCGAACGGCGGGGGTCGGTGCCGGTCAGCACCGCGACGGTGACCCCGTCCTCCCGGGCGGTGGCGGGGGTCCAGGCGGTGGCGGCCTCCGCGTCGTCGCTGCGCACGCACCACACCCGGCGTTCCTCGGCCTCGGCGGAGGCCGCCTCGTTGACCTCCGCGTCGTCGGTGGCCACCAGCGCGTACCAGGCGCCCTCCAGATCGCCCGGACGGTAGCCGCGTCGCTCCCAGCGCAGTTCCCCCGCCTCCGCCATGGCCTGCACCGCCGGGGTGGTGGCGGGCGAGACGAGGTGGACATCGGCACCGGCGGCCAGCAGGGCGGGCAGGCGGCGCTGCGCGACGGTGCCGCCGCCGAGCACGAGGACGCGACGGCCCGCCAGTCGCAGGCCGACGGGGTATGCGGGGTTCTCGGGCATGGGTGGTCTGTGACTCCTCGACCGGGGCTGCGGGACGGGAACACCGGGCCCGCCGCTGCTCCGGGGCGGGTCGGCGGGGCGTTCCCCGGAGGGTCACCCTACGGTGTGGGGCGGTCGGACGCCCGGGGGGCTCCGGGCATCGGACCGGTGGTCGGGGCGCCGCCGGCCGTCTCCTCCCGGCTCGTCCGACCTCACCGGCCGCGTCCCGGGGCGGTGAGCCGCCCCGGGACGCGAAGGGACGCGGGCGGGGCACCGACACCCCCGAACCGGACCCGGGCCGGCTCCGGGTCCGGGTCCGGTTCGGGGGTCGGTGCCCCGTGCCGGTCGGTGATCAGTTCTTGTCGGTGATCCCGGCGGCGTCGAAGGTGGCCACCTCCCGCAGGGCCCGGGCCGCGGACTGGACCACGGGAAGGGCCAGCAGGGCGCCGGTCCCCTCCCCCAGTCGCAGGTCGAGGTCGACCAACGGACGCAGCCCCAGCGCCGCGAGCGCCGCCATGTGACCGGGCTCCGCGCTGCGGTGTCCGGCGATGCACACCGAAACCGCCTCGGGTGTGATGGCCCGGGCGATCAGGGCCGCGGCCCCGGCGCTGACGCCGTCGAGGATCACCGGCACCCGCAGCGACGCGCCGCCCAGGATGAATCCGGCGAGGGCGGCGTGTTCCAGGCCGCCGACCGCCGCCACCACACCGATCGGGTCGGCGGGGTCCGGCTGGTGCAACTCCAGCGCGCGGCGCACCACGTCCACCTTGTGGGCGTGGCCGGCGTCGTCGACACCGGTTCCCCGGCCGGTCACCTCGGCCGGATCGGCACCGGTCCACACGGCGGTGAGGGCCGCCGCGACGGTGGTGTTGGCGATGCCCATCTCACCGGTGAGCAGGGCCCGGTTGCCGGCGGCGACCAGGTCACGGGCGGTCTCGATACCGATCTCCAGGGCCCGGACCACCTCCTCCCTGCTCATGGCGGGACCGACGGTGAAGTCGTCGGTGCCGGGACGGACCTTGCGCGGGAGCAGGCCGTCACGGGGCGGAAGGTCGGCGGCGACCCCGACGTCCACCACGCAGACCTCGGCCCCCACCTGGTTGGCGAAGGCGTTGCACACCGCGCCCCCGTCCAGGAAGTTCTGCACCATCTGCGCGGTGACCTCGCGCGGCCAGGGGGAGACGCCCTGGGCGTGCACGCCGTGGTCGCCGGCGAAGACCGCCACCGCGGCCGGCTCGGGGACCGGCGGGGGGCAACTGCGGGACAGGCCACACAGTTGGGCGGCGAGGATCTCCAGCGCGCCGAGGGCCCCGGCGGGCTTGGTCATCCGCTTCTGACGCTCCCACGCCTCGCCCAGGGCCCGCGCGTCCAGTGGGCGGATCTCGGCCAGGGTCTCGCCGAGCAGGTCGTGCGGCTCGGCTCCGGGCAGGGCGCGGCGGCCGTAGGACTCCTCGTGCACCACCCAGGAGAGCGGACGCCGTCGGGACCAGCCGGCCCGCGCCAGTTCCGGCTCCTCGGGGAACTCGTCCACGTAGCCCACGCACAGGTAGGCGACCACCTCGAGGTGGTCGGGCAGGTCGAGGGAGCGCACCAGCTCCCGCTCGTCGAAGAAGCTCACCCAGCCGACGCCCAGACCCTCCGCCCGGGCCGCCAGCCAGAGGTTCTCCACCGCCAGGGCGGAGGAGTAGGGGGCCATCTGCGGCTGGGTGTGCCGACCGAGCGTGTGCCGGCCGCCGCGGGTGGGGTCGGCGGTGACGACGATGTTGACGGGTGTGTCGAGGATGGCCTCGATCTTCAACTCGCGGAACTGCTTGGCGCGGGCGCGGGGCAACGACTGCGCGTACACCTCGCGCTGCTGTTGGGCCAGCTCGTGCACCCGGGCCCGGGTCTCCGCGGAACGGATGATGACGAAGTCCCAGGGCTGGGAGTGGCCCACGCTGGGCGCGGTGTGCGCGGCCTCCAGCACCCGCAGCAGCACCTCGTGCGGGATGGGATCGGGACGGAAGCCGTTGCGGATGTCCCGGCGGTCGCGCATCAGGCGGTGGACCGCCTCGCGCTCGGCCTCGTCGTAGCCGGGCGCGGCGGGGCCGCGCGGGGTGGGGCCGCGCGGGGTGGGTTCCCCGGCGGGGACGACCTCCGTCGCCGGGTCCACGGGGTCGCTCCCGTCCCCGGGATCGCCGGCGGTGTCCGGGGTCGTGTCCGGGGCGGTCCCCCCGGTCTCGTCCACGGCGGTGTCCGGCGCGCCGGTTTCGACTCCGTCGGGCGCGTCGGCCGGACCACGGCCCCCCTCCGTCGGATCCGTCGCCGGGGATTCCGTGGTGTTCCCCGCTCCGTCGGGCCCGGGCCCCCCGGCGGTCGGTTCGTCCACCGCCTCCACCGGCGCCTCCACCGGCTCGGGCGCGTCCGTTACGGTCTCGTCCGCCACGGGGCCGTCCGCCACAGGTACGTCCGCCACGGCGTCGTCCGCCACGGGTGCGGCGGCCGGTACCGGCTCCGCCACGGGAGCGGGGTCGGTGTCCTCCGCCACGGGGGCGGGTGTCGACGCCTCGACCGGCCCGGCGACCGGCACGGGGGCGACGGGTTCCGGGGACGCGAGGGGCACCGCTTCCGGGAGTGCCCCCGGCGGGACCGGACCGGCCCCGACTGGGTGGGGTCCCGGCGCCCCGGGAGGGGCCTCGGTCGCCGGATCGGCCGGGGTGTCCGTCACCTCCCCGAGGGGGTGCCAGGCACCCGGGCCGGCGGGCACGACGGCCGGGGGGATCGCCCCGGCGACCGGGGGCAGGTGTCCGCCGGAGGCGTCGAGGTACTCGGGACCGGTCACCCCGGGGTGCCCCGGCACGCCGTACGGCGGGGTCCCCACCACCGGGTCGCCGGATGTCGGCGGCAGGTGGACGGCCGGGGGCGGCGGGGTACCCATCGGTGGGGTCCCGTAGCCGCCGAGTGCCTGCGGGGCGTCCCCCCAGGAGCCGTGGAAGCCCGGCATGAGGAGTTCCTCCTCCTCCGGTTCCCCGGGTTCACCGGCGTCACCCGCCACCGGCGGGACGCCGGGATGGGCCGGCGGTGCGAAGTGCCCGCCGACCGGCCCGGCCTGCGGGCCGGTCGCCCCGGTGTTCTCCGGCATGCCCCGCTCCGGAATGTGGCCGGTCTCCGTCATGCGTATTCCTCGCCCGTCGAAAGGTGTCCTGGCGGTCCCGGCGGGCGTCCTCCCCCCGTTCCGGGAAACGAACGCCGGTGGACCCTCGGCGGAACCCCACACTCCCGGTGACCGGACATTGCGTGAGGAAAACCGACACCCGACCGGCGGCGCAACGATCCATCAGCGTACCCGCCACGGGTGACGTTCCCGCCTCCGGGTGACCGAAGGAAACCGGAACATCCGCTTTGTCACCGGCACTGTCGTTGCGATGTTCACATCCGACTGCCAACGAGCAGAAAGGCGACGTTCCGACCCTGTTCCGTCCAACTCGACGTTTCCAGTTCCACGGTCTGGAGCAGGGCGCACCGAACGCCGTAGCCGGCCCCCGAGAGCACCCGCCCGGCGGCCTCCGCCCCGTCCCGGGTCAGGGCGTGGCCGACGACGCGCTGGGGACGCCGGTCCACACAGGCGAGCAGGGTTCGCGGCCCTCCTCCACCGATCCGCACCACGTCGGGTTCCGGAAGGTCGGCCAGAGCCTGGGGAGCCGCGCCGTGCACCACCCGCAGCGGAACACCGAGTCGGCGAGCCGTGGCGGAGATCCGCGCGCAGGTCCGCGCGTCGCGGTCCACGACGATGACCCCCGCGCCCTGTCGGGCGGCCTCCAGGGCGGTCCATCCGGAGCCACCGCCCACGTCCCAGACCAGGTCACCGGGGCCGGGTCCCAGCGCGGCGAGTTGGGCGGCCCGCAGGTGGGGGTCGTCGGCGGGTTCGCCGGACGATCCGTCACCCGGCGCGGTCCGGGCGGGGGACTCCCCGTAGACGGCGGGCGGCAGGCCCCATCCGCGGGGCAGCGCTCCCGCCCCGGCCTCACGGCCCGCCAGCCACACGCCCTCACCGGGGGCGCCCGCTCCCCCGGGGACCCCCGAACCACCGGGGGTGTCGGGAGGACCGGAAAGGGCGCCGGGGGCACCCACCACGATCGTGACGTTGGGGTCGGTCCAGCGGTGCCGGGCCACCCGGTCGGAGGTGAGCACGGTGATCCGCTCCCCCTCGGTGCCCGGCGCCTCGCAGATGACGAAGGTTCGCAGTTCCTCCCCGAGCAGCAGGGCCAGTTCGGCGGGGCCGGCTCCGGGCGAGGTCAGCACTGCGACCTTGGGGTGGGCCCGACAGACGTTCACCGCCCGCCGCAGGGTACGACGGTTGGCGGTCACCACCCGGGCGTCCTCCCAGGGCATACCCGCGCGGGCGAAGGCCAGGGAGACCGCGGAGACGGCCGGGATCACCTCGACCTCCAGTCCGTGCCGCGGGTCGCGCAGCGCGCGCAGCACACCGAAGAAGCCCGGGTCGCCGTCGGAGAAGACCACCGCGGAGCCGCGGTGCGCGGCGATGCGCTCGACGGCCCGGTCGACGCTGCCCAGGGGAACGCGTTCGGCGGCCTCCGGCACCTCCGTCAGGTCCAGGTGCCTGGGGGCACCCGCGACCAGCGTGGCGGCGTCCAACGCCGCCCGGGCCGCCGGGGACGGGGGTGTGCCGTCCCATCCGATCACCGTCACGCGGTCGGCCATCGTCAGTGGTCTCCCCGACTTGTCGCAGATGGGCGCGGAGAGCGTATCGCGTGTGGTCGGCGGCGGGCGCGGGCCACCCCGCCGGGTGAATCGGGGCCGGGCGGGGTGTGTTCACCGGCGTTCCGCCGGGGCGGCCCGGTGAACAACCGCCGTCGCGGGTGAACGCCGGGTGACCCGGCGGAGAGAGGATCGGCGGGCCCGGGAACGCGACGGGACGGGGTGCCCGGCCGCATCCGCCGGGTCATCGGAAACGGGAGACGTCCCCGTGGTCGGGGAGGCCGGGGATCGCCCCGACCGGGTCCTCCGGGTCCCCGGCCTCCTCGAGGTCCTCCGGCAGCAGGCTCCACACGATCACGTCGCTGCGCAGGTCGGCCCAGCCGCCGTCCTCCGTGCGGCTGCGCACGATGGCGGCGTTGCGCAGCACGCCCTCGCTGAGACAACCCACCTTGAGGGCGACCTGCTGGGAGGCGGTGTTCGCCGCCGCCGTGCGCAGTTCCAGACGCTCGAACCCCCGGTTCCCGAACAACCAGCGGGCCACGGCCAGCACGGATTCGGCGGCGTAGCCCTCGCCCCGGGCCCACGGCGCGACGGCGTAGCCGATCTCGGCGGCGCCGGTGCGGTGGTCCACGTGGTGGACGTGGACGCTGCCGACCAGACGCTGGGTCAGCAATTCGGTGACCGCCAGGACCAGCCCCCGCCCCGAGAGGCGCTCGGCGGGGGCGCGGCGCAGTACCCAGTCCCGGCCGTCCGCCTCGCCGTACGGGGTGGGGACGGAGGTCCACGTGGCGCAGAGCTCGTCGTTCATCATCTCGACGAGCTCCGGGATGTCGGCTTCCTCGAACGCGCGCAGCACGAGACGTTCCGTGCTGATGGTGATGTCGGGGAAGGTGGAAGTCATGCGCCGCTCCAACGCCGGGGTCCGGAGGGGACAGCATGCAGCATCCCGGCATTCCGTGCACGACCGACCCCCGGACGGGTCGCGCGCGTCGTTCGGATACCGTGCGGGTTCGACCGGATACCCGCCGGTGTCCCCGCCGTCCGAGCGACGGGGACACCGGCGCGGCCCCGGGTCGGGGGCGGCCCGGGGGACGGGTCGTCAGGAGGCGGCCAGGACCGACCCCTCGTAGGCCTCCTCGATGTGGGCGCGGACCTCCGGCGAGCGCAGCAGGTCGGCCAGGAGGCCGATCGCCTCGTCCTCCTCCGAACCCGCCGTGACCGCGAGGATGTTGGCGTAGGGGTTGTTCTCCGCCGACTCCAGCACCAGGGCGTCCTCGGCCGGGACGAGCGCGGCCTCCAGGGCGTAGTTGCCGTTGATGACCGCCGCGTCCACATCACCCAGGGCGCGGGGCAGCGAGGCGGCCTCGAGCTCGGTGAGGGTCAGCCCGCGGGCGTCGGTGACGTCGCCGGGGGTCGCCTCCGCCCCCACTCCCTCCGCCAGTTCGATCAGGTCGTGATCGGCCAGCAGGCGCAGGGCGCGACCGGCGTTGGTCGCGTCGTTGGGGATCGCCACCGTGGCGCCCTCGCCGGTGCCGGCGAGTTCGGCGAGGCCGTCGAGGTCGGTTACCACCCCGGAGTACAGGCCCAGGGGCTCCAGGTGGACGTCGGCCACCGGGACGAGGTCGGTGCCCTGCGCGGTGTTGAAGTCGTCCAGGTAGGGGCGGTGCTGGAAGTAGTTGGCGTCCACCTCACCGTTCTGCAGGGCGGTGTTGGGCAGCACGTAGTCGGTGAACTCCATGACCGTCAGTTCCAGGCCGACCCCCGGGGCCAACTCGTCACGGACGAAGCCGAGGATGTCGGCGTGCGGACTCGGGGAGGCCGCGACGGTGAGGGCGAGTTCCCCGCCCCGTCCGTCGGCGGCGGACGCGGTTCCGGAGTCGGTCCCGGAATCGGTGCCGCAGCCGGTGAGCGCGAGGGTGAGCGCGGTGGCGCCGGCCAGGGCGGTGGTGGTGATGCGGGTGCGCACGGGTGGTTCTCTCTCTCGGGTGGTGCTCGGGTGGTGCCGGACCCCGGTGGGGGTCGGCACGGTGCGGGGTGCGCGCGGGGCGCGGCCGTCCCGGGGGGGGTGGTCGGGAACGGCGGGTCCGGGGTCAGGCGTCGGCCCGCTCCCGGCGGTTCAGGGCTCGGACGACGAGGTCGCCGGCGAGTTGGACGACGGTCACCAGGACGATGAGCACGGCGACGATCAGCAGCATGAAGTCGGTCTCGAAGCGCTGGTATCCGTAGGTGAGGGCGAGGGTGCCCAGTCCGCCGCCGCCGACCGCCCCGGCCATCGCGGAGTAGCCGATCAGGACGATGACGGTGGTGGTCAGACCGGCCACGAGGGAGGGCAACGCCTGTGGCAGCAGGACCCCGCGGACCACGGTGACGGTGGATCCCCCCATCGCCAGGGCGGCCTCCACCAGGCCGTGGTCCACCTCGCGGACGGCCGTCTCCACCAGGCGGGCGAGGAAGGGGATGGCGCCCACCGCGAGCGGCACGATGGCGGCCGTCGGGCCGATGGAGGTGCCGACCAGCAGCCGGGTGAAGGGGATCAGCGCCACCAGCAGGATGATGAACGGCAGTGAACGGCCGATGTTCACCACCGTGCCCAGGAGCTTGTTCACCGGCCGGTTGGCCAGCAGACCCCCGCGGTCGGTGAGGACCAGCAGAACGCCCAGGGGGAGACCGCCCACCAGCGCGATCAGACCCGACCAGCCCACCATGTGGAGGGTGTCGAGGGTGCCCTGCAGAAGCAGTTCACGCATGCGTTCGGCGGTCACCGGCCCGCCTCCCCGGCGGCGAGGACGGTCCGGTCGAAGCCGTGGGTGTCGGCTGTCCGCCGGGACGGCCGCGAAACGACGGCCCCGTGCCGCGTACCACCCGGCCCACCGCCCACGACCCGCAGCTCCACGCCCCGGCCCCGGAGCCGGTCGGTGAGCGCGTCGAGGTCGGGCCCCCCGCCGCCCCGTTTCCCTCCGCCCGGTACCAGCAGGCGCATCCGGCCGACCCGCCGACCGGAGACGGTGTCCACGGCGGCGGAGCGGATCTCCGCCCCCGGCAGGGCGTGCAGGATCTCCGGGAGGGGATCGGGGCCGGTGGCGCCCGGGGAGGCGTTCGGGTCGGTGCCGTGGAGTTCCAGGTCCAGGAGCAGGTCCCCGGGGGCGACGGGTTCGGGGTCGGCCGGGGGGAAGAGTTCGCGGGCCGGACGGGAGCCGGGCCGGGAGAGGAGGTCGGTCAGGACGCCGCTCTCGGTGATCCGACCGTTCTCCATCAGCGCCACGGAGTCACAGACCTCCCGCACCACCTCCATCTCGTGTGTGATGAGCAGCACGGTCAGGCCCAGGGAACGGTTCAGGTCGCGGATCAGCCCCAGGACCGAACGGGTGGTCTCCGGGTCGAGCGCGGAGGTCGCCTCGTCGGAGAGGAGCACCTTCGGTCGGCCGGCCAGCGCCCGGGCGATGCCCACGCGCTGTTTCTGGCCGCCGGACAGTCGGGCGGGACGGTCCCCGGCCCGGTCGGCCAGGCCGACGGTGTCCAGCAGTTCCATCGCGCGGCGGGCCCGTTCCCGGCGGGTGAGGCCGGGCAGCAGTTCCAGCGGCAGCTCGACGTTGCCCCGCACGGTGCGTGAGGAGAGCAGGTTGAAGTGCTGGAAGACCATGCCGATCCGGGTGCGGGCGGCTCGCAGCTCCCGACCGGCGCGCGGGCCGCGCCCGGCCAGGGCCGTGAGGTCGACGCCGTCCACCGTCACGGTGCCCGAGGTGGGGCGCTCCAGGAGGTTGACGCAGCGGACGAGGGAGGACTTCCCGGCCCCGCTGGGGCCGATGACGCCGAGGATCTCGCCGGGTCGGACGTGCAGGTCGACGCCGTTCAGGGCGGTCACCTCACGTCCGCGGGCGCGGTGGACCTTGGTCAGGTCGGTGGTGGTGATCACAGGGTTTCCGTGTGCTCCGTGGTCCGGTGGTGCTCTCGGGGAACCGCGCCGGCGCACACGGCGGACCGGTCCGGGGAACCGGTGGGCACCGATGCGGGCGCGGGCGCTCCCGGGAGGCGCGGACGACGGCGCGCGGAGGCGGTGTCGCGAGAGGGCCGTCATCGGCGACGGCGATCGGCTTCCCGGGGGTGGGGGCTCGCTTCGGGGCGCGAGCGGGCGCGGTGCGGGGGCCCTCAGTGGGCACACATTCGACACCGGCGGTGGACCGACACGGTCCGCCCCGGGACACCACGGACACGAGCACCGGGCGCCGGGGGCGTCCCGGTCACCGGGGGGCGATGGCTCGTCGTGGTCATGTGCGCCAGTAAAGCAGACGCTCCGATCGGCCCGACGCGCGAGCCCCCGGATGTCCGCATGTCGGACAATCCGCCTCGGGTGGGACCGGCCCCGTGACGATGCCCCGGGCCGGCGGGGTCTCCCCGGGGGCCGCGCAGTAGAGTCGGCTCCATGTTCACCCCCCTGACCATCGGCCTCGGGGCGGCGGCCCTGGCGTTGGCCCTGTGGTGCGGTCTCGCCGCCCTGCGCGGGGAGGCGACCAAGGACCGGCACTTCGCCGGCATGGCCGTGGTGACCGTCCTGGCGGTGATCCAATTGGTGATCGGGCTGGTCCGCCTGGGTTCCGGCGACCGCCCCTCCGGGGACACCACCGCGGTCTTCGTCTCCTACCTGGTGACGGTCCCGGCCTGTGTGCCCCTGGTGGCGATCGTCTCACTCGGCGAGCGCTCCCGCTGGGGCTCGGCGACGGTGGCCGCGGGCGCCCTGGTGACAGCGACGTTGCAACTGCGACTGCACGAGGTGTGGGGAGGCGGCGGTGGGTGAGTCGGTGATCGGGAGAATCGGTGGCGGCCCGTCGGTGGACGACGAGCGCCGACGGTTGCGCAGCGGCCCCGGTATGTTGCTGCTCACCGTGTACGTGATCTTCACCATCGGGGCCGGATCGCGCTCGGTGTACCAGTTGGCGACCCGGTTCGAGGAGGCCCCGCTGGCCTACCTGCTCTCCGCCGCCGCGGCCGTGGTGTACGCCTTCATCACCGCCACGCTGGTGTGGGGCGGGGAGACGGCACGCCGACTCGGTTTGGTGGCGTGCGTGCTGGAGTTGGTCGGCGTTCTCACCGTGGGCACCTGGACGGTGATCGATCCGGGGGCCTTCCCGGACGCCACGGTGTGGTCCGGCTACGGCATGGGATACCTGTTCCTGCCGCTGGTGGTGCCGATCACCGGACTGCTGTGGCTGCGCCGGGCCCGCCCGCGCGGTTGATCGGCCGCGCGGCCGGTGCGGGGCACCACGCCCCGTGCGGTGCCGCCCCCGGCAGGGGACGACACCGCACACACGTCCCCGGGCACCGGCGGGGGCCGGTACCCGGCGAGGTCTCAGGCGGTCGCGGCGAGGGAACCGCGACCGGTCACCGACGCCGTCCCGCCCCCCGACACCGGCTTCTCCAGGGTGACCATGCTCAACGCGCGGGACACCCGCTCGGTCGCCACGGGGGCGTAGCCCACCTTCCGGTACAGGCGCAGTCCGACCTCGCTGCGATGACCGGTGGACAGCCGGTAGCGGGTGACCGGGGCCCGCTCGGCGAGTCGGTCCTCGATGGCCGCCAGCAGTCGGCGCCCCAGTCCGTGCCGCTGCATCCGGGGATGGACGATGAGTTTGCCGATGGCGGCGGTGCCGTCCTCGTCCACCACGGCGCGCACCGAGCCGACGATCTCCTCACCGAGCCGGGCCACCAGGACGTGGCCCCCGGTGATCTCGGCCCGTACGCCGTCGAGGGTCTGGGTGAGGGGCTCCAAACGGTAGTCCCCGTAGCACTCGGCGTCGCTCTGGAAACAGAGGTACTGGAGTTTCAGGATCTGCTCGCCGTCCTGCTCGGCCGCCGTCTCGATCGTGACGCTCATACCCATGTGCGCACACTCCTCCGGGGGTGTGGGCCGACCGCGCCGGGTGAGGGTCGCGCGCCCGGCCGTGGGGTTGCCCTGATCGGCGCGGGGTGTCCGCACCGTCGGTATTCTCCCCAACCGCCCCCGCTCACGGGAAGGCCGGCGAACCGCCCCCCGCTGTGAGATTGCCGACGGGGAGCGGTGGTTTGAACATTGCCCGTCGCGGACGGGACCCGGCGTCAGGCGCGGTGATCGGCGGCGGCCAGGAGGGCGGTGTCGGGGTGGTCGGTGAAGATGCCGTCGATGCCGGTGGCGAACCACGCCCGGAGCGCGCCGAAGGCGTCGCCGTACCGGTGGGGGTCGCCGCCGACGCGGAACTCGGCGGGCAGGTACCGGTTCTCGTTGCGCTGGGTGTAGGGGTGGACGATCAGCCCGGCCCGGTGGGCGTCGGCGACCAGGGAGGTGGGGGTGCCCAGCGTGCCGTCGGCCCGGCGGGGGATCACCAGGTCGAGGGTGGGGCCGATGCCGCTCGCGTAGCCGGCGATCTCCCGCAGTCCCCCCGGGGTGATCAGATCGGCCACCGTCCTCGGGTCCCCGGCCAGTTCGAGGTCGCGCGGCCGACTGCCGGCGGAGGAGAACAGCACCACCCCCGGGGTGTCCACCAGCCGCGACAGCCGGCGGACGCTGGTCGGCTCGAAGGACTGCAGGAAGATCGGGGAGTTCTCGCGGTGCAACCCGTGACGGCGCAGCAGGACGGCCAGCGGCTCCTCCAACGGCAGGCCGATCGAACGGAAGTGGGAGGGGTGCTTGGTCTCGGCGTGCAGCCACACCGGGCGGCCCCGGCGGCGTCCCTGTTCGGCGGCCCAGCGGATCACCTCCTCCAGGGTGGGCACCTCCCAACGCCCGTCGTAGAGGGTGTTGTCGGGCCGCTGGTCCGGGATGCGCTCCACCGCCCGCAGGGTCTTCAGTTCGGCGAGCGTGAAGTCCTCCGTGAACCACCCCGTGACGGTGACACCGTCGATGGTCCTCGTCGCCCGGCGGTCGGCGAACTCCGGGTGGTCGGCGACATCCGTGGTGCCGGAGATCTCGTTCTCGTGACGGCACACCAGATGCCCGTCCCGGGTGGGGACGAGATCCTGTTCGATGACATCCGCGCCGGTGTCCAGGGCGAGTTGATAGGCGCCCATGGTGTGCTCCGGGCGGTACCCGCTCGAACCGCGGTGGGCGATGACGGTGGGCGACGGCAGGCCGCGGAACCCCCTGCCCTTGCCGGGACTCCCGGCCGCGCCGGGGGACGGGGCGGCGTGGGCGGTGCCCGCGCCGGTGAGGACGCCGCCCGCCGCGACGGCGCCGAGGGCGGCGACGCCCAGCAGGGCGCGGCGCGCGGGGGCCGTAGTGGGGGACTCGTCGGGACGGCCGGTGACCATGGGGCTCCTCCGGAACGGGTTCCCCGGGCACACGGGCGCCCGGGGAACGGGGGGACCTGCGGGACCGGGAGCCGGGGCGGCACCCGGTGCGCGGGCACGAGGCTAGGGGGAACGGGTGGCCGGGCGTGTGACCCGGCGGCGAACGCCGGACGACGCGTCGGCGACGGGGCGCGCGCCCCGACCGCCCCGACCGCCCCGACCTCGTCCGCTGTTCGAGCGGGGTGGGCCCCGGGGCGTCGTGCGCGTTAGGGTTCCATCGGCGCGTGCTCACGCGCGGAATGTCCCACCCGGAGGGTCCGTGTCCCGTTTCGTGCTGCTCAAGTCCCTGCTCGGGCCGCTTCTGAAGCTCCTGTTCCGCCCCCGGGTGGAGGGCGCGGACCATATCCCCGGCGAGGGTCCGGTGATTCTGGCCGGCAATCACGTCACCTTCATCGACTCGATGATCCTGCCGCTGGTCACCGGCCGGCGGGTGTACTTCATCGGCAAGAACGAGTACGTCACCGGCAGGTCGCTCAAGGGCCGACTGATGGCGTGGTTCTTCACCGGCGTCGGCATGATCCCGGTGGACCGCGACGGCGGACGCGGCGGCGTTGCCGCGCTGATGACGGGATGTCGGGTGTTGGAGGAGGGCAAGTGCTTCGGGATCTATCCCGAGGGCACCCGCTCCCCCGACGGTCGGCTGTACCGGGGACGGACGGGGGTCGCCCGCCTCGCCCTGATGACCGGAGCCCCGGTGGTGCCGTTCGCGATGATCGGCACCGACCGCATCCAGCCGGGCGGGGCCGGGCTGCCCCGGGTCGGCCCCGGGCTGCGGGTGACGGTGCGCTTCGGCCGGCCCCTGGACTTCTCCCGCTACGAGGGCATGGACCGCGACCGGTACGTGCTGCGCGCCGTCACCGATGAGGTGATGGCCGAGGTGATGCGGCTGTCGGGCCAGGAGTACGTCGACATGTACGCCACCAAGGCGAAGGCCGTGGCCTCGGCCGACGCCGCGCCGACGGTCACCCGGATGGCACCGTGCGGGTCCGCCCACCGCCCGGCCGCGGAGGAATCGACCGCGACGGCGCGCGCCGCCTGAGCCGGCCGTCGCCGCTTCCCCACCGCCCCCTGACCCCGTGTCGCCGCTCCCCGGTCCGGGGACACCAGGGGTTCGGCCCCTCACCGCCCCGGTCCGGCGACCTCGCGCCCCCGGGCCGTGCGTCGGGGAACCGATGGGGGAACGCGTTCCGGGGGTGACGTGACGCAAAGCCGGGAGACCCGATGGTCAGAGGTGCGAGAGGACGTTGACGACGTTGCCGTCGGAATCCCTGTAGAAGAATCGTCGTACGCCCCACTCCTCGTCCGCCGGCCCGTACACGATCTCCATTCCGGCGGCGCGGGCCGCCTCGTGGCTCGCCTCCAGGTCCTCCACCTCGATGGAGACCGAGGGATTCACCGGCCCCGTGGGGTCCTCGGTGATCAGACCGACCTGCGCGGAGTGATCCGCGGGCGGGGCGAGGATGGCGATCCAGCCGTGATGCATGATCACCTCCATCCCGGTGACCCGGACGTGGGTGTCGATCGCGGTATCGAGATGGCTCACCGTGAGCAGCGGCATCGCGCGGAGTACGGACATGTCCGACAGCCTAGCCGGCGGACCGCGCGGACCGCGCGGTCCGTGTGCTCTCCGGGCCCCCGCGTCGGGGGCCCCGGACAGCCGTACGCCTCCCGGAGATCGCCCCGTCCCACGGGCTCGCCGACCGGATGCCCCGCCCCGTGCCCTCTCCGGGCGGAGCCCCGACCTCCGGCCGGGGCTCCGCGTCCCGCGAAAACCGCTCGTGGGAGGCCTTCCCGGGGTGCGGACGCCCCCGGCCGGCACCGGGGGCGCCGGCTACGATGGGCGCCGGCGTGCCGAACGGCCGTCCACCCGCCCCCGAGGAGCCCGCATGCAGACCACCGGCACCCCCCTCTCCCCCGTCCCGATCCGCTGGGGGATCCTGGCCACCGGGGGCATCGCGGAGAGCTTCACCCGGGATCTGGGGCAGATGCCGGACGCCGAGGTGGTGGCGGTGGGGTCGCGGAATCCGGAGTCCGCGCGCCGCTTCGCCGACCGGCACGGCATAGCCCGGGCGCACGGCTCCTGGAAGGATCTGGCCGGCGACGACGGGGTCGACGTGGTCTACGTGGCCACCCCGCACACCGCTCACGCCGCCGCGACGACCGCCTGCCTGGAGGCCGGGCGCGCGGTGCTGTGCGAGAAGCCCTTCACCGTCACGGAGGCACAGGCGCGCGGCCTGGTGGAACTGGCCCGGGACCGCGGCGTCTTCCTGATGGAGGCGATGTGGACCTACTGTCACCCCCTGGTGCGCCGGATGCTGACGCTGATCGCGGACGGCGCGATCGGTGAGGTCCGCTCGGTCCAGGCCGACTTCGGTCTGGCCGGTCCCTTCCCGCCCGGGCACCGGTTGCTGGATCCGGCGTTGGCCGGCGGCGCCCTGCTGGACCTGGGCGTGTACCCGGTCTCCTTCGCCCATCTGGTGCTCGGCGAGCCGCAGGAGGTGCTGGCCTCGGCGGATCTGCGGGGCGGGGTGGACGTGAACACCGCCGCGCTGCTGCGCTGGGACTCCGGCGCGCTGGCCACGCTCAACTGTTCCCTGACGGCGGAGACGCCGACATGGGCGGCGGTGACCGGGACGGGCGGCCGAATCGAGTTCCCGGGCGGGTTCTTCGTGCCCTCCGAGTTCACCCTGCGCCGGGCGGGTCGGGAGCCGGAGCGGTTCACGACGGAGGACCCGGAGGCCGGCTACACCCACCAGGCGGCGGAGGTGATGCGCGCGCTGCGGGCCGGGGAGACGGAGTCCCCGCTGGTGCCGCACGAGGGCAGCCTGGCCGTGATGCGGACGCTGGACCGGGTGCGCGAGCGGATCGGTCTGCGCTACCCCGGCGTGTTCGGGCCGGTCGCCGCCGGCCCGTTCGCGGGACTCAGCCCGCCGTCGACCGCTCCTTGCCGGCCCAGGCCCGCTGAACGGCCAGCTCGGCCTTCATCTCGGCCAGTTGCACGGCCACGGCGGCGGGTGCCGTGCCGCCCCGTCCGGAGCGGGCCGCGAGGGAGCCGGGCACGTCCAGCACCGAGCGGACCTCCGGGGTGAGGTGGGGGGAGATCTCCGCGAACCGCTCGTCGGTCAGCTCGTGGAGTTCGATGCCCTCGGCCTCGCAGACCTTCACGCACTCCCCCGCCACCTCGTGGGCGACCCGGAACGGAACCCCGCTCCGGACCAGCCACTCGGCGATGTCGGTGGCCAGCGAGAAACCGGCCGGGGCCAGCTCCGCCATCCGCTCCCGGTGGACGGTGAGGGTGGCCATCATTCCGGTGAACGCGGGCAGCAGCACCTCCAGTTGGTCGCAGGAGTCGAAGACCGGCTCCTTGTCCTCCTGCAGGTCCCGGTTGTAGGCCAGCGGCAGGGCCTTGAGGGTTGCGAGCAGACCGGTGAGGTTGCCGATCAGCCGGCCGGACTTGCCGCGCGCCAGCTCGGCGATGTCCGGGTTCTTCTTCTGCGGCATGATCGAGGAGCCGGTGGAGAAGGCGTCGTGCAGGGTCACGAAGGAGAACTCCTTCGTGTTCCACAGGATGACCTCCTCCGCGATGCGGGAGAGGTTGATCCCGATCATGGCGGTGACGAAGGCGAACTCGGCGACGAAGTCACGGGCCGCCGTGCCGTCGATGGAGTTGCCCGAGGAGCCGCGCTCGAAGCCCAGTTCACGGGCGACCGCCTCGGGGTCCAGGCCGAGCGAGGAGCCGGCCAGCGCGCCGGAACCGTAGGGGGAGACGGCGGTGCGCTCGTCCCACTGCCGCAGCCGCTCGCCGTCCCGGGACAGCGCCTGGACGTGGGCCAGGACGTGGTGGGCGAAGAGCACCGGCTGGGCGTGCTGGAGGTGGGTGCGGCCGGGCATGGCCGCCTCCGGGTGGGCCTCGGCCAGTCCGATCAGCGCCTCCTGGAGGTCGGCGAGCAGGTCACCGATGGTCCGGGCGTGGTCGCGCAGGTACATCCGGAACAGCGTGGCGACCTGGTCGTTGCGCGACCGACCGGCGCGCAGCTTTCCGCCGAGCTCCGGGCCGAGCCGCTCGAGCAGGCCGCGTTCCAGGGCGGTGTGCACGTCCTCGTCGGCGACGGTGCCGGTGAAGGAACCGTCGGCGACGTCGGCGGCGAGCCGGTCCAGGCCGGCCAGCATGCGCTTCAACTCGTCGGCGTCCAGCAGGCCGGCGGCATGCAGCACCCGGGCGTGCGCCCGGGAGCCGGCGATGTCGTAGGGGGCCAACCGCCAGTCGAAGTGGACGGAGGCGGACAGCTTCTCCAGCGCCGCCGCGGGACCGTCGGCGAACCGACCGCCCCACAGCCGCACGTCGGGGCCCGTGCCGGGTTCGGGGGTCGTGGCGCTCACCGGGTCAGGTCCCTCTTGGCCGCGATCTTCCCGGAGAGGCCGAAGATCTCGATGAAGCCCTTGGCCATCGACTGGTCGAAGGTGTCGCCCGTGTCGTAGGTGGCCAGGTCGAAGTCGTAGAGCGACCGCTCCGAGCGCCGACCGGTGACAACCGCGCGCCCGCCGTGCAGGGTCATCCGGATGTCCCCGCAGACGTGCTCGTTGGCCTCGTTCACGAAGCCGTCCAGGGCCCGCTTGAGCGGGGAGAACCACAGGCCGTCGTAGACCAGTTCGGTCCAGCGCTGCTCCACACCCCGCTTGAAGCGGGCCAGTTCGCGCTCGACGGTGACGCTCTCCAATTCCCGGTGGGCGGTGATCAGCGCCATCGCGCCGGGGGCCTCGTAGACCTCGCGGGACTTGATGCCGACCAGCCGGTCCTCGACCATGTCGATGCGGCCGATCCCCTGCGCGCCGGCGCGCTCGTTGAGCTCGACGACGGCCTGCAGAACCGTCACCGGACGGCCGTCGAGGGCCACCGGGGCGCCCTTGTCGAAGGTGATGACGACCTCGTCGGCCCCGCGCGGGGCGGCGGGATCGCGGGTGTACTCGTAGAGGTCCTCGACGGGGCCGTTCCAGATGTCCTCCAGGAAGCCGGTCTCCACCGCGCGCCCGAAGACGTTCTGGTCGATGGAGTACGGGGACTTCCCGGTGGTGGCGATCGGCAGGCCCTTCTCCTCCGCGAAGGCGATGGCCTTGTCCCGGGTCATGGCGTGGTCGCGGACCGGGGCGAGACAGGTCAGGTCGGGGGCGAGGGAGGCGATGCCCGCCTCGAAGCGGACCTGGTCGTTGCCCTTGCCGGTACAGCCGTGGGCGACGACGCCGGCGTCGTGCCGGCGGGCGGCGGCCACCAGGTGTTCGACGATGACGGGCCGGGAGAGCGCGGAGACCAGCGGGTAGCGGTCCATGTAGAGCGCGTTGGCCCGGATGGCGGGGAGGCAGTACCCCTCCGCGAACTCGTCGCGCGCGTCGACGACCTCCGCCTCGACCGCGCCGCAGGCGAGGGCCCGCTCGCGGATGACGTCCAGGTCCTCACCGCCCTGGCCCACGTCGACGGCGACGGCCACGACCTCGGCTCCGGTCGCCTCGGCGATCCAGCCGATGCAGACGGAGGTGTCCAACCCGCCGGAATAGGCGAGTACCACTCGCTCGGTCACGGGGCTCTCCTTGGGATGCGCACACTGACAGGAATAAGTATGCAGAGTGATGCATGATTCGTCAATTCGGCGTCGGGAGCGCCGCGTGGGACCAATTGTTGAAGGTGTTGAAAACCCTCGGCCATCGCTTCATCGGGGTGAAAGAGCAGGTCGGCGGGGTGCCCCGGGGAACCCACCCGGTCCCCGGCACCCCCGGCACCCGCTCCCCCGCGCTCCGGCGCGGTGTCCCGTGGCCGGCCGGCACCCCACTCTGGTGCCGATCGATCCCCGGGGCCGACCACCCCGATCGTCGGTCACGGAACCACCGCGCCCCGGGCCCGTGCCGGAGGGGATGGCATCCC
>NZ_JAJUWS010000007.1 GCF_021390475.1 Streptomyces sp. ST2-7A
CCCTGCGACCCTGCTGCCGGAGGCCGCACCCCACCGCGTCCTCTCCGGCGACACCGAGCCCACCGGGAAGATCGACGCCGACCTGTGGCGCCTGCTCCACCGCCGTCTGGTCGTCGGCCGCCGGTACAACACCGCCGCCACCGCCCTCACCCGCCAGGGCCGACTCGCCGTCTACCCCTCCTCCACAGGCCAGGAGGCCTGCCAGGTCGCCTCCGCACTCGCCCTCGCCGACCGCGACTGGCTCTTCCCCAGCTACCGCGACACCCTCGCCGTCGTCAGCCGGGGCGTCGATCCGGTCGAGACGCTGACCCTGCTGCGCGGCGACCGCCACAGCGGATGGGACCCCCGCCGACGGCGCGTCGCCCCCCTCTCCACCCCGCTGGCCACCCAGCTCCCGCACGCCGTCGGCCTCGCCCGGGCCGCCCGGCTGCGCGGCGACGACATCGTCGCCCTGGCCATGGTCGGCGACGGTGGCACCTCCGAGGGCGACTTCCACGAGGCGCTGAACTTCGCCGCCGTCTGGCGCGCCCCCGTGGTCTTCCTCGTGCAGAACAACCGCTTCGCGATCTCCGTGCCGCTCGCCAAGCAGACCGCCGCCCCCACCCTCGCCCACAAGGCCGTCGGTTACGGCATGCCCGGCCGCCTGGTCGACGGCAACGACGCCCCCGCCGTCCACGAGGTGCTGGTCGAGGCCGTCGAACGCGCCCGCGCCGGCGGCGGCCCGACCCTCGTCGAGGCCCTCACCTACCGCATCGACGCCCACACCAACGCCGACGACGCCGGCCGCTACCGCGACGACGCCGAGGTCGAGGTCTGGCGCGAGCGCGACCCGCTGCGCCTGCTGGAGGACGAGTTGCGCGCCCGCGGTGAACTCGGCGAGGACCACCTGCGCCGCGCCGAGGAGGAGGCGGAGGTCCTGATCGGCCGGATGCGCGAACAACTCGGCGGCGAACCCGCCCTGGACCCCGACGACCTCTTCGCCCACGTCTTCGCCGAGCCCACCCCCCAACTTCTCGAACAGCGCGAACTGCTGCGCGCCGAACTGGCCGCCGGCACCCCGGATCCGGCCCCCGGCGCCGGGAACACCGCGGGCCGGAACGCGACCGCCGACGCCCCATCGGAGCGTGCCGCATGACCACCCGCGCCGAATCCGCCGCCGCGCCCGCCCCCACCGGCCCGCGCCCCGTCACCATGGCCGCCGCCCTCAACCGCGCCCTGCGCGACGCCCTCGCCGAGGACCCCGATGTCCTGGTGATGGGCGAGGACGTCGGCACCCTGGGCGGCGTCTTCCGCATCACCGACGGTCTCGCCGCCGAGTTCGGCGAGGACCGCTGCTCCGATACGCCCCTCGCCGAGGCGGGCATCCTCGGCACCGCCGTCGGCATGGCCATGTACGGGCTGCGGCCGGTGGTCGAGATGCAGTTCGACGCCTTCGCCTATCCCGCCTTCGAACAACTCGTCTCGCACGTCGCCAAGATGCGCAACCGCACCTCCGGCGCCCTCAACCTGCCGTTGACCATCCGCATCCCCTACGGCGGTGGCATCGGCGGGGTCGAGCACCACAGCGACTCCTCCGAGATCTACTGGATGGCGACCCCCGGTCTGCACGTCGTCGCCCCGGCCACCGTCGCCGACTCCTACGGTCTGCTGCGCCGGGCCATCGCCTCCGACGACCCGGTGGTGTTCCTGGAACCCAAGCGGATGTACTGGTCCAAGGACACCTTCGACCCCGACGCCCCGTCGGCCGTGGAACCCTTCGGTCGCGCGGTGGTGCGCCGCCCCGGCACCTCCCTCACCCTCATCACCTACGGGACCGGCCTGCCGGTCTGTCTGGAGGCCGCCGAGGCCGCCCGTGGCGAGGGCTGGGACGTCGAGGTCGTCGACCTGCGCACCCTGGTGCCCTTCGACGACGGGACGGTCTGCGCCTCCGTGCGCCGCACCGGACGCGCCATCGTCGTCCACGAGGCGTCCGGCTTCGCCGGCCCCGGCGCGGAGATCGCCGCCCGGATCACCGAGCGCTGCTTCCACCACCTGCACGCCCCCGTGCTGCGGGTCACCGGCTTCGACACCCCCTATCCGCCACCGATGCGGGAACACCACCACCTGCCCGACACGGAGCGGATCCTGGACGCGATGGCCCGCCTGCAGTGGGAGGCGGAATACCGCGAGTCCGGCGACGGCATCGTCCCCGGGCGTCCGGCGGGTCGCCGGGACGGGGGTGGCGGCCGTGGCTGAGGTGCGTGAATTCCTGCTACCCGACCTCGGTGAGGGCCTGCCCGGAGCCGAGATCGTGCGCTGGCTGGTCGAGGTCGGCGACGAGGTCGTCGTCGACCAGCCGGTGGTGGAGGTCGAGACCGCGAAGGCGCAGGTCGAGGTGCCCTGTCCGTGGGCCGGGGTGATCACCGCACGGCACGGCGCGGAGGGCGAGGAGGTGCCGGTGGGCGCCCCACTGGTGGCCGTGGCGGTGGAAGTCGCTCCCGGGGCGGCCCCCGCCACCGACCCGACCGAGGGGCCCGGCGCCGACACCGACGCCTCGCGGGGCGGCTCGGGACGGGTGCTGGTCGGGTACGGCACCGCCGACCCCGCCTCCCGCGACGGCTCCGGCGGACGTCGGGCCCGCCGCTCCCGGGCGTTCGCCCTCGTCGGGGCGGCCACGGGGGACGGTACGGGTCCGGCCGTAGGCGCGAACGGCTCGCGCCCCGCCCCCGCACACCCCGTCGACACACGCCCCTTCGACCCCCCGACCCGCACCGCCGACACCCCGCCCCCGCGCGGGGGCGCCGGACCGGCGGTCATCTCGCCCCTGGTCCGCCGCCTCGCCCGGGAACGCGGCGTCGACCTCACCCGCCTGCGCGGCACCGGCCCCGACGGGCTCATCCTGCGGGCCGATGTCGAACGTGCCTCCACCCGATCGCGGACGCCACCCGCTCCGGACGCCACCCGTCTGCCGGCCGCCCCGGCGATCGAACGGGCGGGTGAGACCCGCATCCCGCTGCGCGGCCTCCTCGGCACCATGGCCGACCACCTCACCCGCAGCCGCGCCGAGATCCCCGACGCGACCTGCTGGGTGGACGCCGACGCCACCGCCCTGGTGGAGCTGCGACGTGAGCTGGGTGAGCCGCGTGTTCCGCTGCTCGCCCTCCTGGCCCGCATCTGCACCGCCGTGCTCGCCCGCCGACCGGAGCTGAACGCGACCGTGGACACCGAACGCCGCGAGATCGTGCGGCTGTCGTCCGTCCACCTCGGTCTCGCCGCGCAGACCCCGCGCGGCCTGGTGGTCCCGGTCGTCCGCGACGCGCACACCCTCACCACCGGTGGGCTCGCGACCGAGATCGCCCGACTCACCGAAGCCGCGCGCGCCGGGACCCTCCCGCCGGCCCAACTCACCGGAGGCACCTTCACGCTCAACAACTACGGCGTCTTCGGCGTCGACGGCTCCACCCCGATCATCAACCACCCCCAGGCCGCCATGCTCGGGGTCGGGCGGATCGTGGAGAAGCCCTGGGCGCACAACGGCGAACTCGCCCTGCGCCACGTGGTGCAACTGTCCCTGACCTTCGACCACCGGGTCTGCGACGGTGCCGCCGCCGGCGGCTTCCTGCGGGACGTCGCCGACCGGGTCGAACGGCCGGGGTTGCTGCTCCGCGATCTGTGACCGGTCTCCGACCGGGGCCGGGGCCCGTGTGGCGCCGGTCGGAGACCGGGGGTGGGGCGGTGGGCACCACGTCGACGGGCGTCGTGGCGATCGTTCCCGCCCCGAACCGTCCCGCTCGGCGTATCCGGCGTATCCGGCGTATCCGGCGCGCCGACGGGAGGCGGTTCGACCGTTCACGCACCGATCGACGCCGGGTGGTGACGCCGATCCGGGTACCCCCGGGCTTTCCCGGGTCGGCCGGCCCCCGGACGGCCTTCAGCCGATTCCCGGGGCCCTCGCCGTTCCCGAACGGGGTCGGGCCCGCCGACGGCGCGGTTCCGCGTCGGGACGCCGGAGGCTTCGGCCCGGTGCCCCGTGCCCGTCCAGCCGTCCCGCCGGACCAGATCGGCGACCGTTCCGGACCCCGGCCCGGCGACGTGAGCGGGGGCGCGCTTTCGGAACGCGCCGAAAGCCGACACACCGACGCGCCGGACGCCCCCGGGGGCGATACTCGGGAGCATGGCCGCCCAGTCCCGTCGCGAAGACCCCCTCCCGACCGCGCGGCACACCCCGTCACCCCCCTCCGGGGGACGGACCCAGCCGTACACCGCAGTGATCCTCGCCGGCGGAGCCGCCCGCCGGCTCGGTGGCGTCGACAAGCCCTCGCTCACCATCGGGGGACGCACCCTCCTGGACCGGGTGCTCGCCGCCTGCCCCGACGCCGTGGACACCGTCGTCGTCGGACCGCCCCGACCCACCTGTCGACCCGTGCGCTGGACCCGTGAGGAACCGCCCGGCGGCGGGCCGTTGCCCGCCCTCGAGGCGGGCCTGCGCGAGGTGCGCACTCCCCGGTTGCTGCTGCTCGCCGCCGACCTCCCCTTCCTCACCAGGAAGGACCTGCACCCGCTGCTCGACTTCCCCGTCGACGACGGCCCCGACGCGCCCCGTGCCCTGATCCTCACCGACCCCGACGGGCGCGACCAGCCGCTCGTCGGGGCCTACCGCACCGAGTCCGTGCGCCAGGCACTCGCCGTGATAGCCGCCTCACCCGGTCCGCACGGCACGCCCGCCGGCAGCCTGCGCGACCGTCCGTTGCGCACCCTTCTGGACACCTTCCGGGTCCGCCGCCTGCCCGGCCCGCCCTGCCCCGACTGCGACACCCGGGGGGATCTCGCCGCCGCCCGGGAGCGGATCAGGGAGCATGGCAGGGTGATGGACGAATGGATCGCCGCGGTCCGGGTGGAGCTCGGCCTCGCCGAGGACGAACCCGGCATGGATACCGGCCTGTTGTTGGACGCCGCCCGGGACGCCGCCCACGGCGTCACCCGACCCGCCGCGCCCCTGACCACCTTTCTCATCGGCTGGGCCGCCGGGCGCCACGGCCTGGACATCGAGGAGGCCGCCCGCCGGGTCGGGGCCCTGGCCGCACGCTGGGAGAGCGAGCGCGCCCCCGGGGGCGCGCCCCCGGAGACCTGGGCGGGACCGGGCACCCCCGGCGTCCCCGGCGATCCCGGTCGGGGAACCCCCGAACCGGGGCGGCCGTGACGGTCCGCCCCGGTTCCGCCCGGTCGGAAGGGGCCCCCGGCCGGGACCACGCCGCCGAAGCCGCCGCTCCCGCCGGTACGCCTTCCGACCCGGTGGCGGTGGCCGCCGAGTACGCCACCGGGCCCGCCCGCGGCGGTCCCCGTCACGCGGAGGACGGGCCCGAGGACGACTTCGCCGACGCGCTGGCGCTGGCCAACAGCTCCGGGCCCCGGCCGTCCGTGTCCGTCACGGGCCACGGGCCGGCGGGGGATGACGGAGCCACGGCGCGGACCCGCGGCGACTCCGGTGCCCGGGGCGGGGGGAGGGCCGGGACCGTCCGCGGTGCGCCGGACCCCGACGAGCCCGCCGCCGACCGCGCGTCCCCCCGGCCGGACGCCCGCCGGGGGGACGATGGCGGGGGGGACGGCGATCGGTGTACCGGGCACACCGATCGGGGCGACCACATCCCCGTCGGTGACCACGGCACCGACTGGGAGTCCGCTCACCGGGCGGCACGCCGCGCCGGTCGGGAACTGCGCACCCGCGCCGTGCCCCTGGGAGAGGCGATCGGTCACACTCTCGCCGAACCGCTCACCGCCCTCACCGACCTCCCGGCCTTCGACACCGCCGCCATGGACGGCTGGGCCGTCTCCGGTCCCGGACCGTGGGGCCTGGAGTCCGGTGGTGCCGTCCTCGCCGGTCACGACCGGCCCGCCCCTCTCGCCGACGGCCTCGCCGTGCCCATCGCGACCGGCGCCCGCGTCCCGCCGGGCACCACCGCCGTTCTGCGGCGGGAACGCGGTCGCACCGTCGCCGACCGCCTGCGCGGCCCCAACCCCGCCCCGGGCGCCGACATCCGACCGCGCGGACAGGAGTGCCGCACCGGGGCCGCACTGCTACCGGTCGGCACATCGGTCACCCCCGCCGTGCTCGGCCTGGCCGCCGCCGCCGGTTATGACCGACTGACCGTGCGGCCCCGCCCCCGGGTGGCGGTGCTGGTGCTCGGTGACGAGTTGCTGCACCGGGGTCTGCCCACCGGCGGGCGGATCCGTGACGCCATAGGACCCATGATCGGCCCCTGGCTGACCGCGCTCGGCGCCGACCCGATCTCCGTCCGCCTCCTCGGCGACCTGCCCGCCGGGCCGGGAACCGACGGGACCGACGGGGCCGTGTCCCCGGACTCCGGCGGGATGCGGGAGAACTCCGCCGAGACTTCCGGGGAACCCGCCGACACCCTGGTGGAGGCGCTGAACGCGGCCGCCGACGGCGCCGACCTCGTCCTCACCAGCGGTGGCACCGGCGCGGGCCCCGTGGATCGCGTGCACCCCGCGCTGCGGGCGCTCGGTGCCCGGGTCGTCGTGGACGGTGTCGCCGTGCGCCCGGGCCACCCGATGCTGCTCGCCGAGTTGCCGGGCGGGGTCCCCCTGGTGGGGCTGCCGGGCAACCCGTTGGCAGCCGTCTCCGCCGTGCTGCTCCTGGTGGCGCCGGTGCTGCGCGGCCTCACCGGCCGCCCCGAACCGGAGTCCGATCCCGCCCGTGCCCGGCTGATCGCGCCGGTCTCCCGGCACCCCCGGGACACCCGGCTGGTGCCGGTGCGGCTCCCAGCCCCCGGGGAGGCCGAGCCGGTGGGCTGGGCGGGTCCGGCTATGCTGCGCGGGATCGCCGTCGCCGATGCCGTGGCGGTCATTCCCCCCGGGCCGGCATCGGCAGCCGGTCGGGTCCGTCTGCTGGAGCTGCCCCGACCATGAGGATTCCCCCCGCTCTCAACCCCGGTTCCGGGGCCTCCCCGAACGGCCTCGAACGGGACCGGCAGGCACTGGGGGTCTCCCTGCCCCGGCACATCGCCGGGCCGCTCATCCAGGTGCTCAAGCGGCTGGCCCTGGCCAACCTGGTCCTGTTCACCGCCTTCCTCGTGGTCTACCTGGACCGGGAGGGTTACACCGACAGCAAGGACGGGGAGGTCGGGGCGCTCGACGCCCTCTACTACGTCACGGTGTCGCTCTCCACCACCGGCTACGGCGACATCGCCCCTTACACGGACCTCGCCCGGCTGCTCACGACGTTCATCATCACGCCCCTGCGGGTGGCGTTCCTGATCATCCTGGTCGGCACCACGCTCGAGGTGCTGACCGAGCGCACCCGCGAACAGTGGCGGGTCGGGCACTGGAGGAAGACCTTGCGCGACCACACCGTCATCGTCGGCTTCGGCACGAAGGGCCGTTCCGCCGCCGAAACCCTCATGCGCACCGGTGTCACCCAGGACCGCATCGTGGTGGTCGATCCCAGTACCGAGGTCGTGGAGCAGGCCAACGCGGAGGGCTACGCGGGCGTTGTCGGCGACGCCACCCGCAGCAACGTGCTCCTGCGGGCCCGGACGGACCGGGCCCGGCAGGTGGTGATCTCCACCCAGCGGGACGACACCGCCGTGCTGGTCACGCTCACCGCCCGGCAGCTGAGCAAGTCCGTCCGGATCGTGGCCTCGGTCCGGGAGGAGGAGAACGTGCCGCTGCTGCGGCAGTCCGGCGCGGACTCGGTGATCACCAGTGCCTCCGCCGTCGGTCGACTGCTGGGCCTGTCGATGGTCAGCCCCAGTTCGGGGTCGGTGATGGAGGACCTGATCCAGCAGGGGTCGGGGCTCTCCCTGAAGGAGCGGCCGGTCACCCGGGCGGAGGCCGGGAAATCGCCGCGCGAGTGCGACGACCTGGTCGTCTCGGTCATACGGGGGCACCGCCTGCTGCCCTTCGACGATCCCGACGCCACGACTTTGCAGTTGCAGGACCGGGTGGTGGTGATCCGCCGCACCAGCGGTGACGAGGACAAGACGAACCCGACGAAGCAGAAGGAAGGGCGGCCGGAGCACGGCCCGGGGTCCTGGCGCATCCCACGCCGCTGATCCATCCGCCGTCGCGGGCGTCGCCCATACGGCTGGTCCGACCGTTCCCTCCGACCGGGCCATCCTGTCGGTCCCGGCCGTCGCCCGGCTTCGCCCCGTCCGGCCAGGTGTCCGGATCGCGACACCGGGAGCGGCCGGTCGAGGGGCGCCCGGTCCCGCCCGGCCCCGCCCGGCCGGATCGTGGCACGCCGGGCACCGGATCGGTTCGATGGCGGGTGGGTAGAGGACGGTGGGGTGACGGTCGTCGGGCCGACGCGCCCGGCCGAACGGGGCCGCCGTCGTCCGGCGCCCGCCGCCGCTTACCCTCGCGCCCATGCGAGCCATCACTGTTTCCGAGCCCGGCGGTCCCGAGGTCCTGCGGATGGAGGAGGTTCCCGACCCCGAACCCGGCCCCGGCGAGGTACTGATCGATGTCACCGCCTGCGCCGTCAACCGCGCGGATGTTCTGCAACGGCAGGGACACTACGACCCGCCGCCCGGCGCGAGCCCGTATCCGGGGCTGGAGTGCTCGGGGACGGTCGCCGCCCTCGGCCCCGGTACGGCGGGCCCGAAGCCGGGGGAGAAGGTGTGCGCGCTGCTGGCCGGCGGGGGGTACGCGGAGAGGGTCGTGGTGCCGACCGGTCAGGTGCTGCCGCTTCCCGCCGGGATCGATTCGGTAACGGCTGCCGCCGTCCCCGAGGTGGCGTGCACGGTGTGGTCGAACGTCTTCATGGCGGCCGGTCTGCGTCCGGGGGAGACCCTGCTGGTGCATGGTGGGGCCAGTGGTATCGGCACGATGGCGGTCCAACTCGCCCGTGCTGTGGGGGCCCGGCCGGCGGTCACCGCAGGCAGCGCCGCGAAGCTGGAGCGGTGCCGGGAATTGGGGGCCGAGATCCTCATCGACTACCGGGAGCAGGACTTCGAGGAGGAGATGCGCAAGGCCACCGACGGGCGGGGAGCGGACGTCATCCTCGACATCATGGGTGCCTCCTACCTGCGACGGAACGTCCGAACCCTGGCCACGGGTGGTCGTTTGGTGGTGATCGGCCTCCAAGGGGGTGTGCGAGGGGAACTGGAACTGGGACGGCTCCTGGCGAAGCGGGGAACGATCATCGCGACCTCGCTGCGGGCCCGCCCGGTCGAGGAGAAGTCCGTGATCGTGGCGGCGGTGCGCGAGCACGTGTGGCCGATGCTCGCCGACGGTCGGGTCCGGCCGGTGATCGACCGCGTGATGCCACTGGAGGAGGTGGCCGACGCACACCGGGCGATGGAGGCGGGGGAGCATGTGGGAAAGATCGTCCTCACCACCTGAGAGGGTGTTCATCTGACGGCTCACCAAAGGACGTATGGTCGTGTGACCTTCGGTTCGTTCGGGCGGTGAAAGGGCGAACCGTCCTTTTCGTGTGATTCGCATGGAGTGGGGCAGGCGAAGGTTGGCAGGGCGCGGACTCCTTTCCGAAATTCCTCGGTACCCCCGGGCGACCCCCGGGCGACCGGGACGCGCGGAGAGAACGTGGTGCGGATGCGGGGCCCCGATGAAGGCCACGGCTTTCGGGTGCCTGAAGATGCCGGATTCGCACCACTATGTGAATCTGATAGCCCTGCCGGTCGGTGCCGGAGCGTGTTGAACTCCATGCGGAGGGTGGGAATCGTGCGGATACGGGTGGGCGTCACGATGTGCGGAACCGCACTGGCGGTGCTGCTGCCGGTGGGGGTCATCCAGTCGGCCGAGGCGGTGACCGGTGACCCCCTTCCTCCGCTGGCCCCCCCGGCCAACCAGGCGACCGGTGGTGGGCCGCCCACCACGGGGGCCGAGGTCATCAGCGCACTTCTCGCCGAACTGCCCGCCGGCGCGGTGGGCATCCCCCCGAGGCGACCGCCCGGCGACCTCCCGGGGGGCACCGAGTCGGGGCAGCCGGTCGACGATCCCATGACCGGGCCCGGAGCCTCCCCCGTCCCGGACGCGGAGGAGCGCCCCGGAGGTGTCGGCACCGGCATGGTGCCCATGGGCTCCGCCAACTCGCCCGGGGTGGCCGCCCACGGCCCCGATGCCCCCGGTTCCCCGGGAGGGGGCGGGTCGGGTGTCGCGGCCGAGCGGCAGGTCCTCTGGTCCGCCGGCGGAGGAACCATCGCCGGTGGACCCGCCGATGGCGAAGCCATCACCCTTTCGGGGCAATTCCCCGGCGGGGGGCCCGGGGCGGGCGACCACATGGAACCGGCCGTGGCGGGCGGGGACGGGGTCGTCGCCGACTCCACCGCCACCCGGGGCTCCGAACCCACCGGCTCGGCCGCCCCCGGTACCGCCGGGCAGGAGGATGGAACGGATGTGGCCTCCGAGGCATTCCGGCCCCCGTCCGGCGGCGGGGCGGTTCTGCCGGTGCTGCCCCTGGGGACCGGCTTGACCTGCCTGGGGCTCGGACTGGCCATCCTCGCCTGGCATCTGCGCAGGGCCGCCCGGCTCTGAGGACCTCGTTCTCCCCGGGCAGCGCCTCCTCTCGGCGGGGCCGACAGCCCCCTCCTCTCCCGCCGGCTCCGCTCCCCTTCCCCGCGGTGTCGCCTCACACCTTCGGTCAGTGGCCCGCTGTCGGTCGAGCCTTCCGGACACCCCCGGGCACCTTTCGGGTGTCCTTGCCGCCGGGGATCGACGGTCCCGATTTCTTTCGCCCCGTCCCGCGCCTCTTCGCCACCCTCGGCGGAGTCCGTGGCATCGGTCTCCCGACCGGGCCGACCCCGGAGGCCACGCCTCTCCCGGACGCTCCCCCCGCGGGCTGTTTCCTCCCGGCCCCGCTCGGGGTCTGTTTCGTTCCGGCGTCTTCCGCCAGGCCTTCGATGGGCTTCTCCGCGGGATCCCGTCTCCCGCTCCACGCCGACCGGGCCACTTGGGATTCCCGCGCCGAGCACCGCCGTCGGCTCCGGGGTGCCGACCCCCGACTCCTGCCTCGCGGCCTCCTTCCCCCTCGCCAATCCCCGTGGGCTCTCCCCCGGGGCCCGGACGGGCCTTCCGACCCGTCGATCCGGTGATCCCACCCGGGGAGAGTCGCCAACCCTTTCCCCGGCATCGACCACCCATTCGAGTGAGTGCCCCGATCGCTTCTTGCGACTACCGACAATACTCGGTATACATACTGGGTATGTCGATCCGTTACGGGCTCCTCGCCCTCCTCGAGCACGGTCCGCGCTACGGCTCCCAGTTGCGCACCGAGTTCGAGTCCCGCACCGGCTCCACCTGGCCGCTGAACATCGGTCAGGTCTACACCACCCTCGGTCGTCTGGAGCGGGACGGGTTGATCATCGCGGTGGAGGAGGACATCGAGACCCGCCAGCAGCCCTACGCCATAACGGAAGAGGGGAAGTGCCGCCTCGCCGAGTGGTACGAGCGACCCGTGGACCGTACCCAGCCCGCCCGCGATGAGCTGGCCATCAAGCTCGCCATGGCCGTCACCGCCCCGGGGGTGGACGTGGCGGCCATCGTCCAGGCACAGCGTCGTCACACCCTGCGTGCCATGCAGGACTACACCCGCCTCAAGGCTCGTGCGCTGGCGGGCGATCGGGATGGGCGGGAAGGGAGCCCGGCCGACACCGCCTGGCTGCTCGTACTGGAGCAGCTGATCTTCCAGGCCGAGGCGGAGGCCCGCTGGCTGGACCACTGCGAGTCCCGCCTGCTGCGGATCGCCGGTCGTCGCCCGACCTCCGTCGGGGAGGAGTTCCCGACCGAGGTCGAGAAGGAGCCCGACAGGGTTGTCCCCGGTCGCCCCCACTGACACGTCACGACCCCGGGCGGGGTGGTTCCGGACCGGAGACGGTTCGGCCACGCGGGAAGGCCCCATCCGTAGTCCGCGCCACAGCCCATCGGTCGAGGGCGGCGCCGATATCGCGTGTGGCTCTCGGAGCTCGGTCCCCGGCGCTCGAATCCCGGAACCCGCACCCCGGGGACCGGCGGGCTCGCCGCCACCGTGTCCATCCGATTCCCACCATCATCATCCGACTTTTCGTGCCCGAGACCCGGGTGCCCACCCGCCCCATCGGCGAGGTGGAGCGACACCCGAACCGCTCACAGGGGGAGAACACATGGCCGACACCGGCCGCCAACACACCGACGCCCCCGCGTCGCCCACCACGGAGGACACCCCCTCCGAGGCGGGGAAGCCCGACCTCGTGCCGATCCTGGAGCTGCGGTCCCTCACCCGCGTCCACGGCAGCGGCGTCGCGACCGTGAACGCCCTGCGCGAGATCAACCTCACCGTCCGGGCCGGTGAGCTGGTCGCCGTCATGGGTCCCTCCGGCTCGGGGAAGTCCACCCTGCTGACCCTCGCCGGTGGCCTGGACACCGCCACCTCCGGCCAGGTCCTGGTCGAGGGCGTCGACCTGGGTTCCCTCTCCCGCTCGGCCCTGGCCCGGGTACGTCGCAACCGGGTGGGTTACGTCTTCCAGGACTACAACCTCATCCCGGCCCTGACCGCCGCGGAGAACGTCTCCCTGCCCCGCGAGTTGGACGGCGCCTCCACCCGTACCGCGCGCCGTGAAGCACTGGCGGCCCTGGAGGAGATCGGCCTGCCGGAGGTGGCCGACCGCTTCCCCGACGAGATGTCGGGCGGCCAGCAGCAGCGGGTGGCGATCGCCCGGGCGTTGGTCGGGGACCGCCGTCTGGTCCTGGCCGACGAACCCACCGGGGCCCTGGACTCCGAGACCGGCGAGAGCGTCCTCGCACTGCTGAGAAGCCGTTGCGACGCCGGAGCCGGCGGGGTGATGGTCACCCACGAGCCCCGCTTCGCCGCCTGGGCGGACCGGGTGGTCTTCCTGCGCGACGGCATGATGGTCGACGAAGCCGCCGGAAACGGCCCGGAGTCCCTCCTCTCGCCGGGAGCCCTCCGATGAAACGGCTCCACATGTGGCGGGCGACCCTGCGCATCGCGCGTCGCGACGCATGGCGGGCCAAGGGGCGCAGCGCGCTGGTGGTCGCGATGATCGCCTTGCCGATCATCGGTGCCACGGGCCTGGACGTCGCTCTGCGGTCCGCCGAGTTGGACACGGGGGAGCGGCTCGCCCGTGAGATGGGTACGGCCGACGCCCATCTTCTCAACCTCGGTTTCGGTGAGCCCATCGAGCAGGAACCCCTGGACCGGGTGAGCGTCCATGGGATTTCCAGCGATCGGGAGGCGACCACCGAGGAGGACGCGCGACGCGAGCTGGACATCGCGCTCGCCGGCGCCCTGACCGACCCCCCGGAACGGGTCGTCACCGATGCCTCCGCCGCCCCCGTGGTGGTCACCACCGCCACCGGCGTCACCACGGTCGAGGTACGCGAACTGCCCGCGGAAGATCCGCTGACCAAGGGAATGCTCACGCTGCTGGACGGCCGTTTCCCCTCGGCCGCCGGTGAGGTGGCCGTCACCGAGGCGTTCCTGAAGCACGGTGGTTTGAAGCTCGACTCCACAATCCGATTCCCCGATTTGGGAGACGGGGCCCACCGCATCACCGGTGTCTACGAGATGCCCTCGGAACTGAACCGGGTTCAGCTGCTGACCCCTCCCGGAACCCTGATCCCCGAACTGTCCGAGCACGAGCTGCTCGAAGAAATCGACTTCCGGTTCCTGGTGTCGGTGCCGGGCGGCGTGCCGTGGGACGAGGTGCTGAAGGCCAACGAGGCGGGCTGGTTGGTGACCTCTCGCCTGGTGCACCACGACCCCCCGCCGGACGACCAGGTTCCCGCTTACTCCCAGGGCCGTTGGCAGGGTCCGGGCCTCGGGACCGAGGCATTCGCCGTGGTGGGCGTCGTCGTGGCGCTGGTCATCATGGAGATCTGCCTGCTCGCCGGGCCCGCCTTCGCGGTCGGGGCACGTCGATCGCGACGCATGCTCGGTCTGGTCGGCGCGAACGGCGGTGACCGTCGACACATCCGGGCGATCATGCTCGGCGGTGGTCTGGTGCTGGGTCTTGTCGCCGCGGTGGTGGGTGTGGTGCTCGGCATTCTGCTGATGCTCGTCACCCGGCCGTGGTTGGAGGGCCAGGTGGGCACCCGGTTCGGTTCCTTGGACCTGCGGCCCCTGGAACTGGCGGGTATCGGTGCCCTCGCCGTGCTCACCGGTCTGATCGCCGCGCTGATACCGGCCCTCCTGGCCGCCCGCACGCCGGTGCTGCAGTCGCTCACCGGACGCCGGGGAGTGCGTCGGGCCGGTCGGGTGCTACCCCTGGTGGGCGCCGCCGCCTTCGTGCTGGGCGCGGCGCTGGCCCTCCTCGGTGGCTTTGCCCTCAACGACCCCGTCGCCGTCGGCGCGGGGGCGATAGTGGCCCAGTTGGGTCTGGTGGCCATGACGCCGGTGCTGGTCGGGATGTTCGGTCGGCTGGGCCGCTTCCTGCCGCTCGGCGGACGCCTGGCGCTGCGGGACGCGGTCCGCAATCGGTCGCGTACCGCCCCGGCGGTGGCGGCGGTCCTCGCGGCGGTCGCCGGGTCCGTCACCCTGGCCACCTACTACGGCTCCGACGAGGCGCAGCGGGAGGCGGGTTACAAATTCCTGGTGCCGTACGGGACGGTGATCCTGTCGGCCGGGGACGAGCGGGCCCTGCCTGCCCTGTCGAGGGCCAGGGAGACGGTGGAGGCACACGTCGAGACGACCATGCGCGCGGACCTGGGCCGTCTGGTGGCGGATGAGAAGTTCTGCGAGGAGTGGGAGAGGGGCCAGGCCGGCTGTGGTCTGGTCCGCCTCATGATCCCGGTGGAGAACCGATGCGATGAGGAGATGATGCGACGGGCCGGGGAATCGATCCCGTGGCTATGCGAGAGGGAGAACGGCTATCACTCCGCTTTCTCGGATCAGGTGCTGGTCGGTGGACCGGAGGTGCTCCGTGCCCTCGGCATGGACGATCGCCGGGCGCTGGACGCCGTGGGGAAGGGGAAAGCGGTCGTCTTCCACCCGAAGGCCCTGTGGACCGACACTCCGGGAAACGAGCCAGTGGACGGCATCGGGGGCGAGGTGGTTGTGGCGCTCAGCTCTGCCGAGACCATCCGGGCCGAGACGGAGATGCGGCACGCCCATTGGGAGGCGATGGACACCGAAACATCCTCTGCCGACACTCCCGCAGCACACACGGTAACCGTTCCCGGAAAGGGGGAGTCGGTGCCCCTGGGCGACGGAGAGGCGAATGCGCCGACGCTGCCCGCGGAGCGGATGGAGCCGCTCCCTGCCGTATATGTGGACCCCGGGGAGGACATGGTCGAAACCTTCTCCCGGCTCACCGTCCTCGTGCCTCCGACGATGGTGTACGAGGCGGAGCTTCCCGTGGTCGACTACGCCACCCTCTGGAGCACGGGCGAACCACCTACGGATGCCCAGTGGCAGGCGGTGGAGGAGGCGCTCCGGAGCATCCCCCACGGGCCGGAGACCTTCGTCGAACGCGGGTATCTCGGTGAGACCGAGATCGTGCTGCTGATCATCGCCCTGTTCGCGGGCGTGGTGACCGTCGGGGCGGCGGGCATCGCGACCGGGCTCGCCCGGGCCGACTCGGAGGCCGACCTGGCGACCCTGGCCGCGGTCGGGGCCCCGCCGGGGGTGCGGCGCACCCTGATGGGGATGCAGTGCGCCGTCATAGCGGGCATGGGTGTGGTGCTGGGGTCGATGTCGGGGCTGATTCCCGGTATCGCCCTGGTCGTGGCGGAGCACCGCGAAAGGTTCGCGATGTGGGAGGAGAACGGCTTCCGCTGGAATATGGACGCCCCGGAGCTGGTCGTCGTTCCGCCCTTCGGTCTGTTGGCGCTGATGATCCTCGTCCTGCCGCTGCTGGCCGGGGTGTTGGCCGCCGTGCTGACGCGTTCGGGTACCGGGCTCGTCCGTCGGGCGGAGTGATCGGCGTGCATGATGGAACCATGACGCAGCCGAGGAATGAACCGTCGAAGGAGAGCCCGCAGGTCCTGATCGTGGGGCCGGACGGAATGGCGCTCGGCAGCGCCGGTCCGCGGGCGAACGTCGAGGGCGAGCGCGGGGAGAACGCCGAGACCCCGGTGACGGAGATGGTCGAGCAGCCGGCCAAGGTGATGCGGATCGGCAGCATGATCAAGCAGTTGTTGGAGGAGGTGAAGGCGGCACCGCTGGATGAGGCCAGTCGGGCGCGGTTGAAGGAGATCCACTCCAGTTCGGTCAAGGAGCTGGAGGAGGGTTTGGCCCCGGAGCTGGTGGCGGAGCTGGAGCGGCTGTCCCTGCCGTTCACCGACGACCAGTTGCCCACGGACGCGGAGCTGCGCATCGCGCAGGCCCAGTTGGTGGGCTGGTTGGAGGGTTTGTTCCACGGAATCCAGACGGCGTTGTTCGCGCAGCAGATGGCGGCCCGGGCCCAGTTGGAGCAGATGCGTCGGGCGTTGCCCGCGGGGCTCGGTGCCGAGGAGCAGGGCGCCGAGGGACGCGGGGATATCCGCTCCGGCCCCTACCTCTGACGGTCCCGGGCGCCCGGTCCCTCCGACGACCGGTCCGATCCCCCGGCCCTCCGGGTTCCTCGGTCTTCGGCCCGGGGACCGGCGGGCTCCCCGGGGACGGCCCGGGGACCGGGGCCGGGAATGAGCGGGAACGGCCGGCGCCATTCCCGGGTATCACTCTCGTGCCGGGGTGCCTGTTCCACGGTGATCGGCCCGGGTCGATCACGCGTCCCGGGGCGGGCGGGGCGGTTGATGCCGTCGCCCCGTTCCGGCTCGAACTCCCGGTGACGGCCGGCACGGGGGACCGGCCGTCACCGGGTCCCCCATCGGGGCCCGGTCCGATGGGGTCGGGACAACCGGTCCCGGTCCTCCCCGCATCCGCCTTTCGGCGCAGGCTTCCAGCTCTGCCGTCCGGCTTCCGTCGTCCGGCCTCCGGTTCCCGCTTTCGCCACCCGGTCTCCGTCGGCCCGCCCCGGTGCCCACCGCGTGGTGGGCCCGGAACGCGAGGCGCCCCGCCGTCCGGTGGGAAAACCGGGCGGCGGGGCGCGTGGCCCGCGGGTGTCCCCGTGCCGTCCGGGGTCGGAGGGCACGGGGGTGGATCGGGGTCGGGGTCAGGTCCAGGAGATCAGCCGCTGCGGGTACTCCAGTACCGCTGCGGTGTCCGCCAGAACCTTCGAGCCGAGTTCGCCGTCCACCAGGCGGTGGTCGAAGGACATCGCCAACGTGGTGACCTGACGAGGCTTGACCTTGCCCTTGTGGACCCAGGGCTGCGGCTTGATCGTGCCCACCGCCAGGATCGCGGACTCACCCGGATTGAGGATCGGCGTGCCGGTGTCCACGCCGAACACCCCGATGTTGGTGATGGTCACCGTGCCGCCCCGCATGTCGGCGGGGGAGGTACGCCCCTCCCGGGCGGTGGCCACCAGATCGGTCAGGGCCCGGGACAGATCGGGAAGGGTCTTGCTGCCGGCGTCCTTGATGTTGGGCACCAGCAGCCCCCGCGGAGTGGCCGCCGCGATCCCGAGGTTGACGTAGTCCTTGAACACGATCTCCTGGCGCTCCTCGTCCCAGGAGGCGTTGATCTCCGGGTGACGGCGAATCGCGACCAGGAACGCCCGCGCGACCATGAGCAGCGGGTTGATGCGCAGACCCTCCAGCGAGGGGTCCTTGCGCAGCTTGTCCACCAACTTCATCGTGCGCGTCACGTCGACGGTCACGAACTCGGTGACGTGCGGGGCGGTGAAGGCGCTGGTGACCATTGCCTTGGCGGTGGCCTTGCGCACCCCCTTGATCGGCACCCGGCGCTCGCGGATCAGCTCCATCGACTGGGGTTCCACGGCCGGGGCCTCGGTCCGACCGCTCTCGCCGCTCTCGCCGCTCTCGCCGACGATGCCGGCGGCACCCGTCTCCGGGCCGGCCGGGGCGACCGACGCGGCGGTGGTCCCGGTGGCGGTTCCGGCGGTGCCCACCGGCGCGGCGACACGTTCGGCGTGGGCACGCACGTCCTCGCGGGTGATGATCCCGTCGCCGCCGCTCGGGGTCACCTCGGTCAGCTCGATGCCCAGGTCACGGGCGAGCTTGCGCACCGGCGGCTTGGCCAGGGGCCGGCCGGTAGCCGCGACTCCGGTTACGGGTTCGGCGAGGGTCTCGGCCACCGGTTCCGCCGGTTCCGCCACGGCCTCCACCGCCGGAGCGGTGCCGTTGGCACCGGCACGACCGACCCCCTTGCGGGGGCGACGTCGGGTGGCCCCGGCGGAGACGCCGTAGCCCACCAGCACGGGCTCGCGGGTCTCCTTGGCACCGGACCCCGAGCCGCTCCCGGAGCCCGGGGCGGGCGCCCCGGGCGAGGTGCTCGCGTCCGCCGGCACGGCGGTCGCGGCATCGGCGTCCCCGGCCACCGCGCCCGGGTCGGTCGCCACCGGCGGCGCGGCGGGCCCGGCCGAGGGGTCGGTGTCCACACTGATGATGGCGGTGCCCACGTCCACCGTGGCGCCCTCGCCGAACAACAATTCGGCCACCACCCCGTCGTACGGGATGGGCAGTTCCACGGCGGCCTTGGCGGTCTCGACCTCCACCACGACCTGTCCGTCGGTGACCGTGTCCCCCGGCTTCACCAGCCAGCTGAGGATCTCGGCCTCGGTCAGTCCCTCGCCCACGTCGGGCATGCGGAACTCGCGGAATCGCTCCGCGGCGTTCGTCGTCACGACTTCCCTCACCCTCTCAGAACGCCAGCACGCGGTCGATGCCGTCCAGGACCCGGTCGAGTCCGGGCAGGTACTCCTCCTCCAGACGCGCCGGCGGGTACGGGGCGTGGAAGCCCCCGACCCGCAGCACCGGCGCCTCCAGATGGTAGAAGCAGCGCTCCGTGATGCGGGCGGCGATCTCCGCGCCCGCACCGAAGAAGACCGGTGCCTCGTGCACGACCACCAGCCGGCCGGTGCGCTCCACCGAGGCCTGCAGGGTGTCGAAGTCCATGGGGGAGATGGACCGCAGGTCCACCACCTCCACCGAACGGCCCTCCTCCGCCATCGCCTCGGCGGCGCGCAGCGCGGTGCGCACGGTCGGGCCGTAGACGGCGAGGGTGAGGTCGGTGCCCTCCCGCAGCACCCGGGCGCGGTGCAGGGGGCCCGGAACGCCGGCGGTGGTCACCTCGCCCTTGTCCCAGTAGCGGGACTTGGGCTCGAAGAAGATCACCGGGTCGTCGCACTCGATGGACTGCCGCAGCATCCAGTAGGCGTCCTGCGGGGTGGAGGGTGTGACGACCTTCAGGCCGGCGACGTGCGCGAAAAGCGCCTCCGGCGACTCGCTGTGGTGCTCCACGGCGCCGATGCCGCCCGCGTAGGGGATGCGGATGACGACCGGCAGCTTCACGGTTCCCAGGGCGCGGGCGTGCATCTTCGCGAGCTGGGTGACGATCTGGTCGTACGCCGGGAAGACGAAGCCGTCGAACTGGATCTCGCACACCGGCCGGTAGCCGCGCAGGGCGAGGCCGATGGCGGTGCCGATGATGCCGGATTCGGCGAGCGGGGTGTCGATGACCCGCTCCTCGCCGAAGTCCTTCTGCAGCCCGTCGGTGATGCGGAAGACGCCACCGAGTCGGCCGACGTCCTCCCCCATGATCAGGACCTTGGGGTCGGTCTCCATGGCGTGGCGCAGCGAGGTGTTCAGCGCCTTCGCCATCGGCATGGTGCGGGTGTCGGTGGTCGTCATGTCAGTTGCCCTCCCCATCGGTGTCCTCGAAGGAGGCCAGGTAGGCGGCGAACTGCGCCCGCTCCTCGTCGACCAGTGCGTGCCCGTCGGCGTAGGCGTTCTCGAAGATGGCCATGACATCCGGGTTCGGCATGGTCCGGATGGCGTCCCGGACGCGGCGGCCCAGCGCGTCACTCTCCTCCTCGATGCCGGCGAGGGCGTCGGCATCCATCAGCCCCTCGTTCTCGAGGTGGGTGCGCAGGCGCAGGATGGGGTCCCGGGACTCCCAGGCGCGACGCTCGTCGTCGGAGCGGTATCGGGTGGGGTCGTCGGAGGTGGTGTGGGCGCCCATGCGGTAGGTGAAGGCCTCGACCAGCATGGGGCCGCCACCGGTGCGGGCGCGTTCGACGGCGGCGCGGGTGACGGCGAGGACCGCCAGCACGTCGTTGCCGTCCACGCGGACGCCGGGGAAGCCGTAGCCGGCGGCGCGCTGGTACAGCGGGACGCGGGTCTGCCGTTCGGTGGGCTCGGAGATGGCCCACTGGTTGTTCTGGCAGAAGAACACCACCGGCGCGTTGTACACCGCCGAGTAGGTGAACGCCTCGGCCACGTCGCCCTGGCTGGAGGCGCCGTCGCCGAAGTAGGCGACCACCGCCGACTCCGCGCCGTCCTTGGCGATGCCCATGGCGTAGCCGGTGGCGTGCAGGGTCTGCGAGCCGATGACGATGGTGTACAGGTGGAAGTTGTTGCCGTTGGGGTCCCAGCCGCCGTTGTTCACGCCCCGGAACATGCCGAGGAGCTGGGCGGGGTCCACGCCCCGGCACCAGGCGACGCCGTGCTCGCGGTAGGTGGGGAAGACGTAGTCGTCGTCCCGCAGCGCGCGGGCGGAGCCGATCTGAGCGGCCTCCTGGCCGAGCAGCGAGGGCCACAGGCCCAGCTCGCCCTGGCGCTGGAGGGAGGTGGCCTCGGCGTCGAAGCGGCGGGTGAGCACCATGTCGCGGTACAGGCCGCGCAGCTCGTCGGCGTCGAGGTCGATGGCGTAGTCGGGGTGTTCGACGCGTTCCCCCTCGGGGGTCAGCAGCTGCACCATGTCGGGGCCGCCGAACTCGTCGCGATGGTCCGCGTTCCCGGTGTTCCCCGTCTTCGCGGCGGTCCGGCCGGTGCCGGTGCGACCGGACGCGGTCTTCTTCGCGGCGCCCTTCCGTGCGCCGCCCGTGCTCTTCGCGCGGCTCCCACCGGTGCTCGCGGCGGTCTTCCCGCCGGTCGTCCGCTTCGCCGGGCCGGCCTTCTTACCGTCGGCGGTGTGCTCGGAGGAACCGTCGGTTCCTCCACCGCCCTCTCGTGGCCGGCTGCGCGCGGCAGTGCTCTCCACGGTCACGTGTGCTCCTCCGTCGGTCCGGCCCCCGGGGTCCACCGGGTACCAGGGCGGCTCGCCCGGTGCCGTGCGGCGCACGGGGTGGGTGCGGCGCGGACGGCCCGAGCGTGACAGGTGTCCCGTTCGACGGCCCGCTTGACAGCACCGTACCCAGTGTTCCGGGGAACCGTTAAACGCCCTGACCTGCGGATTTACCTGGATGTCCAAGTATCTTCCGCCGGGCCGGGAACGACACTGGTCACAGCCTTGCGAGTCGCGGAGGGACTTTCCCCGCACGGTAACGCGCTCGACCGGGTTACGGGAAGAGCAACGGGGCCGGCGGCCCGGGGCTCGGCATCGGGGGCGACGCTGTGTGACACTGTCAACGTGCGCAAAGAAGGCGAAAGCGGAGCAATCACCGTATTCCTCGTCGACGACCATGAGGTGGTCCGACGCGGCGTGCACGAGATGTTGTCGTTGGAGGAGGACATCGAGGTGGTCGGCGAGGCCGGGACGGCGGCCGACGCGGTGGCCCGCATTCCCGCCACCCGTCCGGACGTCGCGGTCCTGGACGTGCGGCTGCCCGACGGCAGCGGGGTGGAGGTCTGCCGCGAGATCCGCTCCCGCGACGAGGACATCCGCTGCCTGATGCTGACCTCCTACGCCGACGACGAGGCGCTGTTCGACGCGATCATGGCCGGCGCCTCCGGATACGTCCTCAAGGCGATTCGCGGCTCCGAACTGTTGTCGGCGGTGCGGGACGTGGCGGCGGGCAAGTCGCTGCTGGACCCGGTGGCCACCCAGCGGGTGTTGGAGCGGCTGCGGGACGGCGGCGCGGCGCGCGGCGACGAACGGTTGGGCCGACTCACCGAGCAGGAGCGCCGCATCCTCGACCTCATCGGTGAGGGGCTGACCAACCGCGCCATCGGTGAGCGGCTGCACCTGGCGGAGAAGACCATCAAGAACTATGTCTCCAGCCTGCTCGCCAAGCTGGGCATGGAACGGCGCTCGCAGGCCGCCGCCTACGTGGCCCGCCTACAGGCGGAGCAGGGTCAGCGGCACGGCAACGACTGAATCGGTGTCCCGGGGCCGGAGCCACGGTGTTCCGCCGCTCCCGCCTGCCGGTACGCGGAGTCGGGACGTACCCGACGTCCCGGGGCGGGCGCCGCGCGGGCGGCGACGGCACCTGGCGGGCGCGGGGCGGGCGGCGTGCGGGGTACCGGCCGATACGGGGAGGACGACCTCCGGCATCCGGGGTCGGCGCGGGCCCCGTCGTGTGTTCCCCGGCATGCGGACGCGGCGCGAGCCCCCCCAGGGGGGGCGGGCAGGGGCATCGGGGGGCGCGGCCGGGCAGGGCCCACCGCCACCGCCCACCACCTCCGCCCCATGGGCACGGCGCGCTCCCCGGGCCCGGTCCGCCGGTGGCTTCGGACGGCCCGGATCGATGCCTCGGGTGTTCCCGCCCATCCGGGATGCGGCGGGTTCGTCGGTTTGTCGTCGATCGGTGCTTTCGGGCCGGTGGTTCCGGGCCGGGGGTCCCGGTCGGGGACCCGTTTCGCGGGGACCTGTGGCCGCGTGTCGGGGACCTTTCCCGCTTCCGGGCCGTACCGCCGGCCGGGCAGGCTGGGCCCATGCCCGTCCCTTCCCGGTCCGGCCCCGGCGTGCCCGGGCACCGGCCCCCGTCGTCGTCCGCGCCGACCCTCCCGGCCCGGGGGGCGGCGGCGGAGGCGATCGTCGACATCCCCGACGAGGACGGTACCGATGTCACTGCCCGTCCCACCGGCCCCGGTGCGGGGAGGCCCGCCGCGCCCGGTGGCCGCGCGGTCCTCTCCACGGACGTGGCGGAGGCGCTGCGCCTGCTGCCCTCCCTGCCGGCCGGTCAGGCGGCGGTGACCCGGCGGGCCCTGCCCTTCCTGCTCCCCGCCGAGCACCTGGTGACCGGTGGGGGTGTGCTGCTGCGGGTGATCGACGGCGGGGAGGTGCCGCACGGCGCGGACGGCGGGGTGCTGGCCTACCGGGCGGCGACCGGCGAGGGGCCCGCCACCGGCGGACTCCGCAGCGTGCAGGTGATCGGGACGGCCCGCCGGGTGGTGCCGGAGCCCGCCGAACGGGCTGCCTTCGTTCCGCCTCCGGGGGCGGGACGAACGCATGGCGCGCCCCCGGGGCGCGAGCCCGCCGCGCCGGCCGGGTCCGTCCCGTCCGACGCCCTCGGTACGCGGGGTGTTCGCTCGACCCCGATCGAATCCGGCGTCGCCGTCCCCACCGGGTTCGCCGCGCCGGATGCTCCGGGTGCTCCCGGATCGCCCGGGGCGTTCGACGAATCCGCCCGGCGCGGCCCGTCCGCTCCGTCCGACACGCCCGTGGGACCCGCT
This sequence comes from Streptomyces sp. ST2-7A, assembly GCF_021390475.1. Classification (GTDB taxonomy): domain Bacteria; phylum Actinomycetota; class Actinomycetes; order Streptomycetales; family Streptomycetaceae; genus Streptomyces. The sequence continues at coordinate 23,350 of NZ_JAJUWS010000007.1, forward strand.
GCCGAGCCCGACACCGCCGTCTACCTGCGGTTGTTCCCGCACCTGGCCGAGGTGCGGGGCGGCGGAGTTCCGGCACGGCACCCGGCCGGGGCCCGAACCGTCCCGCCGGTTCAGGCGCGGAACGCGTCCCGGACCGCCGCCGCGTTCCGACTCCACCAGGGCACCAGCGCGGAGGTGGCGGGGAGTTGCGGGTCCACCCGGGGGTCCTCCCGCTCGTAGTGCCAGCGCAGGATCCAGAAGTCGTTCAGCCGCTCCCACCACACCCGGTGCGCGCCGGCGGCCAGTTCGTCGGCGTCCACGTCGGCGGCGGCGCGGTAGCCGCGCGCGTAGGCGCGGACGCGGGGCAGGTCGAGTGTGCCGTCGGGGAGCAGGAAGAAGATCGCGGCGGCCCGGACCACCTCCTCGGCGCGCGGTCCGGTGCCCAGCCGGTCCCAGTCGATGACGGCGAGCGCCTCGCGCCCGGGAGGGCCTCCTCGACCGGTGGGGGGGAGGCCGCGCGGGACCCGGGGTTCCGGGGAGTAGAGGACGTTCAGGGGGTGGAAGTCGCCGTGCACCCAGCCGGTGGGTGGGATGACCGACCGGTCGGGGCGGTCACCGGCGTGGTGGTCGAGGAGTACCAGGCGTTCGCGCAGGCGGCGTTCGGCGAGGAGGTCGAAGTCGGTGCGGTGCCGCGCCTGCCGGGTGCGGGCGATGAGTCTTTCGGCGGTGCGTCGGGTCCGTTCGGGGTCGGCGGCCTCCAGGCCGAGGCCGGGGAGCGGGCCGATCGGGCGGGGGAGCAGTCGGTCCAGGGCGAGGTGGAGGCGGCCGAGGAGGTCGCCGAGGCGGTGCGCCTCGTGGAGGGTGAGCGCGGCGCCCTCGAGGTGGTGACCCGGGACCCAGGGGTGGACGGCGTAGGAGCGGTCACCGAGGAGGACGACGGTCTTCCCGTCACGGTCGGTGAGTGGGGGGCAGACGGGGAGGTCGGCCCCGTCGAGGGCGGTGACGACGCGATGGGCGGTCTCCACGGGGAGAACGGATTGGTCGTCGCCCCCCAGATGATGTTTGAGGAAGAAACGACCACGGGTGGTGACGAGGTGGTATCCGCGATTGAGCAACCCTCGGGTGAGGCGGGTACACGTGTGGGGGTCACCGATGTCGAATCGGCGCAGGATGGAGCGGAGATCCCGCCTCTGGGGCGGCGCGAGGGTGAGCGGCACGCCGGCATCGTAGATCACTCTCGGCAACACTCGTGACGTGTGCAGCTAATATTACCAGCACAGTGGCTCGGCACTTCGGGAGATCGACGTCACCCCTCGAACTCCTGATCCCTGGTGGTGGGAAGCTCGGACGGGTTGTTCCGCGGGGCCCTTTCCGCCGGTGGACACCCCGGTCGGAGGCCCTCGGACAGCCGGCCGGGAACCGAAAATTGTGACACAGAGTGTTCGAATGGGCGTCCCTGTCTCCGGTCGCCGTCATCCGCCCCGATCCGCCGTCATCCGCCCGTTCCCGGCGCCCGGGCTCATGGCACCGTGCCGGACGGTGCCGTGAGCCCGGCCGCCGGGAACGGCCCCGGACCGCCCCGTGCCCCGTGCCCCGTGCCCCGTGCCGGATGGTGCGCCCCACCCCGCTCCGTGCCCCGCACCGGCCCGGACCGCGCTCCACGCCCCGCACCGGCCATGGCCTCGTGCCGGCGTCGCGCCCCACCCCGCATCACCGGGCCCCGGTCCCCCCGGCGCAGCGCCCGGTCCGCGCCGAACGGGGCTCCCCGCGCCCCGACCCGCCACCCTCCCGGCGTGGGAACGCCGGGGCCCCGGGTGCGGTTCTCCGCCCCCGGGGCCCCGGCGAAAGCCGTGCTCCGTGTCAGCCCCCGCTGCCATCCGGGGGAACGTCGCCGCCGCCGCCCGCCGCCGCACCGGCGTCACCACCGGTGGCGCCCTGGTCGCCGCCACCGGTCGCCGGGTTGCCGGGCGCGCCCCCGTCGCCGCCGGGGTTCCCCGGCTCTCCGGTGGTGGTCCCCGGGTCGCCGGGATTGCCGGGCGGCTCGACGCCGCCGGTGTCCTCACCGCCGGTGTCCCCGCCGTCGGTGCCCTCGGCGGTGCCCTCGGTGGTCGCGCCCTCGTCGACACCCTCGTCGCCGCCGGTGCTCCCCCCGCCGTTCTGCCAGCCGTTCGACCCCTGGCCGCCGGAGGACGATCCGCCGCCGGACTGGCTTCCCCCGGGGGCGGGCGAGAACGGTCCGGTGTTCTCCTCCTCCGGCTCCTCGGTCTCCTCCGGCTCCTCCGGCTCCTCGGTCTCCTCCGGCTCCTCGGTCTCCACCGGGGCCGTGGGGGTCGGATCCGGGGCGACCGGGGACTCCTCGCCGCCGGCGGCGTTGAACGCCACCAGCACGCCCAGGCCCACCGCCGCCACCGCCAGCACGGCGGGCAGCGCCCAGCGCGGGACCTGTCGCCGGCCGGCCCGGCCGTCACCCGGGCCGCCGACCCGGCTCTCCCCGTGCGGCGGGGTGCCGAGCAGCAGTGGTGGGCCCAGCCGGCTGGTCTCCGCGACGCGGTGGGCGGAGGTCGCGGCGGGCATCGCCGCCGTGGCGGCGGCCGAGCCCGTGGCGGCCGTGCCCATCGCCGGGGTGTCGGCGGTCAGCGAACCGGTGTTCCACAGCCCACCGGTGTGGCTGCCGTGCTCGCGCAGCATCCGCTGCGCGTGCTGCACCAGCGCCCGCATCTCCTCGGAGGACTGGAAACGGTCGTCCGGGTTCTTCGCCAGCGCCCGCAGCGCCAGACCGTCCAGCTCCGGCGGAACCTCCGGCGACACCGTCGACGGCGGCTGCGGGATGTCCTGCACGTGCTGGTAGACCACCGACAACGGGGTCTCCCCGGTGAACGGCGGGCGCAGTGTCAGCAACTCGTACAGCAGACAGCCCACGGCGTACAGGTCGGAGCGGGTGTCCACGGCCTTGCCGAGGGCCTGCTCCGGCGACAGGTACTGCGGGGTGCCCATCACCATGCCGGTCTGCGTCATGGTGGACTGCGCGCCGTGCAGAGCGCGGGCGATGCCGAAGTCCATCACCTTGACCGAGCCGGTCTCGTTGATGATCACGTTGGCGGGCTTGATGTCACGGTGCACGATGCCGTGCTGGTGGCTGTAGGCCAATGCCTCCAGCACTCCGGAGACGATGTCCAGCGCCCGGTCGGTGCGCGCCGGGCCGTCGGGCCCCCGGCCCTCCTCCGCCGCGTCCGCGTCGTCGTTGAGCATCTCGCGGATGGTGCGGCCGTTGACCAACTCCATCACCATGTACGGCACGACCTGGCCGCCCATCCGCTCCTCGCCGGAGTCGAAAACGGCGACCACCGCGTGGTGGTTCAACCCGGCGACGGACTGCGCCTCGCGCGTGAAGCGCGCCTTGGCGATGGGGTCCTCGGCGAGGTCGGAGCGCAGCAGCTTGACCGCGACCACCCGGCCCAGGCGCACGTCCTCGGCGGCGAACACCTCGGCCATACCGCCGCGGCCGAGCCGGCGCAGGATGCGGTAGCGGCCGTCGCCGACCAGCCCCCGGTGCCCCCACGAATCCGAGCCGTCCGGGGCCCCGCGATCGTTCCGCGCACCGCCGGATGCCGGGGGGCCCGAGGGGCCGGGGGGCGTCCCGCCGCCGGTAGCGTCCGCCCCGCCGGCGCCGCCCGCGGCGTCCCGTTCCTCAGCCATCGGTCCTCGCCTGCGTCGCCCTGTTGAGAGCAGCAATCAAACCGGTTTCCGTCCCGCACCGCAAAGTCGCCGGAAGCGAACCCCCGCCGCCCCGCCCCGTTCCGGGGCCGTGCCGTCGGGGCTCCGGGCGTCCGGTGACGGGCCGCGGAGGGGTGGGGGGACGGCCCGGGAGGTCCCGGGGTCGTCGGTCCGCACCCGCGCCACGGGCCGGGTGACGGCTCCCACCGGGGTCAACGTCCTCCGCCCCGTCCCGGGTTCCCCACCCGGGGCCCCGAATCCCGAATGTCCGACCCGTCACACCCCCGCCACCCAAGCAGTCACGGAACGGACAACGGGCTTGACGCGTCATACCCCTGAGGCAGACTTGGCCTGTTACCACCGCCCACGGGGGAGAGCCATGACAGAGCACGCGCAGCCGCCGGCCGACCGCACGGGCCGCGCGGTGGGCGCCGGTCGTTACCGGCTGCAGCAGCTGCTCGGCACCGGCGGCATGGCCTCGGTGCACCTGGCGCACGACTCGATCCTGGACCGGCAGGTAGCCGTCAAGACGATGCACGGGGATCTGGGCCGGGAGGACTCCTTCCGCGAGCGCTTCAAGCGCGAGGCGCAGTCCGTGGCGAAGCTGACCCACACCACCATCGTGTCGGTCTACGACACCGGTGAGGACGTCATCGACGGGCAGCCGGTGCCGTACATCGTCATGGAGTACGTCGACGGCCGCCCGCTGCGCAACGAACTGGACGAGGACATCGCCCGTCACGGCGCGATGCCCGCCGACAAGGCCCTGCACGTCACCATGGAGGTCTGCGCGGCGCTGGACGTCTCGCACGAGATGGGCCTGGTCCACCGGGACATCAAGCCGGGCAACGTCATGCTGACCCGACGCGGCGGCGTGAAGGTGATGGACTTCGGCATCGCCCGCGCGATGCAGTCCGGCGTGACCGCGATGACCCAGACCGGCATGGTCGTGGGAACCCCGCAGTACCTGTCGCCGGAGCAGGCGCTGGGGCGGGCCGTGGACGCCCGCTCCGACCTGTACTCGCTCGGCATCATGCTCTTCGAGCTGCTCACCGGCCGGTTGCCGTTCGACGCGGACTCCCCGTTGGCGATCGCCTACGCGCACGTGCAGGAGGAGCCGCCGACCCCTTCCTCGATCAACGCCTCGGTGCCGCCGGCGCTGGACGCCCTGGTGGCCCGGGTGCTGCGCAAGAACCCCAACGAGCGGTTCCGGTCGGCCGAGGAGTTCCGCCGCGCCTGCGAGGAGGTGCGTTCGGGGCTGACCGGCGCGGCCCCCCGGATCACCGGGGCCGCCCCGCCGCCCAGCGGCGCGGCGGTCTCGCAGGCCGTCTTCCCCGAATACGGCTCGGCGGCGCCCTCGCCCTACGGCACGCCGCCCCCGGCCGGTGCCTACGGCTACCCGCACACCGGGCACGGCGCCCCCACCGCTCCGCCGGTGGGCCTGTCCACCCCGCCGCCGTACCACATGGCGCCCGCCGCGCACGGGGCCGCGGCCGGCTCCCGGCGGGCGGCCCGCTCCGGCGGGAGCCGGGTACTGCCCGCGGTCCTCGGCGTCCTGGGGGTGCTCCTGGCCGGTGGTCTGATCGCCGGCTTCTTCCTGGTCGGCGGTGGGGACGACGGGGAGACCGCCGGCGGGGGGACCGAGCGGACCGACACCGCCGGCGCGAGCGGTGGCGAGGGCACCGACGCCGGTACCGAGCCGGGTTCCTCCGGCGGTGACGACACGGGCGACACCGGCGGCGGGTACGGCGGCGACGACGCCCCCGCGGTCGCCGGCGACGCCGGTACCGAGGGCGACGCCGGTACCGAGGACGAGCCCACCGAGCGCGAGCCGCGCTACAAGGAGGGCGACCCGGGCAAGACCGTCGACAGCAACCAGTGCACCGCCGCTCGCGAGTACTGGGACCAGGAGGGCGAGAACGAGGGCACGGTCACCATGCCCGACTTCTACGACAAGCACTTCGAGTCGGTGAAGGAGTGCATCCAGGCCGCCGGGTGGGACTACGACCCCGACGAGAAGGTGAACGAGGTCCTCAAGGGCGACGGCATGGTCGTGAACCAGTCGCCCAAGGCCCACCAGGCCTTCAACCCGGAGACCGACAAGATCACCCTTTACATCTCCACCGGCTACGAGGGCTGAGCCGCCGTCCGGGTCGTCGAAACGCGCCGCCCGCGACCGTGCGGGGGTCGCGGGCGGCGAGCCGGCTTCGTTCGGCACGGGCCCGCCGCGCCGGAGGACCGGGCCCCGACCGGGATCCGGCCCCTCAGGGCGTGACGGAGAAGTTCGCCAGGATGCGCCCGGCGAGGTCCGCGTCGCCGTCCACCTTGACCAGCTCGGCCACCCGCCGGGGCCGGACGCGCCCGCACGCCAGCCGGGAGTAGCTCTCCCAGTCGGTGGTGAGGGTGACCAGCGGGCCCAGCGAGGGGCTGGAGGTGAGGGTGCCGCGTCCCTCCTCGTCCACCCGGACCGTGCGCAGGAATTCCAGCGGACCGCTCACGTCGAAGACCACGGCGGACTTCGGCGGGGCGCCCGCGTCCTTCGCCACCACCTTCGGCAGCCGCTCCAGCATGATGTCGCGGGCGATGTGCGCGGCCGGGGAGTCGATGTTGCCCGGCCGGTCGAGGGACTGTCGCAGGTCCTGTTCGTGCGCCCAGATGTCGAAGACCCGCGTCCGCAGGTACTGCTCCAGCGTCATCCTGCCGAGGAGGGGGTGGCTGATCACGTGGTCGGGGGCGCGGCGTTCGTTCCGCAGCTGGCGCGCGCGGCGGATGATCGTGTACTCCAGCTCGGAGGTCATCTCCGGGCCGGTGTGGTGGCGGCGCACGTCCACCTGGACCTCGGTGTAGCGGCTGGGCTCATCGGTCACGTGGTAGAGGTCGCGCGGCAGGGTGTGGATGGGGCGGGGGTCGCCCAACGCCTCGCACTCGCCACCGATGACGTGGGAGACGACGTCCCGCACCGACCAGCCGGGGCACGGGGTGCGGCGGTTCCACTCCCCATCGACCAGCGGCGTGACCAGTTCGGATATCGCCTCGATGGACTGCGTCCAGGCGTCGATGTACGGCTGCATGCTGGAGTGCACAGACACGGGACCCCTCGGCGGATCGTTCGCTGGATGGGTGCTCACACGGTACGCCGCGCCATGGCGTCGGGTGAACGGTTTACCGGCTTCAGATCCTAGGGCGCGGAACGCCCCCGCTTCGAGGGGGCTTCCCGTGATCGCGTGCCTTTCGGCGGCTTCGCGCGGGGATGTCCGGACCGGATCGTGTCCCGACCGTTCCCGCCGGTGCGGTGCGGTGCGGTGCGGTGCGGTGCGGTGCGCGGGGCCCGGCGCCGGCGGTCCGGGATCCGGCGGGGGAGAGGTCGGGCGCCCCGGGCGCCCCGGGCACACCGCGCGCCCCGACAGCGCGCGGGCGCGCGCCGGGGCGGGTGCGACCGGAGGGCGGACGGGGCACGGACGCCGGGGCGCTCAGCGCACCCCGCCCGCCGGCCCCGGCGCGGAGACGAACGCCTCCAGTGCCCGGGTGAGCAGGTACGGATCGGCCGTCCCGCACAGCTCCCGGGCGGAGTGCATCGACAGGATCGCCACCCCGATGTCCACGGTGGCGATGCCGTGCCGGGCGGCGGTGATCGGCCCGATCGTCGTCCCGCACGGCATGGCGTTGCTCGAGACGAAGCTCTGCCACGGCACGCCGGCCCGTTCGCAGGCGTCGGCGAAGACCGCCCGGCCGACGCCGTCGGTGGCGTACCGCTGGTTCACGTTCACCTTGAGGATGGGGCCGCCGCCCGCGACCGGACGGTGGTCCGGGTCGTGCCGCTCCGGGTAGTTGGGGTGCACGGCGTGGCCGGTGTCGGAGGAGAGGCACACGCTCCCCGCGAACGCCCGGGCGCGGTCCTCGGGGGAGCCGCCGCGAGCCGCGATCATCCGATCCAACACGCCGCCGAGCAGGGGTCCCTCGGCGCCGGTGTCGGCCTGGCTGCCGTTCTCCTCGTGGTCGAAGGCGGCCAGCACCGGGATCACCGGGCCGTCCTCCCCGGCACCACCGGTGGTCGTGGCGTTCACCAGGGCGGTGGTGCCGGCGTGCACGGACAGCAGGTTGTCCAGGCGCGGCGCGGCCAGCAGTTCACGGTCCCGGCCCAGGAAGGCGGGAGGCTCGACGCTGTGCACCATCAGGTCCCAGCCCGCCACCTCGTCGGCGGCGACCCCCGCCTCGCCGGCGACGAAGGCGATCAGCTCGCCCTCCACGGGCCGGCCCAGGCCCCAGATCGGCATCAGGTGCTGCTGGCGGTCCAGCTTCAGACCGTCGTTGACCTGCCGGTCCAGGTGGATGGCGAGCTGCGGCACGCGCAGCAGCGGCCGGTCCACCAGCACGTTCACGGGGGTGCCGTCGCGCAGCACCAGCCGCCCGGACAGGCCCAGGTCGCGGTCGAGCCAGGTGTTGAGCAGTGTGCCGCCGTAGATCTCCACGGCGACCTGCTTCCAGCCGGCCCGCCCGGTGTCGGGCAGGGGCTTGACCCGCAGGTTGGGGGAGTCGGTGTGGGCACCGACGATCCTGAACGGGGTGGCGGGCCCCGCGCCCTCCGGCACCCACCAGGCGATCAACGCGCCACCGCGGATGACGTACCGGCCGCCGGCCTCGGCGGCGGCGCCGTCCCAGGCGTCGGTCTCCAGCAGTCGGCGGAACCCGGCCTTCTCCAACCGCGCGGCGGCGTTGGCCACCGCGTGGTACGGCGAGGTGGAGACGGCCAGCCAGGCGGCCAGGTCCTCGGCGTGCGCCCGGGCCGCCGCGTCAAGGGTGGAGAGGGCCTGTTCGGAATCACCGGTGTGGGGGGTGTGCGCCATGCGTCTCAGCATACGGAAAGCGCCCCCGGCGCCCCCACCGCGCCTTCGGGCGCCCGAAGGCGCGGTGGGGGCGCCGAACGCCGTCCGGTCCTCCGGGTCCGGCCGAAGGCCGTATGCGGGTTCACCCCCGGCTCACGCGCCACCGCGATCACGTTCCCCACGACATCCGGTCGTGCGGGGAAACGCTCCCGTGACCCCGGAAGGTCACCGCGTCCGACGCCAACGGTCCCCGCGACTCCCACGGATCGCGGGTGTTGCGAGGACCGTTGGAACCCGGGTCCGCGGGGAGGTGCCGGAGCCCGCCGCAAGGCCGGCCCGCCGCCCGGCCGGCCCGCCGCCCGGGCGGGCCGGCCACGGGGTGTCCGTGGGGGAACGAGCGGGACGACCCGGGCGGGCGGGCCGGACCGACCGATCAGAAGGCCGCCTCGTCCAGCTCCATGATCGACAGGTCGGTGCCCTCGGCGATCGCCCGGGCCACGGCCACCTGCGGCAGCACCTCGCGGGTGAAGTGCTGGGCGGCGGCGATCTTGCCGGCGTAGAACGCCTTGTCCTTCCCGCTCGCCGACGGCAGCTTCTGCGCGGCCACGGCGGCGCCGCGCAGCAGCAGGTAGCCGACCACCACGTCGCCCGCCGCCATCAGGAAGCGGGTGGTGTTCAGGCCCACCTTGTAGAGGGACTTCACGTCCTTCTCGGTGGCGGCCAGGTCGGTCAGCAGGATGCCGACCAGGCCCTCCAGGTCACCGGCGGCGCGGGCCAGCGCGTCGCGCGCCCCGGCCAGCTCCTCGCCGCCCGCGGCCTCGGCCAGGAAGCCCTTGATCCGGTCGGACAGGGCGGTCAGGGCCTGGCCCTGGTTGCGGACGATCTTCCGGAAGAAGAAGTCCTGGCCCTGGATGGCGGTGGTGCCCTCGTAGAGGGTGTCGATCTTGGCGTCCCGGATGTACTGCTCGATCGGGTACTCCTGCAGGTAGCCGGAGCCACCCAGGGTCTGCAGCGACTGCGCGAGCTGCTCGTAGGAGCGCTCCGAGCCGTAGCCCTTGACGATCGGCAGCAGCAGGTCGTTCAGCGCCTCGGCGGCGGTCGCGTCCTCGCCGGCGGCCTCCTTGATCATCACCTCGTCCTGCACGGTCGCGGTGTAGAGCACCAGCGAGCGCATCCCCTCGGCGTACGCCTTCTGGGTGAGCAGGGAGCGGCGCACGTCCGGGTGGTGGGTGATGGTGACACGAGGGGCGGTCTTGTCGGTGGACCGGGTCAGGTCCGCGCCCTGGACGCGCTCCTTGGCGTACTCCAGCGCGTTGAGGTAGCCGGTGGAGAGGGTGGCGATGGCCTTCGTGCCGACCATCATCCGCGCGAACTCGATGATCTTGAACATCTGGCGGATGCCGTCGTGCCTGCCGCCGAGCAGCCACCCCACGGCGGGCTCGTTGGCGCCGAAGGTCATCTCGCAGGTGTTGGAGACCTTCAGGCCCATCTTGTGCTCGACGTTGGTGGCGTACGCGCCGTTGCGCTCGCCGAGCTCACCGTTCTCGGTGTCGAAGCGGAACTTCGGCACCAGGAAGAGGGACAGGCCCTTGGTGCCCGGCCCGTGCCCCTCGGGGCGGGCGAGTACGAAGTGCATGATGTTCTCCGACATGTCGTGCTCGCCGGAGGTGATGAAGCGCTTGACGCCCTCGATGTGCCAGGTGCCGTCCGCCTGCTCGACGGCCTTGGTGCGACCGGCGCCCACGTCGGAACCGGCGTCCGGCTCGGTGAGCACCATGGTGGCGCCCCACTGGCGGTCCACCATCAGCTGTGCGATGTGCCGCTGCTCGTCGGTGCCCTCGTCCTGGATGACGCTGGCGAAGGCCGGGCCGCAGGCGTACATCCACACGGCGGGGTTGGAGCCCAGGATGGTCTCGGCGAAGGCCCACAGGAGGGAGCGGGGGGCGACGGTGCCGCCGAGCTCCTCGGACAGGCCCAGCCGCCACCACTCGGCGTCCATGTAGGCCTGGTAGCTCTTGCGGAACGCCTCCGGTACCGGTGCGGTGCGGGTCTCCGGGTCGTAGACCGGCGGGTTGCGGTCGCCCTCGGTGTAGGAGGCGGCCAGCTCGTTCTCCGCCATGCGGGCGATCTCGCTCAGCACGTTCTTCGCCGTGTCCACGTCCATCTCGGCGAAGGGACCCGTGCCGTACACCTCGTCACGGCCGAGGACCTCGAACAGGTTGAACTCGATGTCCCGAAGATTCGACTTGTAGTGCCCCATGGCAGCGACTCCGTTGGTGTCGGGGGTGTGTGCTCGTCGGTGCGGCTGCCGGGGGCGGTGGTGGGCGCCGGCAGTACCGGTAGGTAACCACCATCATGCTACCCACCGGTAATAAGACGCAAGCGATTCCCGGGCGGATGTGAGTCGTTACGCTTTCGTCCATGTACGGCTATGACCAGACCGCGTACGGCTCCCCGCACGGCCAGCCCGGTCGGCCGGGCCACCACCAGCACGGACAGGGCGGGGTGTCGGGGCCGCAGGAACAGCCCCCCTACGGGGGACAGCAGCCCTCCGGCTACGGCGACCACGGTGGCTACCCCCAACAGGCGCACCACGGCTACGGCGCCCCCGAGACCCGGGAGCAGAGCCGGCAGTCCGACGCGGGCGGTGCCGCCCCGGCGGCGCCCTCGCTCGCCGACGCCCTGCGCGCCTACGTCTCCGGGGGTATGTCCACCGAGGAGTTCCAGGACATCTTCTGGGGCGCGAAGGTCTACTGCCCGCGTGGTGAGACGCCCGGCTTCCTCGCCGTCCAGACCACGCAGGAGCCGGTGATCCCGCTGTTCACCTCGCTGCGCGAGCTGCGCCGCTACGCGGGCAAGGAGTCGCGGTACTTCACCGTCACCGGCGGCGAGGTGCTCGACCTGCTGCCCGCCGGATACGGCTTCGCCATGGACATGGAGGGCGAGCACCGCATCGTCTTCGACGCCAAGGCGGTCGTCGACATGACCGACTACGCCATGCGCCGCGTCTACGGCTGACCGACGCCGGGGCCCGGCCCCGGGCCGGGGATCGGCGTCGTGTCGGGGGAGTGATCCGGCCGGTTGGCCGGCGCGGGAGTCCGCGCCGGGTGCCCGGTTCGGTCCCGATCAACCGGGGGTGGATTCCCCGCCGGGTGGCGGTGTCCGCGCCGGGGGTCGGCCCGGTTCCGGCTACAGGTGCCCGGTTCCGCGCCCGCTCCGACCGGGCCCCGGCACGCCCCCCGGCTGCCCGGCCGCGTCACTCCTCCGCCGTCCGGGCCGCGTCGGTTCGGGGCGGTCCCGGCGCGCTCCCTCGCTCCCCCGGGCGCCACCGCTCCCCCGGGCGCCGCCCGTACCCCGGCGCCGGGGCGGGGTCGGCACGCCCCCGGCGCCCCCCGAGTCGGCCGAGCGCGCGGCCGGCCGCCCTCTCCGCCCCCTTTCGGGAATACCCGGGCTCGGGCATGATGTTTACCATTCAACTAAATGAATGAGTCGAACACCCAGCCAACGAGGAGGCCGACCGTGCCCGCCATCACCGTGGAGAACCCCCTGACGCTGCCCCGCGTCGCGGAGCCCACCGCCGAGACCCCCGCCCGGCCGGTCCTGGGCGTCACCACCGCCCCCGGCGGCTTCGAGGGCGAGGGCTTCCCCGTCCGCCGCGCCTTCGCCGGCATCCACTACCGGCACCTGGACCCGTTCATCATGATGGACCAGATGGGAGAGGTGGAGTACGCCGCCGGTGAGCCGAAGGGCACCCCGTGGCACCCCCACCGCGGCTTCGAGACCGTCACCTACCTCCTCGACGGCACCTTCATCCACCAGGACTCCGAGGGCGGCGGTGGCGTCATCAACGACGGCGACACCCAGTGGATGACCGCCGGCTCCGGCCTCCTGCACATCGAGGCCCCGCCGGAGGAGATGGTCGTGAAGGGCGGGCTTTTCCACGGCATCCAGCTGTGGGTGAATCTCCCCGCCAAGGACAAGATGAGCACCCCCCGCTACCAGGACATCGGCGGCGGCAACGTCAAGCTGCTCACCTCCCCCGACGGCGGCGCCGTGATCCGCCTGATCGCCGGTGACCTCGACGGGCACAACGGCCCCGGTGCCACCCACACCCCCATCACCCTCGTCCACGCCACTCTCACCCCGGGCGCCGAGATCACCCTGCCGTGGCGGCAGGACTTCAACGCCCTGGCCTACGTCCTCGCCGGACGCGGCACGGTCGGCACCGACCGTCGCCCGCTCGAGCTGGGACAGACCGCCGTCTTCGGCGCCGGCGGCAGCCTCACCGTCCGCGCCGACGAGAAGCAGGACGGCCACATCCCCAACCTGGAGGTCATCCTGCTCGGCGGTCGGCCCATCCGCGAGCCGATGGCCCACTACGGCCCGTTCGTCATGAACAGCCACGCCGAGCTCCAGCAGGCGTTCGAGGACTTCCAGGCCGGCCGGCTGGGCCGCATACCCGCCGAGCGCACCGTCTCCGAGCGCTGATCCCGACCCTCCGCCGTCACCCGTCCGCCCGGTCCCGTCCCCGACGGCACCGGGCGGACGCGCGTGAGGGGGCTCGGTGGTCGGGTGGTTCCACCGAACCGATTCCGACGGCACCGGGCGGACGCGGACCCCGGCTTCCCCGGCGCCTTCCCCCGGGCACGGACGTCGGGGAGCACCGGGCCCTCCCGGCCCCGGGAGCGTCCTTCCCCGACCGCTCTCCTCCGCGGGGAGGGGGTCGGGACCCGGTGACGCGGTGGGGCACGCCCCCCGGGGCCCCGGGAGCGCGGCGTGTTCCCCGGGTCGGGTCTCCCGCCCGGGCTCCCGGTCGCCGCTTGCGACGAGATGCCGTGGCGTACCGGGTGCCGCCGGTCACAGCGGGGCGAAAACCGTTCCACGACGCAGGAGCCGCCCGAGTGCCGTGTCGAGTGCGGCGATGGTTCCCGACCGGTCGCCACCACCGTCGTGGCAGAGCACGATGTCACCGTGCCGGGCGCTTGCCACGATCCGTGCGATACGGGCCGCCGGCGGGGGACGCCAGTCCTTGGGATCCACACTCCAATCGACGGGCACCAACCCCTGGTCGCGCACGGCCCCGAGCACGGTCCGTGACCAACCACCGGCGGGGGCGCGGAAGAAGGTCGGTGTGAAGCCGGTTTCCTCCGAGACGACGTGCTGGGTGCGTCGGATCTCCTCCCGGAGCAGCGCCGTGGGCAGGGCCGCGAAAGGTTGCGGGTGTCCGTAAGTGTGGTTGCCGATCGTGTGCCCCGCCGCGAGGAGCCGCCGCAGAAGTTCCGGATGCCGGGCCGCCCGTTCGCCGATGACGAAGAAGGTCGCCCGCACGCCGTGGGCGTCCAGCACGTCCAGCAGTCGCGGTGTCCATCGGGGGTCCGGCCCGTCGTCGACGGTCAGCGCCACCGGCCGGGTCACCCCCGGCCCCGGCCCCCCGGCCGGAACGTGGAACAACGGCCCCCGGGCGAACAGCGGGCGCCGGCCACCCGTGGCACCGGCCCGCCAGGTCTCCGCGCGGCGCACGAGGCTCCAGGCCGCTTGCGCGACATGGGCGCTCAGGGGATCGGTCACCGGCGCCCCACCCCCTCGCCCCGCGCCCCCGGGGCACTCGATCGGTGCGGCCCGGTCCTCCGCGTCACCGCGCTCCCCGTCACCGCCCTCCGCGACCCGGCCGCGGTTCCGACGCGGTCGGTACCCGTCGTGTACCTCATCCCGTCCTCGTTCCCGGCAGGTCGGCGGTGCTCGAATCCGACAGGGGAGCGAGGTCGGCCGCGACGGTGGGGCGGGACACGCGCCCCGCGCGGGCACCGAAGTCGCGGTCGAAACGGCCGCGCACCCATCCGGTCGCGGCTCCCAGGGCTATCTGGACGTTGACCAGGAGGTGAAGGCCGACGAACAGGGGGAGGAATCCGACGCCCCGCTTGCGACGGACGAACCCGAGCAGGGCGGGGTCCGCCATGGCGAAGGCCGCCACGCCGAGCACCGGGAGCGCCAACAGTCCGGCGTGGAGTACGGCCAGGGGCGTGACGGCCACCGTGAAGAGCGCCGCCAGCATCCCGAACCCGCTGTTGGCCCGTAGCGCGCCGGGACGCCGACGATGCGCGGCGGCGAACGGAAGCAGGTACTGGGCCCGCCGGAACTGTTCGCCCAGCATTCGGCCGAGCCGGTGCTCCTCGTCGTGGGCCGCCACGATCCGGTCGGTGAGTCGAATGGAGTATCGGGCGGAGAGGCGTTCGCTGTACTCCACGTCCTCGCTGTCGCGCAACGTCGGTTCGAACGGCCCCACTTCCTCGAACACCCGGCGGGGCAGAGCCGCCGCGGCGAAGTACGCCGTGGGGGTGGGACCGACCCCCTTGAGCCGCCAGTGGTGCGCGTGCAGTGTCCGGTACCACTCCACCGGGCCGTCGTCCACGAGTGGTTCGGCGGCGATGATGCCGTGGACACAGCCCAGCCCCGGGTCCGCGGAGAGCAACCGGACGGCGTTCTCCAGGGAGTCGGGGGACAACGCCTGGTCCGAGTCGAGGAAGAACAGGATGTCGCCCCGTGCGGCGGCGGCGCCCCTGTTGCGCGCGGCGGAGACGCCCGCGTTGCGCTCGGCCCGCAGGACGCGGCACCCGAAGCGGCGGGCCACCTCCACGGAGTCGTCGGTGCTCGCGTCATCCGAGACGATCACCTCGTACGGCCGGAGGGTCTGCGCGTCGAGGGACGCGAGGCACAGCTCCAGGGGACCCGCGTAGTTGTAGTTGGGAATCACGACGGAGACCCGGGGCAGGGAAAGGGAACCGTCCGCGGCGGGCGGGGAGTGCGCGGTCACGGGGACACCTCCAGGGCGGGATGCGATCGGATCGGCGCACGCCGGCGGGGCGCGCCGATCCGATCGCACGACCGGCCGGGCGCCGCTCGCCGGCGCGACCGGCGGACTGGTGGGACGTCGGCGTCAGACGGCCTCGTCGAGGGTCCGACGCAGTTCCCGGGGCAGTTCCAGGTCGGCGGCCGAGAGGCATTCGTCGAGCTGGGCGACCGAACTGACACCGATGATCGGCACCACGGGGGGCTCGCCACCGATCAGCCAGGCCAGGACGACCTGGATCGGTGTCACCCCCAGTTCCTCGGACACCTTGGTGAGCGCCCGCAGCCGACGCTCGGTGCCGGGGTGGTCGTAGTGCTCCGGGAGCGGCTGTCCCGGGCGGCTGTAGGCGCCCCAGAGCAGCGTGGTGTAGGCGAACATGGTGAGACGGTGGCTGTGCACGTAGTCCAGCAGTTCGTCACCGGCGTGCACGTGGCCGCCCTCGGGCAGGGTGGTGTTCGGGCGGGGCCGGAGGTAGGAGTAACGCTGCTGCACGGCGGCGTACGGGGTCCAGCCGTGCCGCTCGGCCAGGGAGCGGGTTTCCGCCAACCGCCAGGCGGCGTGATTGCTGGCGCCCAGCGTCCGGGTCCTGCCGTCGGCCACGGCCTCGTGGAACGCGGAGAGCGTCTCCTCGTCGGGGGTGACGCGGTCCTCGCGGTGCGCGTAGTAGAGGTCCAGGTGGTCCGTCCCCAACCTGCTCAGGCTCCCCTCGAGCTGGGTCCGGATGACCGTCGGCGCGAGCCCCTCCGCCCCACCGTCCGGGCCGGGGCCGGAACCCACCTTGGAGGCGATGGTGAGCCGGTCACGGCCGCCGCGGTCCTTCAACCAGTGGCCGAGCACGCGCTCGCTCTCGCCGCCCTCGCCGCCGGGAACCCAGAACGAGTAGCAGTTCGCGGTGTCGATGGTGGTGCCGCCCGCCTCCACGAAGCGGTCCAGGATGGCGAAGGACGTCTCCTCGTCCACGGTGGTGCCGAACGGCATGGCGCCCAGACAGAGCGCGCTGACCCGTGTGCCGGTGGCCTCGTCCAGGATTCGCTGCTGCATCGTTTCTCCGGGAGTTCTCGTGTACGGGACGGCGGTGGTGGAATCCGTCGACACCGCCGCGGACTGATGGTTGGGGACACCGTAGGAGGACCGGTGGGACGCCGGGGCCCTTCCGGGGGGATTCGGGCGCTTCGGCGCGCTCGTCCTACGACCTACGTCGTACGTATCCGGCCACCGGCTACGACCCCTCCCGATGGGGGCGGTCGGCGCGGTGGGGTCATTCGGTGTCGAAGGACAGGGTGAGCGCCTGCGCCCGATGGTCGGACATGCCCCCGCTGTCCACCATCCGGTAGTCGTGGACCGTTACCGACTCGCCGGTGAACGCCCGGTCGAGCCGCCACATCCCCGGGAGGGCGGTGGGCCAGGAGACGGGATAGAGCTCGTCGGAGGCGTGCAGCGCGTCCCGCAACCGCTCGCCCAACCGTCGCACCTCACCCATGGCCGAGGTGCCGTTCAGGTCCCCCGCCACCACCACGGGCAGCCGGTTGTCGTCCAGGTCCTCCTCCAGCGCGCGGTAGGTGGCCTGCCGGCGGACCTCCTGGGCCCTCATGAAGGTGACGAATCGTGAGGAGAAGGGGTTCATCGAGATGTCGAGCTGGACCGGGATGTGAACGTTGTAGAACGTCGTCACCCGCCCGTCGATCCGCAGATCGGTGCGCAGCACCTTGTACCGGTAGTAGTCCGGGAACCTGCCGTCGGGTGGCATACCGATGGCGGGGTCGGAGAGGTGTGGCCAGCTGTCCAGCCCTCGCCAGTCGTCGATCGGGTACCGGGAGAGGGTCAGCAACTCACCGACGGCCACCACGTGGAAACCGGGAAAGTGTTCGCGGAGTTCGCCCACGTGGTCCGCGGGGATCGGGCGGTGCGCGTCGAGGTCCCAGGAGACGTGCTCCTGCAACAGGTAGACATCGGCCCGTTGCGCGCGCAGGTACGCGTAGAACTCGTCCGGGTCGTCGCCGTCGGTCCAGTACTCGGTGTTCCAGGAGAACACCCGGACCGCTTCCGGTGGTGCGTCCGGCACGCCACCGACACCCGGCAGCGCGTGGACGTTCAGCCCCACCAGTGGCAGCCCGAGCAGCCCGCAGCACAGCGTGGCCGCCGCCAGGCGGAGCCGGGCGGTGCGCGCCAGCGGGGTGAGGAGCAGCAGGAGCAGCGGTACCACCAGGAAGACCGGGGGAGGCATCAACTCCATCGGCCTCCACCACCAGTGCCGACCGGTGAGGATCCAGAACACCGAGACGAACAGGGTCCAGGACAGGATCGCCGTGCCGAGCAACCGGGCCGCCCGTACCCGCGGTCGCGGTGGGGAGGGCTCCGGTTCGGGGGTCTCCCGCCCCACCGCGCTCCCCCCGACCGTCCCGGCCTCCACGGTTGCCCCGACCTCCCCGACACGCCCGCTCACGCCGTCATCCCGGGCATCCCGGGCCTCTGCTCCGACCTCGCCACGTGCGCCTCGCGGGTGTGCTCCTCGGCGGACGACCAGGGGAAGTCGTAGAGCCGGCGGAACCGACCGGAGACCAGCCACTGCAGGGCGCCCGCCACGATGCCCGCCGAGATGGCGACGTTCGTGGCGAAGGCCACCGCGGTGAAGACCAGGAGGAAGCGTGCCCCACGCCGCTTCAGCACGTAGCGGTACATGGAGGGGTCACCGGCGATCGAGAGCCCCACGAGTACCGTCGGCACCACCGACCAGGCGGGACCGAGCAGCACGAGCGGCAGGGTGAGGACCGCGCCGAGGGCGGCCACCGCGGCCATGGACCGGGAGGCGGTCTCGAAGCCCTTGGCGAAGCGCCGGCGACGGGCGAACAGCGGCACCCTCAGCCGGGCGCGGCGGAACAGCTTGTGCAGCAGGGACCACAGCTTCTCGTCGTCGTCGTGCCGTCCGAGCACATGCGGGCTCACCATGATCCGGTACCGCTCCGACATTCGTTCGCCGTACTCGACCTCCTCGGTCTGCCGCAGCCGCGGGTTGAACGGACCGACTTCCCGGAAGACCCGACGCGGGATCGCGGTGAGCGAGGAGAACAGGAAGCTGACGGTGCCGAGCGACTCCATCCGCCAGCAGTAGGCCTGCAGCACCCGGCACTCCTCGACCACGCTGTCCCGGATCAGCGGCTGGTCCTCGTAGATGCCGCAGACCGCGCCGTACTCCGGGTGGGCGAGCAACTCCTCGACGGCTTTCTCCACCGCGTCGGGTCGCAGCGCCACGTCCGAGTCGACGAAGAACAGGATCTCGCCGTCGGCCGCCTCCGCACCTGTGTTGCGGGCCACGGCCACGCCGCTGTTGCGCGGGGTCCGCAGAACCGTCACATCGCGACGCCGGGCGATCTCCAGGGAGTCGTCGGTGCTGTGGTCATCGACCACGATGACCTCGAGCGGCTCGTACGTCTGCTGCAGGGCCGCGTCGATACAGAGCCCTATGGAGTTGCGGTAGTTGTAGTTGGGGATGACGACCGACACGAGGGGTCGGGACACGACGTGCCTCCTTGGGGAGATGACTAGTGGTGGGCGAGGAGCGTGCCACCGAGAAGCAGCGCCCACAGCAGCGAATTGATGAGCATGGCGCGATCACGCAGCAGGATGCGGGTGGGCTCACCGCCCCGGTCGCCGTGGACTTGGAGCAGTTGCAGGTACCTGGCCATGGCGAAGAGCGCGAAGGGCGCGGAGCCGTAGACGGCCAGGTCGGCGGACCGGGTGTCGACCGCCTGCTGGAGGTGGATCAGGAAGGTGGTCACGGACACGGCGGCGCACAGCACGATCAGGTGGTCGAGGTACTGGACGGAATAGCCGCGCAGCGCCGGTCGGTGGGAGACCCCGCCCCTCTCCATCTCGTGCCTGCGTTTCCCCAGGACGAAGATCAGGCAGAGCGAGAACACCGAGACCAGCATCCAACTGCGGATCCCGGTGCCGGCGGCCAGGTGCCCCTGGACCACGCGCAGGGCGAACCCCGAGGCCACCAGGAAGACGTCCAGCAGGGGGACGTGCTTCAGGCCGGAACTGTAGGCGGCGTTGATGCAGAGATAGGCGACGATCGGCCACCACGCCGTGACGGGACCGAGGAGCGCCGCGGCCGCCAGCAGGAGCGCGAGGACGCCCCCGAAGGCGATGGCGGTCGGCACGCCGACCCGCCCCGAGGCGATCGGCCGGTCGCACTTGGTGGGGTGCATGCGGTCGCGGTCGCGGTCACGAAGGTCGTTCCAGACGTACACCAGGGACGACGCGAGGGTGAACAGCAGGATGGCCCAGGCGATGCGCACCGGCAGTCCCTCCGGCGCCGCCTCCGCGTCCAACAGGGCGAGGGGCACCACCAGCAGGTTCTTCGGTAACTGACCGGGGCGTACGAGGGCCAGGAGGTCGCGCGGCAGGCTGCGGCGCCGGTATATCGGTCCCGGGGGCGGGACGTCGGCCACCGGCCGTTCCGGTACTCGGAGCCGTGCCGGTTTCACGGGAAGTGTGGTGTCGAGGGGCTGGTCGGCACTGGTCGTCACGATGGTCTCCTCGGTCAGAAGAAGGCTTTGGCCAGTCCCAGGGCACCCTGTTTCCATGGTTCCCGGCTGGTCCGACCCGTGGATCCCGGCGCGTGGGAGGTGGCCCTGTTGTCGCGCCACCACTGGTAGGTGCCGAGGATGGCGTCACGGTTGGAGTGGCGGGGCGACCAGCCCAGCACCTCGCGCACCTTGTCGATGCTGACGTAGGAGTCCGCGCGCAGTTTGTGGATCAGCCTCCCGTAGACCGGTGACAGCCGCAGCCGGCTCAGCGCGTCCAGGGCCAGGACCGCTGGCGCGGCCGGGATGGACACCACGCGTTTGCCGTGACCCGCGGCGTCCAACACGGCCTGGAAGTCCTCTCGCAGGGTGCCGAACCGGGCGGCCGCCAGGTTGAAGGTGTCGTCGGCGATCTCCGCCGGCGCGGCGAGCGTGGCCGCGACCGCGTCGACCAGGTCCTCGACCGCGAACATCTGGATGCGGACGTCCCCCCGGCCCAGGACCGGGAAGTTGCGACCCTCCTCGGCCCACTCGAAGAGCATGGCGAACAGGCCCATGCGGCCGGGACCGACGAACGTCTTGGGCCGCAGGATGGGGACGCACAGTCCGCCGGCCCGGAATTCCTCGGCGACCTCCTCGGCACCCGCCTTGGCCCGGCTGTAGGCGTCGACCGGTCGGCGGGGATGGTCCTCCGTGGTGGGCACGGTTTCCGGCAGTCCGTAGACCGCGGTGGAGGAGATGTGCACCGCGCGTTCCAGCCCGGCGTCCCGCGCGGCCCGCAGAACGCTCCGGGTGCCGTCGACGATGATCGAGCGGATCTCGTCCTCCGGATAGCTGGGCAGCGCCGCCGCGGTGTGCACCACGGCGTCGGCGCCGGTCAGAGCGGCCCGCATCCGGTCCGTGTCCCGCACGTCGGCCGTCAGGTGCTCCACATCCGGTACCCGTTCCACCGGCGGGCGCAGGTCGACGCTCCGCACCCGCGTCCCCGTCGCGGCCAACGAGCGGACCAGGTTTCCGCCGAGCATGCCGCTGCCACCCGTTACCACCACTGTTCTCACCACAGCGACGACACCTTCTGTCGGACGAAACGGGTGACCAGGCGGGACAGCCCGGACGCGAGGGTTTGGTCGAGCCGCTCCAGGAAGATCTCGACCTCGGACGTGGTGGCGACCAGCGGTGGGCCGACGACGAGCGGGTTCTTGCCGTTGAGGGTGTAGTAGGCGTAGGTGTCGTGGTCGTGGTAGAGCGCGTTGATCACGGCGCAGGTGACCAGTTTGGTGCCGAACTGCGGGTCCTTCGCCAGTCCGCCCGGGGCGACCTTCGAGACGAGGTCGAGGATGCCGGGACTGCCCAGGAAGCAGCCCCATAGGGCTCCGGCGCCGCGGACGTCGGTGACGATGTCGGAGTGTTCCTTGGCGATGCGTTCGAGGCCGGGGCCGAGCACCCCCTCGATGGCCCGGGCACGGGCCGGGAAGTCCTCCTCGACGGCGATGTTGATCGCCTCGACGGCGGTGGCGCACTCCTCGCCGAAGCCGTAGTAGGTGGTGCTGGTGCTCTGCAGCAGGGCGTCCTGGAGGTTGTCGTAGGCCTTTCGGAAGACGGGCCGGCGGGCGACATACGCGGAGATGGAGGACTTGCCGCCGCCGAAGGACTTGGACGTCGTCACCACGTCGGGGACGAGACCGGGGTGGCGCATGAAGTGGAACATCGTTCCCGTCTTGCCCCAGCCGCTGTAGATCTCGTCGAAGATGAGGATGATGTCCTCCCGGGTGCACAGGTCCCGCAGGCCGCGCAGGAACTCCTCGGAGCACCATCGGATGGTGGAGGCGCTGAACGGCTCGATGAGCAGGGCGTAGACGTCCGACCTGCCCTTGGCGTCGCGGCTCGCTTCGACGGCGGCCCTGACGGATTCCAGGTCGTCGTAGGTGAAGCCGACCACGCCGGGGATCCCGGGGAAGGCGAAGTGGTTCTGCGAGCCACCGGTGAGGCTGCCGGAGCCGAGGAGCTTGCCGTGGAAGCTGATATCGCTGCGCAGGATGGTGTTCCGCCGACCACCGTGGTACTTGTACGCGAGCTTGACCGCGCCCTCGACGGCCTCCGCGCCCGAGTTGGGCAGGAAGGACATGTCGAGGTCCCCCGGAAGCACGGCGGCCAGGTTGTGCGACAGCGCGGCCAGGTACGGCGAGAAGTAGGTCTTGTGGACCTCCATCCGCCCGCGCTCGGCGAACTTCCTGCGTGCCTCGAGGATCCGCGGGTGGTTGTGGCCGTGGTTGAGGACCCCGACACCACCCGTGAAGTCGAGGATCCGGCGGCCGTCCCGCGTGTAGACGTAGACGCCCTCGGCCCGGTCCACGAGCTCCCGACCGAATCCGAACGAGGTCATCAGGGAGACCTGGCTCTTGTTGACGTACCGACGGTACAGATCGTGCACTTGGTCGACGGTGAGTCTTTCGGCGTCCTCGATGCCCATGAGCTCTGTCATGTGGTGCTCTCCTCTCGGAAGGGTGTGGGAACAGCGGGGCGGTCCCGGAGGGCGACAACGCCCAGGGCGACGCCGGAGGTGGCGAGTTCGGCGATCAGGGTCAGGACCCGGCTGCCGAGAGCCGCGGCGACGGCGGCGTGCAACGGCAGGACCGGGGCGAGGGCGGGCACCAACAGCAGCTCGCGGACGCCGATGCCGTCGGGGGCGAACACGGCGAGGGACCCGACCACCACGGCGAGGGCGAAACCACCGATCGCCGCGGGTAGCGCGGGCAGCGGCTCGGCACCCAGCAGCACCGCGATCACCCAGACGTGCAGGCCCGAGAGCACCCAGGCGGCGGTCTGGAACACGATGGCCAGGCGCAGATTCCCCGACCGCCCGGGTGGCGGGGGCGGCTGCCGCCCGGCGACCCGGGCCGCCAGGCCCGCGAGCACGTGGATGAGGTCGGGCCGCACCACCAGGACGAGCAGCAGAGCCGGGGGAAGCAGCAGCCACACGGCGCCGTCCGCCGGCAGGGTCCGCGCGACAAGCAGACCGACCACACCACCCGTGAGCAGCACGATCACGAGGTTGACCAGGTACGTTCCGGCCATCTGGGTCTTGGTGACCCCGGCCTGCTCGGCCATCCGCATCTGTGCGATGAGGCCCCACACGCGCCCCGGTACGAATTTGCCCAGGAAGCCGACGAAGAACATGCGGATCCCGGTGCGGGCGGGCACCGGCGCCGCGATCGCCGACAACGTCAGCAACCAGGCCCTGGTGCCGCAGAGCAGGCCGACCGCGGTGACCAGGCAGGCACCCAGCAGCGCGGCGGCCGAACCACCGTGGAGCAGCTCGGCGAGCACGGACCAGTCCTGTCCCCGCAGGGCGACGAGGACACCGGCCACCACGGCCACCGCGAAGATCACCGTCAGGGCGCGGCGCCACGCGACAGCCGCGCCGTGTCGCGGTCGCGCGGGGGCGGTTTCGCGGCCCACGGTGCCGGCGTCGTCGCTCCCCGGGGCGGGGCCGGCGGGCGGGAGTGCCGCGTCGGGGTGTTCGGTGGTCATGGGCGATCCGTGGTCATGACTGGTCCGTTTCGGTGGGGGCGGGTCGGCGGACGCGAGGGAACGGGCGGGCCACGGACACACTCGTGGCCGCCGGCCGCCGGGGGAACCGATTCACCGGCATCGTGGGCGAAAGTGCAGGAGGGGGTACGACCATGAGCGCACCGGGGTACGGCCTCCGCTACGACCGCGGGACGGAAGGTCGTAATCCGTGGCGTCGGCGGAGGGGACCCCGTTTCCGCGGTCCCCGGGCGGGCCCGGGGACCGCGCCCGTCCCCCGACCCGCTCCCGACGGTTCGTCTCCCGCGCACGGCCACCGTGTCCCCCGGCGGGCGCGGCGTGCCGGTGACTTTCCCACCACGAGTGTTCGCACCGCGTTGCTCGGGGCGCTCTGGCGAAAGGTCGGAGGGAGGGCTTACTGTGACAATCAATGACCATGCGTTGATCCGGGAGAAATCCGCGGGGTGGATCACGCTTCCGCAACTGGGAAGAACTGTTCTGTAGGCCGATTTGGGAGCGCTCCCAAATCGGTGTGGAGCCAAGGGGGACCCACTGTTGAAGGCTCGTAGCGCACCTACCGATTCACATCCATCCACTTCCGGCGTTCACTCCCGCATCCGCGGGGAAATCGACGTTCCGGCACTTCGCGAACCGGGCCGGCACGGCGATGGGGCCGACGCCCGGGTCCGGGGCGCGGCCGAACGCGTCGTCCGTATCTGCCTCGCCGACGACCACTCCCTCATGCGGGACGGCCTCAAGGAGGTTCTCCGCGCCGTTCCGGAGTTCGCCGTGGTGGGGGAGGCGTCGACCGGCACCGAGGCCGTGATGCTCGCGGCCCGGTTACGCCCCGACGTCCTCCTGTTGGACATCGGGATGCCCGGCCCCCGGGCCTCCGAGACGATCCGGCAGATCACCCGCGTCGCGCCGGAGACGCATGTGCTCGTCCTGACCATGAACGACGAGCCGGAGATGGTGCACGACCTGCTCGAAGCGGGCGCGACCGGATACCTGCTGAAGTCCATCCTTCGGGAGGAGTTGATCGCCGTCATCCGGTCGGTCACCAGCCGGCCCCCGAACACCGTCGTGCTCATCGTCTCCCGGCAGACGGCGGCACGATTGAAAAGTCGGCCGACGCACCCGGTGGAACCTCTTCTGACGGAACGGGAGGCGGTGCTTCTGGGGTTGGTCGCCGAAGCCATGAGCAACGCCCAGATAGCGTCCCGGCTGTTCATCACCGAGGCCACCGTCAAACGGCACCTCACGAACATCTACGCCAAACTCAACGCGGTGTCGCGGGTGGACGCCCTGCGCAAGGCCCGTGCCGTCGGTCTGCTCGACGCCGGGCGGAACGGCGGTCGTCCACAGCGTTATCCCTCCCTCCCGGTCGCCGACGCCGCCGTCGTCCGACCCGGCCGCTGAGGCCATCCGCTGAGGCCATCCGCCTCCCGGTGACGCGTCACCGCCCCGCCCGGTCGTGCCCGGCGGGGTGGTGACGAGGCCCGCTCCCGTCGGGCGGCCCCGCCGGAACCGGGACGGTTCGGGCGGCGGGATCGTCTTCCCCGGCGGAGGTCTCCGCCGGGGAAGACGACCGTACGCGGGCGGTTCGGGCGGGAGCGGGGCGGCCCTCGCGGGCCCGATGGAGGCACCCGACGCAGGGGTGAGCTGTATGAACCGCATGGTGGGGATGTGGCGGGAGGGGCGCCTGTTCATCCGGGACGCCCTCCACCTGGTGTCCACCGGCACGTCGTTCGCCGTCGCGGTGGACCCCGGGGCCCCCGGCGGACTGCGGCTCGGCGACACGTTCGACCTCGACGCCGAAGCGACGGCGCACCCGGAATGGTTCACCTCGATCGACATCACCAGCACCCACCCTCTGCCCGACGGCGGAACACTCCGGTGGGGAGAGGGCTCCCACGGCTCCGAGGGATTCGCCGCCCGGGTCGCTCCGGACGGGAACCCGGTGTGGATCCTGTACCTCGAGGAGTCGAACCCCTTCGTCGCGACCTCCGTGACCGCCGACGAGGCGACCTTGAGTCGAGCTCCGGTGTGCGGGTGACCGTGGACCTCGACGCCCCCGGAGGCGTCGGATGACCGCCGACACCGTGCCGGAGAATGAGGGGGTGCCGCTCCACGTCCACCGCGTCACCAGGTACGACCCCGCCGACCGGGACGAACACGGTCACTGGATCGGTCCGGAGGACACCGTCTCCGACCACGGGCCGGTCGAGGCGGCGTACCTCCGCGCGGTCGGGCTGTTCGCGGCGCACGCCGGGGTCGATCACCTGGTCGTGCGCGAGCCGTCGGTGTCCCCCACCGTGCGCTTCGGCCTCGAACCCTCTTTGCCGGAGTCCGGGTTGGGCGCGTTCTTCCCGGCGGACCCGGACGGCTTCCACCGCGGTTTCCACGACGGGGCGAAAGTACCCCTGGCCACCGGCCAGGGACTCGTCCGCGCCATGCTCCGTGATCACGGCCTGTGGTGCCGACTGGAGGTGGAGGACGTGCTCACCGTGCACGTCGGGTGGGACCAGTACCTGTACATCGGCACCCGGCGACCGTGCGATGAGGGGTTGGCCGACCGCGTGCGCGCCCTCGGTCTGTTCCCGGAGCCCCTGCCCGCCTCCCCCTACGACATGGAGCTCGGGGCCGACGAGCAGCGGTACCCCGCCGACGACGCCTTCTGGGACCGTCTGCGGCGGGCGGTGACCGCGAACCGCGCGGGCGTACTGGAGGAACGCCCCGTTCTGAACATGTCCCGGTGGCACCGCCTCACGCCCGACACCCTCGACACCGTCCGCGCCGACCTCACCCCGCGCGCCCCGTTGGCCGTGTGGCCGCCGCTGTCCACCGACATTCCGGCCGTCCTCGACGCCCTCACCGGCGAGGAGGAGGTGGAATGCGTTCTGGAGGAGGACGGGCGGCTCCACGGAGTCATCGCCCATGACGAGGACTTTCCGCACCTGACCGTGCTGCTCTCCCGCGCCCGCGCCGCCCTGCTCCTGCCCCGCCGGGAGGGCGGGGCCGAACCACTGTTCACAGGAGTGCTCCCCGACCCCGACGGGGTACTGCGCGCCCGGTGGGGCACCGAGCCGTCCCGGGGCAACCACACCCCTCTCCTCCTCACCACCCTGCGCCGGGGACAGGTCGTCGGGGGAACGGTCACCCGGATCGCCGACTTCGGCGTCACCTTCGTGGACATCGGAGGGTTCGAGGCGATGATCAACATTCCCGAACTCTCGCGGCGCCCCTTCGACCACCCCTCCGAGATCGTCTCGCCGGGACAGGAGGTCATGGCCGAGATCCTCGATGTCGATCCGATGCGCGAGCGGGTGTCGCTCTCCCCCCGGAGTCTGTGCGAGGACCCCGTTCGGAAGCTCACCGAATGGGTCGGTCGGACCGTCACCGGCCGCGTCACCAAGTCCGTTCCGATGGGGGTACTCGTGCGCGTCGGGGACGGGAGGAAAGGCGTCGAAGGGCTGCTGCCCCTCGCCGAGTCGGGCGAGGAGTACCCCGATCCGTCCCGACACCCCCTCCGGCGGGGCGACACCGTCCGGGTCACGATCGTCGACGTGGATCCAAAGCGGCGTCGCATCACGCTCTCGTGGCGAGGAGCGACACCCGACGGATGACCCTACCCCGGACCCTTGGACGTCCCGTGCGCGAGGGAGGTAACTCTCCGCAATCGTCGCACCACGGCGACGCCCAGTCCCCGAGGCTTCCCCCCGGTGGGGCGCCGCATCTTAAACGCACCTTAAGCGCGGCTGAGCCGTCGCTGATCCCTACCGGGAATCCGATTCCCGACAGGCCCCCGGGAGCCCCCCTCGCACCGCTTCCCACCTGCGCTTTGGCATGAAACACCCCCGAAAATGACGCGGTTCCGGAACCGTGCGAGCCGCGTTGACAGGTCGTCCCGCCGCTCCTAACTTCGCAAACCCGGAACCGCTTCCGGCGTTCACCGGAACCGCTTCCGGTGGAGCCCGTCCCCCCACACCCCCCACCCCGAGGTAGCAGATGAGTCAGCATCGTGTGAACCGGCGACGGCGCCGGATCGCCCTGAGCACCATGGCCGCGGCGACGGCGGCGGCCGTCACCGGAGTCGTGCTGATCCCCTCCGCCGGGGCCGCGGAGATACCGGTCGGGGAGGGCGGTTACTCCGACACCCGCCCGGCCGGCACGCAGGGCCCCACCGACAACATGGGTACCCCGGTCCTGCCGCAGGTCACCGACGCGGTCGCCGGGGAGCCGGTCCCCACCAACGACTGGTGGTCCTCGCTGGTCTTCAAGCGTTACGCGGACAACCCGTACTCCCAGCCGATGTACGGGCACCCCCTCACCTACCAGGCCGTCGCCGAGGGCCTCCAGGTCGGCCACCCCACCAACCACGCCATCGTGGGCGAGGGCCGGCAGTACGAGTTCGTCCACACCGCCGACCTCACCCTGAGCGTCGCCGGCCTCGACTCGCCCGACGTCAAGGCCGACGGCTGGTCCGACTGGACCGTCACCCCCTACTGGGGCGACGGCGACCGCGAACTGCGCGCCACCATCGGCCACGGCCTGCCGTACGTGTACGCGGAGGCCAACGGCGGCGACGCCGAGATCATCACCAACGGCACCCCCGAGGTCTTCGCCGACGAGGGCAACGTCCTCGGCGTGACCGTCGCCGGCAACGACTACGCGCTGTTCGCCCCCACCGGCAGCGACTGGAACGTCTCCGGCACCTCGGTGACCGCCGCCCTCGGCGACAACGACTACTACTCCGTCGCCCTGCTGCCCGACCGGGACGCGCTGGGCACCTTCGAGCGGTACGCCTTCAGCTTCGTCACCGGCTCCGAGGTCTCCTGGGACTACGATCCCGCCGCCGGCGAGGTCGCCGCCACCTACACGCTTCGGACCGAGGCCCGCGAGGGCTCCGAGACCGGCGCGCTTCAAGCGCTGTACCGCCACCAGTGGATGCACACCGACGACGCGCTGCTGGACCACGAGTACGTCTCGCCGCGCGGCGCCATGAAGCTCCGCGAGGGCAACTCCTTCACCACCACCCAGACCGTCCCCGGCGTCCTGCCCGTGCTGCCGGAGAGCGACGGCGTCGACGAGGGTCGCCTCGGCGGCCACATCGCCGATGTCCTCGGCTCCGCCGACCCCTTCGAGGGCGCCACCGACACCTACTGGACCGGCAAGCAGCTCGGCAAGCTCGCCCAGCTCGCCACCATCGCCGACCAGGCCGGTGACGACGCCTCCCGCGACCAACTGCTGACCCTGGTCAAGGACCGGCTCCAGGAGTGGTTCACGGTCGGCGGCGCGGCCGAGTTCTCCTACGACGCCGACTGGTCCACCCTCACCGGGTACCCGGCGTCCTACGGCAGCGACACCGAGCTGAACGACCACCACTTCCACTACGGCTACTTCGTGATCGCCGCCGCGATCGTCGCGCAGTTCGACCCCGAGTGGGCCGAGGAGTCCGCGTGGGGCGGCATGGTCCACGAGCTGATCCGCGACACCGCCAACCCGGCGCGAGATGACGACCGCTACCCGTTCCTGCGCGGCTTCGACATCTACGCCGGTCACAGCTGGGCCGCCGGTCACCAGGGCTTCGCCGCCGGCAACAACCAGGAGTCCTCCTCCGAGTCGATCAACCTCAGCGCCGGCCTCATCCTGTGGGGCTCGGCCACCGGTGACGACGAACTGCGTGACCTGGGCGTCTACCTGTTGACCACCGAGGCCGAGTCGATCCGCCAGTACTGGTTCGACGCCGACCAGGAGGTCTACCCGGCGGACTACGAGCACCCGATCGTCGGCATGGTCTGGGGCTCCGGCGGCGCCTACGCCACCTGGTGGACCGCCAACCCGGAGGAGATCCACGGCATCAACGTGCTGCCCCTGACCGGCGGTTCGCTGCACCTGGCCGCCCACCCGGAGGCCGTCAACCGCAACCTCGACCACCTCGTCGAGCAGAACGGCGGGCCCTTCGAGGAGTGGCGCGACCTGCTGTGGCAGTTCCAGGCGCTCGTGGACCCGGAGACCGCCAAGGCCTCCTACGACGCCGACGGTGACGCCTACGAGCCGGAGGCCGGCGCCACCCGCGCGCACACCTACCACTGGATCAACACCCTCGCCGTCGTCGGCACGCCCAACCTGGACGTGACCGCCGACATCCCGACCGCGGCGGTCTTCGAGAAGGACGGCACGCGCACCTACACCGCGCACAACCACGCCGACGCCGAGCGCACGGTGACCTTCTCCGACGGCACCACGCTCACCGTCCCGGCCCGCTCGTCCGCCACCTCCACCGGCTGACGAACCCCGGTCGGAACCCGACCCGGCCCGCCGGGGCCGTCCCCCCACACGCACCACGACGGCCCCGGCCCGTCCCCCCACACCCCGGTGCCCGCCACCTCCCCCACAGGTGGCGGGCACCGGGGTGTGCGGGGGCGGGTCTCCGGTCGGGTACGAACCCCTCGCTGCCCGACGTACGATGGCGCCCCGGATTTCAGCGACACGCCGGGGTTTCACGCGCTACCGATACCAACGCCGCCAGACACTGTGAGTCGGGTGGGGTGGACGGGCGGCCAGGGGCCGGCTGTGAGGGGTCCCAACGCCGCCAGACGCTCCCTCCATGGAGGGAGACCGAGGCACCCACAATCCCTCGAAGGGAGAATGAAGACTTGTAGCTGTGTGGGTGGAGGAGTCGGCCACGGCACTCACAAGTTGCTACCCCTCGATTGCGCATGAACAGTGGTCCCGTCGCAAGGGGCATGAATGAGTGGATGCCTCGGGAGAGCCACCCTATGTCATCCCCGCTTGCTGTTCTCCTAGGGAGGTGGCGCTGCGGCGGGGGTCACGTACACAGTCAAGTGGGTGATCTGAACCACCAATTGAGCTCCCTCGGTTGCCCCCTCGCTTGATGCTTCACCTTCGCTGGGGTCGCTTCTTTCGCTCACCGAAGGGCGACGCCCTATTTGTCCGATTAGCTGTCGTAAGGCTTCGGACCATCTCACCCCCCTGAGGGCTTCTCTGGCCTCTTCGCTTGTCGGGAGCCAATCCATCACCACGAGCCTCCGGTTGGGAGTCGAGTACGGAGCGAGGCTAGCACCTCACGAGGCTTCGTAGGATCAAGATTCCCGAGTGGGACACAGCACGCACAACGAAGAAGATGCGAGGGTGATCATGGAGCATGGGGAGCTCCGCTCCTCTGATCTGCTGTTTCTCGGTTCTGGGTACGTTCCGTGATGACAGGTGCTTGAATGTATAGCCGCAAGGGGGCCGTGTCAGCGTCCCTCGACCTTTGGGGGGTGATCCGCGGTGCGATTGATGCTGTCCGTGACTACGACGGCGGGGGAGATTCCCTGGTCCGAGGTGCTGGCTCCGGGCCGCTCGCTCGTCTACGACGTGCTCGGTCGACAGGCTGCCGACCTTGGTGCACGCCTGCACGACACCGGCTGGGGCCCTCACCGGATGGTCCCCTTCGGGTACTCGGCCCCCGTGTTCCCCCGTGCGCCCCGCCGTCGCGGCAGTTACACGGCCGGTGGCCCCGGCACGATCGAGATCGGCAGTCCGCTGCCGGAGGTCCTGGAGCCGCTGGCGCGCGGGCTGGCGGGTCGCGAACTGCTCGACTGGGGCGGGGTCGCGCTGCGCGTCACCGGCCTGAAGGCGGTGGAGCCGCCGTCGTTCGACTCCGGCCGGGCCGTCTTCCGTACCGCCACGCCCGTGCTGATGAAGGGCTCGGGGCGGGACGACAGCGGCGAGCGCGTCACCCGGCAGGACTGGCTGCTGCCGGGTGATCCGGGCTGGCCGGAGTACCTGCAGCGGAACCTGGAGCGCAAGGCGGAGACGTTGGGGCTCAAGCCGGACATCCAGTTGGACTCGGTGGGCCGGATCGGCCCCAAGCGGTCGTTCTCCGTGGGGAAGGGCATGAAGCCCGGCTGCGCGGTGGAGGTCACGCTCTCCGGTGATCCGGAGCTGCTGGCGGCTCTGTGGAGTTGGGGGCTGGGCCAGGGGAACTCCGCCGGTTTCGGATGGATCGCCGCATGAGCCACACCGAATCGCACACCACGGAGGTTGCCCCGGACGCGGCCGAGCAGTACCGCCTGACGCTCACCCCGCATCCGCTCCAGCGGATCGGCGCGTACGCGCTGGCGGCGCTGGTGGAGTCCACCCCCGCCGAACTCACCCCCGACGACTTCCGTGCCGCCGTGGAGCGGATGACCGGTGACGCCGTCCGCGCCTCCGTCCGGGAGAGCAAGGCGCCGGACGGGTTCTGGCAGAAGGCCAGCCTCTCGTTCTTCCCCAACGCCCCGATGAATCACCCCGGTCGGTACAAGGGGAAGAACGAGGAGGGCGAACCGAAGACCGCCCGGGACGTACAGGAGGCCACCCGTCGCTGGCTCTCCCTGCCGGACCCGGCGACCTGGCCGGGCGCCGACTGCGCGCTCTGCGGGCGTCGGGCCATCGGGTGGTACGGCAAGCAGGACATGCCGTTGGCGGAGAGCCAGGCGTACCGCAACACCACGCCGCGCGGGCACGAGGGCACCGCGTTGTGCCACCCCTGCCTGTGCAGTTTCCACGCCCTGCCGTACGGCAGTCAGCTGACCGGCGGCACCTCCACCGCGCTGCACAGCTGGGACGAGAGGTTCACCGCGTACACGGTCGGCCGGCGTGCCGCCCTCAACACGGGCGTCGCGGCGACCGGGGCCGCCCCGGGGAAGGAGCACACGCGCGAGGTCGTGGCGCTGAGGGCCCTGCGCGGTTACGCCGAGCCGCTGCGGGCCGGGGTGGATCTGCTGGTCTTCAACAACAACAACCGTGGCCAGGTGCTGGAGCGCCACCACCTGGACCAGCCGCTGGCGGAGTGGTTGAGCGGTCGGCACGCGGCGGGCCCGGGTTTCCGCGTCCTGGTGCGCGCCCACGCCACCGCCCGTACCTCCGGTTACGTCGTGCTCGGCCGCAACGCCTTCCGTGCCCCGGAACGCATCCTCGGCGCCTCCGCCCGTTGGCTGTTGCGCGCCGCCGCCGTGCCGGAGCTGCGCGAGGACCGCCGGCTGCTGTCGGCGCTGTTGAGAACGTTCGCTGAAAAGGTGATGCAGGTGCAGGAGAAGGACCTGGACGAGATCCGGGCGGTCGCCCGCAAGCTCGCGTACCAGCTGGGCAAGGAGGAGAGCTGGTCGGGGCTGAAACAACTGCGCAGGTATTCGCGGGAGCCCGCCGGTCTGCGGCGTTGGCTGACCAACCAGGGCATCAAGTGGGCCTGTCTCGACCCCGGGCTTCCCGAGAACGGCGTCAAGAAGGAACTCGAAGGCCCTCTGGTGAGCGAGCGGGCCTACCTCCTGCTGCTCGACCCGTCGCCGAACTCCCGGGCCTGGCTGCACCGGGACCTGCTCCTGGTCGGCGTGCTGGAGGAGTTGGACCGGCTCGGTTGGCACCTGAAGGGGGACCGGGCGCAGGAGGCCATGAAGGAACTCCACCGGGACACGAACGACGAGGACAACGAGCTGCTGTCGGATGAGGAGGGGGAGCGATGACGTTCCTGGTGGGCAAGATCGTCGAGGACATCAACGCCGGCGCGCCGAACAACGGCGAGGGCGAGGACAACATCGGCGTGGTCAAGAGCCTGCGGGTGGGCCGGGACACCCACCCGTACGTCTCCGCGCAGGCGTTCCGCCGCTGGCTTCGGGATTCGCTCCCGGCCGCCGAGCCGCGTTCGGAGGTGACGCGCAGCGGCACCGGCAAGAACCAGCAGGCGTACACCCGGGGCCGCCCGGACCACTTCCTGGACGACGATCTCTTCGGTTACATGGTCGCCGTCAAGAAGGAGAACTTCCAGCGGGACACCGTGCTGGCCACCGGCACGCTGGTCTCCGTCGTTCCGCAGTCCATCACCAAGGACTTCGGCACCATGAGCCGGGGGTTCGCCGCCGGCGAGCACCCCGTGATCCACCAGCACCAGCTGTACAGCGCCGTGCTGGCCGGGGATCTGCTGCTGGACCTGCCCCGGGTCGGGGTCTTCGAGACGGACGGCAGCGGCCTGCGCGTGGCCATGCCGAAGGCCGCCGCCGAGGAGGCGGTGAAGGCCGGGGCGCAGACCACGACCTTCCGGGGGAACGCCTCGGTGCGGCTGTCGCTGGAGGAGCGCCGCCGCCGGGTCGCGGTGCTGCTGCGGGCGCTGGCCTCGCTGCGCGGCGGCGCCAAGCGGTCCCTGCACTACGGTGACCGCACCCCCGCCCTGGTGTTGCTCGCCCCGATGAAGGGCGGTGTCAACCCGTTCACCCGCATCGTGGTCAACCGCGAGTCCGCCCCCTTCTTCGACACCGACGTGTTGCGGGAGGAGATGACGGCCTGGGCGGACGAGATCGACGGTCCCGTCTCCATCGGCTGGGCCCCCGGCTTCCTGGGCGACCAGCGGGACCGGGTGAAGCGGGAGTTGAAGGACCTGATGGAGGCGGGGAGGTTGGTCGTGGACCATCCCCGGACGGTCCTCGGCGACCTGGCCCGCCGCTTCGAGGAGGGTGAGCTGGACGGCTGGTTCGAGGATCGGCCCGCATGAGCCCGATCGCGGACACGGCCGCCGTGGTGTCCACGGCGGCCGGCGACGCCCGGCCGACCGTCGCGGCCCGGGCCCTGGAGGTCACCGTCACGGCCCCCGTGGTCTCCTTCCGCGACCCGCTCTACTCGGGCGTGCAGGTCACCCTGCCTTGTCCGTCGCCCGCGACGGTCGGCGGCATGTTGGCCGCCGCGGCGGGCGGCTGGGACCGGGTGGACGAGAAGTTGGGGTTCGCGTTCACCTTCCGGGCCGGCGGGACGGGCGTGGACCTGGAGACGTACCACCCGCTGGAGCCCGGACGCGGGTCCGCGCAGCCCGCCCCGCGCAACCGGGAGTTCCTCGCGGACGTGACCCTGTGCCTGTGGCTGTGGGACGACCCGGAGCTGTGGCGGCGGCGCCTGCGGCGTCCCCGGTGGCCGCTGAGGCTGGGGCGCAGCCAGGATCTCATCGGCCTGTCGATCGCCGAGGACACCGTGCCGCTGTACGAGGAGCCGGGGCACCTGGGCGCCGCCCTGGCCGTGCACGGCCCCGACCTGGACCCGGCCGCCGGCAGGCAACTGCGCATGCCCTGCGCCGTCACGCCGGACCGCGACGCCACCCGCTGGGGCACCTTCAGGTTCGACGTCACCGGCCGGTCGCGCCACCCGGTGCCGGGCAGTTGGTCCACCGCCGACGGCCGGGCCGTTGTCCCGCTCCCCTCCCCGCATCCGGCGACCGTGCGGCGCCCCGGCCGGGAGGCGGCCGGGTGAGTCTCCCCACCGGGCCGGTCGGCCCGCCGCTCGACCGCCTGCTGGCGAAGAGCGCCCGGGACGGCCGCCCGCCGGAAACCCTGGTCGAGCACCTGTGGGCCACTCTCCGCGCCGCCGAGGCGCTGTGCGCCCGCACCGGCCGGATCACGGCCGCGGAGGGGCCGCTGAACGGCGTGTTCCGGCAGGCCGTGGCGCTGGCCGCGCTCTGCCACGACGCCGGGAAGATCCCCGGCGGCTTCCAGGACATGGTGTGCGGGCGGGCGAAGACCTGGGGAGAGCGGCACGAGGTGCTGTCCCTGGGATTCCTGTCCCCGCTGATCGCGGACCCGGCGCTGCTCGAATGGGTCGCCCTCGGCGTGGTCACCCACCACCGCCCCCTGCACGACGACGAGGCGCGGGGCATCCAACGCCTCTACGGGAACGACGAGGTCACGGACCTGCGCGAGCGGTTCGACCGGATCACCCCCGGTGCCCCCACCGCTCTCCTGGAGTGGCTGCGGGCCACGGCGGCGGAGTCCTCCCTCCCGGTGGGGACGGGCGACGCCGCGCCCTTCGCGGAGAACGACCTGTACGCACTGAGTCGGGAGCTGCTGGGAAAGGTCCTCAACCACTGGGTCAGGGAAGACGCCGCTCCCGGCGAGGGCCTGGCCGCCGTACTGCTCCAGGGCGCGGTGACGGCGGCCGACCGCCTGTCCTCCGCTCACGGCGACCTGCACTCCCACCAGCCGATCGGCGAGGGGTTCCGCGAACGGCTGGAGCACGGGTTCGCCGCCCGGGGCCGCACCCCGCGCGAACACCAGCTCCGCGCCGCCGACCACTCCGGCCACCTGCTGCTGCGTGCCCCCACCGGCAGCGGCAAGACCGAGGCGGCCCTGCTGTGGGCCGCCCGGCAGGTCCGGGACATCGCCGAGGACACCGGTGGTGTCCCGCGCCTCTACTACACCCTGCCGTACCTGGCCTCCATCAACGCCATGACCGAACGGCTCGGTGACCTCCTCGGGGACCACGAGGTGGTGGGCGTGGCACACTCGCGGGCTGCCTCCCACCACCTCGCGACCGCGATCACCCCCGAGGACGGACACACCGCGCGGGCCGGCGCCGCCGCCCGCGCCGTGGCCCGCGCGGAGGCGACCCGACTGTTCCGGGAGACGGTCCGGGTCGGTACCCCGTACCAACTGCTGCGGTCCGCCCTCGCCGGCCCGGAGAACGCCGGCGTGCTGCTCGACAGCTGCAACTCCGTCTTCGTCCTGGACGAACTGCACGCCTACGACTCCCAACGGCTCGGCTACGTGCTCGCCATGGCCGGCCTGTGGAAGGACCTCGGCGGACGCGTCGCCGTCCTGTCGGCCACCCTCCCGGACGCCCTCGCCGACGCCGTCGGCGAGGCGCTGGGGGAGCCCCCGCACCTCATCGACTGCCCCGACATCGGCTTGCCCCACCGCCACCGCGTCCGCATCCGGGCGCACCACCTCACCGACGCCCCGGCGGTCGAGGAGATCGGCGAACGCCTGCGGGCCGGGGAGGCGGTCCTGGTGGTCGCCAACAACGTCGCGCACGCCATCGACCTCTTCGGGACACTGGCACCCCTCGCGATCGAGGCGAATGACGACGACCCCGACGCCGCGACCCTCCTCCACTCCCGGTTCCGGCGCGGGGATCGCGGCGCCATCGAGAAACGGGTGCGCGAGCGCTTCGGCACCGGCCTCGCCCCCCGGCGGGGCGGACTGCTGGTGGCCACCCAGGTCGTGGAGGTCTCCCTGGACGTGGACTTCGAGGTCCTGTTCACCTCGGCCGCGCCGCTGGAGGCCATGCTGCAACGGTTCGGCCGGGTCAACCGCGTCGCGGCACGCCCACCGGCCGACGTCATCGTGCACGAACCCGCCTGGACGAAACGGCGCGGCAAACAGGACGCGGCGAGAGGAGAGGAAGTCTTCGCCGACGGCGTCTACGAGCGGGAACCGGTGACCCTCGGCCTGGACATCCTCCGGGACCACGACGGGAAGCCGGCCGACGAGGCGGAGGCCACCCGCTGGCTCAACCGCGTCTACGCGAGCGACTGGGGAAACCACTGGCGGGAGCAGGTGAAGGAGCAACGGGACTCCTTCGCCTCCTCCTTCCTCCGCTTCCACCGGCCCTTCGACGACCGGTCGGGCCTGGCCGAGAGGTTCGACGAACTCTTCGACGGCACCGAGGCCATCCTCGACACCGACCGGGAGGCGTACGGGGAGGCGCTGGTCTCCGCCCATCGCCGGGCCGGTCGCCTGCTCGCCGACGACCTGCTGATCCCGCTTCCCCACTGGGCGGGCCCCACCGCCGGGTGGGACCGCCGCCTCAAGGTCCGTGTCGTCCAGGGCGACTACGACGAACGCCTCGGCCTGACCGCCGTGCACACCCGGGGTACCGAATCCGCCTACCAACCGGGAGAGGTGCTGTGATCGACACCGAGGACGTGGGCGGCGTCCACATCAAGTACCTCTACCACTGCCCCCGCCAACTCTGGCTCTACTTGCGCGGCATCCGCCCCGAACACCTCAACTCCGCCGTGCGGGTCGGCGAGGCCGTGCACGAGACCTCCTACACCCGGGGCACGCCGGTGGATCTCGGCGCAGCCCGACTGGACTTCGTGGACGGCCGACAGTGGGTCCACGAGGTGAAGTCCTCCGGCAAACCCAGCGAGGCCGACCGCGCGCAGGGCCGCCACTACTGCCACCGACTGCACCGCGTCGGCGTCGAGGCGCGGGGCACGATCCTGCACTACCCCTCCACCCGCCGTACGGTGCGTCACCCGTACACCCAAGAGGAAGCCGAACAAGCCGAACGGGACATCGCCGAGGTACTGGCCGTGGCCGCCCGCCCCACCTCGCCGGACCGACTCGCCCGCAGCCGCTGCCGTGGCTGCTCGTTCACCGATTACTGCTGGACGGAATGAGATGCCCGCCGCCACCCGCACCTACTGGCTGACCGGCCCCTGCCGCATCCGGCGCAAGGACCAGTCGCTGGTCATCGAACTCGAAGCCGGACGCAACGCGCACGTCCCGGTGACGGACGTGCGCGACATCGTCGCCTGCGCCGAGACCGACATCAACACCTCGGTCATCTCCCTGCTCAACCGGAACCGGATCAACGTCCACTTCCTCAGCTACTACGGCGATTACGCCGGCTCCCTCCTCACCTCGGAGGTCAACACCTCGGGCGAGACCGTCGCCGCCCAGGCCCGACTGTCAGCCGACCCGGCGGCGGCCCTGGCCGTCGCCCGCGCCATCGCCGAGGCGACCGCCTTCAACGTGCGACGGGTGGTGGACCGCTCACTGCTCGCCCGACCGTACGAGACGCTGCGGGCCTCACTCCCGGAGGCCGGCACACCCACGGCCGTCATGGGGGTGGAGGGCACCTTCCGGCGCTCGGCATGGGAAGTGCTGGACACCAAGCTGCCCGACTGGCTCCAACTCCACGGCCGCTCCCGCAAGCCCCCGGCCAACGCCGGTAACGCCTTCATCAGTTACGTCAACGGCATCGTCTACGCCAGGACCCTGACCGCTGTGCGTCTCACCGCCCTGCACAGCGGCCTCGCCTTCCTGCACAGCACGATGGAACGCCAACGACACTCGCTGGTCCTCGACCTCTCCGAGATGTTCAAGCCGCTCTTCGCGGAACGCCTGTTGCTGCGCATGGCCAACCGGAAACAACTCAAGCCGGCGCACTTCGACAGCGGGGTCAACCAGGCGATGCTCAGCGAGACCGGGCGCAAGCTGGTCGTGCAGACCGTCCGCGACGAGTTCGCCACCACGGTCGCCCACCGCACGCTCAACCGGTCGGTCGCGTACGACGAACTGCTCTATCTCGACGCCCTCTCCCTGTCCCGGCACTGCCTGGAGGGCACCCCGTACAAGCCGTTCCGAATCTGGTGGTGAGCCCCGATGCACGTGGTCGTCGTCTACGACACGGACGCCAAACGCAACGCCCGCATCCTCCGCACCTGCCGCAAGTACCTGCACCACGTGCAGCGCAGCGTCTTCGAGGGACAACTCAGCCAGGCACAACTCCGCCTCTTCCGCGCGGAGGTCGAATCGGTCCTGGACCTGTCGTACGACAACGTCCTCGTCTACACCTTCCCGCCGGGAACCACCCCGGTGCGCATGGAGTGGGGAGCGGTCCGGGCAATGCCGACGGACGTACTCTGAGGACCCGGATTTCAGCGACTCTCCGGGGTTTCGTGCACTACCGGAGGTTCGCTGAAAAACCGCCCCCGATCCCGCCGCCTGGACCATGTCTGACCTGGACCTTCACAATGGGGTCCTCATCACCCCTACGAGGGGTAACAACAGGTGCCCGAGACCCGGATCCACCAGATCACCGGCCTGTCCTCATCACCCCTACGAGGGGTAACAACTGCACTGCACGGGCGATCTGGGCGTGCGCCCGGACGGGTCCTCATCACCCCTACGAGGGGTAACAACGACAGATCGACCCGGCGACCAGCCGCCCCGGTGAGGGTCCTCATCACCCCTACGAGGGGTAACAACGCGAAGTACAGCGCCTGGGCGTCGCAGATCAGAGCCGGGTCCTCATCACCCCTACGAGGGGTAACAACCGCACGGCGGCGGCCTGTAGGCCGCGCACGGTGCGGCGTCCTCATCACCCCTACGAGGGGTAACAACCGCTCCTGGCCCGCGATGCCGGGGCCTCCGGACCGGTGTCCTCATCACCCCTACGAGGGGTAACAACGGGTGGGTGGATGCGGGTGATGGTCACGGTGGGGGGGTCCTCATCACCCCTACGAGGGGTAACAACAGCACGGCGACGGCTCTGCGGATCATCGTGACGGGTCCTCATCACCCCTACGAGGGGTAACAACAGGCCGAGCGCCGCCGCAAGGAGGAGCGCGAGCGCCGTCCTCATCACCCCTACGAGGGGTAACAACAGGAGATGGGGCGGGACGGCGGGCGCATCACCGGCCGGGTCCTCATCACCCCTACGAGGGGTAACAACGCGGTACCGGGCCCCCGATCGGGCCGGGTGGTCTGGGTCCTCATCACCCCTACGAGGGGTAACAACGTGGGGGAGGCGGCGGCTGGCCGGTCCTCGGGCAGGGGTCCTCATCACCCCCTGCAAGGGGTAACTACCGGCCCTGCCCTGCGGGCTGGGAGTGGTCAGGCGGCAGTGGCCGCGAGGAACGCCCGCAGCCTCGCGTTGGAGGGCTCGGAGTCCCGTGCGCCGATCCGCGCGGTCCAGGATCGGCAGCGCACCTCGCACCACGCGGACAGTGCCTCCGCCGTGGCGGTTCGCCAGGCCGGGACGGTGCGGGCCCACCGCACGGCGGCCGCCGCGTCGTGGCCCTCTTCCATCAACCGAATTCCGGTGTCGGCGATATCGATCCACGCCGGGCCTCTCGCGGCGGCAGCCCAGTCCACCAACCACACCCGGTGACCAGCACTGTCCACAAGTGCGTTGTGCCGGTGAACGTCCCCGTGCACCAGCCACCCGCCCCGCAGCGGCACCAGTTCCTCCCGCGTGCCCCAGCGTTCCCACCGCTGCGCGTAGCAGGGCAGGGCTCCGGCGGGGAGGTGGCACCGTCCGGTCGCCAGCGCGTCCCCCATCAGGGGCAGATCCGGTGACCCCGGTGCCAGGCTCGGGTACCGGCCGGCGACCACCATGCTCGCGAGCACGTGCCAACCGCAGGTCTCGAGGTGCCACAGCATCTCCGGTGCCATCGCAGGCGCGAGAGTCCCGGCGGCGACCTCCCGTAACTGCGCCGCGTGCCCCTCGCCGTCGGTGGTCGGCACACCCTTGGCGAACACCTCGCCTCCGCCGACCGTGTGCAGTCGGGCGATGAACGCGGCGGTCAAAC
This sequence comes from Streptomyces sp. ST2-7A, assembly GCF_021390475.1. GTDB lineage: Bacteria > Actinomycetota > Actinomycetes > Streptomycetales > Streptomycetaceae > Streptomyces. The sequence goes on from NZ_JAJUWS010000007.1 coordinate 63,895, forward strand.
CGTCCTCGATCGCTTCGGCGATCGCGACCCGACCGCCGAGACGCCGCTCAACGGCGGACCGTACCGGAGCCGGGAGTTCCTCCCACATCACCCGCATCGCAGAGCCCTCACCGTTGGGTGGTTCCGCACTTCCGGCAGCGCTGCGCGCCGCTCCAGGGCACCCAGTCGTGGTCACAATCGTTCCGCATGTCTCTCCTCCTGGTGGTGGTTCCCGCAGCCCCGGCACGGTCGGGCCGGGAATGGCCGCCGATGCCGGACGGGCGTGTCGGGCCGCCGGTCACAGCCCGGCCCCGGCGGGTGTGGCGCGGCGCAGAGCCGCCAGTTCGGTGCCCTCCACAAGCCACAGGCGCTCGCCCGTGGCGATGTCCAACCGTGTGCCGTGCAGGCTGCGGGTCACCCGGGCGACCTCCCAGCGGCGGTCGCCCACCAGGAGCACGTCGTGCTTCCGGACGGTGTCGCGGGTGACCGCCACCGTCGTCTCGGTGGGCGGGCGCGAGAGATGTGCGGGCGGGGGACCGGCGTGCGGGCCGCAACCGGGCCGCTCGCAGGCATACAGGGGTTCCTCGTGTTCCCCGGACCGGTCAACGGCTTCCGCTGTTTGGGTCAACTCCCTGCACCAGGCGCAGCGGCGCAGACCTCGGACGGGGTCCCGGAGCACCGGGGCCATGGCCACCGATGCCCCGGGTCTCGGATCGGACATGCCGTCTCCTCCATGGTGGTCATCGTGTGACGCACTGTATGAAGGGAGCGTGAAGGCAATATTCCTTTCGGTAATAGCCGCTGATCAGCGAGGTCTCATTCACTCGTCCAGGTGAAAGCGGACGGACATGCGACGGATCTTCTCCTTCACTGTCGCGCGCTCCGCCGCCCGGATCCTGCGCAGCGTCGCGCGCGCGACCGGATGGTTGCGGATCAGCTGTGGAGCGGTCCGCTCGGCGGCCTCCAGCTCACTCAGTGCCCGCTCCCGCCGCCCGGACCACAGGTATGCCCGGGCCAGATCCATCCGGTAGTGCCCCCGCCGCGACCGGGGCAGCGCGGACACCACTGTTTCCGGGATCTCCTGGTGCAGCAGCAACGCCCGATCGTGCTGCGCCATCTCCAGCTCGACATTCACGCCGTGGATCGCGACGTTGCCCCGGGAGAACGTCAACGAGTGCCGATCGAACGCCAGACGCGGCAGTCGGGAGGCCGCCTCCTCGGCTTCCCCGATCCGGTGCCGGGCCTCGGCCTCCGCTCCACCGCGCGCGGCGGACACCGCCGCCCGCAGGTGCAGGCTTCCCCACACCCGTACGGCCGCCGCGTCCCCCCGCCGGTACGGCTCCTCCACGGCACGTAGCGCCTGGTCGGTGAGCGCCAGGGAGTCGTCCCAGTCGGCGGTGGCCCACATGTCCCACACCCGCATCCAGTCGGCCACGGCCGGCAGCATCTCGTCGCCCGAGCGTCGAGCGGCCCAGGACGCGCGCTCGCAGCTCATCGCCACCAGCTCGGCGTGACCGAGGGCGTGCGCGGCGGTGTGCCCGAACTTGCAACCGACGGCGTACACCGCGTACGCCTCTTCCCGCTCCCGGCCGCTCGCGTGTTCCGCCAGGGCCCGGGCCTCCCGCAGCAGCTCCGGAAGCAGCTCCAGAATCCGGGAGTTCGCCGCGTCGTCCCGCAGCCGGTGCAGTACCGCCGTCTTCCGCCACAGGTCGGTGGACGACGGGGGAGCGCCTTCCCACCGGGGCGGCAGGTCGTAGCGGCGCAGCTCCCGCAGGATCAGTGCCGCCGACTTCTGCCACCGCACGTCTTCGACAGCCGTTGGGTAGGGCCTCTCGATCAGGTCGTTGGGATGGACGTGCAGTGCGGCGGCCAGTTCGTTGATGACACTGGTGCGGTCCAGCTCCTGACGGCCCTTCTCCACCTTGCTGACCCAGCCCTGCGAACGCCGCAGTTCGGCGGCGAGATCGGCCTGGGTCAGACCGAGGCGCAACCGGGCGTTACGGACGCGCTGTCCGATCGCCTCGGCCTCGGTGAGCATGATGCGCGGCGGACGGTGCTGGGGCATCGTGGCCTCCGTTCGTCTTGCGGGTCGCACTCCGGACGGTACCCCCGGTCTTCGGGCCGGGATCAGCGGAACGGCCCCAAGGCCGCCCGCTGACGGCGTCGTTCCGCTGTGCCGGCTCGCCGAGACCGACGGCCTGCCGATCATGACCGGCAACCCGCTCCACCCAACTGCCCCGACCCCGGTCTCGCCCTCGCTGCCGGAGGTTCGCTGAATAGGGGAGAAGCCACCTCAACGGCATCGATGTCCACGATCAGGTGGACGACGGCGCGCACGTCGTTCACAGCGGCCCGCCGGACCCTCTCGCCCTCGTCACCCTTACGGGGCAACAGCACGCGGCCGTGGTGCCGGACGCCTCGCTCCCCGGCTCCCCCTTCCTGTGCCAAGGGGAGGGACGAACCCCGCTACAGGGGCAGACGCACCGCTTCGGCCAGCTCTCGCATCCGGGGGGTCAGAGTTCGGCGCCGCCGCACCATGCGGCCCATGATGTCTCGCGCGTACCGCTGGTGGGGGAGCCACTGGGGCGCCGCCCGGTGCACGTCGAGCAGGGTCTCCACGGCATCCCCGTACTGTCGGGTGCGCACCTGGGCGTCTGCCACGTCGAGAAGGTGACGGTTGCGGTGTCCGACAACGGGGGCCAGTTTCCGACCGTTGATGCGTCCGGCCACCTTCAACGCGGTGTCGGGACGGTCGCAGATCACGGCGAACTCGGTGCGCTGCATCGCCACGGTCAGCGGCCCCCAGGTCCGGGTGCGGCCGGAGGTCTGCGAGCCGTCTCCGCGTGGTTTCTCCCCGGCCCACAGTGCCGCAGCCGCCTCGGCCAGCCGCAACGCATGTTCCGCCTCGTCCTCCCTGGCGTCCCGCGACGCCGCCGCGGCCACTCGCCCCAGGGCGATGCCCCAGGCCGCCAGGTCTTCCGGCATGGCCCGGGACAGCCGGGGCTCCAGCTCATCCGCCCAGTGGGCGGCCAGATCCCGGGCCTCGGAGAGGCGCCCCTGCCGCAACAGCAGCCAGCACCGACTCTCCACCATGTCGGCCGCTGTGGTCACCCCCTGTACCAACCCGGCCTCCTCCGCCCGGTCCAGCGCGAGGGCGGCGGCATCATATTGGCGGGTCTGAATCATCAACCGTCCCGCCAACAGCAGCACCCGGGCCTGCACCGGTCCGCCGAGCGCGGCGGCGTCCCGCAACAGGCGGGGAAGCATCTCGGCAGCGGCGGCCAAGTCCTCTTTCACCAGGCGTGTCCCCATGGCGTTCAGCGCCCCCGTGACACCGGCGATGGTGGGAGGGTGGTCCCCTTCCACGGCTTCCTCGGCGTTCGGATCGAGAAGCGCGGCACGGACCGGGGCCCACGGGACGGCGGGGTCCGAGTCCTGCGGGGGTTGGTACTCCGCCACCAACAAGGCGGTGGTGGGAACTCCGAGGGCGGCGGCGAGCCGGCGGGCGGTTTCCAGCCGTGTGTCCTGCCGGGCGCCCTGTTCCAACTTGGAGATCAGGGAAAAGGAGAGGCCGGCGGCGCCCGCGAGTTCCCGTTGGGTGAGACCCGCGCGTTTCCGCGCTTCGCGAAGACGGTCCCCGAAGTTTTGATCAACCATGGCTTCACGACTCCCGTTCCATCGGGCAAGAGGTCGCTCCCAGGGGCGGTATGCCCGGTTCCCGAGTGGAACCAACGACCGGGCACCGCATGGGCGAAAACGGTGTGCTTCTCCCATGGAACTCCTCGCGCCACGCCTCGGTACCCATGACCGGAGGCGAGTTGAGTGCGGTGTACGAGCCCTCGGCGGAGGTCTGTCGGCGTAGTCTGGGACCCCCGGATTTCAGCGACTCTCCGGGGTTTCGTGCACTACCGGAGGTCTGCTGAAAAATCGGCTGTCGAGGGCGCTACTCGACTGTGCCTGACCTGGACCTTCACAATGGGGTCCTCATCACCCCTGTGAGGGGTACCAACTCACACTCCGACCGCAGGATGCCCGCGGCCCACCGCGTCCTCATCACCCCTGTGAGGGGTACCAACTTCCGGCCGCCGGCCTTCATCGCCGCCACCTCGTCACGTCCTCATCACCCCTGTGAGGGGTACCAACGGCGCCTCCCGGGCGTAGTCAGTGAGCAGGTATCGCGTCCTCATCACCCCTGTGAGGGGTACCAACGGCCTGTGGCGGGTGGACCTGGGGGCCGTCTCCGAGGTCCTCATCACCCCTGTGAGGGGTACCAACCCCCAGCGGGACCCGGCGAGGGTCACTCCGTAGTGCGTCCTCATCACCCCTGTGAGGGGTACCAACGCCGCCGGGCCGATCTTGCCCTCAATCGACGTGAGGTCCTCATCACCCCTGTGAGGGGTACCAACTCCCCGCCGGTGGTGCGGACCGCGCGGACCGGCCGGAGTCCTCATCACCCCTGTGAGGGGTACCAACAAGTTGGCGCGGGCCACGGAGGACGCACTGACGACGGGTCCTCATCACCCCTGTGAGGGGTACCAACAGCGGGAGGCGATCCGGGCAGCCGAGGCGACCGAGGCGTCCTCATCACCCCTGTGAGGGGTACCAACCCCGGCCGCGCGTACGTCAGCAGCTCGCGGAACCTCGTCCTCATCACCCCTGTGAGGGGTACCAACGCGAGGTACGCCTCGATCTCCGACGCACGGGCGGTCGTCCTCATCACCCCTGTGAGGGGTACCAACGCGCTGGTGCTGCTGCAGTACAGCCGGTCCGCACGGGTCCTCATCACCCCTGTGAGGGGTACCAACCACGTACCCCTCGGGGCGTCCCACCGGATGAGCAGGGGTCCTCATCACCCCTGTGAGGGGTACCAACGGATCAATCCAGTCCGACCGCAACATCCGAATCTCGGGTCCTCATCACCCCTGTGAGGGGTACCAACACCAAGGCCCGGTTCAGCAGCCCTTCCGCGGCAAGAGGTCCTCATCGCCCCTGTGAGGGGCAGGGGCGTTCCAAGAGGGGAGTTCTTCCCCGGGTGTCGCCGAGGTGGGATTCAAGCGTTCTCCGTCGGTGAGGTCGAGGCGCGGGCGGTGGCGTGGACGCGTTCGGTCAGACGGTCGGTGCATTCCCGGCAGGCGGTCAGGGGCACCCGCAGGGGGCCGTGCTCCACCGTGCCGAGCCATTGCACGGGGAGTTCGTCCCGGTCGCACCACAGCCAACAGGTCCCCGAGTGCCACCGGTCGGGGAAATGGTCGCGCACCATCGCCGGCGGGTGTATTCGGCTGCTCACCGTTCTCGGTTTCCGGAGGGGTCGATGTCGGGGTCGCGGAAGGCGGTGAGTCGGCTGCGGGTGGTCAGCCAGAGGCGTTCGCCCTCTTCGAGGTCGAGGCGGACACCGGTGTGGGTGCGAACCACGTCCACGATCCGCATGGGGACCCCGCCGATGATGACGCGGTCCTCGACACGGACGGTGGTGCGGGTCAGGGCCACCGTTTCCATGTACTCGCCGAATCCGAGCGCGGGCTCGTGGGCGGTCATCGCCACCGGCCGGGGACGGCGCGGTACGGGCGGGTGATGATCTCCCGGTAGGACAGGTGCTCGGGATGGGCGCGCAGGTGGGCGAGCATCCAGCCGGTGAGGTGTCCGCCACCCTCACCGGTGGGCCCGAGGCGTCCGCACACCGCGCACTGCCCGGTGAAGGCGATGGGTTCGGCGTCCGGTTCGAGGTCGGGCTCGATGGAGTACTCACGGAAGCGGAACACCCCGGTAGGGGTGTCGGTGTCGGCGCCGGACCGCCCGGGCGGGGCGGTCACCGTGCCTCGTCCGCGCACATCGGGCAGTGCCACACCGGCGTGCCCTCGTCGTTCTCCCCGACCGGCCGACCCTCCTGGGTGAGGGTGGAGCAGGCGGCGCAGCGCACCAGCGCCCGCACCGGTCGAGTGCCCGGCACCGGGAGCGGTGGCGGGGTGTCGGCCAGACCGGCGGCGGCGTCGGCCAGGTCCTCCCGACGTTTGCGTTGCTGCGGGGTGAGGCGGTGGGTGGGCGCGTCGTTGCGCATGGGAACTCCCGTGATGTGACGTGTACTTTCCGTCACTCACCACGCTAGGGCGGGGATGGGGTGGGCCTCAACGTCGGAGCGGTGTCACTTAAGCCGAGAGTGACGACTTGTGCCACACCGTCACGTGGGTAGATGGACTCTCTGTGTCAACTGACGCATTTCGGGGGTCAGTTTGCGGCGACGCTCGGTCATCGCCTGCACGATATCCCTGGCATACCGCTGGTGCCCGAGCCACTGGGGTGCGTCCCGCTCGACCCGCAGCAGGGTCTCCGTCGCCTCCCCGTACCGTCGGGTGCGGATCTGGGCGTGTGCCACGTCCAGGAGATGACGGTTCCGACTGTTCACCGTGGGGGCCAGTCGTAGAGCGCCGATGCGGTCGGCCAGGCGCAGCACCTCGTCCGGGCGGTCCTCCACCATGGCCCGTTCCGCCCGCTGCATGGCCACCGTCACCGAGGAGAATCCCCGGTAGAACCCGGCCGTTCGCGCTTCCTCGGCTCCGCCCGGCCGCATCATCGCTCCCGCTGCGGTGGCCAGACGGAGGGCGTGTTGCGCGTCGTCGGAACGACTGTCCCGGGCGGCTGTCGCGGCCACCCGGAGCAACATCGCTCCCCACGCGGAGAGTTCTCCGTTGGTGGCGGTGGACAGGCGCGGTTCCAACTCCACGGCCCACCGGGCGGCCAGATCGGAGGCTTCCTCCAATCGCCCGCTGCGCAACAGAAGCCAGCAGCGGTTGTTCGCGAGTGAGGCGCCGTGGAGGGTGTCGGGCACCAGGCGGTCGGCGCGGTCGAAGGCCGTGGACGCGGTTTCGTACAGGCGGATTTGCGTCATCAGCCGCCCGGTGAGTTGCAGGACGCGCATCTGCAAGGAGGTGTCGGCGAGGGCTGTGGAGTCGCGTACCAGGGCGGGGAGGAGAGTCGCCAGGTCCGTGAACCGGCCGCGCACGTAGAGATCCACGGCGGAGTTCAGGCCCGTGCTCACCCCGGCGGGTGTGGGTTCTTCCTCGATGTCTCCAGGGCTCGGTGCGGTCACGGTGGCCACCAACTCCGCCCACAGGTCGTGATCAACCGGCGGTGCGCTCTCCCGGGGTTCCGTGGCGAGGAGTCGAGTGGTGGGGATATCGAGCGCGGAGGCCAGCCGGCGTGCGGTTTCCAACCTGCTTTCCCGACTGCCCTGCTCGATCTTCCGGATCATGGAGAGGGACACGCCGGACCGGGCGGCGAGGTCGTGTTGGGTGATGCCGGCCAGTTTGCGAGCTTTCCGCAGGCGGTCCCCGAAGGTGTGTCCTGGCATGGGCGTATGTCTCCGTTTTCCCCGTTTCGGCCGTCTCGTGCAGGACGGTACTGCCTTTCGGGTGGGAAGGGGAGAGCGCCTGGGCATCGCTGCCCAGGCGATGGGCCAAGATGCTTGGGGTCGAGTGAAGCCCGTTGAAATGAAAGTGCGTTGGCTAGGTGGCTCATCCAGCTCTGCTTGGGAGCAGTGGCTTCCTCGGACAGAACGCCGTGCGAGCCGCCGGCTATCGACGTACGCTGGCGGCCCGGATTTCAGCGACTCTCCGGGGTTTCGTGCGCTACCGGAGGTCTGCTGAAAAATCGGCTGTCGAGACGGGGGGCTCGACTGTGCCTGACCTGGACCTTCACAATGGGGACGGTCCTCACCACCCCTATGAGGGGTACCAACGTCGATCTCCACTCTGTGATCAGCGCGTCCCGTGATCGGTCCTCACCACCCCTATGAGGGGTACCAACGACAGCGCCCGGGTGAGTACGGCGTCCGCCTCGGTGGTCCTCATCACCCCTATGAGGGGTACCAACATCAGGTCCGCGACCACGTGCATGGTCGCACCGACCGGCCCTCCTCACCCCTGTGAGGGGTGCCGACCACCCGGCCAGGAGGCCGGCGACCAGTCGGTGGGGCGTCAGTCGGCGGGGCTGGGGGGCGGGGTGCCGTTGAGGCGGGCCGGAGCGGAGCCGTTGCCGCTCGGTGGAGGGAGGTCGGCGGACCGCACGGGTTCCCCGGGAAGGTCGCCCGGCCGCGCCGCCGACGAGGTCCCGGCCGCCCCGGCCGCCACGGCGGCCCCCGCCGCCGGGCGGGCGGGTTCGCCGAGTTCGAACCAGGTGGTCTTGCCGTCGCCGCGCGGGTCCACGCCCCAGGCGTCGGAGAGGCACTCCATCAGCACCAGCCCCCGCCCCGAGGAGGCCAGTTCGCCGGGTTCGCGCCGGTGCGGCAGTTCGTCGCTGGTGTCGGTGACCTCCACCCGCAGCAGCCGTTCGCCCATCGGCCCGCTCAGTTCGGCGACCACTATGGCGTCGCTGTCGGTGTGCACGAGGACGTTGGCCAGCATCTCCGAGAGCATGAGCACCGCGCCGTCCACCTGTTCGGGGTCGGACCAGTCGCGCAGCAGGCCGGCGAGTTGCCGGCGGGCCTCGGCGATGCGGGCCGGTTCGGCCTGGTCGACGCAGAGCACGGTGCGGCGCAGCGAGGCCGAACCCACCGGGGCGGGGCGGCGCAGCAGGACCAGGGCGATGTCGTCCTCGCGGCGGTCGGTGAGCGGCCCGGTCAGCCGGTGGGAGGGCGGGCCGTGGACGGCGGCGACGATGGAGTCGGCGAATTTCTCGAGGTCGTCGGCGGGTTGGTTCTCCAGCACCGCCCGCAGGCGTATCCATCCGGTGTGCAGGTCGTGGCCGCCGGTCTCCAGCAGGCCGTCGGTGCACATCAGGAGCACTTCCTCCGGTTGGAGGGAGATGCGGGTGGTGGGGTAGGCCCACTCGTCGAGGACGCCCAGCGGCGGCCCACCGGCGGTGGGCCGCAGGGTGGTGGTGCCGTCGGGTAGTCGGACGGCGAGGTCGGGGTGTCCGGCGCGGACGACGTCGAGGGTGCCGGTGCGCGGGTCGGCCTCCAGGTAGAGGCAGGTGGCGAAGCGGGGGTCGGTTCCGTTGACGAGCCCGGCGAGGAAGCGGGAGGCGCGGGAGAGGACGGCGTCGGGGCGGTGGCCCTCGGAGGCGTAGGCGCGCAGCGCGATGCGCAGTTGCGCCATGATCGCCGCCGCTCGTACGTCGTGGCCCTGGACATCGCCGATGACCAGGGCGATCCGGCCCGATGGCAGGGGGATGACGTCGTACCAGTCGCCCCCGATCCGGAGGCCGCCGCCGGTGGGGACGTAGCGGGTGGTGATCTGCACACCGGGGACCTCGGGATTGCCGAGGGGGGCCATGGTGTGTTGGAGGTCGGCGGACAGTTCCCGCTCGGACTCCAGGGTGTGGGTCCGGGCGAGAGCCTGCGCGAGCATGCGTGCCACGGTGGTCAGTACCGATCGTTCGTCGGGGGTGAAGGCGACCCGCTGGGGGAAGCCCGCGAGCCAGGCGCCCATGGTTCGGCCGCCGTCGATGAGCGGGAGGTAGGCCCAGGATTTGCGGCCGAAGCCGCGCACGACCTGCCAGGCCTCGGGGAACCTTCGTTCGTATTCGGCGGGGGAGTGGATGTAGAGGGCGCGGCCGGTGCGGATGGCCTCGGCGGCGGGGTAGTTCGAGCCGACGGTGAGTCGGAAGAGGCGTTTGACGCGGGCCTCGTCCTCGGGGGTGTTCACGGGGTAGCCGTGGTACTTGAGGACGCGCAGGCGTTCGCCGTCCGTGCCGAAGACGACCAGGCCGTTGGGGGTGAAGCCGGGCAGGGAGAGGCGGCCGGCGACGCGCAGCACCTCGCCGGTGGTGCGGGCCTCGGCCAGGGCGCGGCCGGCGTCGAGGAGGAACGCCTCGCGGGAGAGCCGCCAGTCGCCGGAGCAGCGGCTCTGTTCCGGGATGTCGTCGTCGATCTCCTCGAACAGGCCGTGCAGGGCGAAGTCGGTGCCGTCGCCGAACGAGTGCAGTCGGGTGCGCACGGTGCGGCGGACGCGGCCGCTGCGGTCGAGCACCCGCAGGCGGGTCACGGTGGGACGGTTCTCGGTGGCGGCCATGCCGGCGACCCGGTGCAGGTCGATCCAGTCCTCCACGTGCACGCGGGCGCGCATGGCGGATTCGCTGAGGGTGGTGGGACGGGCGGGGAGCCCCATCAACCGGGCCGCGATGGTGTCCAGGACGACCACGCCCGTGGCGTGATCCCATTGCCACAGGCCGGTTTCCACGTGGGCCAGCACGTCGTCGGAACGCATTTGTCTCACCATATGCACACATTCGGGCGATCGGCGAGTAGCGGGAGGCGGAAAACGGGGTAAGAATTTCGGCCGGCCCGGCGCCGGGCCGGCCGTCCGATGGGGGCGGCGGGGCCGGTGGGATGCCCCGGCGGGCCGTGGACGCGTCGCGTCGGGAGACCCGTTCCCCGCGGTGCCCGTGGCCCGCCGTCGCGGTGCCCCACGATCCCGTTCCGCGCCGTCGTGGGGCTTTCCCCGCGCCGTCGCGGTGCCCGTGGCTCGCCGTCGCGCTGCTCTCACGCCTCCCGCCTCCCGCCCCGGTGCCGTGCCCGGGCGGTCCCCGGGCGGTCCCGCGCCCCGCCCGGCAACACTCCCGGGCCGCGCCCCCGCCGCCCGGTCGGCCACCCACCCACCCGCCCATACGGGCGGTAGTCTGAGGTGTCCACCATCCGGCCGGACCGCGACAGCGCGGCCGTGCCCCGCGGACCGGCCCGCCCGGTCGGTCCCGACGCCCCCGACGACTTGGATTGAGCGAGCGATGCATCGGTACCGGTCCCACACCTGCGGCGAGCTGCGACCCGCGGACATCGGCACGGATGTCCGGCTGTCCGGCTGGCTGCACAATCGCCGGAACCTGGGCGGCATCCTCTTCATCGACCTGCGCGACCACCACGGCGTCACCCAGCTCGTGGTCCGCCCCGGCACCGAGGCGGGCGAACTGCTCGGCTCGCTCTCCAAGGAGACCGTCGTGCGGGTGGACGGCCGGGTCGTGGCCCGCGGCGAGGAGAACGTCAACCCCGAGCTGCCCACCGGCGAGATCGAGGTGGAGATCGGCGGTGAGTCGGCCGGCGGGGTCGAGGTGCTGGGCGGTTCCGACCAGATCCCGTTCACCATCAACGCCGAGGACGGCGTGAACGAGGAGCTGCGGCTGGAGTACCGCTTCCTGGACCTGCGCCGGGAGCGGATGCACCGCAACATCATGCTGCGCTCGGCCGTGATCTCCGCGATCCGGCAGAAGATGACCGCGCAGGGCTTCAACGAGATGGCCACCCCGATCCTGTCCGCGACCTCCCCCGAGGGCGCGCGCGACTTCCTGGTGCCCTCCCGCCTGCACGCCGGCCGCTTCTACGCGCTGCCGCAGGCTCCGCAGCAGTTCAAACAGCTGCTGATGATCGCCGGCTTCGACCGGTACTTCCAGATCGCGCCCTGCTTCCGCGACGAGGACGCCCGCGCCGACCGCTCGCCGGGCGAGTTCTACCAGCTCGACGTGGAGATGAGCTTCGTCGAGCAGGAGGACGTCTTCCGGGTCATCGAGAAGGTGATGACCGAGCTGTTCGAGGAGTTCGGTGGCGGGCGCCACGTCACCTCGCCGTTCCCCCGCATCCCGTTCCGCGAGGCGATGCTGAAGTACGGCTCGGACAAGCCGGACCTGCGGGCGAAGCTGGAGCTGACCGACGTCACCGAGGTCTTCGCGCACTCGGACTTCAAGGCGTTCGCGGGCAAGCACGTGCGCGCCCTGGCCGTCCCGGACACCGAGGCGCTGCCGCGGAAGTTCTTCGACCAGCTGGGCGACTTCGCCGTCGAGCAGGGCGCCAAGGGCCTGGCCTGGGTGCGGGTGGCGGAGAAGGACGGCGCGATCTCGCTGACCGGCCCGATCGCCAAGTTCCTCACCGAGGAGAACACCAAGGCGCTGCTGGAGGCGCTGGGCGCGGGCCCGGGTCACGCGATCTTCTTCGGCGCCGGTGATTTCGACGAGGTCTCCCGGATCATGGGCGCCGTCCGGGTGGAGGCCGCCAAGCGGGCCGGCCACTTCGAGGAGAACGTCTTCCGGTTCTGCTGGATCGTGGACTTCCCGATGTTCGAGAAGAACGAGGACACCGGGGCGATCGAGTTCTCGCACAACCCGTTCTCCATGCCGCAGGGCGGCCTGGAGGCCCTGGACACCAAGGACCCGCTGGACGTCCTGGCCTGGCAGTACGACATCGTCTGCAACGGCGTGGAGCTGTCCTCGGGCGCCATCCGGAACCACGAGCCGGAGATCATGTACCGGGCGTTCGAGATCGCCGGGTACTCCAAGGAGGACGTGGAGCGTGAGTTCGGCGGCATGCTGCGGGCCTTCCGCTTCGGCGCCCCGCCGCACGGCGGGATCGCGCCGGGCGTGGACCGGATCGTCATGCTGCTGGCGGACGAGCCGAACATCCGCGAGACCATCGCCTTCCCGCTCAACGGCAACGCGCAGGACCTGCTGATGGGCGCGCCGAGCGAGGTGGACGACAAGCGGCTGCGCGAGCTGCACCTGGCGCTGCGCAAGCAGCCGAAGGCGCAGGACTGACGGCCGGACCGGTTTTCCGTCGCCCCTCGGCGCCCGTGGACGGGCGCCGAGGGGCGATGTCGTTCCGGGGGCCTTCCCGGGGTCTTCCGGTCTGCCTTCCGGCCTGCGTTCCGGAACCGGTCCCCGAGGCGTGACGAAGGCAGGTGCCCGCCGGCCGGTTCCTCCGGGCGGGTGGGTGATGTTTCCGGCCGGTTGGTTTGCCTGCCATTCCGGCGGGGAAGTCCGTTCACTGTCACGGCATGGCGCGCAAGCGGAGCGTGACGGGAGGGTCGGGATGCGGGCATTCCCGGTGGTCGCCCGCGAGCAGGGGGTGGACCGGGGGCGCATGGGAAGCGCGAGTGCGCCCCGACAGGTGTCCACGCGTTCCCGGTGATCGTGCGTGATTCCCTCGGATGAGGCGGTCCTCGTCGGCCGTTTCTCCCATAGTTCGGTGCACTCCCGGCGGAAACGGTGAGCGCGAGGTTGCGCTCCGCGTCGGGGGATGAGGGGGAATCCCGCGTGGACCTCACACCACAGCACCATCTGATCGTCATCATCGACATCGTCGGTTCCGGCCGGCGCACGGACCCCGACCAGTCCTGGCTGCGCGACCGGCTCTACGCCATGACCGACCGCGCGCTGCGGACGGCCGGCATCGAGGGGGAGGAGAGCGAGGACCGGGGGGACGGCATCCTGGTCCTGTTGCCGGGCGGCGTGCCCAAGACCGCACTGCTCGGCCCGTTCGTCGACGCCCTCGACGCCGAACTGCGCGCCCATGCCCGGCTGTACCGTACGGGCCCCCGCGCCCTGCGACTGCGGGCCTCCCTCCACGCCGGGGAGGTCGCCCGGGACGAGCGGGGCTGGGTGGGAGCCGACCTGAACGCGGCCTTCCGCATGGTGGACCTGCCCGCCCTGCGCGACACCCTGGAGACCGCCGAGCGCGCCGTGCTGGCGCTGGCCGTCTCCGACCTGCTGTACCGGGCGATCGTCCGGCACGACCACCCGGGCATCGAGCCCACCGAGTACCGGGACGTCCCGTTCTCCGCGAAGGAGATCAGTGGGGAGCGGCTGTGGATCCGGGTCCCCGGCTACTACGAGCCGCCTGGCCTGCCGACCCCGGAGGCGTCGGATTCGGATCCGGCCGGGGCCGCCCGGGAGGCACGGAGGACCGCCCCCGCCGAGGGTCCCCCCTTCGACCCGGCTCCCGGCAACAGCGGTATCGGCACGGTGCACGGGGGCATCAGCGGGGGCGCCGTCGGCGTCAACAACGGTGAGGTGCGTCAGCAGTGGATCGGCGCCATGGGCGCCGACACCGGGGAGGAGGCCGCGAACCTGCGGCGTGAGCTGGAACGGCTCCGCGTCGAGCTGAAGGAGGCGCTGGAGCGCCGCGAGATCGACGAGGAGACCCACCGGGAGGCGGGTGCCGAACTCGACGAGGCCGAGCGGCACGCGGAGGGTGCCGAGGCCCGACAGGAGCCGGCCCGGGGCCGGGTGCTGCGCGCGTTGCGCAAGCTCAAGGGACTGGTCGAGGACGTCGGCGGGCTCGCCGGCGCCGTCACCGCCCTGATCAACACCGTGCGGGGAGGTGCGGCGTGAACACCACGAGGACCTTCGTTCCCCCGCCCGCCTCTCCTCCACCCGGCGGCAACAGCGGGATCGCCACCCTGTACGGCGGGATCAGCGACGGCGGCATCGGCGTCAACCACGGCAACGTGTACCAGTACCACGTGGGTCCGGACGCCTCTCCGGAGGAGCGGGCCCGGATGGCCGTGCGCTGTCTGGGCGCCGGACTGCGCGAGCGTGCCGAGCGGTTGTTCGAGGAGGCGATCGCCGGTGGGCGGGAGACCGCCGACGTGCGGTACGGGCGCCTGCTGGCGGTGGTCAGCCGGCGGGCACCGGAGGAGTTGAGCGACGCCGACTGGCGACGGCTGCACACGCTCTTCCCCGGCCCCGGCGTCGACTCCTCACCGGACCCCGAGGGGTACCGGGCGGCGACCCGCGCCGCCGCCCGGCTCCTGACGGCGGTGCTCGACCCCGACCTCCCGGACCCCGACCTCCCGGACCCCGGGGCCGATCCCTCGCCGGGTGGTTCGCCGTCGCCGGAGCCCGGCGACGTCACCGCGCTCCTCGCGGGCCTGCCGCTCGGACGCCGTGAGGAGATCGAGGACCACCTGCGGCACGTGATCGAGGCCCTCCGGCGACGGCTGAGCGACGCCGAGGAGGTGAGGGCCCTGGAGAACGCGCGCCTCGCCGACCGGCGGGCCGAGCGGGTGCCCTACTTCTTCACCGCCGACCCCCTCCCCCCGAGGAGGCCGGACCCGCCCGCCGTGTCGCGGACGCTGCCGAACGTGAGGGTGGGGCTCGTGGTCACCGGCACGGCCCTGGTGGTGGGGCTGTTGGTCGGGTTGATCGCGCTCGCCTCCTCCGACTCCGGCGGTGGCTCGGGCCCGGGGTTCGACTCGGGCTCGGGGTTCGACTCCGGATTCGGTTCGTCCCCCTCGACCTCGTCCTCCTCGGAGGAGGAGGCCACCGTCGGTCTCGTGGTGATGGCCCTGATGGGAGTGGGCATCGCCGGAGGACTGTTCGCCCTGACCCTGAACCGGACCGCCCCGCGGCGGCTGCACGAGCGACGCCTGCGCCTGTGGGCACCGCCCGTCCCGCGGCCCGACGAGCCCGCCGGAGTCGCCGGCCGGCTGTTGCGCCGCCGAGCCGGTACCCGGGCCGAGGCGCAGGCCGATGCCTCCGCCCGTCGCCTGGACGCGTTCCGCTCCACGATCACCGACCTCGTGGAGGCCCGGTACTCGGCCCTGGCCCCACCGGACCCGGTGGGGGCGGCGCACTGGATGACGGCCACCGCCCGGCGTCGTACCGAGCTGGCGGCCGAACTGACCTACTACCACTGGCGCACCGGCGACGCGGCCGGTCTCGACTGGCAGATCCAGCGCCGTGCGGCCGAGGACGCCCGTCGTCCGCCCACCGTTCCGCGCCCCGTCGACGCGGGCGGGACCTCCGACGGTTTCCGCTGGGCGCGGGTGATCGGTGGGGTCGTCGGGGGGTTCTGTCTGCTGATGATCCTGGTGGCGGCCGTGGCGGTGGGCGCCCTGTGGGTCACCCTCATCGCCTGGGGCATCGCACTGTACGCCGGACCGGAGACCGCCCGGGTCGCCGCCCTGGTCCGCATCCACGAGGAGGAGCGGAAGCGGTGGGAGGAGGACCGTCGGTGGCAGCGCTCGTGGGCGGACACCCTGCTGCGCAACCGGCCGGACGACGTGCGGATGGCCCGCTGGCTGGAGGTGGACAAGCAACGTCTGCGCCGCGACATGCTGGCCGAGCACCGGATGGAGAACCGGGACATCATCTTCGACTTCTTCGTGCTGGAGGCGGCTTCGGACTGCGTGCGCGCCCGGGTGCCCGGCGGGCCGGTGCGCTATTCCGAGTCGGTGCTCAAGCTGTTCGTGCTCACGGGCAAGGGGGTGTGGGTCAGTTCCTGGCGGGTGGACTCCGCCACCGGCGGGCACACCGGCCGCAACGACGTGGTCTTCCGCTACGACGCCATCAGCTCCGCCATGCTCGACACCGACTCCGGCCGGCCGGGGGACGGGGGGGAGGTGGGACGGGTCCCGCGCGAGGCGCTGCGCCTGGTCCTGCACAACCGGCAGGACATCGAGGTCACCATGGAGGACTACGCGCTGCTGGGGGAGACCGGGGAGGAGGCGGGGAACCTGCGTGAGCTGGCCCGGGAGTTCTCGGGAGCGGCGGACGGTTTCCGGATGCTCGCGGCGCTGACCACCGAGGGCAGGGAGTGGTTCGACCACCGTCGCCGGCAGGCCCACCGGGCCTTCCACGGGCGGCGGAGCGGGAGGGAGGACCGGCCGGTCGGGGTGTGACCCCCACGGCATCGCGACGGGGGCGGGACGCGCGCGGCGCGCGTCCCGCCCCCGTCGGCGTTCTCCCGGGCGCTCCCCGTGGTGCGCGTGTTGGGCGAAACGGGCGAAATGGATGCGCCGAAAAGGTGAGCTTCCGCATCACCGGAGTACAAATGGGTACACGCGCCCCGGGCCCACGGCGTGGAACGAACGCCTTCGAGCACGAAGGAAGCGAGAACAGTGACAGACGTAGCAGGTCAGGGATCCGCGTCCGACGACGACCGTCCGATCCTCACCAACCGGCAGGGTCATCGCGTCTACGACAACCAGAACCAGCGGACGGTCGGCGCGCGCGGCCCGGCCACGCTGGAGAACTACCAGTTCCTCGAGAAGATCAGCCACTTCGACCGCGAGCGCATCCCCGAGCGGGTGGTGCACGCCCGGGGGGTGACCTCCTACGGTTACTTCGAGAGCTACGGCAAGTGGGGCGACGAGCCAATCGGTCGGTACACCCGTGCCAGGCTGTTCCAGGAGGAGGGCAAGCGGACCGACGTGGCCGTGCGGTTCTCCACGGTGATCGGTGGCCGGGACTCCTCCGAGGCCGCCCGTGACCCGCGTGGCTTCGCGGTGAAGTTCTACACCGAGGACGGCAACTGGGACCTGGTCGGCAACAACCTGGGGGTGTTCTTCATCCGGGACGCCATCAAGTTCCCGGACGTGATCCACTCCCTCAAGCCCGACCCGGTCTCGCACGAGCAGAAGCCCGGCCGGATCTTCGACTTCATGTCGCAGACGCCGGAGTCGATGCACATGCTGATGAACCTCTTCAGCCCGCGCGGTATCCCGGCCGATTACCGGCACATGCAGGGATTCGGCGTGAACACCTACAAGTGGGTGAACCAGGAGGGCGGCACCGTCCTGGTCAAGTACCACTGGATGCCCAAGCAGGGCGTGAGGAGCATGACCGAGGAGGACGCGGCGGCCGTCCAGGCGGGGGAGCTGGGCCACGCCACCAAGGACCTGTACGAGGCGATCCGGCGCGGGGATTACCCCGAGTGGGAGCTGCTGGTCCAGGTGATGGAGGACCACGAGCACCCGGAGTTGGACTTCGACCCGCTGGACGACACCAAGACCTGGCCGGAGCAGGAGTTCCCGCCCAAGCCGGTGGGTCGGATGGTGCTGGACCGCACCGTGGACAACTATTTCGCGGAGAACGAGCAGATCTCCTTCGGCACCGGCGTGCTGGTCGACGGCCTGGACTTCTCCGACGACAAGATGCTGGTCGGGCGGACCTTCTCCTACAGCGACACCCAGCGCTACCGGGTGGGGCCGAACTACCTCCAGCTCCCGGTCAACCAGCCGAAGAACGCCACCGTGCACACCAACCAGCGCGACGGTCAGATGGCGTACGACCAGGACCAGCACGCGGGCAACCCGGAGGTCAACTACGAGCCGTCGATCACCGGTGGCCTGCGCGAGGGGACGTACCCGACCGTCGATGAGCAGGGGCCGGAGATCCGGGGCCGGCTCACCCGCAAGCGCATCCCGCGTACCAACGACTACCTCCAGGCCGGGCAGCGGTTCCGGCTGATGGAGGACTGGGAGCGGGACGACCTGGTGAAGAACTTCATCGACCTGATCTCGCAGGCGGAGCGGGCCGTGCAGGAGCGCATGGTGTGGCACTTCCTGCTGGTCGAGAACGAGCTGGGCCTGCGGGTCGGCGAGGGTCTGGGGATCTCGCCGAAGGACGTCGCCCACCTGGAGCCGCTGGCCTCCCAGGACCTCACGGACGAGGACCGCAAGCGGCTGGAGAACCTCGGCGAGAACCCGCCGCGCGACGTCTCCGGCCTGACCATGACGCACTGCGTCCCCAACGAGCGGCACGTCGTCACCCGCTGACGGCCCCGCGCCACCCCACGGGCGGCGTCTTCCGGCCGTAACGCCGGTTCACGACTCGCGGTGCGCGACCCGAGGTGCGCGATCGGGACGGTGTCGCCTTCCCGGGTGCTCCACGTGTGGGTGTTCACCCCGAGCCCCCGCGTGTGCGGGTGGCCGGTCGGGCCGACCACCTGCCGCACTTTCGAAGTTGTTCGGCCCGGGCCGCCTCCCGAACCATGATGCGGCGCGCCCGGATCTCGTTTCACGGGGCCGGTCCCCGCCGGGCGGGCGCGTCGTCCGGCGGTGATGGGTCACCGCCCCGATCCCTGGAGCAGGGCATGACACAGGCAGCGGAACGATCCCCCGCCCCTCGCACCCCGCATCCGTCGAAGGAGCGGAACCCTCCGCCCACCCCGTCCTTCTTCTTCAACGGGCACGTGCCGCGTCGCAGGCGCGCGGTGATCGCCGTGTCCGCGCTGGTGGGGTTCGCCCTCACCGTGGTGTGGTCGGCGCACTTCGTCGACAAGACCATCGGCGGGACCGTCGCCGACGGCCTCCTCGGCCACCCGGCCGCCGAAACCCCGATCGCCGGCGTGACGGCGGGGCTCGTGTTCGCGTTGGTGACCGGCATCGCCGGTACCTTCACCGCCTGCAACGTGGCGGTCTTCGGCGCCCTCGCGCCCCTCACCGGCCGATCCTCGACCGCACGCGGTCGGATGACCGCCGCTCTGCGTCCGCTGGGGGTGCTCACCGCCGGCGCGGTCGCGGTGTCGGCGGTGTACGGCGTGGTGGTGGCGCTCGTCGGCAGCGGGATGCCACAGTTCCAGGAGAACGTGACCACCGGTGGCGCGCTGGTGCTCTCGGGTCGTTTGATCCAGGCGATGGTGGTCTACGGCATCATCGGGCTGATCATGATCCACCTGGGGTTGGTCGCCCTCGGTTACGCGCGCGACCCCCTGGCGCGTCTCACCGAACGGTTCCCCGACGCCCCGATGGTGTTCATGGGCGCGCTGATCGGCGGATTCCTCATCGGCCGCCCCTTCCCCCTTTTCCGGCACCTGTTCCGGGACGCCGCCGAGAGCCACAACGTCCTCTACGGTGCCTTCGCCTTCGCTCTTCAGACGGTGGGCAATCTGCTGATCATGGGCGTGCTGTTCCTGGTGGTGGTGGGGGTGTTCGGGAAACGGCTGCACGGATGGCTGACCGCGCGTCCGACCCGTTCCTCGTCGCTGATGGCGGCCGGATTCCTCAGCGCCGGTGTGTTCATGGTCCTGTACTGGAACGTGCGCCTTCTGTCCCGGGTGGACCTGATCTGGTATCCGGTGGCCCCCTGGGTGTGAGCCGGAGCGGGGCCCGGGGGAGCGGACACGCGGCCCCGGGCCCCGCCGTCAGGCGGCGCGGAAGGCGCGCAGCCGCAGGCTGTTGGCGACCACCGAGAGCGAGGACAGCGCCATGGCCGCGCCCGCGAGCATCGGGTTGAGCAGCCCGGCGGCGGCCAGCGGGATCGCCGCCGTGTTGTAGGCGAAGGCCCAGAACAGGTTGGTGCGGATGGTGAACAGGGTGCTGCGGGAGAGCCGGACGGCGTCCGCCGCCGCCCGCAGGTCGCCACGGACCAGGGTGATGTCGCCGGCCTCCATGGCGGCGTCGGTGCCGGTGCCCATGGCCAGACCGAGATCGGCCGTGGCGAGGGCGGCGGCGTCGTTGACGCCGTCGCCGACCATGGCGACCGTCCGGCCCTCGGCCCGCAGCCGGCGGATCACCTCGACCTTCTCCTCGGGCAGCACCTCGGCGATCACCCCGCCGTCGGCCGGGTCGATGCCGACCTGTCGGGCGACGGCCTCGGCGACGGTGCGGTTGTCGCCGGTCAGCAGCACCGGCCGCAGGCCCAGCTTCCGCAGGCGGGCGATGGCCTCGGCGCTGGTCGGCTTGATCGCGTCGGCGATCTCCAGCACGCCGAGCGCGACGCCGTCGCGGGCCACGGCGATGGCGGTGCGCCCGCCGGCCTCGGCGTCGGCGGCGGCCCGGGCCAGGTCCTCGGGCAGTTCCACGCCCTGTTCGGCGAGGAGCCGGGGGCGCCCGACGAGCACCGCGCGCCCCTCGACCTCGGCGCGCACGCCCAGGCCGGGCAGGTTGCGGAACCCGGTGACCGGTGCGAGCGGCCCCACCTCCTCGGCGGCGGCGGAGGCGACGGCGCGGGCGATGGGGTGCTCGGAGGCGTCCTCGGCCGGCCCGGCCGCGCGCAGCACCTCCGCCCGGTCGACGCCGGCCGCCGGGTGGACCCCCAGCAGGGTCATGGTGCCGGTGGTGACGGTGCCGGTCTTGTCCAGCACGACGGTGTCGGCGCGGCGGGTGTTCTCCAGCACCTCCGGGCCCTTGATGAGGATGCCGAGCTGGGCGCCGCGTCCGGTGCCGACCAGCAGGGCGGTGGGGGTGGCCAGACCCAGGGCGCACGGGCAGGCGATGATCAGCACGGCGACGGCCGCGGTGAAGGCGGCCGTGGCTCCGGAGCCGTCGAGCAGCCACCAGGCGAGGGTGCCGAGCGCGATCAGGATGACGATCGGGACGAAGACGGCGGAGATCCGGTCGGCGAGGCGCTGCACGGCGGCCTTGCCGTTCTGCGCCTCCTCGACCAGCCGGGCCATGCGGGAGAGCTGGGTGTCGGTGCCGACCCGGGTGGCCTCGACCAGCAGCCGGCCGGAGGTGTTGACGGTGGCGCCGGTGACGGTGTCGCCGGGGGCGACGTCCACGGGGACGGACTCGCCGGTGAGCATGGCGGCGTCCACGGCGGAGACACCCTCCAGGACCCGCCCGTCGGTGGCGATCTTCTCGCCGGGGCGCACGACGAAGCGGTCGCCGACGACCAGTTCGGCGGCGGGAACCCGGCGCTCGACACCGTCGCGCACCACGGTGACGTCGCGGGCGCCCAGCTCCAGCAGGGCGCGCAGCGCGGCGCCGGCGCGGCGCTTGGCGCGGGCCTCGAACCAGCGCCCGGCCAGCAGGAACATCGTCACGCCGGCGGCGACCTCGAGGTAGATGCCGGGCGTGCCGTGGCCGTGGGCGTCGCGCACGACGAACTCGAAGGGGTGCGTCATGCCCGGCTCCCCGGCGCCGCCGAGGAACAGCGCCCAGACCGACCAGAGCAGCGCGGCCACGGTGCCCAGGGAGATGAGGGTGTCCATGGTCGCGGCGCCGTGGCGGGCGTTGGTCCACGCCGCGCGGTGGAACTGCCATCCGCCCCACACCACCACCGGCGCGGTCAGGGTCAGACACAGCCACTGCCAGTAGTCGAACTGCCAGGCCGGGACCATGGACAGCACGATCACCGGGACGGTCAGCGCGACGCTCACCAGCAGGCGGTGCAGCAGCGGGTCCGGGCCGCCGTCACCCCGGGCCGCGTCGCGACCGGCGGGGCCCCCCGGGGCGACGGCCGGTGCCGGGGACGACGACGGCTCCGAGGAGGGCGGGGCCGGGGGCGGGAGGTGTTCGGCGGTGTAGCCGGTGGCCTCGACCACGGAGATCAGGTCGGCCACGGAGACGCCGGCGGGGTGCTCGACCCGGGCCTTCTCGGTGGCGTAGTTGACGGTGGCGCTCACCCCGTCCACCCGGTTGAGCTTGCGCTCCACCCGGGCGGCGCAGGAGGCGCAGGTCATGCCGCCGATGACGAGTTCGGTCCCGGTGGTGCCGGAACCCCCGGCGGTCCCGGTGCCGACGTCGGCGGCCGTGCCGGTGGTCATGTCGAACCCTCTCCTCACAATGGTGGTGCGCCGTCCAGCATACGCCTCATACCCCTATGGGGTATGGGATTCCCTGTATACCCCCTTGGGGTATACAGGGCAACCGGTCGGCCCGAAACCGCCGGTCGGCGGGGAGCCCCCGGCGCGGGCCGTGGGGAGCGGGTCGGCCCGGCCGGCGACGTGCCCCGGGCCCCCGCCCGGCGCCCGCACCACAGCGGCGGGGACGGGCTCCGGCGTTCCGCCCCGGCGCCGGGCGGGGAGCGCGAACGCCCGGGCCGCGCGGGGGCGACTGTCGGTGGCCGGTGCCATGCTGGGGACAGGACGGGACACCCGGGCGCCGACGGGCGGCGGATGGCCCGTCGGGTCCATGGCCGCGCCCCGGCCGGGTCCGACGGGGGCGCGGCGGCCCGTTCCCGCCGGGCCCGGGCGTCCCACGGACGACCCCTGGAGGTTTCCGTCATGCTCACCACCGACTACGCGCCCGGTTCCCCGTGCTGGCTGGACCTCGGCGTTCCCGACGTCCCCGCCGCGCTCGCCTTCTACGGGGCGGTCTTCGGTTGGGAGTTCGCCGACGCCGGTCCCGAGGCGGGCGGCTACGGCTTTCTGCGGCAGGACGGGCACACCGTCGCCGGCATCGGGCCGCGCGCGGGTGGCGAGGACCGTCCCTCCTGGACCCTCTACTTCGCCACCCCCGACGCCGAGGCCTCCGCCCGGGCCGTGGAGCGGGCGGGTGGATCGGTGCGGATGCCGCCCATGGACGTCCTGGGCCTGGGGCGGATGGCGGCCTTCGCGGACCCGCAGGGGGCGGAGTTCTCGATGTGGCAACCGGACGTGCTGAAGGGCCTGGACGAGGTCTCCATCCCCGGCACCCTGTGCTGGACCGAGCTGTACACCACCGACGCGGCGGGGGCGGTCGCGTTCTACCGCTCCGCCCTGGGCTGGGGCACCGAGGTCACCGAACTGCCCGGCGGTCGGGAGAACTACACCGTCGTCTTCCCCGGCACCCGGAAAAACGCCGGCCCGGAGCACGCCTGCGGGGGCATCATGCAACTGTCCGCCGAACACCTGGAGCCCGTCGGCGGCCCGTACTGGCAGCCGTACTTCGAGGTCGACGAGTGCGACGCGGCGGTCACCCGGGTGCTGGCCCACGGCGGCCGGCTGCACAGGGAGCCCTCCGACCACGAGGGCGTGGGGCGGATGGCGCTCTGCGTCGACCCGGCGGGCGCGCTGTTCGCGCTCATCACCAGCTCCGAGGAGTAGGCCCGGGGGCGGGACCGTGGAGTGGGACCCGGGGGCCTCGCGGGCCGGTGGTCGGGGGCGGGGACCCGCGAGATCGGGGCCGGCGGGATGCCGGCCGGGATCTCGCGCCCAAGGGGTGAGGGCTTTCGGCCCGGGCCGTCCGACGGCACCGGGGCCGGTCCCGACCGGCACCACGCACGGGCACGACAAGCGGCGCACGGGCACGACGCACGGGCACGACGCACGAGGGGAAGGACCCGACCACCATGAAGGAATACCCCGACGGACCGGCGATCGAGACGATCGGCCTGGTCAAACGCTTCGGGGACACCAAGGCGGTGAACGGCGTGGACCTCACGGTCCGCCCCGGCACGGTCTACGGTGTGCTCGGACCCAACGGCGCCGGCAAGACCACCGTGGTCAAGATGCTGGCCACCCTCCTGCGGCCCGACGGCGGCGAGGCCCGGGTCTTCGGCCGGGACGTGGTGCGCGACCCCGACGCGGTGCGCGGCCGGGTCAGCCTCACCGGCCAGTACGCCTCCGTCGACGAGGACCTGACCGGCACCGAGAACCTGGTCCTGCTGGCCCTACTGCTCGGCCACCGGCGGCCGGCCGCCCACCGACGGGCGGCGGCGATGCTCGACGCGTTCGGCCTCTCCGACGCGGCCGGCCGGCAGGCGAAGAACTACTCCGGCGGCATGCGGCGGCGCCTGGACATCGCCGCCAGTCTGCTCAACACCCCCGACCTGCTCTTCCTGGACGAGCCCACCACGGGCCTGGACCCGCGCAGCCGCAACCAGGTGTGGGACGTGGTGCGCACGGTCGTCGCCGCCGGCACCACCGTGCTGCTGACCACCCAGTACCTGGAGGAGGCCGACCGGCTCGCCGACCGCATCGCGGTCATCGACCGGGGGCGGGTCATCGCCGAGGGCACCCCCGGCGAGCTGAAGTCCTCGGTGGGCGCGGGCGCGGTCCACCTGCGACTGCACGACACCGCGCAGCGCGAGGAGGCCCGTCGGGTGCTGGAGAAGACCCTGCCCGACGCCGAGGTCGCCCTCGACTCCGACCCGGTGGCGCTCACCGCCCGGCTCACCGGGGACGGCTCCGCCGGCGCGGCGGCCGGGCACGCCGCCCGTGCGCTGGCCGAACTGGCCGCCGCCGGCGTCCCGGTCTCCGACTTCTCGCTCGGGCAGCCGAGCCTGGACGAGGTCTTCCTCGCCCTCACCGACCAGCCCGTCGACCCCGACACCGACGGCACCCCCGGGGACACCCCCGCCGGCGAGTCGGCGGCGCCGACCGATCCCGACCGCAGCACCACGACCGTCAAGGAGCCGGCGGCATGAGCGCGCCCACGGACACCCGAGAGACCTCCGACACCCGCGACCCCCGCGCCACCGCCGCGCCCGGCCCGGCCGGCGCCAACGGAGCGGAGGGCACCCCCGCCACCGACCGGCTGCGGGAACTGCTGCTGACCGAGGAGCGACCGCCCCGCCCGGGCCCGTTCTCCGCCTCGCTCGCCTTCGGGTGGCGGGCCATGCTGAAGATCAAGCACGTCCCCGAGCAACTCATCGACGTCACGGCGTTCCCGATCATGATGACGCTGATGTTCACCTACCTGTTCGGGGGCGCGCTGGCCGGCTCGACGAGCGAGTACATCCAGTTCCTGCTGCCGGGCATCATGGCGATGAGCGTGGTGATGACCACCATGTACACCGGCGTCGCGGTCAACAACGACATCGCGAAGGGCGTCTTCGACCGGTTCCGCACCATCGCGATCTGGCGGCCGGCGCCGATGGTCGGCTACCTGCTGGGCGACGCCTTCCGGTACACCGCCGCCTCCGTGGTGATCCTGGTGGTCGGCCTGATCCTGGGCTTCCGGCCGGGGGGCGGGCCGATCGGGGTGATCGCGGGCATCGCGCTGCTGGTCGGCTTCTCCTTCGCCTTCTCGTGGGTCTGGACGATGTTCGGGCTGATGCTCCGCTCGGAGAAGTCCGTGATGGGCGTCAGCATGATGGTGCTCTTCCCGCTGACCTTCCTGAGCAACATCCTCGTCGAGCCGGAGACCATGCCCGGCTGGCTCCAGTCGTTCGTCAACGTCAACCCGGTGACCCACCTGGTCGAGGCGGTGCGCGGCCTGATGCACGGCGAGGCCGCGATGGGCGACGTCACCTGGGTGTTCATCGCCTCGGCGGCGCTGATCGCCGTCTTCGGCAGCCTCACGATGCGGCTGTACAACCGCAAGTGATCCCGGACCGTCCCCCCGGCGGCGAGGCGCCGGGGGCGGTCCGTACCGACGGACGGCCGGGCCCGCACCGGGGAGGGGCCCGGCCGTCGCCGTGCGTTCCGATGCGGGCCCTTCGCGGCCCGCGTCGGGGCGCGACCGCTCATGCCCGGGCCGACCCGGGACGGTCGAGGCCCGGCCGGTCACAGCCGCCAGGTGGTCTCCCGCTCCGGCAGGTACCGGCAGTCGCTCCCCGTGGACACCGACGCCCGCAGGTGCGCGGCCAACTCCGGATGCCGGTCGTCCAGCTTGCGCAAGGTGTCACGGATCCGGGCCGTCACGGTCTTGCGGGCCCGCTCGGCGGCGTCGCCCAGCCGCCGCCCGCGTCCGGCCAACCCGGCCGCGCCGCGCAACTCGGCCAGCAGCGCGGCGCGTTCGCGCTCCAGGGCGGAGGCCGCCCCGTCCGCCCCGCGCAGGGCGGCGCGGTCGATCTCCTCGTCCAGCTCGGTCAACCGGCGCCGGTAACGGAGCTTCGCCTCCTCGTCCAGCACCGGGTCACCACCCATCCGGTGGGCGGCGACGACCTCCGGGTCCGCGCCGGGCGCCAGCAGGTGGACGGCCGGCACGTCGCGGCCGGGGGCGCCCAACAGGCGGTGCAGATCCCCCAGCCCCTTGGCATCGGGCAGGTGCACGACCCGGCCGCCGTAGCCCAACCGCCACACCGGACCCTCGCGGCGGAACTCGTTGACCGGAGGGGGCACGCCGTCACCGGCCGCCCCGCCGCTCGCACCGGGCCCCGGAGCGGCCCCGGCCGGGACCGCCGTCGGCCCGTCGCCCGCCGGGACCACCCGGACGGGCGCCGCGCCCCCGGCCCGCAGCCGGCGGGCCCGCTCGGCGGTGTGCTCCAACCCGGCGCCGGCGGCCTCCCGCGCCACCCGACCCAGCAATTCCCTCGCGGCCTCCCGGTCACCGGCGGCCCCCCGCGCGAGCAGCGCCTCGGCCAGGGCGGCGCGCGACCGCAGCAGCCACGGTGGCGAGCCCATCCGCTCCGCCGACCGGCAGGCGCTCCGCGCGGCCCGGACGGCCCTCTCCGTGTCCCCCGCGACCCGGCGCAGCCGGGAGAGCAGCAGGTCCACCGGGCCGCCGATGTCGCAGCCGAAGACACCGACCAGCCACTGCCCGGAGTACGGCTCCAGATCGGCGACGCACCGGGCGACGGCAACCTCGTCCCCCTCCCGCATGGCCACCTCCGCCGCCAACCGCATCCGGATCGGCAGCAGCATGCGCGGCAGCGGATCCGCAGTCGCGGCCAGCTCCCGCCGCGCGGCGACGAGGTCGTTCCGCTCCAGAGCGGCCAGGCCCTCCCGCAGCCGGGCGAGCGGGGAGGACGAACCGGTCAGCGGCGAGTCGTCGGCGGGCCCGGGCGGGGGCCGGGGTGGCTTCCGCTCGCGCAGCAGCGCCAGCGACCAGCGCAGGTGATGCAGGACACCGGCACCGAAGGGGTGCTCCCGCCCCGGCCCGGTGACCAGCGGTTCCGCCCGGCGCAGGGCCTCCTCGGCCTCCGCGAACCGGCCCTGGAGGCCGTCGATCAGGCAACGGTCCATCAGGGAGTTGAAGGAGGTCTCCGGGGAGGCCGCCGGCGCGGCCACGGCCAACTGCTCGCGGAACTGCTCGGTGTAACGGGGGTCGTCCAACTCCAGGAGGGCGACCCAGCGCAACGAGGTGGCGTAGAACTCCAGCAGGCGCATCCCGCGTCGAGCTGCCAGCTCCCGCAGCCCGCCGGTGAGCCGGAGCCGTTCGCGGGCCGTGCCGGGACCCCAGATGGCCTGGTGGCGGGCCCACAGGGCGAAGGTCAGACCCTCCTCGTCCTCCAGACTGTGGGCGTGCCGGGCCAGGGCGTCGGTGAGACGCAGGACGACGGCCTCCTCCTCGGCCGGGGTCATCGGCGCGTCGCCGTCGGTGGGGACGGTGGTGGGGGTGGAGGGGGTGAGGGTGTTGGAGCCGGGGACATCGGCGTCCCGGGTGACCGGAGGACTCCCCGGCCCCCGGCTCTCCCGGGGACCGCCGCCCCGGGGGGCGCCCCTCCCGACCGCCTCCCTCCCGGTGTCACCCGCGCCGGCACCCTCGGCCCGATCCGGGTCGGCCGTCCGGTCGCCGCCGGCACCCGGGCCGCCGTCGGTATCGCGTCCGCCTCCGACGTACCCGTCGGCGCCGTGATCCGGACGGGCGGGAAGGGTTACGCCGGGGCCGTGTCCGTCGGCACCGACGACCGGGGCATCGGCACCGGCGGGACCCCGGCGGCGGTCCGCCGCGCGCAGCGCGCGCGGGCGCAGCGCCTCGCCGCCGGGCAGCTCCCTGGCGCCGTAGACCATCAGGGCGGTGCGGATGGCCGGGGCCGGGTCCGCCACCCGCCGGGCCAGTTCCTCCGCGTCGGCGAGCACCCGCCACCCCTCGGCAATCTCCCCCGCGTGCAGCAACTCGCCGCCCAGCGCCAGGGCGACCCGCACCCGCCGCTCGATCGGCAACCCGCCCGCGACCGCCACGCGATGGGCGCGTCGGTGGTGCTCCACCGCCTCGCGCGGCGCGAACCGCAGCCGCGCGTCCAGCGCCGCGGCGGCGAACAACTCCACGGCCGTCCCCGGGTCCAGCGCCTCGCCGGCCCGGTGGGCGTGTTCGGCGACCTCGGCGACGCGCGTCGATCCGTCCGCCGCCCTCCCCGCCGTGCCCTCCTCGGCTCCCTCGGCTCCCTCGACTTCCTGGGGCCCCTCGGCCTCCAACGCGTGCACGACGGCGGCGTGCAGGGCGAGGCGCTCGGCGCGCGGAAGTGCCTCGTACAGGGTCTCGCGGACCAGATCGTGGATGAACGCGCGCGGCGGGGGGTCGGTGGCATGCGCCGGTGCCGCCCCGCCCGGGGGGCCGCCGGTGGTGATCAGGCGGGCGGCCTCGGCCCGGGCCAGCAACCGCTCCACCTCGCCGAGGGGCCGACCGTCGACCGCCGCGAGCAGCGCGGGGCGGAACCGCCGGCCGAGAACGGCGGCCCGGCCCAGCAGCTCCGCCACCCCCGCCGGCAACAACCCCAACCGGCGTCGGATCGCCTCCCGCACGCCCGACGCGATCGCCCCGGCCGGCGCGCCCGCACTCCACAGGCGGGCCGTCTCCTCGATGAAGAAGGGGTTGCCGCCGGTGCGGCGGTGGACCTCGGCCACCACCTCCGGCGCCGGTATCCGACCGTGTACGCGAGCGATCAGCGCGCCGGTGTCCTCCGGCTCCAGCCCGCCGAGGGTGAGGGTGGTGCCGGCCGCCGCCGGAAGGGCGGTGAGCGGCGGGTGCAGCGGGTGGTCCGGCGACTCCGTCTCCACGTCCCGGTAGGTGCCGATGAGCAGGACCCGCTCGAACCAGGTGTGACGGGCGGCGAACTCCAGCAGCCGCAGCGAGTCGGGATCGGCCCGGTGCAGATCCTCCAGCACCACCACCAGCGGATGGTGGTGGGAGAGGGCGACCAGGGCGGTGGTGACGGAGTCGTGGAGCGCGAAGTCGTCCATCGGTGGGCCGCCGCCGGTGCCCTTCCGGTCCGCGACACCGTCCAACAGGAGCTCCGGGCCCGGCCCGGCTGCCTCCAGCGCCTCGGCCCACCGCCGCGGGCCCGCCACCCGCCGCAGACCCCGCAGCACCTGCACCCAGGGCCAGTGGCCGGGGGCGTTGTCCGACTCCCAGCAGGAGCCGGCCAGGACCGGCGCGCCGTGTCGCCGGGCCTCCTCCACGGCCTCGGTGACCAAAGTGGTCTTGCCGATGCCTGCCTCGCCGGTGATCAGCACCAGGCCGCCGTGGCTGTCCAGGGCGCGCCGGACACGGGAGCGGAGCAGCGCGAGGGGGTGCTCGCGCCCGAGGGGGCCGGCTGTCATGACGTCCTCCATTGGACACCATCGCCCGCCCGGGGGCCAGGCGTCGCCCCCGTGAGGGCGGGGCCGGGAAGCGGACCCGTCGGCTCCGGGCGGAGGGCTTCCGGGCGGGGCGTTCCCGGCCGGGGCGTCGGGGGCGGGACCACCGGGGGTTCCCTCCCGTCCGCCGGTGGGCGGGGCCGGCGGCGTCCCGGCGGCGGAGCCGACCGACATCGGTAGGACGGGGGGAGCCATGGATGTCTCCTGTGTTCCCTGCGGGCGGGGACCGGGACGGCGCTCAGGCCCCCGCGGGGGCCCGGGCGGCGTCCTTGTCGGCCGACATGGAGGCCGCCATCGCTTCCATGTCCATGTACATGACTTCCCAGACGTGGCCGTCGATGTCCCGGAAGCTCGCCCCGTACATCGGGCCCTCGTCCGTCACCGGCTTCCACGGCTCGGCACCCGCCGCCAGCGCGCGGGAGAGCAGGTCGTCGACCTCCTTCCGGCTGTCGGCGGAGAGGCACACCAGCACCTCGGTGCCGGCGTCGGCGTCGGCGACGGGGCCGTTGATGAAGTCCTTGAAGCGCTCCTCGGTGAGCAACATGACGCCGATGTTCTCCTCGATCACGACGTGGGCGGCGTGGTCGTCGGAGAAGGCGTCGTTGAACGAGAAGCCCAGCGCCGCGAAGAACTCCCGGGAACGGGCGATGTCCTTCACCGGAAGGTTCACGAAGATCATGCGCATGACGGTGCCTCCTCGGCACGTGCGGCGCGGCCCCCCGGGCGCTGTCGCCCGGGCGTGCGAAACCACGCCCGACCTGCCCCGATGTCCTGTGCGGACCGCCCGGGGAGGACGTACTTGCAAACTAACAGTGGCCACTGACAAAGGCGCATCGTCCGCGACGGCTCCCGCACCGGAACCGTCGGCGCCCGGGTAGCATCGAAAGCGGAGGAACCGCCTCTCCCGCGGAAACACCTCCCCGGAGCGGGCGGGACGCGGCGCGGCGACACGCGGGACGGAACGGACGGCACGCGGCATGAACGGCAAGGGGACGGCGAACGCGCCGACCGGCACCGGCGCGACGGGCGCCCGGGCGGTGGTGACCAAGCGCAGCTACGACGACGCCTGCGGCGCCGCGCACGCCCTGGACCTGGTCGGCGAACGCTGGGCCCTGCTGGTCGTGCGCGAATTGCTGCTCGGCCCCAAGCGGTACAGCGACCTGCTCGCCGATCTCCCCGGCATCAGCACCACCGTCCTGTCCCACCGGCTGACCGAACTCGAACGCGGCGGAGTGGTGCGGCGCCGCGAACTGCCCCCGCCCGCCGCCTCCCGGGTGTACGAACCCACCGAGTGGGGGGCGGAGTTGGAACCGGTCATCATGGCGTTCGGCCGTTGGGGCGCCCGCTCCCCGGCCCACCGCCGGGACCTCCACCTGAGCGTCAACTCCTTCGTGCTCTCACTGCGCACCAACTTCGACGCCGAGCGTGCCGCCGGAGTGCGGACCGAGGTGCTGCTGCGCCCCGGTGGGCGCCCCTTCCTCGCCCGGGTGGCGGACGGCCGGTTGCGGATACGGCCGATGGACCCGGCCGGGGCCCCGGCCCCCGTGACGAGGGGTGACCACACCGACCACACCGACGGCCCGGACCCCGACGGCGCCCAAACCGACACCGACACCGACACCGGTACGGGCCCCGGCACCGCGACCGGCCCGCGCGCCGACATCGCCGGCCCCCCCGGCGGACTGGCCGCCGTCGTCTACGGCGGGGTCGGTCTCGCCGAGGCCCGCGAGGGGTTCGGGGTCGGGATCACCGGCGACCGGGAGGCCGCCCGCCGCTTCCTCTCCCTGTTCACCCTCCCCGACCCGGCCCGCCCCGCCGGGGACACCGGGACGAACGGCCCCGCCGGCGGATGATCCCCGCGGGGCCGGGAAACCGCTTCCGGTCCCGTCCGGGGTCCACCAGGATGAGCCCATGGCTCACCAGAACCCCACCGGAACGCCCGCCACGAGCACCCCGTCCGGCCTTCCCGGCGCCCCCGGCACCACCGGGGACGCGGGCACCACACCCCGTCTGATCGCCGACCGGTACGTCGAGACGTACGCCGACCTCGACCCCGCCGCCGCCCTGATGATGGGCATCCGCCCCGGCAGCGACCTGCTGCCGGACTTCTCCCCGGAGGGTTGCGGGGCCCGGGCCGCCGCCGCCCGCGACACCCTCGCCGAACTCGACGCCCTGGTGCCCGAGACGGCCGTCGCCGACCTGCCGGACGTCGAGCGCCGCGCCGCCCGCCTGCTGCGCGAGCGTCTCGGCTCCGACCTGGACCGTGACGAGGCCGGCGAGGAGACGGTCGCCCTCGCCCCGTTGATGACCCCGGTGCAGCGGGTGCGGATGATGCTCGACCTCACACCGCGCGGCGACGCGGAGGAGTGGGCCGTCCTCGCCCGTCGACTGCGCCGCATGCCCGCCTCCCTGGACGGCTACCGGCGGACCCTGGCCGCCGGCCTCGACGGGGGCCGGGCCGCCGCGCCCCGCCAGGCCGAGGCGGTCGCCGACCAGCTCACCGAGGCCCTGGACAACCGCTGGTACCACTCCCTCGTCGCCGAGGCGGACGCCCTGCCCGGCGGGGGCCCCTCCGTCGCGCTGCGCGCCGACCTCGCCGAGGCCGCCGACCTCGCCGCCTCGGCGGCCACCGGACTCCGCGATTACCTGCGCGCGAAGTACCTGCCGGCCGTCGCCGGGGTCCCGGACGGGGTGGGCGAGGAGCGCTACCTGCTCGGCGCCCGCCGCTGGACCGGCGCCGACCTCGACCTCGACGACGCCTACGCCTACGGCTGGGAGGAGTACCGCCGGCTGCGCGCCGAGATGATCGAGGCCGCCGGCGCGGTCCTGCCCGGTGCCGACCCGGCCTCCGCCATGGAGTACCTCAACCGGCACGGCCGCGCGGTCGAGGGCGTGGAGGAGATGCGCGTCTGGCTCCAGGAGTTCATGGACCGCGCCATCGCCGACCTGCACGGCACCCACTTCGACCTGCCGGAGCCGGTACGCCGGGTGGAGTCGATGATCGCGCCGTTCGGCTCGGCCGCCGCCCCCTACTACACCGCCCCCTCGCTGGACTTCTCCCGCCCCGGCCGCACCTGGCTGCCGACCATGGGCGAGACCCGGTTCCCGCTGTGGAGCCTGGTCAGCACCTGGTACCACGAGGGCGTTCCCGGCCACCACCTCCAGCTGGCGCAGTGGACGTACCTCGCCGACCGGCTCTCCCGCTACCAGACCGGCCTCGGCAAGGTCAGCGCCTCCACCGAGGGGTGGGCGCTGTACGCGGAGCGGCTCGCCGATGAACTCGGCCTGCTCACCGATCCCGGTGACCGCCTCGGCTACCTATCCGAGCAGATGCTGCGCGCGATGCGGGTGATCATCGACATCGGCATGCACACCGGGCGGCGGATCCCCGTCGACGTGCCGCAGCCCGGCCCGGGCGGCCCCGAGCTGAACCCGGGCGACGCCTGGACGCCGGAGTTGGCGCACGCCTTCGTCTCCGCGTACAGCGGGATGGAGCCCAGGTACATCACCTCCGAGATCACCCGCTACCTGGGCGTTCCCGGCCAGGCCATCAGCTACAAGTTGGGTGAACGGGCCTGGCTGGCCGGTCGGGACGCGGCCCGCGCGGCGCACGCGGCGCGCGGCGCGGAGTTCGACCTCAAGGCCTGGCACACGGCGGCCCTGTCGCTGGGCTCCCTCGGTCTGGACGACCTCGCCGACGAACTGGCGCCCCTGCCGTGACCGCCGCCGACGGCCCGGGGGTCGTTCCCGGGGCCTTCGGCGGGACCGGTTCCCGGGGTGACGCGCTCCCGGGTTCGGCGTCCCCGCCGGGGTCCGGGACGTCCGGCGGGCTGTCGGCGGCGGGGCCCGGGACCGGGTCGTCCGGTGACACCACCGTTGGTTCACCGGCCGGGACCCCGACCGGCTCGGGGGACGGGTCCGGGGCGGGTTCCCGGGGCGATGCGCCGACCGGGTCCGGGGGAACGCCGGGGTCCGGGGCGCCCGGCGGTTCGACGGAGGCCGGCGGCGATGCGGTCGTCCTGGACGAGCGGCTGCGGATGGTGCCCGCCGACCCGGTGGCGTACCGGGCCGCCCACGCGCGTGCCGAGGCCGCTCTCGCGGAGGCCCGCGCCGGGGGCGGTCCGGTGGGGTTCGCACTGCTGCGGCGGGTGGGTGTCGGGCGGCTGGTGCTGGGTGATCCGGCCGCCGCCCGGGGCCCGCTCGCCGAGGCGGTCCGACGCTCGGACACGCCGCGCCGGCGGGTCGCGGCGCTGGTCAACCTCGCCGACGCCCACCGCTACGACGACCGGGGCCCGGACGGCGGGGACGCCGCCCGGGCCCCGGCGCTGCCGCTGTACCGGCGGGCCCTGCGGTTGGCCCGTCGGGCCTGCCCGGAGCTGGAGCACTTCGTTCTCCAGCACCTGGGCAAGCACCACCTGGAGGCGGGGGAGCCGGAACGGGCCCGGCCGGTGCTCCTGCTCGCGTTGCGAACCCGCCGGGAGATGGGCGACGCGGAGCTGATCGCCTCCACCGGGGCGGCGCTCGCCCGCTGCGGCGGTCCACCGGCCGGTCCCGGGGCAGACTGACGGGATGACGGAGACGCACCGTGTTCCGGGGGTTCCCGACGGGCCGACCCCGCCCGACGTGCCGACCCACTCCGAGGGTCCCGAGGGGGCACCGCCGCCCGACGGGCCGGCGCCGCTGCCACCGCCCGCCCTGTTGGACGGCCGGGCCGTCGAGCCGGAGGAGCTGCGGGCCCTCGCCCTGACCGGCTACGGCCACTTCACCACCCTGCGGGTGGAGGACGGCCGGGTGCGCGGCCTGGACCTGCACTTGGAGCGGCTGACCCGGGACGGGCGCGCGTTGTTCGGCGTGGCGCCCGACCCGGGGCGGGTGCGCGAACTGCTGCGGCGTTCCCTGGGGCTGTTCGCGGCGGCCTCGGCCGAGGAGCCGCCGACGGTCACCGCCCGGGTGACCGTCTTCGACCCGGCCCTGGACATCGTCCGCCCGGAGGCGGCCGACCGGCCCGCCGTCCTGGTCACCCTGCGTCCGGTGCCCGACGGCGGGGCGACGCCCTCGCCGCTGCGGTTGCGCACGGTCCGCTGTGTCCGTGAGCTGCCGGAGATCAAGCACACCGCGCTGCTGGGGGCCCTGCGCCGGCGGCGGGAGGCCCGTCGGGAGGGCTGGGACGACGCGCTGTTCGTCGATGCCGCCGGACTGATCGCGGAGGGCCCCACCTGGAACATCGGGCTGTGCGTGGCCGAATCCGGCCCGGCCGGGGATCGGCCCGGCGCGGCCCGGGTGGTGTGGCCGCGCGCCGCCGCCCTGCCGGGGGTCACGGCGGCGCTGCTGCGGGAGCGGTGCGGCGCGGGTTCCGGGCACGCGCACGTGCCGGTGCGCCGCGACGCGCTGCCGGAGATCGCGGGCGGGACGGTGCGGGCGGCGTTCGTGACCAACGCGACGGTGGGGGTGCGGCCGGTCGCCGCCGTGGACGACCTGGAGTTGGACCCGGCGCACCCGCTGATCACGGAGTTGGCGGAGCGGTACCGGGCCCTGCCCGGCGACCCGCTCTGACGGGCGTCGACCCGGCCCCGGACATCGTCCGCCCGGAGGCGGCCGACCGGCCCGCCGTCCTGGTCACCCCGCGTCCGGTGCCCGACGGCGGGGCGACGCCCTCGCCGCTGCGGTCGCGCACGGTCCGCTGTGTCCGTGAGCTGCCGGAGATCAAGCACACCGCGCTGCCGGGGGCCCTGCGCCGGCGGCGGGAGGCCCGTCGGGAGGGCCCGAACGGTCCGCCGTCGACGCCGGGGCCGGTGTTCCGGGGGCGAGGCTCCCCGGGGTGCTCGGGTCGGGTGCCGGGCTCTCGTGGCGGGCGATGGCCGGCCGGTGGGAGGCCGTCGACGCCGGACACGGCGCTCCGGCGGGGGCCCGGCGGGTCCGGGCGGCGTGACCCCGCCCGGGAGGGGAGACCGTCGGTGTCCGCACGCAGTCGGGAAGGCCGGCCCCCGCTTCGGCGTCCGACCGGCGGCGGGGGCCGACGCGGTCCCGTCACGTCGGTCGATGCCGCCCCGGCCGTGTGCGTGGCTCGTCCGACCCGCTTCTCGGGGCCCCGGGCCGGGGGCGGATGGCTCAGCGGCGTCCGGGCGGGGTCCACACCTCGCCGCCGAGCACCTGCCGCATCCCGATCCACACCATGTTCATCATCCGCAGCGCGGTGTCCTCGGCGGAGCGGCGCGGGTGGCGTTCCATCCAGTCGGTGAGGGAGTCGGCGGCACCGACCAGGGCGTGGGCCACGAACTCGGCGTCCTCGCCGCCGAGTCGGGTGGCGGGGGCGCCCGGTTCGCCGACCAGGGCGATGCCGTCGCGCACCAGGCGCGCCACCTCGGTCATGATCGACGCGCGGGAGCGGGTGACCTCCACGGCCACGGCCCCGCCGAGGTCGAGGGTGTCGCCGGTGTGCGCGGCCTCACGGAGGGCGGCGACCAGGCGTTCGGACTCGCGTCGGACGCAGGCGACGAACACCGCTTCCTTGGAACCCGGATAGACGTAGAACCATGGGCTTGCTGATGCCGGCGCGTTCGCAGATGTCGTCCACGGCGGCGGCGTGGTAGCCGCCTCGGGAGAACACCCCGACCGCCGCGTCGACGATCTGCCCCTCGCGCACCGCGCGCGGGAGACGGCACCCGGGTTTCCCCGTCACCCTTGCACCCTATCCGGAGGGCATTTAGTGTGATCCGCCGGTCAACCTACCGGTCGGTCGAACAAGCGCGGTCGGTCGAACAAGCGGCCCCGGCCGGCCCCGGCGCCGATCCCGGTTCCGGCACGTCCACCCGGTCGTCGCGCCGGGGCCGCGCCCCCACCGGCCCCGGCGCGAAGGATCCCCGGCATGAGCGGTTTCGGTCTCGACCTCGACGACGACCAGCGCACCCTGCGCGACTGGGTGCGCGGCTTCGCCGAGGACGTCGTCCGCCCGGCCGCCGCAGAGTGGGACGAGCGCGAGGAAACGCCCTGGCCGGTCATCCGGGAGGCCGCCCGCATCGGCCTCTACGGCTTTGAGTCCCTCGCCTCGATGCACGCCGACCCCACCGGTCTCTCCCTCCAACTCGTCAACGAGGAACTGTTCCGGGGTGACGCCGGAATCGGCATGTCCCTCTTCGGCACCTCCCTCGCCGTCGCCGGGATCTTCTCCGCCGGCACCCCCGACCAGCTCGGCGAGTGGATCCCGCAGTGCTTCGGGGACGCCGCGGACCCGGCCGTCGCCGCGTTCTGCGTCTCCGAACCGGAGGCCGGCTCCGACGTCTCCGCCCTGCGCACCCGCGCCCGGTGGGACGAGGCGCGGGACGAGTGGGTCCTCGACGGACAGAAGGCGTGGATCACCAACGGCGGCATCGCCCGGGTGCACGTCGTCGTCGCCTCAGTGGACCCGGACCTCGGCGCCCGGGGGCAGGCCGCCTTCGTCGTTCCGCCCGGCACACCGGGCCTGGCCGGCGGGCCGAGGATCAAGAAGCTCGGGCTGCGCGCCTCGCACACCGCCGACGTCTTCCTCGACGGTGTCCGTGTCCCCGGCTCCTGTCTGCTCGGCGGGAAGGAGAAGCTGGACGCCCGTCTGGCCCGGGCCCGCGAGCGCCTGCGCTCCGGCGGGGCGACGGGCGGGAACGGCGCCGGGAACGGCGAGAGGAACGGCGAGGGGAAGGCCGCCGGCTCCCGGCGCCAGGACGCCATGGCCACCTTCGAACTCAGTCGCCCCACCGTCGCCGCCCAAGCCCTCGGCATCGCCCGCGCCGCCCACGAGTACGCCCTGGAATACGCCGACGGCCGGATCGCCTTCGGCCGGCCGATCATCGAGAACCAGTCCATCGCCTTCGCCCTGGCCGACCTGCGCACCGAGATCGACGCCGTGCGGTTGCTGATCTGGCGGGCCGCCTGGATGGGTGCCACCGGCAAGCCCTTCGACGCCGCCCAGGGCTCGATGTCCAAGCTGCGCGCCGGTGAACTGGCGGTCGCCGCGACCGAGAAGGCGATCCAGGTCCTCGGCGGCGCCGGCTACAGCCGTGAGCACCCGGTGGAGCGGATGTACCGGGACGCCAAGATTTATACGATCTTCGAGGGGACGAGCGAGATCCAGCGGCTGGTCATCGCCCGCGCCATCACCGGTCGCCACATCCGCTGACCGCCGTCCCGGAGCCGGGGCGGTGCCCGGTGCCCGGTGCGAGGAGCTCCGGTGCGGCGGTGTGGGGGGTCGGTCGCCCCCGGGTCCGGCCGTGCACGTGCTTCGCCGTGCGGATGGTCGCCGCTGCGGGCTCCGCCGTGCCGAGGTCCGGGCGAGGGCTCCCGCCGTGGCCGGGCCCCTCACCCGCCGGGGCCCGGCCCGGGAGACCGGGCGGGAGGACTCAGGTGAGCCGACCGAAGTCCTCCCGGGTGAAGGTGACCACCTCGCCGGCGCGGCCGGTGCGGATCTTCTCCGTCCACTCCGGGTCGGTGAGCAGGGCCCGGCCGACGGCGATCAGGTCGAACTCGTCCCCGCCGAGGCGCTCGAGGAGCTGATCGAGGCCGGTGGGGTGGGCCTCCCCGCCGGTGAAGGAGGCGGTGAACACCTCGTCCAGGCCCACCGAGCCCACCGAGATGACGGGCAGTCCGGTCAACTTCTTCACCCACCCGGCCAGGTTGAGAGGGGAACCGTCGAACTCGGGCAACCAGTAGCGGCGGGTGGAGGCGTGGATGGCGTCCACGCCCGCCTCGACCAGCGGGGTGAGGACGGATTCCAGTTCCGCCGGGGATTGCGCGATCCGGGCCGTGTAGTCGCTGCCCTTCCACTGCGAGATCCGCAGCACGACCGGGAAGTCGGGCGAGGTGGCCTCGCGGACGGCGGCGATGATCTCGGCGGCCAGCCGGGTGCGGGCCACGGGGTCGCCGCCGTAGGCGTCGGTGCGGCGGTTGGTGCCCTCCCACAGGAAGCTGTCGATGAGGTACCCGTGCGCGCCGTGCAGTTCCACCCCGTCGAAGCCCAACCGCTGTGCCGTCGCGGCGCCTTCGGCGAAGGCGGTGATCACGGCCCCGATGTCGCGGGCGGTGGGCACCGGACCGGCCGCGCCGATCGGGGTGCCGTCGGGGCCCAGGCCGGAGGGGGTGAACACGGGGGCGTCGGGGAAGGGCGGCGCGCCCGGCTTGCGGACCGGGCCGACGTGCCACAGCTGGGGCATGATCCGGCCGCCGGCGGCGTGCACCGCCTCCACGACGCCCTTCCATCCCAGGAGCGCCTCCTCGCCGTGGAAGCGCGGCACGTTCGCGTACTCGCCCGCGCTCGGATGGTCGACGTAGGTGCCCTCGGTGACGATCAGTCCGACACCGCCGGCGGCCCGGCGCGCGTAGTACGCGGCGACATCCGGCCCGGGCACCCCGTCGGGGGAGAACCGCCGGGTCATGGGGGCCATGACCACGCGGTTGGGCAGATCGAGGGTGCCGAGGGAGAAGGGGCGGAAGAGGGGGGCGACGGCCGGATCGGTCGGGGTCCGGGTGGATGTGGTCACGACGGTGTCCTCGGGTCGGTCGAGGGTCCCGGTGGGGGCCGGGGCCGAAGGGGCCGGTGCGGCGCGGCCGGGGTGCGGGCCGACGCTTCCGGTATGCGGAGCAAGTGTTCCGGTTGACCGTAACACAAGCGGAGCGAGTGCTCCGTTCCGCTCCGCGAACCGGTAGGCTGGGCCCGTGAACCCCGCCGTTCCACCTCCCGTCGATCCGCCCGCCGCCCGCCCCGGGGCCGCCGGACGCGTCCGGCGCGCGGACGCGGAACGCAACCGCCGCGCGATCATCGAGGCCGCCGACGCCGTCCTCGCCGAGCAGGGCGGCGCCGTCGACGTCCGCGAGATCGCCCGCCGCAGCGGCGTCGGCATGGGCACCCTCTACCGCCACTTCCCCACCAAGGACGACCTCCTCCACACCGTGCTGGAAGGGCAGTTCGCGAGCTGGGCCGGCGCCGCGAGCCGCGCCGCCGGCACCACCGGCGACCCCCGCCGCGCCCTCCGCGAGTTCTTCGAGAACGCCCTGGAGGACCGGGCCCGACACCGGGCCGTCGTCGAGCACTGCGGCACCGCCTGGACCGGTCCGGCGCCCGACTGCGTCGGCCTGCTCACCCCTGTCATCGACGACCTGCGCGGTCGCGCGCTGGCGGCCGGTGTCCTGCGTCCCGACGTCACCACCGAGGACCTCTCGCTCCTGCTCGCCTCGCTGGGACAGGTCGTGCAGATGACCGCCGGGACCTGTCCCGGCATGTGGCGGCGCCACCTGCGGATCTGCCTGGACGGTCTCGACCCCGCGCACACCGAACCGCTCCCGGCCGCCGGGTCCCGCCCCGTTTCCGACCCGGACGGGACCGGGAGTGTGGCCGGGGGCGGGGAGGTCCCCCGGGTCGACGCACCCGGGCCCGGGGTCGGTGCCGGGGGGTGAGGCCGGGGAACCGGGGGCGGGAGCCGACCGGTTCCCCGCGTTCGTGTCCCGTCCGACGGGTTGCCGTCCCCGGGGTGCCGTCCCCGGGGTGCCGTCGCCCGGTTCCCCTTCACCACCGCGAACCGGATACCGGCCGTTGGCCCGCCCTCGGGTGGTCGCGCCTGCCCCGCCCGGAGCCCGCGCCGTCGCCGGTCGCCGCTCCCCCCGCACCGGCCCGGGCGGTTGCGGGAAGCACACCCCGGGAAGTCTCCGCTACATCCCTTGATCGAACGGAGAACCGATGACCCCTCCCACTCGCACACGCCGCGACCTGACCCGTATCGCCCGCCTGATCGGCCACGACGGTGGAAACACCCGCCGGTCGGCCGCCGACACCGAGCGGCTGCGGGACGCCCGGCGACGGGCCCGACTGGAGATGAGGGCCCGGGGCCACCGGGCCGGATGAGCCGACCGGGACGGACGTGACGGGCGCCCGGGAGCGACGGGCGCGAGGCGTGCGCGGACGTGACGTGATCAGTCCGCCGGGCCCTCCTCCACCACCGCGAACCGGATGCCGGCCGCCGTCAGGCGGTCGATCAGCGCCCCGCCCATCGCCGCCGCCGTGGTGACCTGCCCGGAGGACTTCGGCAGCCCCTCGTCCAAGGCCAGGCACATCGCCGCCTCGGCCAGCATCTTCGAGGTCTCGTCGTAGCCCGGCTCCCGGCCCGCCACCTCCGTGACCACCCGTCGGCCGCCGCCCTCGCCGACGAACCGGACCCGGAACCAGCCCCGCGCGCGTTGCTCGGGGGAGGGCCCCTCGCCCGGGGTGGTCCGTGTGAGTAGCCACTCCCGGGTGATCCGGGGACCGGAGAGCGCCGCCAGGCCCGCCGCCGCGCCGGCCAGCCCCACGGCCTTCGGCAGGCGCTTCACGGCCAGGTGGTGGGCATAGGAGAAGTCCGGCCCGTACCGCTCCAGGGCGCGGGCCGAGCGCAGCACGACCTGCGGGTCGACCGTCGGCATCGGCAGCGCCCAGCCGTCGGCCGCCTCCGGGCCGCCGCGCCGCAACCGGCGCGGTCGGGGGCGTTCCCCGCGCACCCGCCGGTCGGCCGGTCCCTCCCCGGCCGGCCGGTGCTCCTCGACCCTGCGCCGCTCCGCCGCCCCGGCCGCCGCCGTGGCGCGCCGGCCCAGCATCCCCACCGCCGAGTGGACGGTGCCCGCCGACGGGGCGAAGGACACGGCGAGGTACCCCCGCACCCGCAGCGGCACCCCCGTCGGCAGACGGTTGACGGTGAACAGCACGCCCAGGTCGTGCGGGATGGAGTCGAAGCCGCAGCAGTGCACCAGGCGGGCGCCGGTGCTCATCGCCCGCTCGTGATGGCGCAGGAAGGAGCGGTCCACGAACTCCGGCTCACCGGTCAGGTCCAGGTAGTCCGTGCCGGCCTCGGCGCAGGCGGCGACCGGCCCGTCCCCGTACCGCAGATAGGGGCCCACGGTGGTCACCAGGACCCGGGTGGACCGGGCCAGGGTCCGCAGCGAGACGGGATCGCCGGTGTCGGCGGTGAGCAGCGGCAGGTCGGCCAGGCGGGCGTCGATGCCGGTCAGTCGCTCGCGGACGGTCTCCAGCTTCTCCCGGTTCCGGCCCGCGAGGGCCCAGCGCAGGTCGGCGGGGGCGTGCCGGGCCAGGTACTCGGCGGTCAGGCCGCCGGTGAAGCCGGTGGCACCGAGGAGGACGACATCATGGCGGCGGGCTTCCGATATGTCCGTCATCCCATCACCCTAGGGGCGTCCGCCGGTCGGGGCCCTCGCGACACGACCCCTCCACGGGGGTCGGATGGCCGGATCGGAGCGCCGGGTTTCCGGGGGAGTCCGCGCCCATCGGCCCTTCCCGGCGCGCCTTCCGCCGGGTCACCGGACGGCCGCGTCACCGGACCGCCGGGTCACCGGACTGCCGGGTCACTGCGGCTCGACCCCCCGGCCGGCCCCGGCCGGCTCCCCGACGATCCGGCCCGACCGGGGACGTCGGGGTCCCCGGACGGCGCTGCCCCGGGTTTCCCGGCCGTACCCCCGGGCACCCGACCCACCGGTACGCAGTCCGCACGAGCACAGGGAGGACCCCCATGGCCGCAGACGCCGCGGACGCCGCGGAGGGAATGGGCGACGAGGTCTACCAGCCGACGGGCTCCGACACCGGGGACAACCCCGACGACCTCGACCTGCAGAACGAACTGGGTGGCCGGGACGGCCGGGGCATGGACGAGATGCTCGACGAGGGGTACTCGCCGCCGGAGAAGCCGCTGGGCGTCACCAAGCACGGCACCACCGCCCGCGAGCAGCGCGAGGGGGAGACCCTGGACGAGCGGCTTCGCGAGGAGGAGCCGGATGTCGGTGAGCAGATCCCGCTCGGCGACGGCATCGGCGACCAGCCGGGCATGGAGGGCGAGCCGATCGACGAGGACGAGGTCGGTGACGACCGCGCCGGTCGACTGACCGAGCCGATCACCGGCGAGGCGGTGGCGGGCGTGGACGTCGGTATCGACGGCGGCGCCGCCGGGGCCGAGGAGGCGGCGATGCACATCATCGACGACAACCCCGACGAGATGGACCCGCCCACCGGCGGCCGACGCTGACCACGGGACGCGAACCGGCCCCCGTCCCCGCCCGGTGAACGCCGGGGACGGGGGCCGACGCGTGCCCCGGCGACGGTTCGGGCCTCCGGGGGTGATTCCAGGCGTCCCGGGTCGCCTTGGAGGTGGAGGCGTCGCGGAAGACCGACTTTCCGGACACCGGTGAGCGGGTGTGGCTCACCGCGAGCGGCGAACTGTCCGTCCGCCGGGACTCGGACGGGGACCCCGGGGACGACTGATGACGTCGAGTGTGGGACGTGGTGGATGGGCTGTCTCCCGACGGGGGGACACCCGGGTCGCCAACTGTCGCTCCTGGGTTCTCGATCGAGTGACAATCACGTCCTGCGCTTGTGTTTGGGGGACTCTCAGGGCAAGTTTTGACCTGAGGAGCGCTGAGAGGCCCGGTATCCCCACATCAGGAGGCGTCATGCTGTTGCGCTTCACGGTCGCCAACTTCGCCTCGTTCAGGGATGAAGCGGAACTGACGCTCATCGCCGAGAAGCGTCACGAGGATCTGGCGGTCCGAGCGGTTCCCCGTTCGCGGCAGTGGGCTCTGCCGGTGGCCGGCGTCTTCGGCCCGAACGCCGCCGGCAAGAGCAACCTCAGCCACGCGCTCGCCTTCGTCAGGGGAGCGGTCCTCAACTCTCATCAGCGTTGGCGCCCCCGGGCCGAGATCGCCAGGCGCCCGTTTCTGTTGGACCCCGAAACGGTGAAGCAACCAAGTCGATTCGCCGTCGAATTCGTGGCGGGTGGCATTCGTTACGACTTCGGTTTCGTGTGTGACTCCAAGGAGTTTCTCGAGGAGTGGCTGTACTCCTATCCAGAGGGGCGTCCACGGAAGGTTTACGAGCGTCGGGCGGGTTCCCCCATCGTCTTCGGCCCGACCCTTCACGGTCAGAAGGTCCAGCTGGAACGAATGCTCCGACCGAACAGCTTGTTTCTCTCTGCCGCCGCGGCGAACAACCACGAACAGTTGCTTCCGGTTTTCGACTGGTTCGCCGATGATCTGCGAATCGCTTGGGAGCATAATTTTGAAGGGCGTCTGCGGGAAACCCGGCATTACCTGGAGGCACGTGAGTCGAAGGCGGTTCTGGCTCTGTTGAAGTACGCGGATCTGGGAGTGGAAAACGTCTCGTTCTCCGATGTCAAACTCTTGCCGGAGCAAGCTGCCAGGATCGCGGAGTTGATTCGGCACTTGGACTCCGACGCGGATGGCGTGTCACCGGACGGGATCTCCGCCGGAATGGAGGTCGAACTGTCCCATGTGGTCGGTGGTCGCGAGTTCAAATTGCCGCTGGAACTGGAATCCAGTGGAACGCGAACATGGTTGGGTATCGTCGGACCGATTGTTTCCACCCTCATGGGTGGATGTGTTCTGGTGATCGACGAATTGGACGCGCGACTGCATCATCATCTGTCGGCACAGTTCATCAGACTGTTCCAGGACCCCCGCACGAATCCGAACGGCGCGCAGCTGCTGTTCAACACGCACGATGCCGGTCTGCTCGGCCCCGAGGCCGTGGCGACCCTCCGTCGTGACCAGGTGTGGTTCAGCGAGAAGGTCGACGGCGCCACCTCGTTGTACCCGTTGATGGACTACAAGGTGCGTTCCGTCGAGAACATGGAGAAACGATATCTCGGTGGCAGGTACGGCGGGCTTCCGTTCTTCGATGAAGAACTTCTCGAAATCGTGGCATCAGAGGTGAGGGCGGCGGGGGCGTGAGCCGACACGGCAGGTCACTGCGGCGGAAACCAGCGGGGAAATCCGCGAGTAGAAGAGTTCTCGTTTGTTTCGAGGGGGATGTCACGGAACGTCTCTATGTCAACGGACTCAGGAAAATACTGCGCAGGCACCCGGTGTACATCGAGCAGGGAAGCGCCAATGGTGAGCCGTTGAAACTGGTGCGTGGCGCCATCGCCCGGATGAAAGAAGTTCGCTCCGGCGACGCGTACGACGATGTGTGGTGTCTGTTCGATGTTGAGACGCCACCGCACGGAAGTCTGGATGCGGCACTTTCTCTCGCCGCAAAAAACAATATCAATTGCGCGGTGTCCAATCCCTGCTTCGAGTTGTGGTTGCTTCTGCACGTGACCTCGTGCAACCGCTACATGACAACGAGCGACATGATCGAATGTGCCACGAGAGAGCTTCCCTCCTACTCTGGAAAGAGCTTCGCCTTCGAAGACTTCGAAGGGTTTATCGAGGTGGCATCGATCCGGTCCATGGAGCTCGAGAAGAGGTATGGCGCGCACGAAAAGGTGCAGCGAAAAAACCCTTCCACGTCCGTGTGGAAATTTATTCGGGTGCTGGAAGAACATGGGGGGTTCGATTTCGCTTCCCGCTCGTCCTCATCGCCGGGGCCCACGATGGGATGACCTTCCCGCCCGGCACGGTCGTCCGGCCCCTCAGGGCTCGAAGCGGGTGCGGGAGGCCTCGATGTGGGCGAGGTGACGGTGGGTCCAGTCGCACATGCCGTCGACCGTGGCCCG
This sequence comes from Streptomyces sp. ST2-7A, assembly GCF_021390475.1. GTDB lineage: Bacteria > Actinomycetota > Actinomycetes > Streptomycetales > Streptomycetaceae > Streptomyces. Next base: position 108,751 of record NZ_JAJUWS010000007.1, read on the forward strand.
CAGGGCCCGGCCCGGTTCGGTGAGGGTGTACTCGACGCGCGGCGGGACGGTGGGGTGCACGCACCGCTCGACCAGACCGTTGCGCTCCAACATGCGCAGGTTCTGGGCGAGCATCTTGTGACTGATGCCCTCCACCTCCCGGCGCAGCTCACCGAAGCGCAGGGTGTCCTCCCCGAGGGCCTCGATGATCAGCAGCGCCCACTTGTTGGCGATGTCGGAGAAGATCTCCCGCGCCAGGGAGTCCGCGCGTCGCAGATCCGCCTGTTCGCCGGCCGAGCCCGTGACCTGCTTGCTCACCATGAGGTTCCCTGGTTACCGAAAAGTGCGTTCTTCCACGTCAACGCTCACTCTCCTACGGTTCCCCGGTAACCACAAGAGAGCGAGTGGGGCCGAGTCGTGCGACAACCGACCCGGCCCCGGAACGAGGAGGTGGGCGGCATGGCCGTCACGCTGGTCAACCCCGAGGGGTTGCCGAAGATCGACGTGTACCACCAGGTGTCGATCGCCACCGGTTCGAGGCTGGTCTTCGTCGCCGGGCAGGTCGGGTGGGACGCGGAAGGCGTCACGGTCGGGGAAGGGGATCTCGCCGCCCAGGTGGAGCGGTGCTACCTCAACGTCGCGACCGCGCTCGCCGAGGTCGGCGGTTCCTTCGCGGACGTGGCGAAGCTGAACGTGCACGTCGTCGACTGGACCCCCGACAGGATGCCCGCGCTCCTGGAGGGGATCTCCCGGGCCTCCGAGAAGCTGGGACCCACCGCGACACCGCCCGCCACCCTGCTCGGGGTCGCGGCCCTGGACGTGCCCGAGCACCTGGTCGAGGTCGAGGCCGTGGCCGTTCTGGACTGACTTCGAGGCCGTCCGGCTCGGCGCACGAGCGTGTCTCCCGGAGGTCATCGACGCGGAGGGTCATCCGAAACAGGCTGGAAGCGGGTCCCGGCCGGTCTTCATCGGCTTCTAGACTGCGGATGCCCCGTCGAAAGGAAACAGGACATGAGACCCGAGCGGTTCCGGGACTTCGCGTTGGAGATCTACGGCCGGGCACCCGGGATCACAGCGGCCGAAAGTTGGTCCGAGGGAACCAATCGCCCCTTCGGCGTCGAGATCACCCTGGCGAACGGTGCCCGCCTTCGGCACGCGATCACTGCCCAAGCCGCCGAAGGTGATCGTTACGACGAGCCGGAAAAGCCCGTGGAGAAGGATCCGCCCGCCGAGGTTCCTGTTCCGGAGCTCGGGACCGGACGAGGCATCGCCCTTGTTGACATCGAGCGGTATCTCGCGGCCGTGCTCAACAATTCCGGAAGTCCGGAGATCGAGCGGACCTACTCCTACCGGGGTCGCGAGCAACCCTCCACAACCACTGGCGTCGGAGTGGTCTTCCACAGCGGGGCACGGATCTTCGCACCCTTTGTCCATGTCATGCGAGCCGGCGAGCGTACGCCGGGCCGCCCCTACGACCTTCCCCCGGAGGTATGACCGTGGCGTCTTTCGGAAGGCTCGACCCGGCCGTGTGCCGGGGGTATTGCCCCGAGTGCGGGGCATATGTGGGTGCGGAACCGGGTGAGACGGTGCCCCATCACCAGCCGGTCAACAGCGACGACCGGGGGGCCTGTCCCGGCAGCGGGATGACAGCCACCTGACAACGACCCCCGCCCCGGGCGGACCATCGGGGCCGGACGCTCAGGAGGCGCCCGGCCCCGACGGGCGGCCGGAGCCGCGTATCTCCAGCCCTTCCAACAGCCGTCCGGTCGCCGCCTCCACCGCGGCCACCGCCTCGTCGAAGACCGCGCGGTTGTGGGCGGCGGGCGCCCTGAACCCGGAGACCTTCCGGACGTACTGGAGCGCCGCCGCGTGGATGTCCTCGTCCGTCACAACGGGCATCGCGGGAGCGCGAAGGGTTTTGATGCTGCGGCACATGTCCCCAGTGTGGACCCCGCCACCGACAATCGGTCTTCGGCCGGGATCCGGGGGGATACGGGCGGGAAGGGACGGGCGCTCCCACGCGGGACCCGCACGCCATCGGCACGGCACGGCCCCGGCGGGGTGGGGGCATGGGCAGGCGCGGGGTGCGCGGGACCCGTGACGGTTCGCGTCGTACCGGCACGACGTCTCGGTCGTGTCCGAGCCGTCGCCGCGTCGAGCCGCGCCGCTCCCGGACGGGCCGGGGGCCGGGGGTCGGGGTCCGCGGGGGACCCCCCGTCGGGAGCCCTCCACTCCCACCGCCCCTCAGCGCAGCAGGGCGAGCACGTCGGCCACCGTGTCGGCGTCCGCCGGCCGTTTGTCCTCCCGGTAGCGGATCAGCCGCGCGAAGCGCAGCGTCACCCCCTCCGGGTACCGGGAGGAGCGCTGCACCCCGTCGAAGGCGATCTCCACCACCAGTTCCGGGCGGACCGGCACCGTGTAGTCGTTGCCCGGATCGGTCTCGTCCGGAGGCAAGGCCAGTTCCCGCAGGCGTTCGGTCTGCCAGGCCAGGGTCTCGTCCGTCATGCCCTTGAAGGTCTTGCCGAGCATCGCGAACCCGCCGTCCGGGCGGCGGGCGCCCAGGTGCAGGTTGGACAGGAAACCGGTGCGCCGCCCGCTGCCCCACTCGGCGGCCAGCACCACCAGATCGAGGGTGTGCACCGGTTTGACCTTCACCCGGGCCGCGCCCCGCCGCCCGGCGCTGTACCCGGCGTCCAGGGATTTGAGCAGCACCCCCTCGTGGCCGTGCTCGATGACCTGCTCGGTGAACTCCTCTGCGGCTCTCCGCTGTTCGGGGTCGGCGGGGTCGGTGACCACCAGGCGTCGCACCCGGTGTTCGGCGGGCAGCAGCCGGGCCAGTTCGGCGTGTCGCTCGGCGGTGGGGCGGTCCAGCAGTTCGCGGTCGTCCACGCTCAGCAGGTCGAAGAAGACCGCCCGTACCGGCAGGGTGTTCTCCGCGCCCGCCGCGCGGGTGGCGACCCGGCCGGAGACCTCCTGGAACGGCCGCGGGCGGCCGTCCGGGCCGGGTGCGATGACCTCGCCGTCCAGCACGGCCCGCTCCACCGCCAGGTCGTGTCCGGCGGCCACCACCTCCGGCAGCCGGTCGGTGATCTCCTCCAGCGTCCGGGTCCAGAGCCGGACCCGCCCGCCGTCGCGGTGGAGTTGGATCCGGATGCCGTCCAGCTTCTCCTCCACCGCGCACGGGCCCAGCCGGTCCAGCGCCTCGGCCACGCCGCCGGCGCTCCGCGCGAGCATCGGCTGGATCGGTCGGCCGACCTCCAGCCGGAATTCCGCGAGGGCCCCGGCGCCGCCGGCCAGTACGGCGGAGGCCACGGTGCCGAGCGAACCGCCGAGCATGACGGCGCGGCGCAGCTCGGCGGGGTCGGTGTCGGTGGCGGCGGCCAGACCCTCGACGGCGAGCGCGTCCAGGGCGCCCTGCCGCAGTTCACCGCCGACCAGACGTACCAGGAAGTCCTGTTCGGCGTCGGTGGCCTGCTCCAGCAGGGCGGTCCAGTGGCGATGGCGCTCGGCGGTCGCGCCCTTGCCGGAGACGCCGGCGATGGCGGTCAGCGCGGTGTCCACCTCGCGGACGGTGAGTCGGGGCGCGTCGGCGGGTTCGGGGCGTTCGGTGAGCGAGCGCCACCCCGGGCCGGTGCGGCGCTGGGGCAGTCGGCCGGCGAGGTGGGTGATCACGAGGGGCGCGTCCGCCGGTTCGGCGGCCCGGAACAGCCGGGCGAGCGCGGCGGTCTTCTCCGTGCGGGAGGAGGTGGCGGCGACCTCCCGGGAGGTGCGGGCGAGATCGGCGAGCAGCATCCCCCCATCGTCACCCCCCCCGGCTCTCGTGTCGCACGGGGGCGCACGGGGGCGCACGAGGCGGACGCGCGCCGGGGGCGCGCCGGGGGCGCGGACGGGGCGCGTCGCGCGTCCGCCCCGGCGCCGGTCGTCGGACCGGTCGTCGGGGCGGTCGCGCTCGGCCGGGTGCGCTCAGCGGGGCAGACGGGACGTCAGCACCACGGGACGGGGTTGTTGTTGCGCACGTAGCGGGCGGTGACCCAGCCGGTGCGGCCCTCGACCTTGTACCAGATGTGGTTGCCGTCCACGTTCTCGCCGTAGACCTTGCAGCGCAGGGCGATGGTGGCGCCGTAGGGGTAGGTGTCCAGGACCCGGGAGCGGGTGTTGGGCTCGGAGCGGACGTTCACGCCGGTGCGTGCGACCACGGTGCCGGTCGCCTGCTTGGCGTGCGCGACCGAGTCGGCGGGAACGGCGGCGCGCTGCTCGCCGGCGAGGGCGGGGGAGGCACCCAGCAGACCCAGGGCCAGCGCCCCGGCGGCCACCGCGACGGTGGTCTTGACGTTCTTGAACACGACCTGCCTCTTCCTCGAGGGGACGGGTCGGCGACCCCGGTGCGGGACCGCCGGTACCGTCACGGTCCGTCGCGGGGGTCGGGTGCCACGGGTGGCGGGGCGGCCCGGTCACCTGCCCGGGCCGGCCGCCCCACCCGTCCGGAGGAGCGCACGCCCGCCGGACGGGTGACCGCCCGACGGGCGCGGATGGAATCGTCGTTTCTTCCGGTCATCCGCTCACGTGTCGATGTGCTCCCGACCCGGGGTCGGGGCCGGCCGAACCCCCGGGCCGCGGACCCCGGCTCCTCAGGCCGCGTCGTCCCCGTGGTCCGGGGCGCCGTCCACCCGGGTCGGACCGCTCGTCAACCGGTGTCCCGGAGCGTCGATCGGCTCGCCCCGCAGCGCGGCCGACAGCCGCAGGTGGCGGCGGGCCTCGTCGGGTCGGTTCTGCCGTTCCAGGGCGCGCCCCAGCATCAGGTGCGCGTAGGCGTCCGTCGGGTCCCGTTCCACGATGAAGCGCAGCTCCGTCTCCGCCCGACCCAGCCGGGCGGAGTGGTAGTAGGCGCGGGCCAGCAACAGCCGGGCCGCCAGGTTGTCGGGCTCCGCCTCGACCACCAGGCTCTGCCGACGGGCCGCCTCGCCGTAGTCGCGGATCTCGAAGAAGAGCTTGGCCAGACGGTACTCCTCCGCCGGGTCCACGGTGCCGCCGTTCCCGTCCACGCGCCGCTCTCCTCTCCGTCGTCCGCCGGGGACCTTTTCGTCCTTCCCCCAACGGCTCCGGGCGACGCGCTATTCCACCGGACGCACCGAGACGGAGACCCCGGTCACCCGGTCCCGCAACTCCAGTCGGGCTCCGCGGATGACGGTCTCCCTCTCGTCGGAGCCCTTCCGGTTCCCGTCGGGGGACAGCCATCTGCCCACGTCCTCGGGCAGCGCCCCCTCCATCCCGGCGGCGGTCGCGCAGTCGCCGAGGAAGGCATTGGGCAGGGGAACCGGGTAGGCGGGCAGGTCCAGCGCCTGACAGCGGAACCTCGACGGCCAACCCTCCGCGTCGGTCCGGGCGAGGACCCGGTACTTCGCCTAGGAGGCTTCCTCCCCGGCGGCGCCCCCTTCCGGTACGTGGTCGGCAGGGTCGTATCCCACCGTGGCCGAGCCCTCCCGCACCAGGTGCTCCGAGCCGTCGTCCCCGGCCGGCTCACCCTCGCGCTCCCACTCGATGCCGTGGATCGCGCTCATCATGGTCGCCCACGCCTCGATGTCCCCGTCGGGCAGGCGGGGCGGGGAGACGGCGTTCCCGTCCCCCGAGGAGCAGGAGGCGGCGCCGAGTAGCAGGACCACCCCGGACGCGGCGGTCCCCAACACGGCCATGGTGGTCTGTCGCACGGTGTCCCCCCGCGGTCGGCTCGTCGGAGCCTCTCCCATCCGATCACTCCCGGCCACGGGACAACCACCGTTGTGACATGCCTGTGACGCACATCCCGGTGTCCCCGCCCCGCGTGGTCCCCGGCGCGTGCCGATCCCGGCGCGGCTCGACCGTGCGCCGGGGCGGGGCGGGGCGGTCGCGATGTGACGCGGCGCGGGGGTTCCTCGTCACGGACGGTGTCATCCGCCGGCCCGACCCATCGCGGCACCCGGATGGTTGAGCACGTCGGGGCGAACGCCGGGCGGGCCCGGGACGGGTGCGGCACCGGGCCGAAATGGGTGGCGTTCATATGACCTTTTTGGGTGCCGGATGGTGGTTCGCGGTGCCGGGTAGTGCTGGGCTGTCCGGGTGAGGGGCGACACGGGATCGACCCCGTGCCGCCCCTCACCCGGCCCCACCGTTCCGGCCCGTCGACGACCCCGGAACGCCGCACCAGAAAGGCCGCCCACCGGTGACGCACCTGCCGCCCGCCCCCCGCCCGGACGCCGAAGCGGACCGTCCGCACCCGGGGCGCATCCCGGAAGCACCATCCGACCCCCCGCGCGCCGCGCTCCGGGGACCCGCCGCCGGGACGCCCGCCGCCGGGTCCGCCCTCCCGGACGGGACCGCCCGGGACACCTCCGGAAGCGAACAGCCCTTCGAGCTGCCGGACTTCTACCTCTCCTACCCCGCCCGCCTCAACCCCCACCTGGAGGAGGCCCGCCAGCACACCCGCGAGTGGGCCCGGGAGATGGGAATGGTGGAGGGCTCCGGCATCTGGGACACCGCCGACCTGGAGGCCCACGACTACGCCCTGCTCTGCGCCTACACCCACCCCGACTGCTCGGCCGAGGTGTTGTCGCTGGTCACCGACTGGTACGTGTGGGTGTTCTTCTTCGACGACCACTTCCTGGAGACCTTCAAGCGCACCCGTGACCGCTCCGCCGGCAAGGCGTACCTGGAGCGGCTGCCGCGCTTCATGCCGCTCGACCCGGCCGACGGCTTCCCCGAGCCCACCAACCCCGTCGAGGCCGGCCTGGCCGACCTGTGGGCCCGCACCGTCCCCGCCATGTCCCCGGCCTGGCGCCGCCGGTTCGTCGAGAGCACCGAGAACCTGCTCAACGAGTCGCTGTGGGAACTGGCCAACATCGACGCCGGCCGGATCTCCAACCCGCTGGAGTACATCGAGATGCGCCGCAAGGTCGGCGGCGCGCCCTGGTCGGCGGGGCTGGTGGAGTTCGCCGCCGGGGCGGAGGTCCCCGAGGCGGTCGCCGACACCCGCCCGCTGCGCGTGCTGCGCGACGCCTTCTCCGACGCCGTCCACCTGCGCAACGATCTCTTCTCCTACGAGCGGGAGGTGCGCGACGAGGGCGAGTTGAGCAACGGCGTGTTGGTCATGGAGACCTTCCTGAAGTGCTCCACGAAGGAGGCCGCCGAGGCCGTCAACGACCTGCTGACCTCCCGGGTGCAGCAGTTCGAACACACCGCGCTGACCGAGCTGGCCCCGCTCTTCGTCGGGCACGGGCTGGACCCCGCGCAGTGCGCCGCCGTCCTCGCCTATGCCAAGGGCCTGCAGGACTGGCAGGCCGGCGGCCACGAATGGCACCTGCGCTCCAGCCGGTACATGAACAACGGCGGGGCCGCCGCCGCGACCCGGGGCGCCGGGGCCGCCGGTCCGGGCGGCGCCGTCGCCGAACCCTGGTTGCGACCCGCCGGGCTCGGCACCTCCGCCGCCGACCTCGCCGGTACCCTGCGCACCGTGCTCGGCAGCGCCGTCGCCGGGACGCGCGGACTGCGCCGGCACGGACACGTGCCGCACCCCGTGGGCCCCTCGGTGATCCCGGATCTCCGGATGCCGTTCACCGTCCGGCTCAGCCCGCACCTTCCGGCGGCCCGCCGCGAGGTCGTGGAGTGGGGCGAGCGGATGGGGATGCTGCGCGCCCAACCCGGCGTCCCCGGCTCGAACGTCTGGAGCCGCGCCAAGCTCGCCGGCTACGACTTCCCGCTGTGCGCCGCCGGCATCCATCCCGACGCCGCGCCCGAGCAGCTCGACATCACCTCGGCCTGGCTGACCTGGGGGACGTACGGCGACGACTACTACCCCGTCGTCTTCGGCCGGACCCGCGACCTGGCCGGTGCGCGGGCGTGCACGGACCGGCTGAAGCTGTTCACCCCCATCGAGGACCCCTCGGCGACGCCCGCGCCCACCAACGCCCTGGAGCGCGGCCTCGCCGACCTGTGGCGGCGCACCGCCGGGCCGATGACGATCGATGCGCGCCGGGCGTTCCGCGCGACCTTCCGCGACATGGTCGACAGCTGGCTGTGGGAGCTGGACAACCAGGCGGCCCACCGGGTGCCCGACCCGGTGGACTACATCGAGATGCGCCGCACGACCTTCGGGTCGGACTTCACGATGAGCCTGTGCCGCCTCGGTCACGGACAGCGCATCCCCGAGGCGATCTACCGCAGCGGGCCGATGCGCTCGCTGGAGAACTCCGCCGCCGACTGGGCCTGCCTGCTCAACGACGTCTTCTCGTACCAGAAGGAGGTCGAGTACGAGGGCGAGGTGCACAACGCGGTGCTCGTCGCACAGAACTTCTTCGGATGCGACCATCCGACGGCGCTGGGGATGACGCATGCCCTGATGGAGTCCCGCCTGGAGCAGTTCCAACTCGTGGCCGAGAACGAACTGCCGGTGCTGTACGACGACTTCGATCTGGACGACGAGGCCCGCGCGATCCTCGACGCCTACGTCACCGACCTGGAGCACTGGCTCTCCGGCATTCTGCTCTGGCACCGCGAGTGCCGCCGGTACAAGGAGGCGGAGCTGATCGAGGACGCCGCCGAACCACCGGGGTCGGAGGGCGCGGGGGAGTCGGGGCTCCTGTTCGGACCGCCGGCCCTCCCGGCGTTCGCCCTCCCGGCACCGCCGGCGTTCGTTCCGGCCTCCCGGCCGTCGCCCGACGGGGCAGGCGACGACACCCCGGCCGACGAGCGGGCGGCGGCCCGGGGGGAGGCGGACGAACCCGACGCAGGCCCGGAGCCGGCCCTGCCGAGGATTCCGCTCTTCCCGCTCGGCCTCGGCACCTCCGCCGGCCGCGTCCCCACACCCCCCGCCTGACGGGGACGTTCCGTCGGCCCCCGGCCCCCGGCCCCCGGCCACGCGGCCCCCGGCCACGCGGTCCCCGGTCCCGCCGTTCCGGCTCCGCCCCGGGTCGGGACGGCGGGACCGTCGTCGTTCCCGGCCCGGCCGATGACCGCGTGGCCGGTGGGCCCCGGGCGGGTGAGCCGGGCCCCGCCGGCCACGGCCGCGCGGAGTAACCTGGCGGCGTGGTGCCGGGCGGCCGGGGACGGTCGCCGGGGCCGCGCGGCGGTGGGGCCCGCCGCCCCGAACCGCCGCCCACCGGCCGGCCGACGGTCCCTGTTCGCGGAAGTCCGACAGACCGTCGCCGTGTCCGGGAACCGGCCCACCCGCCGGGGCGCCCGGGGGAGGGAACAGGGAACGACCCCGTGCGATCCATCGAACCCGGTCGGCCGGGTGAGCCCGGGCCTCCCGAGGAGCCCACCGCCGTGCCCGCCGGTCGGGCCGAACCCCCGGACTCCGACCCGGGCGCCGCCACGGGGCCGGGTGCGACCCGCCGGAGTCCCCGCCCCGGGCCCCGGCTTCCCCTCGTGCTCGCGGCCGTCGCCGCCGGGGGCGCGCTCGGTGCCCTCGCCCGGTACGGCGTCTCCCTCTCGTGGCCGACCCCCGACGAGGCGTTCCCCTCCGCCCTGCTCACCGTCAACATCCTCGGCAGCGCGCTGCTCGGCGTCCTGGCGGTGACGGTCACCGACCGCGCCGCGCACCCGCTGCTGCGCCCGTTCCTCGGCACCGGCCTGCTCGGTGGGTTCACGACCTTCTCCGTGCACGCCGTGGACATCGAGCGGCTGATCGCCGGCGGCCGCGCGGCGATCGGCCTCGGCTACGCGGCGGCCAACCTGGTCGGCGCGCTGCTCGCGGTGTGGGCCGCCGCCGTACTCACCCGGCGTGCGTCGAACCGTCCGCACCCCGCCGGCGGGACCGAGGGCAGGGGCGCGTCGTGATGTGGTGGTGGGTCGCCCTCGGCGGTGCGCTGGGCGCCTGTCTGCGGTACCTGATCGACACGGGGGTACAAGCCCGGTTCGGCTCGAGGTTCCCCCTTGGCACGCTGACCGTCAACCTGCTGGGAAGCCTCGCCCTCGGGGTGCTGACCGGCGCGGTTCTCGCCGACGCGGCGGGCGAGACGCTCGCCCTCGCGCTGGGTACGGGGCTGTGCGGGGCGCTCACCACCTACTCCACCTTCTCGTGGGAGACGCTGCGGTTGTGGGAGACGGGCGCCCGGGGTCCGGCGGTGCTCAACGCGGTGGGGAGCGTCGTCGCGGCGGTCGGCGCGGTGGCCCTCGGCCTGGCCGTCGGCTCCGCCCTGTGGGGGTGAGGGCGGGGCCGCACCACCCCTCCCCGCCGGAGCCCGGGGGCGCCCCCGGGCTCCGGCGGGTGGGCGACGCCCGGGCGCGTACACGTCCCCCGGCTCCGGAATCGGGCCCGGCCGGCACCGTTCGGCTCCCGATGCCGGCACCGTCCCGGCTCCGGTCCTCCGTCCTCGGCCCGGGCTTCGGTCCCGGTTCCCGGCCTGCCCGCTCCCGCCACCGCTCCCGGCCTCACCGCTCCCGGGGCGGCCCGCCGGTCGCCCCGCCGAGCAGGCCGCGCTCGTAGGCGACCGCCACCGCGGCGGCCCGGTCCTTGACCCCCAACTTCTCGTAGACGTGCACCAGATGCGTCTTGACGGTCGCCTCGCTGACGAAGAGTTCGCGGGCCACCTCCCGGTTGGGCCGCCCCAGCGAGACCAGCCGCAGCACCTCCGTCTCCCGGGCGGTCAACTCCCCGGTGCGGGAGGACCGGGCCCGGGAGGCGAGGCGGCCGGCGACCGCCGGTGAGAGCACCGACCTCCCCTCCGCCGCGGCGCGGATCGCGGCGAAGAGGTCCTCGCGCGGGGCGTCCTTCAACAGGTAGCCGGTGGCGCCGGCGTCCAGGGCGGCGGTGATCTCCCGGTCGGTGTCGTAGGTGGTGAGCACCAGCACCCGGGCCGTCGAGCCGGAGTCCCGCAGTCGGGCGGTGGCCTCGACCCCGCCCATGCCGGGCATCCGCAGGTCCATCAGCACCACGTCGGGGGCGAGTCCGGCGGCCAGCGCGAGTGCCCGGGTGCTGGCCGCCGCCTCCCCGACCACCTCGAACCCGTGGACCGCCTCGCACATGCCGCGCAGCCCGTCGCGAACCACCGGGTGGTCGTCGACCAGCAGCAGCCGCACCCGCTCAGGCATCGCGCACCGCCGGAACCTTCAGGCAGACGGCGGTCCCCGCCCCGGGGCCGGACTCCACCACGACCTCCCCGGCGACCCGGGCGGCGCGCTGTCTCATGCCGGGCAGGCCGAGGCCGCCCGTCCCGTTCGGAGCGGGTACACCGTTCGGTGAGGCTTCGAAGCCGGTTCCGTCGTCGCGCACGTCCAGGGTGAGCACCTCGCCCATGTAGGAGAGGGTGACGCCGACCCGGGAGGCCCCGGCGTGCTTGTCCACGTTGGTCAGCGCCTCCTGCGCCACCCGCAGGACGGTGGCCTCGACGTCCCGGTGCAGCGGCTCCGGCTCACCGTATCGCGTGGCGACCGCCCCCGCGGCCGGGGCCCAGGCGATGAGCACGACCACGTCGCGGACGGCCGGCCAATCCCCCGCCCCGGCGGCGTCCAGGGCCAGGAAGGCGTCGTCCAGGGTCGCGTCCACGACGCGCAGCCCACCGGGCCGTACACCCCCGCGCCGACAGCAGGGACAGCACCTCGATGACGGCCTCGTCGGTCAGGTTGAGCTCGAGCCGGCCGTCCCCCCGCGTGCGGACGCGGTCCACGCCCTCGATCGCGGCCAACTCCCCGGTGTCCGTACCGGCGGGGGCGGAGAAGGACATCACGGTGGGGATCCGGGTGTGCCCGATCAACCCCGCCGGGGTGTCGAGCGCGATGATCCGGCCCCGATCGAACAGGGCCAGCCGGTCACACAGGTGTTGCGCCTCCTCCATGGAGTGGGTGACCAGGAGGACGGTGGTGCCGTCCGCCCGGGCCTCCTCGATCACCTCCCACACCGCCCGCCGGGAGCGCGGGTCGAGCCCGGTGCTCAGCTCGTCGAGCAGCGCGATCCGGGGTCGTCCGATGAGAGCCAACGCGATGGCCGGCCGCTGCTGCTGGCCGCCCGACAGCTTGCCGTAGCGGGTGTCGAGTTTCGGACCCAGCGCCAACTGTTCGGCGAGCGCGACGCCGTTGGCGGGGTTGTCGTGGAACGAGGCGTACAGGGCCAGGGCCTCGCGCACCGTGAGCTTGGCCTGGAGTTCGGCCTGTTGGAGCTGGACGCCGACGATCCGGTTCAGCCGGTCCCGGTCGCGCCCCGGGGTCAGACCGGCCACCCGCAGGGTCCCGGCGTCCGGGTCGCGCAGCCGGGCCACGCACTCGACGGTGGTGGTCTTGCCCGAACCGTTGGGGCCCGGGATGCCGAGGATCTCCCCCTCGTCCACGTCGAGGTCGATGTCGTCGACCGCCACCGTGGTTCCGTAGGTCTTGCGCGGTCCGCGCGCTTCGATGCTGGGCATGGTGTCAGCCTGGCGTGCCGGCGTGGCGCGGACATCAACCGATCGGCCGGCTTTCGGCCGGCCGGGCCGCCGGTCACCGGGCCGCGCCGCCGGCGGATCACGGCCGCCGGGTCAGCCCCGGGTGACGGCAGACGGCCCGGCGGTGAGCAACAGGCCCATGGCGGTCACGGCCACCACCAGCACCGCGTTGAAGGCCGCCCGCGACCCCGGCCGCCGCCCGCGCGCCAGTCCCACCCCCACCACCAGCGCCGCCACCGGCAGCACCGCGATCCGGGCGCCCCCCGGCACACCGTCGGGGCCCGCCGGGCCCACCACCAGCAGCGCCGAGGCCGCCAGCACCAGGACCCCCGCCGTCACCCGGCTGACCGGCGCACCCCACCGGTGCGGCAGGCCGCGCACCCCCACCGCCGCGTCGTCGGCCAGGTCCGGCAGCACGTTCAGGAAGTGCGCCGCGCACCCCAGCAGCGCCCCGGCGGCCGGCAGCCACCACGGCGGCCACGGCGCGCCGGGCAGGGCGAGCACGACGAAGGTCGGCAGCAGGCCGAAGGAGACGGCGTACGGGGCCACCGACCAGCGGGTCGACTTCACCCCCAGGTCGTAGGCCCACGCCGAGGCCAGGGCGATCAGGTGGGCCGCCGCCGCGAGGAGTCCGGCCGCCAGGGACAGCACGGTGGCCACCCCGGCGGCGAGCACCGTGGCCACGGTCACCGCCCGTCGGGACACCAGCCCCCGGGCCACCGGTTTGTCGGTCCGACCGACCCGGGCGTCCCGGTCGGCGTCCACCAGGTCGTTGAGCCAGCCCACGGAGAGCTGTCCGGCCAGCACCGCCGCCGTGACCAGGAGTGTCCCGCCGGGGGTGTGGCCGACCGCGATGGCCAGGCCGGCGGTGACCGCCGTCACCGCGACGACGGGCAGGGGATGGCAGGCACCGATCCACGCCGACACGCGTCGGGAAACGATCCGCATGGGGAACGAGTGTGCCAGCCTGTCGGTATGACGAGCCCGAGTGAACGTCGTGGCCCCACCGTGTCGGAGCCGTCGTTCGCACCCTCGTTCGCACCCTCGTTCGCCCCGCCGTCGTCCCTGCGGTCGTCCTCGGCCCGCGCCGGCGCCCGTGTCCGGGGGCTGCCGGGCGCCCTGCGCGGCCTCCTGCCGCGCCGCGCGCCGGCCCCCGCCCCCATCCCCAACGATCCGGCCCTGTACGAGCGGTTGGCAGACCGGTGGGGGGACCCGCGCGGGGACTTCGCGATGCTGCACTGGCTGGCCGCGGCCCGGGCCGAACTCGTCCCACCCGCCTCGCGGCCCGGGGCCGTACTGGTCGATCTGGGATGCGGGGGAGGCCTCTTGGCCCCGCACCTCGGGGGCCACGGGTACCGGCACATCGGGGTGGACCTCTCCCCCCGATCGCTGGCCGTCGCCCGTGGGCGCGGCGTGCTCCCTCTGCGGGGTGACGTGACGGCGGTGCCCCTGGCCGACGGTGTCGCCGACGTGGTGGTGGCCGGGGAGATCCTCGAACACGTCCCGGACCTCTCCCGGGCGGTCGCGGAGGCGTGCCGACTGCTGCGGCCCGGGGGCCTCCTGGTCGTGGACACCCTCGCCGACACGACGCTCGCGCGTTGGGTGGCCGTTCACATCGGAGAACGGGTTCCGCGCGTGGCGCCCCGGGGTGTGCACGACCCCGCTCTGTTCGTCAACCGCGAGCGCCTGGGGCGTGAATGCGCCCGGCACGGCGTGCGGTTGCGCATCCGGGGGGTGCGGCCCGCGCTGCGCGACCTGCCGGCATGGCTGGCCGGTCGGCGCGACACCGTTCGGATGCGACCCGTTCGGGACACCTCGATCCTCTACCAGGGCATCGGGCGCAAAGCCGTCGCCCCTCCTTCCGCGTCGGTTCCCCGGAGCGTGCGGTGAGACCCCCTCCGCCCCGTGGCGCCCGGCGGCGCGCCGGGAGGAAGCCGCCGGGTCCCGGACGGGACGCCGGACCACCGCGCGGGCGACCGATGAGTGGAACCACCCGGGACGTGGCATGCGATACGGCGAACGCGGTGGGGCCCCCTCCGCTCCGTCACCGTTCCGGCCGGCCCATCCGACCCCGCCCGTGATCGACCGGATCGGAGCCCGGGCCCCGACCCGGTGGCAACGCACCGGGAGGCCCGGCCCGGAACGAGAGAGGACGCCCCATGCCCCCGCACCCACCCCCGCGGCCCGACACCTCGCCCACCACCGTTCCCCGACACACCGACAACCCCGACGGCCCCGACGGCCCCGACCCGCGGGCCACCGACGGCCCGGGCCCGACCCCGGCTCCGCCCCCGGCCGACCGGGGGACGACCGGCGTCGCGGAATCACCGGCCGGTGCCCCGGCCGCCGACGCGGCCGGTGCCCTGGAACGCGTCCGCGCCCTGGTCCCCGCCGTCGCCGAGCGGGCCGCCGCCCACGACGAGGCGGGCACCTTCCCCACCGCCGACTTCGCCGATCTGCGCGCGGCGGGCCTGCTCGGTCTCATGGTCCCCCGCCGGCTCGGCGGCAGCGGGGCCGACTTCGCCGACTACACCGCCGTGGCGGCGGAGTTGGCCGCCGGGGCGGGAGCCACCGCGCTGATCCACAACATGCACGCCTCGGTCACCGGGGCCCTGGCCCACACCCCGGACGACCTGGCCCGCGCGCTGGGCGCCCCCGACAGTTGGTTCACCACCCGCGACCGCGTGCTACGGGAGGCCGCCGGGGGCGCGCTGTACGGGGTGGCGATGAGTGAACGCGGCGCCGGCTCCCGGCTGTCCCGCATCACCACCGGCTACCGCCGCACCGCCGGGGGGTACCGGATCACCGGACACAAGGCGTTCGTCTCCGGGGCCGGACACGTGGACGCCTACCTCGTCGCGGCCCGGGACGAGGACGCCCGGGACGCCGGTGCGGGGGACGACGGCGCGGGGGACGCCGATGTCCGCGTCTCCTACTTCCTGGTGCCCGCCGGAGAGGGTGTGCGGGTGGACCCCACCTGGGACTCCCTGGGGATGCGGGCCACCGGCAGCCATGACCTGCGCCTGGACACCGAGGTGCCCGCCGACGCGCTGCTGGGGGGCGTCGAGGGACTGGCACTGCCGATCGCCGAGGTGATGCCGCAGTGGCTCGTCGCCTCCTACGCCGCCGTCTACGTCGGGGTCGCCCGGGCGGTGCTGCGCGCCGCCGCCGACCACCTGGGGGCACGCGGACTGACCGGACTGCCCGCCGTGCGGGCGCGGGTGGGGCGTGCCGACGCTGCCGTGGAGGCCGCCGCCCTGGCGGTTGGCGAGGCGGCCCGCCGGGTCACCGACCGACCGGGGGAACCGGAGACCAACCGGTGGGTGTGGCGCGCCAAGTTGCTGGCCGGGGACACCGCCGCCGAGGTGGCCTCCTCGGTGTTGGAGGCGGCCGGCGCCTCGGCGACCCGTCGCGGTCACCCGCTGGAACGGCTCTACCGGGACGCCCGCTGCGGGGCCCTGCAACCCGCCACCTCGGACGTGTGCGCGGACTGGCTGGGGGTGGCCGCCCTGGGGGGCGACCCGGCCCGGGACACGGCGGTGTCCCGATGGTGAGCCCCGGACGCCCCTCTTCCGCCGTCCCCGGCCCGGCCCCCGTGATCACCGCCTTCGGGGTGGCGGTACCCGAACCGGTCTCCCAGCACCACCTGTGGGACGGCTTCTTCCGGGACCACTTCGCCGGCAGCCGGCTCGCCCGACGCGTCTTCGACTCCGCCGGCGTCGCCCGGCGGCACACCGTGGTCAACCCGATCACCGAGCCGCCGACCCACTGGACCACCGCCGAGCGGATGAGCCGTTACGCGGTCGAGGCGCCGGCGTTGGGACGGCGCGCGGTGGCCGCCGCGCTGGAGGCGGCCGGGCTCGACGCCGACGCGGTCGGCATGCTGGCCGTCGCCTCCTGCACCGGCTACGACACCCCCGGTGTGGACATCCGGGTGGCGTCCGCCCTCGGTCTGCGACCGGACACCCGTCGGCTGCTCGTCGGCCACATGGGCTGTTACGCGGCGCTGCCCGGCCTGGGCAGTGTGACCGATTACGTGGCGGCCCACGGGCGGCCGGCGGTGCTGCTCTGCGCGGAGTTGACCACCCTGCACCTCCAGCCGCCCACCACCGATCCCCAACAGGTGGTCACTCACGCGTTGTTCGGGGACGCCGCCGTCGCGGTGGTGGTGCGTCCCGGAGGTTCCCCGGAGGACGGCGCCTCGACCACGGGGACCACGGGGACGACAGGGATCACGGGGAAGGCCGAGCCCTCGCTGGAGGTGGTCGATCTCGCCTCCCACACCGATGCCGACACCGGTGGGCACATGACCTGGCGGATCACCGATCTGGGGTTCCGGATGGGACTGGCCCCGGAGGTGCCGGAGGTTCTGGCCAAGCACGTGCGCCCGGTGGTGACGGAACTGCTGGCGCGCAACGGCGTGGCGCCCGACTCCCCGATCGGTTGGGCGGTGCATCCGGGCGGGCCCCGGATCCTGGACACCGTTCGGGACGAACTGGACCTCCCGGAGTCGGCGTTGGCCTCCTCGCGGGAGGTCCTGAGCGGCTACGGGAACTGTTCCTCGGCCACGGTGCTGCTGGTGCTGGACCACCTGCGGGGGACAGGCGGTCTCGTGCCCGGAGCGCACGTCGTCGCGCTCGCCTTCGGGCCCGGGCTGACGTTGTGGGCGGCGCTGCTGCGCGTGCCCGTCGGCTGATCGGGCCGGGGGCGCACCGCCGGCGTGCCCGCCGGCCGCCGGCCCGGGGCGACCCGACCGGGCCCGCCGGTCCGAAACCCCCACCGGCGCTCCGCAACAACCCCCGTCCGTCTCCCCGTCCTCGACGGCGGCCGGCTCCTCGAACAGGCCCGAGCCGCCGCACACCCCCGTCTCCGGCAGGACCAGCTCCACCCGCCGGGCCGCCTCCCGGTCCCCGGCCAACTCGGCGGCCACCGACCGCACCTGCTCGTAACCGGTCATCGCGAGGAAGGTCGGCGCCCGGCCGTAGCTCTTCATCCCCACCAGGTACAGGTCGCCCTCGGGGTGGGACAACTCCTCGGCGCCGTGCGGGTAGACGGTGCCGCAGGAGTGGACGTTGGGGTCGATGAGCGGGGCCAGCGCGACGGGGGCCCGCAGTCGTTCGTCCAGCCCCAGCCGCACCTCGGAGAGGAAGGAGAGGTCGGGGCGCAGGCCGGTGACGCCGACCACCGAGTCCACCGGCTCGGACCGCCGGCCGTCCTCGGCGATCAGGACCAGCCGCCCGGTGTCGTCGGCACCCCCCTCGGCGGTCCGCTCGACGGTCTCCACGGCGGTGACCCGGAAACCGGTCAGCGGCGTCGCCGTGCCCGCCTCCACGGCGGCCCGGGCGCGCAGGCCGAGCGCGCCGCGCGCGGGAAGTTGGTCGGCCTCCCCGCCGCCGAAGGTGTCGGCGCCCAGCCCGCGCCGCAGGATCCACACCGCCCGGGTGCCGGGGACCTCCTCGGCCAGTTCGGCGTGGGCGGCCAGCACGGTGAAGGCGGAGGCTCCGGAGCCGACGACGGCGGTGGTGCGGCCCGCGTACCGGGCGCGGACGGCCGGGTCCCGCAGGTCGGGGATGTCGTACACGATCCGGTCGGCGGCGGCGCGTTCGCCGAGGGCGGGCAGGCCGTTGCCGCCGATGGGGGAGGGGGTGCCCCGGGTGCCGGAGGCGTCCAGGACGGCGCGGGCGATGATCCGCTCCTCGGTGCCGTCGGCCCGCTCGACCTGCACGACGAAGGGCTGTTCCACGCGGTCGGCGTCGACGATCAGGTCGCGGCCGGAGCGGGCGACGCCGGTCACCCGGGTGCCGTACCGCACGCGGTCGCCGAGGGCGTCGGCGAGCGGCCGGAGCCAGTGCTCGACCCACTCGGCCCCGGTGGGGTACGCCGTGTCGTCGGGCCGGGTCCACCCGGCGCCCCGGGCGGCGATCAGCTTCTCACCCACGGGGTCGATCACCTCGGCCCAGCGGGAGAAGAGCCGCACGTGACCCCAGCCGCGCACGGCGTGGCCGGGGCCCTCGCCGGCCTCCAGTACCAGCGGGCGCAACCCCCGGTCGAGCAGGTGGGCGGCTGCGGCCAGGCCGACGGGACCGGCGCCGATGACGACCACGGGGTGCTCCCCGTTCCCCTCGGCGACGGCTGCGGGAACGGCCTGCGTGGCGACTGTACTCATCGGAGCTCCCTCCCGGCCGGTGGCCCCACCTGCCGGTATCGACGTATGCGAATGTCTTCGTGGCCATCCTGGCACTTGAATCGATGGGCGTCAATATTTACACCAATCGAATCAGAGGGCATCAAGGTTGATTTGATCTTGACGTCTAGGGAGTCTGGATTTCACATGGTGACACCTTCGATGAAGCTTCGGGTCGCGGGCCGCGACAAGAGGCTTCCCGACCGGGGGCCGCACACCAAGTGGCTCCACCCCCGTGGAGAACACATGGTTCCCCTCCCGCGGCACCGGAACGTCTCGCCCGGCGTCATCGACGATGTGAAGGCAAAGCTCATATGCCTGCCGGAAGGGTGGATGTCATGACCCACGGCATGTACCGGGTCGTCGCCAAACGATGGAAGCACGGCTGGGAGCTTCACGTGGACGGGGTTGGTGTAACCCAGTCCCGAACGCTTGTGGATGCCGAGGCCATGGCCCGGGACCACATCTCTGTGGTACTGGACCTTCCCGACGATGCTTTCGGTATCGAGGTCGTGCCCGAGATCGGCGCCGGAGCGGACGGGGAACTCCTCAACCTCGGCCAAGCCGACCGCGAGGCCGAGGACGCTCGGGAGCGGGCGGTCGCCCAGCGTCGCAGGGTGGCCCGACAGCTCGACTCCCTCGGTCTGTCGGGGAGGGAGGTCGCCGTGGTGTTGAAGGTCTCACCGCAACGGGTGTCCCAATTGTTGGATCGGAGGCGGCGGCAAGCGGATGGTTCGCATGTCGCTGAGAAGAACCCGAGCCGACAGCGGTGACCGGCATGTGACGCTTGCCCCCGAGCCCCCCGAACCGGGGGCGTTCGGGGCCGGGGGTGACACCATGGGGGTATGACCATCGTGCAGATCTCGACGGGCCCCGGGGCCGGCACGACCCCGCCCGCCGGGGACGTCGTCCCGTGCTGCCCGCCGCTGGCCCAGCGGCCCCTGGAGGTCGACGAGGCCGAGCGCGCCGCCGCGATGTTCAAGGCGCTCGGCGACCCGGTGCGGCTGCGCCTGTTCTCGGCGGTGGCCTCGCACCCCGGCGGGGAGGCCTGCGTGTGCGACATCTCCGATGTCGGGGTCTCGCAGCCGACCGTCAGCCACCACCTGAAGAAGCTGCGCGAGGCGGGCTTGTTGATCTCCGAGCGGCGCGGTACCTGGGTGTACTACCGGGTGGCCCCCTCCGTCCTGGCGGGGATGGGCGGTCTCTTCGACCCCGCCCCGGCCCCCGCAGTGCCCTGAGCCATCCGGCGCCCGGAGTTGTCCGTGACCATGGTGTGGCCCGCTCGTGGATCCACACGCCTCCGGCCGGCTACCGCGTCGATGGTGAAGCCGAGTTCGAACCACGTTCCCTCGCCCCGAGAACCAACCCGCGCGCCCGTTCCCTGTTGTGATGGCCCTCACTTGTACGCGGCTCCGGCCCCGGGAGAATACTTTCGGGTGTCCGAGCTCTCGGCCGCCACATCACGGGTCGGGCGTGCGGCCTGAAGTGGTCGTTCGGGGCTACGGGTTCTCGTCGAAGTGACATGATGAATGCCGTATCGGGCGAAAGGGAGTTGGCTCATGCGGTGGACGGTGCACGGCGAGCGGCAGATCTACACCAATCCGTGGGTCAATCTCTGCCTCGTGGATGTCCAGCAGCCGGACGGCCGGCGCTGGGAGCACCATGTGGTGCGGCTGCGGCACCTTGCGGTGGCAGCCGTCGTCGATGAGCAGAAGCGGGTGCTGATGATGTGGCGCCACCGGTTCATCACCGACGTTTGGGGCTGGGAGCTGCCGATGGGTCTGATCGAACCCGATGAAACCCCGGAGCAGGCGGCAGCGCGGGAGGTGGAGGAGGAGACCGGCTGGCGGGTGGAGTCGATGAAGCATCTGGTCTACGCACAGCCCGCGAACGGCATCACCGATTCCGAGCACCACGTCTTCCGCGCCGATGGCGCCACGTACATCGGTCCGCCGACGGAACTGAACGAAACCGACCGCGTCGAGTGGGTCCCGATGTCCGAGATTCGAGGCATGATCGATCGGCGTGAGGTGGTCAGCAGCGGCAGTCTCGTCGGTCTGCTGTATCTGCTGCTTGACGAGGCCACGAGCATCATCGGCTAACCGAGCGCTTCACGCATCCGTTGTTCGAAAGTCACCACCGGTGCTTCACGCGCGTACGGGGCGAGGCTGCGGTGAAACTCGCCCACGTGGCCCACGACTCGCGGTGAGTCGATCGAGGCGCTGAGATCCAGTGCGAGACCGGCACTGTGGCAAGCGGTGTCCAGTTCCCCCTGGTGCAGTTGCGCGGTGGCAAGCCAGAACGCATGGAAAGCACGGCCGCGCTGCTGCGCTGCGGTCTCCCGGCGCAGTCCCTCCGCGATCAGGGGTTCGGCTCGCCTGGCCTCGCCCAGCCGCGCGAGGGCGATCCCGGTGTCGACGATCAGCTTGGTCTCGTCGAAGTAGCGCACCCACGAGGGAGCTGCGGTCTCATGACCGCGGGCAGCCTCGAAAGCGTCGCGCGATCGACCGATGGCCTGGTGGCATGCGGAGCGGTCCCGGAGGGAGGCGTGCGCAAATGCCTCCCTCATGTAGAGCATGGCCATTACCAGCGGCTGCTCATCGGAGACACGGGCGGTGTCCTGCGCCTTGCACGCCAACCGAACGGCGTCGGTGGGGTGCCCGTCGTAGGTCGCCTGAAGGCTCATGCAGGACAGGACATTGGCCATGAAGAGGTGATCGCCCTGACGGTGCGCAAACCGCAGGGCTTGGGCGAAGTGTGTGCGCGCCGTGCTGTACTGGCGGGCGTCGAAGTACGCCCAGCCGGAGAGTCGGGCAAGTTCCGCCGCCAGCTTTTCCAATTCCTGGCGCAGCGTACCGTTCGCGTCACGCATCAGCCGGACAACGTAACGAAGATGCCCGACCACGGCGGGCCGGAGCGAAGCCCCGCCGTGCCGATCGTCACGACGCCAGTAGTCCTCGACAGACGACTGTAGGGCGATGAGTGTCGAGCGCGTGACCTTGCCGTCGGCAAGGCTGAGTAGTTCATCGAGGTCCCTGCCGTAGTTCTCCTCCGTCACTGCTCCGGACAGTTCGGCGTCGGTCTCCCCGTGCGGGGCAGGTTCCTTCGCACCGACAGCCGTTGCTCGGAGCTTGGGGATCTCCCAAGGGCGGTGTGCCAAGCCGAGCATGGCCCCGGGAATGCGCAGACCATCCGAGACCCGTTCGATCACATCGATATGCGCGAGGCCACGCCGCCCGGACATGATCTCCCCGACTCTGCTGGGCGTCATGCCGCACAGGGCGGCGATGCGTGACGGGTAGATGCCGGCCTTGGTCTTCACCAGGCGAAACACCTGGGTGAAGTCGCGTTGTTCACATGCCTGTTGCCAGGCCGGGTGTGCCAGTAACTCCGCTGGCAGCTTCACGTGCGGTTGCGGAGCGGGCACGTGACCTCCTTGGCCGGTGAGGTGGCTGACGTACGGCGGGAAGGGTCCCCCACTCCAGAGTACCCACGTTGGGTAACCATCATGGCCTGATCCGGTGACCTCTGTTCGCGGTGAGCTGTTCCTCCCATCCACGAAGAGGTAACGCCATGAGTGCGACCACGGACAACCTGCAACCCACAAGGCGTTGGTGGCAACAGTTCTCACCCGAGCCGCGGAGCGTTCCCCTGGCCCGTCATCAGGTACAGGTGGCGCTCCGCGAATGGAGATGTGACCAGAACGACGCTGATTGCATCGTCCTGGTCACCAGCGAATTGGTGACCAATGCCATTCTCCATGGCAGCTCCACTGAGCGCCCTGTCGAAGTCTGCCTGACACTGGCCGAGGGCAGTTGCCTCCTAGAAGTGTCGGACAGCAGCCCGCGAGGGGCCGGGATGCGAACTCCGGCGGACACCAACGAGCATGGTCGTGGTCTGTTGCTGGTCAGTCAATTGGCCACTCGGAACGGCACGACCTTTCGCGGCCACATCGGGAAAACGGTGTGGGCTCAGATGCCGGCAACAAGCTGTCAGGACGCCACGATGCAAGGGCGTTGGCCTGTCCGGTGGTGTGGAAATTGATTCGCATCATCGGTCGGTATGCCGGAGTGCTGTTCATCATCGGCGTCAGCGCAAGCTGTGGACTCGTCATCGGCCTGGCAGTCGCCATGCGGTAGGGCCGCCTCGAAATCTGGCCCGCTCAAGAACCCTGTACGCAAATCGGCAGTCCTGCCTTGTATCCGCCGCTCTGTTTCTGCGAGGAAAGAGCCTCTCCTATGATTCGGCATCGCGCCTTGGAAAAAGTTGACACCTCGGTCCCCGTCACCGTGACCACCGACCGCACCTTACGGATCAAAGTCATTGACTCGTGTGGAATGACCTGCAACTTCTGTCACAATGAAGGGACGGCCGTCAGTGTCGACAATCGCCGCCGTTCCCCCGGTCCGTATTCCGGATCGGGCGCATCCGGCCGCGTCTCCATCTATGCCGCGACCAACGGAGCGCGATTCCTCAGCGCGCCGATTCTCCCAACAGGTGAGTTCCAGAACTGCCTCGATCGGCTTCGAGAATCCATGGGCTTCAACGAGGTTCATCTGACCGGCGGGGAACCGACCCTGCATCCCCGGCTGCCCGCCCTCATCACCGTGACGCGGCAGGCCGGTTACCGCGTGAGCATCACGTCGAACGGCGAGAACGGGGAGCGAGTGCTGACCGACTGTGCGAAAGCCGGTCTCGGTCACATCAACTTCTCCATCTTCGGCACCACGCCGCAAGAGCTCGCTCTGGTCCAGCACGCCCGGTTCCGCACGTCGGGGCTGGCCAGCGGTAAAATCAATGCTCTGGACCGGTCGATCCGGCTTGCCACGGACCTCGGCCTCGAGAGCCGTGCCAACATCGTTCTACCAAACCGCAAGCATGTGGACCGCGTACGCCGGCTACTGGATAAGTACACCCCCGCCCTGTCCGTGCGTGTTCTTTCCTCGCTCGCTGACGGTCAGGAATCGCTGGACGCCATCGACCAGCTTATCAACGACCTCGGAGCCGAGCTGGAAAGCGTAGGTTTGATCGCCGGGACCTCCGGCTTCCGTATGAACTACCGGCTCCCCGGCGGCCGGCCTTTGACGGTCAAGCACATCAGGCCCACGCGGTTGCCTGTCACATGCAGTGGCTGCCGGTTCAACAACTCCACTGACTGTGAAGAGAGCTACTACGGAATCCGGCTGTATCGCGATACCTCCGGGACCTTCCAGGTCGGCATCTGTATCCAGCGCATGGATCTCTGTCTGCCTGTGGAAGAGTTTCTTGGCAGTGACATCCGCGAGGAGGTCATCAGGCTCCGCACAACGGACCACGACCACTTGACCCGCAGCATCTCACCAGGAGTGACCTGACCCATGACCCAGCACGAGTACGAGGCGAAGTTCCTTGACATCGACGCGGACGCCATCCGCGAGCAGCTCCGGACCGCAGGTGCGCGGCTGGCCTTCGACCGCACCCTGTTCACCCGCCTCATCTTCGAGAACGACACCGTTCGGGGCGAACAATGGCTCCGGCTCCGCGACGAAGGCGGCAAGACGACCCTCACCCTCAAGCAGGTCACCGACGCCACCACCATCAACGGGACCAAAGAGATCGAGATCGAGGTCAGCGACCTCGACACCACCGCCGAACTTCTCACTGCACTCGGCCTCCGGCAGGTTCGCTACCAGCAGAACTACCGCGAGGAATGGCAGCTCGGCGCCATCACTTACGATCTCGACACCTGGCCCGATCTGCCGACCTTCCTTGAAATCGAAGGCCCCTCCGAGGACGCCGTCCGCAAGGCCACCGCCAACCTTGGCCTCGACTACACCCGGGCCCGCTACGGCAGCATCGACCTCCTCTACAAGACCGAACAGGACCGCGACATCCTCAGCGAGCCCACCCTCCTCTTTTCGACCTGACCTGCCATCCCGCCACACGAGACCCGCTGCACGCTGCGCTCCCCCTGGCCCCGCCCTCGGTCGGAATGTCCGGCCTTTACCGAGAGCGGGGCCCATACCTTCCCGAACTGTCCCGAGTTTCGCAAAGTCGGTGATGTGCCCCCGGTTCGGGGGAGTCGGGCTGCTGGACAATCAGTCGTCCAGCGTCCCCGGGGGCACTCACGCCCCGCAGTTACCCGCCTGAGTTCCGGCGTCCCGGGTCGCTCTCCGGGGACGGGCGCGACCGGCCCCGCCGACGGGACCTGACCGGTGATGCGCCGCCTGTTACGGAGTCGGCCCCCGGTCCGGACCGCGCGGGGCGCGGTGCGGGCCGGGGGCCGACAGGGGTCCCGGAGGGGCCGGCTCAGCCCTTGGTGGCGCCCGCCGTCAGGCCGCCCGCCAGGTGGCGCTCCGCCACCGCGTAGAAGGCCAGCGCGGGCAGCATCGCCAGCACCAGGTAGGCCATCACCCGGGCGGTGTCCGAGGCGTACTGCCCCTGGAACTGCTGCACGCCCAGTGGCAGCGTCCACAGGTTCGGGTCGGTGAAGATCACCAGCGGCAGGAAGAAGTTGTTCCAGCTCGCCACGACCGCCAGCACCGACACCGTGGCCAGCGCCGGCCGCGCCATCGGCAGCAGCACCCGGAAGAAGAATCCGAACGGCGAGCAGCCGTCCAGGATCGCCGCCTCCTCCACCTCGCGCGGGATCTCCCGGAAGAAGCCGCGCAGGATGATGATCGTGATCGGCAGGCTGAACGCCACCTGCGGCAGGATCACGCCCAGCGGATTGTCCAGCAGCCCCAGCGAGCGCAGCAGGACGAACAGCGGCAGGATGGCCGCCGCGAAGGGGAACATCAGGCCCACGGTGAAGAGGGTGAAGAACGCCTCGCGGCCCCGGAAGGCGTACCGGGCGAAGACGAAGGACGCCATCGCCCCCAGCCCGGCCACCAGGACGGTGGTGACCACGCCGATCATCAGGCTGTTGAACACCTGGCGCCAGAAATTCTCCGACGCCAGCACGTCGCCGTAGTTCTCCGGGCGCCACGGCGAGGGCAGGCCGAAGGGGTTCTGCGACAGTTGGGCGCTGTCCTTGAAGCCGCCGAGGACGGCGAAGAGCAGCGGTCCGACGATCACGATGGCGAGGCCGAGCGCCAGGAGCTGGCGGGAGACCCCGACGAGGAGTGTGCTGCGGCGCTGGTTCACTTCGCCCCTCCCATGGTGGTGAGCGCGCCCTGCGTGTCACGACGCATCACGAAGCGCAGGTACAGCAGGGCGAACACCATGCTGATCAGGAACATCGCCACGCTGAACGCGCTGGCGTAACCGAACTGGTAGCGCTGGAAGCCGTAGTCGAACATCGTCACGGCCAGCGTCTCGGAGGAGCGCACGGGCCCGCCGCGGGTCATCACCCAGACCAGGTCGAAGAGCTGGATGGTGCCGATGACCGACAGGAAGACGCTGATCCGGATGGTCGGGCCCATCAGCGGCAGCGTGATGTGCCGGAACTGCTGCCAGGGGCTCGCGCCGTCCAGCGAGGACGCCTCGCTCAGCTCGTGCGGGATGCTCTGCCGCCCGGCCAGGTAGAGGATCGTGTAGAAGCCGAAGAACTTCCAGGTGATGACGACGAACAGGGACATCAGCACGGTGTCCGGGTCGGCGAGCCAGGCCCGCTGCAGGGACTCCAGTCCGATCGAGCCCAGCACGTGGTTGAGCAGGCCCGAGTCCGGCGCGAGGATGCTGGTGAACAGCACCGCCGTGATCACCTCGGAGAGCACGTACGGGGCGAAGAACAGCAGGCGGTAGACCGCCCGACCGCGGATCCGCTGGTTCAGCAGCAGCGCCAGGCCCATGGCCATCGGCAGCTGGATGACCAGCGCGAGCAGGATCAGGATGCCGCCGCGCCGCAGGTCCCCGAGGAAGACCGGGTCGCTCAGCATGCGGCGGAAGTTGTCCAACCCCACGAAGTCGGTGGGCAGGCCGCCCATCCCGTTCCAGGAGTAGAGGCTGAACCACATCGCCAGACCCACCGGTGTGAGTACCAGCAGCCCGTAGAGCAGCAGGGCGGGCGAGAGGAAGAACGCCACGGTCAGGCGTTTGTCCCGGCGACGCCGGTCGGTCGGCATCGCGTGCGCCGGCGACCGGGGTGGTTTGCCGCCGCGGCGGTTGGCCGCGTTCGGCTCGTCGGTCGTCAACACCGGAGAGGTCATGGTCGGGCTCCGCTTCGGGAGAACGGTTGGGGCGGCCGGTCGCGCCCCGGGGTGCACCGGCTGGGGCCGGCGGACGGGGCGGACCGGTGAGGGTCCGGACCACCCGCCGGATACGGGTACGGGTACGCGGGGGTCGGGGGCCCGGACCGTACGGCCCGGGGCGACGCCCTCCGCGACATCTGCGGCTCGGAGGGCCCTGGTTCCCGGGAACGGTGGTTCCGGGGAACGGTGTGGTGCTCGTGGTGCTCGTGGTGCCGGGAGGCCCGGGGGCGGCGGTGACGTGCCGCCGCGCCGCCGGGACCCGTTGCCGTGGGCGACGGGGCGCGAGCCCGTGGGCCGGCCTCCCGGGTGCGGGGCCGGCGGACCGGGTCGTTCCATCGACCGGGTCCGGTCGGCGTCCCTCCGGGGAGGGGCGCGGTCGGGGCGTCCTCCCCGACGCCGGTACCACCCGGGGGTGGTACCGGCCCCGCGCCGGTGGGGAGCCGACCCGGTGGTGCCGGTCGACTCCCCTCGCCGGCGTACCGCGCGCGGGGCGGAACCCCGCGCGCGGTACGGGCGTGCTACCCCTCGGCCCGGGCGGCCTCGGTGATGGCCTCGGTCACCTGCTCCGGGGTGGCGACCCCGGCGAACAGCTCGGCGACGCTGCTGTTGACCTGCGCGCCGACGGCCGGCGGGAACGCCTGGTCGAGGTAGAGCTGGAAGCCGTTGGCGGCGGCCATGGTCTCGGCCACCTCGCGGAGGTTGGGGTCCTCCACCAGCTCGATGGCCTCCTCGGTGACCGGCAGGCCGGCACCGGACTCGACGTACGTCGCGTGCTGCTCGGAGGCCGAGATGAACATGGCGAAGTCCACGGCCTCCTTGGGAGCGTTGGCCGAGACGGCGAAGCCGTTGCCACCGCCGAAGACCTCGTCCAGGGAGCCCGCGCCGCCCTCGACCTCCGGGAAGGGGAAGAAGCCGAGGTCGTCACCGAGGCCGCCGCCCGAGTCCGCCTGGACCGCCGGGGCCCACTGGCCCATCAGCTCCATGGCGGCCCGGCCGCTGCCGACCAGGGCGGCCTGGCCGTCGGGGGTGGAGTAGTCGGCGCCCAGGTAGCCGTTCTGGAAGGGCTCCAGTTCGGCCAGCTCGCGCAGCCGCTCGCCCGCCTCGACGAAGCCGGGGTGGGTGAAGTCGTTGCTGTGGGCGGCGTCCTCGAGGGCCTCCAGGCCCGCGACGCGCATCGCCAGGTAGGACCAGTAGAAGTGGCCGGGCCACTCCTCCTTGCCCGCCAGGGCGATCGGGATGATGTCGGCGTCCTTGAGGGTCTGGACGACCTCCAGGAACTCGGCCCAGGTGGTCGGCGGCTCCTCGATGCCGGCCTCGGCGAAGAGCGACTTGTTGTACCAGAAGCCGACCATGCCCGCGTCGACGGGGATGCCGTAGGAGGCGCCGTTGACACGGTAGGGGGCGATCGCGGCGTCGGTGAACTGGTCCATGGCGGTACCGCCCACCACGTCCAGGTCCTTCACCAGGCCGGCCTCCACCTGCTGGGACAGCACGCCGCCGCCCCAGGTGGAGAAGACGTCCGGCATGTCACCACCGGCGGTGATGGTGGTCATCTTGGACTTGAACGCCTCGTTCTCCAGCGCGGTGACGTTCACCGTCACGCCGGGGTTCTGTGCCTCGAACTCCTCGACCCACTCGTCGTAGATGGTGGCGTTCGGCTCCGTGGTGCCGATGTGCCACCAGTCGATCGAGACCCCACCTCCGGCATCGGAATCGTTATCTGAGTTCCCCCCGCCGCATGCGGCGAGCAGGAGGGTGGAGGCCACCAAGGCCATAGCACCGCGCCGACGTAGCGACATGATCGTGCCCCTTCGCACCAAAGCAGAAATTATCGGCCTGCTGTCGAAAAATTTGTAGGCGCACCATAGGAGGACACGGAGGTCACGTCAACGGATCTGACGTAGAGCATTGGTTTTGGCAGGTCACCCGTCTCCGATCCGACCGATAATTTTCGGTGTGGAGGTCATCCGGGAGGGGGCCCCGGGGGTCCCGGGGTCGGTGGTGCGGGGCTGTGCGACGGGGGTGGCGTGAGGGTTTCGGGGATGTGTCGGGTGGGTTGTCGGAGGGATCACGGGGTGGGTGTGGCGATGGGAGGGGGGTCGTTCCGTAACCTTTCGGAGACCTTTCGGAGACCTTTCGGGGTCCCCGGAGGTCATTCTTCACCCATCGGGGGGTTCCCGTCCCGCGGACGACGGAGGCGGGGGACGGAGGTCACACCTCCGTCCCCCGCCTCGCGGCCGGGCGCACCGCCCGATCAGTCGACCCCCACCCGCCCGGACGGGCCGTCGGGCGACGCCGTCGGGGTGGCTCCCGGGGCCGTCGGTACCCCCGGGGAGGGCGCGTCGGAGCCGGCGTCGGACCCGGGGGAGGACGGGGTGCCCGGTGCGCCGAAGCGGCGCCGCCACGCCAGCGAGACGTACACCAGGGCGATCAGCACCGGCACCTCGATCAGCGGCCCCACCACCCCGGACAGGGCCTGGCCGCTGGTCACCCCGAAGGTGCCGATCGCGACCGCGATGGCCAGCTCGAAGTTGTTGCCGGCCGCCGTGAACGCCAACGTGGTGGTGCGCTCGTAACCCAGGCCGATGAACCACCCCAGCGCGAAGGTGCCGAACCACATCAGCGCGAAGTAGATCAGCAGCGGCACCGCGATCCGGGCCACGTCCAGGGGCCGGGAGGTGATGGTGTCCCCCTGGAGGGCGAAGAGCAGCACGATCGTGAAGAGCAGCCCGTACAGCGCCCACGGTCCGATCCGGGGCAGGAACCGCTCCTCGTACCGCTCGCGCCCCATCCGCCGCTCGCCCACCCGTCGGGTGAGGAATCCTGCCAGCAGCGGGATGCCGAGGAAGATCGCCACGTTCGCCGCGATCTTCCACACCGAGACGTCCAGCGCCTCGCCGTCGCCCAGCCCCAGCCACCGGGGCAGCAGATCCAGGTAGAACCAGCCGAGCAGGCCGAAGGCGAAGACCTGGAAGACGGAGTTCAGGGCGACCAGCACCGCCGCCGCCTCACGGTCCCCGCAGGCCAGGTCGTTCCAGATGATGACCATCGCGATGCACCGGGCCAGGCCCACGATGATCAGACCGGTGCGGTACTCCGGCAGGTCGGCCAGGAAGATCCACGCCAGGGCGAACATCACGGCCGGCCCGACCAGCCAGTTGATCACCAGCGAGGAGATCAGCAGGCGGCGGTCGTCGGTGACGGTGTCCAGCCGGTCGTACCGGACCTTGGCCAGCACCGGGTACATCATCACCAGCAGGCCCAGGGCGATCGGCAGGGAGATCCCGCCGATCTCCACGGCCGCGAGCGCCGTGTCCAGACCGGGAACCACCCGCCCCAACCCCAGCCCGATCGCCATCGCCAGCAGGATCCACACGGCGAGGAAACGGTCCAGGGTGGACAGCCTGCCCACCAGCGCGGCGGCTCCGGGCGCGGCGGCGGGGTCGGGCCCGGGGCCGGCGGTCGGTCCCGCCTCACGGGCGCTCACGGGCAGGTCCGCTTGCGGTCGCCGGAGAGGGTCTCGCGGGCCAGCTCGGCCAGCTCCCCGAACCCCTCGGAGAGACCGGTGAGCGCCTCGGGGCGCAGCCGGTAGTAGGTGAAGCGCCCGCACGGCTCGGTCTCCACCACGCCCGCCTCGCGCAGGACCCGCAGGTGGTTGGAGAGGTTGGTCTGCCGGGCGCCGGTTTCGGCGACCAGGTGCGTGGTACACAGGGTCTCGCGGGCCAACAGGGTCACGATCCTCAGCCGCAGCGGGTCACCCAGCGCGCGCATCAGATCAGCATCGACTGACATCAGCATGTGCTGATACTGTCACACGTGTCGGTGTCCCGCCGACCCCGCCCCCGCGCGTCCCGCGCGCCGGCCCCTCCGCACCGCTCGCGACGTTCGTGTCCGTCGCGGCGTTCGCACCCGCCCCGAGCCGCGCGCCCGGGACCCGTGGCCGGAACACCCGACCGGCCCCGGGCCGGTCGGCGAGAAGGAAGAAACGGAACCCATGCCCGAGCCCACCGCCCCCGTCGCCTCCGTCCTGTTCGTGTGCGTCCACAACGCGGGCCGCTCCCAGATGGCCGCCGGCTTCCTGCGGCACCTCGCGGGCGACCGCGTCGAGGTCCGCTCCGCCGGCTCGATGCCCGCCGACCGGGTGAACCCGGCCGCCGTCGAGGCCATGCGGGAGGTCGGCATCGACATCACCGCCGCCACCCCCGTCGTCCTGACCCCCGACGCGGTGCGCGCCTCCGACTGGGTCATCACCATGGGCTGCGGCGACGCCTGCCCCGTCTTCCCCGGCCGCACCTACCTCGACTGGGAACTGGCCGATCCCGCCGGGCGGGGCGTGGAGGACGTCCGGCCGATCCGCGACGCCATCCGCGAGCGGATCGAGGCACTGGTCGCCGACATCGACGCCCGCGCCCGGACCTGACCCCGGCTCCGCCGGGCGGGACGCGTGCCGGTTCGGGGGCGGCTCGGGGTTGCCGCGGGCGCGTTCCCGGCCGGGGTGGGTCCACGCGGCGACCCGGCCCGCCACTCCGGGGCGGGGTCCAGCGGCGTCGGCGTACGCCCCCCGGTCGCCCGTATCCGGGCCGGACGGACCGGTGGGACGACCGGACCGGTGGGACGACTTCCCGGCCGGGTGGGCTCGGCCACGCGGGTCCGACGCCCGTTCCCCGGTCGCGCGTTCACCCGGCGGTCCGGGCCGTCACTCCGGGGCGGGGGCGCCGGTCGGCCCGGGGCCCCGCGGTGCGGGTGTACGCCTCCCGGTTCCCACCTCCCGACCGGTGACCGAACGCCCGCCGCGTGACCGCCCACCCGTCGTCCGACTCCGATACCCGCCACCCGTCCCCGCCCCCCGCCGAGGGCTTCCCGGTCGTTCGGCCACGGTCGCCGACGGTGCCCGTGACCCGGGCCCCCACCGGCCCGCCGGCCCTCCCGCGCCGGTGTTAAGGTCGCCCGTACGGCGGCACCCCGCACCGAACGGGTGACGCGATGTGGCCCGTGCGCGAACGGCGGGCCCGCGCTCGCCGCACGAGGACCGCCGATCGGCAGAGGGAGGCGCAGGCCGTGGCCACCCGTGCGCATCACCCCGGGAAACGTCCCGACCGTCGTGCCGGCGGACCGACCTCCCGCCCCCGTGGCGCCCTCCCCTCCGGAACCGGCGACGACCACGGTGACGATTCCCCCGGCCCCCGCCCCGGCGGCGGACGCGCCGCGACCCGTGCCGCCGGCCGGGTACCGGCCCCCCGCCGCTCCGCCGACGGGCGCGCCGGCACCGGCGGAGGCCGCCGACGCGGCAAGCCACGTAAGAAGCCCCGCTACCTGCTGTGGTCCGCCGCGACCGTCGCCGTCCTGCTGCTCCTGGGCAGCGGCGTCCTCGCCTGGCTCTACCACAAGCTCGACGGCAACGTGCAGTCCGCCGACGTCGACGACAAGATCGGCGGCGACCGACCCGACGACCTCGCCCCCGACGCCGAGACCATCCTCCTCATCGGCTCCGACAGCCGCGAGGGGACCGAGGGTGCCTACGGCGACTTCGACGGCATGAACTCGGACACCATGATGGTCGCCCACATCGCCGAGAACCGGGAATGGGCCACCGTCGTCTCCCTGCCCCGCGACTCCTGGGTGGAGGTCCCGGCCTGCGAGCTGGGCAACGGAGAGGAGTCCGAGCCGTACTTCGGCAAGCTCAACTCCGCCTACTCCACCGGGGGGATGAGCGGCGACGTGGGGTACGCCACCGCCTGCGCCATCCGCACCGTCGAGCACAACGCCGGTCTGCGGATGGACCACTTCATCACCATCGACTTCAACGGCTTCAGTGGCATGGTGGACGCCCTCGGTGGCGTGGACATGTGCCTCGACGCGCCCGTCGACGACCCCAAGGCGCACCTGAGGCTGGACGCCGGCTGCCAGTCGCTCAACGGCGAGGAGGCCCTGGGTTACGTCCGGGCCCGCTACAGCCTGGGCGACGGCAGCGACCTGAGCCGCATCGACCGGCAGCAGGAGTTCATGCAGGCCCTCGTCGCGAAGACCAAGTCCAGTCTCACCAACCCCACCGCGCTCTACGAGTTCATGGGCGCCGTCACCGGCTCGCTGACCACCGACCCCGAACTCGCCGGTCTGCAGCCGCTCCTGTCCCTGGCCACCCAGCTCCAGGACGTCCCGCAGGACGCCATCACCTTCATGACCGTCCCCAACTACCCGCGCGAGCTGGACGACCCCACCGACCGTGCCAACGTCGTGTGGCAGTACCCGCACGCCGAGCTGGTCTTCACCGCCATGGCCCGCGATGAGCGACTGACCGAGGAGGAGATGGAACGGGCCGCCGCCGAGCAGCCGACCATCTCCCCGGTCGACGTCCGGGTGCAGGTGCTCAACGGCTCCGGCGTCCCCGGCCAGGCCGCCGAGGCCGCCGAGGGGCTGCGCGCGGCGGGCTTCCAGGTGCCCTTCACCGGCAACTCCGACCTGGTGGACGGTACGGTCATCCGCTACCCGGAAGGGCTGGAGGACCACGCCCGCCTGCTGGCCAAGAAGATCCCCGGGGCCCGGCTGGAGTCCATGGAGTCCGAGACGCCGGGCGTGCTCACCCTGATCACCGGCCCGAACTTCACCGGCGTCACCGGCGGTTGACGGCGTTCGGGGGGTTGGACCCCGGGGCGCGCTCCGGGTTTTCGGGCCCGGGGGTTTCGGCGAAGCCGGCCGGGAACGACCGACGGGGTCGTCGGCGTGTTTCACGCCTCGCCGGCTCGTACAGGATCTCTCCCGGACGCGGGCCGTCGCGTCCGAGGAGAGGACCGCCCGTGAACCGCAGTCGCAGCCGCCCCCGGGGCCGTACTCGGAACCGTCACCCGGTCGGTTCCCGCGCCGCCGCCGTCGGCTTCCTCCTCTGCGCGGTTGTTCTGCTCGCCCTCCTCACCGATCGCCGGGGCCCGCCGCTGCTCTTCCCCGCCGCCGTGATCATCGTGCTTCCGCTCGGCCTGTTCGTCCACCGCCTGTGGAAAACCCATCGCGAGCAGCGTGAGGGCGACGCCGAGTGGCGGCGGGACGAGGTCGACGCCCGGGGGCGGCGGAGCCTCACCGATGTCGGGGTGGACGGGATGACGGGCACCGAATTCGAGTCGTTCGTCGCCGACCTGTGCCGACGCGACGGCTGCACCGGGGTACGCCGCGTCGGCGGGGCTCGCGACAACGGCGTGGACATCCTCGGCCGGTTGTCCGACGGCCGATCCCTGGTCGTCCAGTGCAAGCGCTACTCGCCGAAGCGGTCGATCCCCGCCGCGACGGTCCGGGAACTGATCGGCGCCCTCGTCCACGCCGGAGCCGATGTCGCCGTGCTCGTGACCACCACCCGGGTCACCGCGCCCGCCCTGGAGACCGCCCGCGCCAACGGGGTCCCGGTCGTGCACCGCGACCTCCTCGGCCACTGGTGCGCCGGGGCGACCCTCCCGGCCGTCCTCGCCCTCGACGGCGCCGGCCAGGGCCCGCCCCGGCGCCGCGGTCGCGGCTGACGTCCCGCCGGGGAGGTCGGCTCGGAGGAGGTCGGCGTCGGACC
Organism: Streptomyces sp. ST2-7A; assembly: GCF_021390475.1. GTDB lineage: Bacteria > Actinomycetota > Actinomycetes > Streptomycetales > Streptomycetaceae > Streptomyces. The sequence goes on from NZ_JAJUWS010000007.1 coordinate 143,017, forward strand.
GGCCGCTACGGGTGGCTCACCGTCGTACCGGTCCCGCTCGCCCGCCACTCGGGAGCCTCCACGTCCTCCCGGAACTCGAGCAGGTGCTGCCCCGCCACGCGTTTCAGGGCTTCCCGCACCTCGGTCGGCCGGACACGGAAGAACTCGCGGCGCGGATTGACCCTGTTCACCCTGCGGTCCTCGAACTCCTCGTGCAACCGTCGCTCCAGACCCATCGCGTCCTCGCTGAAGATCAGGGCGTGCACATCGAATTTGAAGGGAACCGACGCGTCCCCCAGTTCGTTGACCCGGTCCATCGGCTCGAGCCTCCGGGTCATACCGATCTTGACGATGTCCCCGCCGAAGGCGCCGATGTTGGAGATCACGTAGACGTATCCCGCCCGGGCATTGGCCTCCCGGGCGTTCACCGCGGCGGTGCTCTCCTCCACCTCGGCGAGCTTGGCCCGCAACTCCTCCACGGCGGCCGGGTCCTCGGAGCCGGAGGCCAGCAGCCGTTCCAGGGCGGAGGCCCAGTGCCGGCGCTCCTTCTCCAACCGGGCCCTCTCCCGCTCCAGTTCCTTCTGCAGTCGCTCCTCCTCCCGCTGCCGTTCGCGCAGTTCCCTGCGCTGTTCCCGCTCCTCCTCCTGCTTGGCGAGGTAATCCGCGGTGAGCTCCAACTCCCTGACTCTGAGCAGGTGGTAGGGATCGCTGATGCGGATGTGCATGGTGGTGCCCAGGCGAGCGATGGTCTGGCGGGACTTCTCCAGGCGGTCGACCATCGACTCCAAACGGTGGGGTCGCATGCCGCGTACGGCGTTGTCGGCCTCGGCGTTGTAGGCCCGCAGCAACAGTTTCGAGAAGTCCCGGACCATCTTCCGTCCGGCCGTCACCGAGCCGTTGACCTGCCAGTCGGTGGCGGCCAGGACAGCGCCGCCCTCGCGCTTGGCCAGGTCCTTCGCCCTGTCCCGCACTGTGGCCAACTCGCTCTTGTAGGCGACCGCGTCGGCCAGGGGATGGCGGTACTCGTAGATTCCCGCCTCCTGGAGCATCGCCTCCTCCTCCGTGCGGACCACGGTGAGACGCAGCTCCTCCAACCGGTGCCGGGCGTGTGTCGACTGCGCCTCGGTCTCCCGAACCAGACGGGACAGCTCCTCGAAACGGCGTTGCTCACCGGAGAGCGCCTCGCGCAGCTCCGCCTCCGCCCGCTCGGCCCGGGCCGCCGCCTCGGCCTCCACCGCGTCGCGCTCCGCGCGAAGACGCGTGGTCTCCGCGACCAGGTCGGTGATCCCCGGGCCCTGTGCCCTGGAGAGCTGGGCTTTCAGGGCCGTGATCTCCGTGGCCTGTCGGATGTTCTCCGTACGGGCCCGCCGCAACTCCTCGGCCAACCGTCCTGCTTCTGCTTCCGCCTGCCGGCGCCTCCGCCCGAGGAGGCCCTGCGCGGCGGCGACCACGGTGCCGGCGCCGTGGTCGCCGTTGGCACCGGCCCGATCGCCGGGGATCGTGTGCGACGGGGGAGGCGGTGGGGAGATGTCCCCACCGCCTCCCCACCGGTTGTCCGGTACGTGGGCCGGCACCCACACCTGCCACCCGGGGGGAGGCGGCCCCCATGAGGGATCCGGTTGCCACCCCGGGGGCGGCCGCCATCCCGGCGGCGGGGGAGGCCAGTTGGGGGGAGGGTTGAAGACGTGGGACACGGTGGTGACTTCCGACGGTACCGATGATGAAGTGCTCAGATTCGCGCCGATGCCCGACGGGGGAGGTCTCTTCCCACTCTTCGTTATGTTCTCGTTGCGGTGGGTCGTGGCCCCGGGAGCGCGCGGAGAGCGGGGAAACGCCCCCGGTGTGCATGAGGATTTCCCGGGGTGAAATTCCTCCTGAGGTGATCACTCGTGAAGTTCACGGCGGAGATTTTTCATGGCGGAAAAGTGATAGAGGTGGAGTCACCGTGGCCTTTGTCGATTTCCCGGGTGACTGATCGTCTTCTCCCGTTGCGCGGCCCCGGCGGGCCGGACAAGGGGGGTCGGCGGGAAAAGTGCCGTTGGGGCGGGTGGGTGGGATGCCGAAGCGGTGATCCCTCCCACGCCTGTGGGGCCGCGTTGCCCCGGGGAGAAGATCACCGCTGCGGATGCCCGCCTTTCATCGGGTCGGAGATCTTTTTCGGTATGCGGGAGAAAGTGTTTCGCGCGCGTGTCGGAGGGGATAGCATCCAGCAACATGGGAGCGCTCCCAAACCGGATACCCCACAGCCGGAAAACGGAGACCGCACAGTGAATCCTCACACTCGCACCAAGGCGCTCGGATGGCGCGCTCGCCTGACGGCGCTGTTCTCGGCCGCGCTGCTCTGCCTGATCCCGTGGGCCGAGCCGGCCGCGGCCCACGGCTCGATCGTCGACCCCGCATCCCGCAACTACGGGTGCTGGCTGCGCTGGGGCAGCGATCACCTGAATCCCAACATGGCCACCCAGGACCCGATGTGCTGGCAGGCATGGCAGGACAACCCCAACGCCATGTGGAACTGGAACGGTCTGTACCGCGACAACGTGCGCGGTAACCACCAGGCCGCCGTTCCCAACGGACAGCTGTGCAGCGGCGGACGGACCGAGGGCGGTCGCTACCGTTCGATGGACACCGTCGGCAACTGGCGGGCCACCGACATCAACAACAACTTCAGCGTGCGGCTGTACGACCAGGCCAGCCACGGCGCCGACTACTTCCGGATCTACGTCACCCGCCAGGGCTTCGACCCCACCCGGCAGGCCCTGAACTGGAGTGACCTGGAACTCGTCCGGGAGACCGGTCGCTACGCCCCGGCCCAGAACATCTCGATCAACGTCAACACCCAGGGCCGCAGCGGTCGCCACATCGTCTACACGGTCTGGCAGGCCTCCCACATGGACCAGACGTACTACTTCTGCAGTGACGTGAACTTCCGCTGATCCGGCGGGGTTCGCCCCACCCCCCACGCACGAGGCACCACACCCCGGCCCCGGCGGGCGCGCGAGCGTCCGCCGGGGCCGGGGCACGGGTCAGGTCATGGCCTGCTCGCGGTCGATCCGTGGTGTGCACAGCGCCCAGATGACGAAGGCGTAGAACGCGATGGCCACCACCGACCACAGCGGTTGGTAGGGCAGGGACAGGAAGTTGGCGACGATCAGCACGGCGGCCAGGACGACCGCCGCCATCCTCGCCCACACCGCCCCGGTGAACAGGCCGAGCGCCACCGCGATCACCACGATGCCGGCGATCAGGTGGATCCAGCCCCAGGTGGTCAGGTCGAGGGAGAACGTGTAGTCGGCCGTCTCGACGAAGACCTCGTCCTCGGCGATCGCCATCACGCCGCGCAGGGCGTCGAAGAAGCCGGCGATCAGCATCATCACGGCGGCGAAGAGCACCACCCCGATCGCCAGGGCCTCACCGCGGGACGAGGTGGTACCGCGTTCGCCGTCGCGGGAGTGATCGGTGCGGGTGTCATGATCCCTGCGGGTGTCATGGGAAGACGACATGGTTCGGCCTCCGTTTCGGGAGCGGTGGACACACCGCCCGGGTCCCGCCGGCCCCGGGGGGACCCGAAGGGGTGGGCGGCGCGGCCGATCGTGGTGTCTCTCCGGTTCGGCCGTGTCCGGTCCCCTCCATGCTCACGCCGTCTGGCCCGGTCCGCCACGCGGGAGCCCCGGGGAGCGGTTTCCCGACCACCCGGGGGCCGCGTCCGTCGCTCACGGCGAGGGGTCCGCGTCCCACCCGACCGCCCGTCGTGCCGTGGGGGCAACGGCCGTCCCCCGGGGCCGGTGGGCCCTCGCCGCTCGGCGCGGACCGTATTTCAATGGGTGGGAAGGGGCCGCGCCGCCGGCGCGGATCGACGGAGGCGAGGTAGCCGGACATGCGACGGAGGCCGGGGCCCGGGGCCGGCGGTCGCGCGACGCGGATTCGCCGGCCGACCGGGTGCCGCGGATGCCGCGGGCGATGCCGGCGGGGACGGTGTTGACGGGAGCCTCGGCGGCGGCGCTCGGCGTGGTGGGCGGGTCGGTGGCCGCCGTGGCGTTCACGGGGATGTGGCCGACGCCCGCGGCCGTGCTGTGGGTGCCGTGGGTGGGGGTGGCGACGCTGTTGGGGATGGCGCTGCCGTGGCGTACGGCCCACCGTCCCCGGGCGGGGGCGGGGGCGGGGGCGGTCGGGAACACGGCTGTCCCCCGGATCTCCCGTCCGGCCTCCCCCGTCAGGTGCCCGGGTCGGCCCGGTGTCGGTTCAGTGGTCGTCCGGGTGTTCCGTGTCGCAGAGGTTCCAGGCCGGGAAGGGGTCGGGCAGGGTGCCCGGGTCGAGGGCGGCGCGTTCCCGTTCGGCGTCGGTGAGCAGGCAGCCGGTGAGGGCCTCGCGCAGGGTGTCGGGCCGCAGTGAGACACCGATGAAGACGAGTTCCTGGCCCCGGCCGGCGGCCGGCTCGGTGGGTTCGTGCCGATGACCGCCGTGTGCGTGGCCGTGGTGCGCCGGGTCGTTCATCTCCAGCGGTTCGAAGCGGGCGACGGCGCCGGCCTGGGACCACAGTCCCGTCACGCCGGGACGCGAGCCGAGGGTGAAGAACCCCTTGGAGCGCATCACCGTTCCGTGGTCGCCACGGTCCAGGGGGCCGGTGAGCAGGTTCCACAGCCGCTGCGGATGGAAGGGGCGGGGGTCGCGGAAGACGAGGGAGGAGATGCCGTACTCCTCCGTCTCGGGGATGTGGTCGCCGTTGAGTTCGGCGACCCAGCCGGGGGCCTGTTCGGCTTTCACCGGATCGAACAGACCGGTGCCCAGCACCAGCGAGGGGTCGATGCGGCCGTGCTCGGTGCGATGGATCCGGGCGGCGGGGTTGAGGCGCCGCAGCAGGTGTTCCAGGCGGTCGGCCTCGTCGGGCGCCACCAGGTCGATCTTGTTGAGGAGGATGACGTCGGCGAACTCGACCTGGTCCACCAGCAGGTCGCTGATGGTGCGGTCGTCGTCCTCGGCGGTGGCGAGGTCGCGTTCCCGCAGGTCGTCGCCGAGGGCCAGTTCACGCGGGAAGTTGCGGGCGTCGACGACGGTGACCATGGTGTCCGGGCGGGCGAGGTCCCCCAGCACGGTGCCGTCCCCTCCGGGCAGCGGGAAGGCGAAGCCGGCGGCGACGGGCATGGGCTCGGAGATGCCACTGGACTCGATCAGCACGTGGTCGAAGCGGCCCTGGCGGGCGAGGCGTTCCACTTCCTCCACCAGATCCTCGCGCAGGGTGCAGCAGATGCAGCCGTTGGTCATCTCGACCAGGCGCTCCTCGGTGCGGGAAAGGGAGTTGCCCTCGCGGACGAGGGAGGCGTCGATGTTGATCTCGCTCATGTCGTTGACGACCACCGCGACCCGCAGGCCGCGACGGTTGGCGAGGACGCGGTTGAGCAGGGTGGTCTTGCCGGCGCCGAGGAAGCCGGAGAGCACGGTGACGGGGAGCCGGGTGTCGGTGCCGGAGGCGGCGGCGGTCACGGCGGCGGCGGAGAGCACGGAGGAGAGGGTGTCCGCCGGCGGGATCGCGTCGGTGGTCGGGAGGGGGCGCGGAGGAGAGGAGGTCACGGAGGGCTCCCGGGGTCGGGTGGGGTGGCCGGTCCGCCACCCGTAATAGAAATGAAAGTCGATTTCAATCATAGGGGAGGGTCGGGCTCCCCCCGAGGGGGTGGTGCGCGGGGCGGTGCCGGAGGGGACGGAAGCCGGGTGGGAGAGGGCGCCCCGACGATCCGGACGGAGAGGATCGGGATCACGGGCGGGCTGCCCGTATCGAGGGGAAAAGAGGAACCACCGTGCGCTGGACCATCCACGGCGAACGACCGCTCCACCGTCATCCGTGGCTCGAACTGACGCTGCTCGAGGTCGAACGACCGGACGGCAGCCGTTGTGAGCAGCACGCCATTCGCTTGCGGGACGTCGCCGCCTGCGTCGTGGTGGATGCGGAACAGCGGGTTCTGTTGATGTGGCGGCACCGGCTGGTCGCCGACAGTTGGGGATGGGAGCTTCCCATGGGTGTCGTGGACGAGGGCGAGACACCCGAGCGGACGGCCGTCCGCGAGGCGGAGGAGGAGACCGGTTGGCGCCCGGGGACCCCGAGCCCTCTGATCCGCGCCGAACCGGCCGGCGGGATCATGGACGCCCGGCACCACGTCTTCCGCGCCGACTCCGTGGGGTACGTCGGGCCACCGGCCGAGCGGAACGAGTCGGATCGGATCGAGTGGGTTCCGCGCGCCGAGGTGCTCGGCATGATCGACCGGGGGGAGATCCGCAGCGGGATCACCGTGGTGGGCTTGTTGCGGTGGTTGATCGGGGAGCCCACCCGGCGGGGGTGAACCGACGGGGCCGCCCCACCCCCGGGAAGCGGGATTTCCGAACCGATCACCCGAGGGGTGATTCGAGGCGGGCGCGCATCCGAGTCCCCTCGCTCCGGGGAAGAGGGGTACACGGGCGTTCCGGCCGGGATGTCCGAGGGCTTCCCGGAGGGACGACGGCGGGAGGAGGGCGGGCGTATGGAGATGGACGGTGCCCGGGTGCTGGTGGTCGGCGCGACGGGGGTGATCGGGAGCGCGATCGCCGAGGAGTGCGCCGCGCGCGGCGCGACCGTGCTGCCGGCCGGGCGGGACCCCGACCGGTTGGCCGCGCGAGCCCGCTCGCTCGGTGCCGGGGCGGCGTTCGCCTTCGACGCCTATGACCTGGACGCCTGCGCCGGCCTGGCCCGCCGGGCGGCCGAGGTGGCGGGCGGGTTGGACGCCGTGGTGGTCGCCATCGGCACGGTGGCCTTCGCCCCGGCCGCGGATCTCGGCGAGGAGATGGTGGAGCACCTGTTCACCGTCAACGCCCTGGCGCCGATGGCGGTGCTGCGCGGGGCCCTGCCGGTGGTCGGGGAGGGGGGCGTTATCGCCGCGATCAGTGGGGTTTTGGTGGACCGTCCGCAGCCCGGCATGGCCGACTACAGCGCTGCCAAGGCGGCTCTCAGTGCCTGGCTGACGGCCGTCCGCTCCGAGCAGCGTCGCCGCCGGGTGGCGGTGCTGGACGCCCGGCTCCCCCATCTGGAGACCGGCTTTGCGGACCGCGCGGCGGTGGGCACACCCCCGGCGATGCCGGCCCCCGCCGACCTCGACGCCGTGGTGCGCGGCATCGTGGACGCCCTGGCCGAGGGGGCCGCCCTGGTCGTCCCCGACGGGCAGGGGGGCGTACGCGCGGAGGCCCGCGCCCGCTGACGCCGGACCGACGGGATGGTGGACCGGTCGTGCGGGGCACGATGTGCCGGTGCGGTGGGATCGCGGAAACGAAACGTGACGCCCCGGGGCGTGCGCCGGGCGCTTTGGAGCACCGAGGCGCTGCTCCCGGGCCGGAGGAGGGAGGCGGGGCGCCTGTGAACCGGTGGGACCGGAAAATCGCTTCGGGAGTCGGAGATCCGTTCTTTCCGCTCCGGCGGTACCGCTAATGTCCTCGCCCCCGGGCCGCGCATCCCGTACCGCTCCCCCGTCCCGCGCGGGTTCCGGATGTGACGGACCCGGGAGACCACCGTGCCCGAAAGCCTGTTCGACTCCGAGGACGCTCTCCTCACGGCCCTGGAGCGCCGACTCGCCCGACGTTTCCCCGCCGGTTCCGTGCGTTCCACCGGCGATCCCACGCTGTCGCACCGCACGCTGTTCTCGGGGCGGTTCCGGTGGATCGTGCGACGGTACGAGCCGGCCACCCCGCGCCGGGAGCCGGGGGAGCGCGATCCGGCCCGACTCGGTCTGTACGACCGGCTCGAGGATCACGCGCCCCGCTCCTTCCCGGACTTCGAGCAGGAGGCACGTCTCGTCCTGACACGGCGCGGCTCGGTGCTCCACTCGCCCTGCGAGGGCTGCGAGGGGGGAAGGCTGCCCTGTCGTGACTGCAAGGGGGCGCCGGTCACCGCCTGCCCGCCGGACCGGGAGTGTCCGGACTGCCGCACCATCACGCCCTGCCCCCACTGCGACGGCGAGGGCAGGGGACGGCGCCGCCGCTCACGGTCCGGGCGTCGGCACCCCGTCCGGGCCGGAAGCGGCTCCGCCAAGGGCTCCACCGGCGCCTCGGCCGGTGAGGGTGAGGCGACCGTGCAGTGCGGGATGTGCGGTGAGGGCGGCGCGTGCTCCGGCTGCCGGGGCAGCGGTCGGATCGACTGCCCCGACTGCAAGGGGGAGGGGAAGCTGACCTGTGCGTCCTGCGGGGGCGACGGCACGACCGACCACGCCTCGTGTCGTGGAACCGGGACCTTCACCGAGTGGTGGGAGGGAGCCGTCACCGACACGCCCCAGGTCCGCCGCATCCGGGTGAGCCACGAGGTCCGCTCCTCCTTGATCGCCCGGTGGTGCGTCCGGCTGCTCGGGCACACCCGGCGGGCCGAGGTCGATGGGGACGCGTCCCTTCCCGCCGACCTCGGCCCCCGACACCGGGAGGCGGTGGAGGAGGCACGCCGGGCCGTGCCGGAGGCGGTCGCCCGGCGGGTGGAGCTGCGGTGGCTGCGATTGACCCGGGCCGAGCTGTCGACCGATCCCCATCGGGTCCACTACCTCTTCCGCCCGCGACGGGGCACGGAGTCCGACGTGCGTGTCCTCACGCTTCCCTCGCGCGCCAGGACCGCCACGATGGGTGCGGCGGCCCTCCTCTGCTCGGTGCTGTTGATCCTCGGGTCGTTCCTGGTGCGCTGATTCCGGCCCGGCGGGTCCGGCCCATCCCGCTCTCCCGTCGCCGGCCCGTTCGGCCCGTGGACACCGGCCCCCCGGCTCCCCGTCCCGCCCGGCCCCCCGGCACGGTGGGACGACCCGCCGTGCCCATCGGTTCGCGGGCCGGTCGCGGGGCACCGGTGGTCCGACCACCGACCCGGTGCCCGTCGGCCGGGCCCGAGCGCCCGCCGCCCGGCTCAGCGCAGGATGCCCGCCCGGCGGGCGGCGACCAGCCAGGCCGGGAACTCCGAGAGCAACCGGTCGTACAGTTCGGCGTCGGTGATCCGGTCGATGTCGTCCACGGCGAAGAACCCGACATTGTCCACCCGCCGTCCGGTGAGCGTGTCCAGGCGTTCCAGCACGCCGTAGTTCGACCGTCCCAGGCCGACGAACTGCCAGAAGATCGGTTCCTCGACCGCCTCCCGCAGTTCACGCTCGATCTCCGCGTTGCGGTACACGCCGCCGTCGGAGAAGAACAGCACCAGCGTGGGCAGCGGGGAGGGCTCGGTCCGCACCTGTGCGCGGATCTCGGCGATGACCTTCTGCTCCTCGTTCTGGATGCCGACCGTGCGCATGTCCACCTGTCGGTCGTCGAGGCCGCGCGGGCGCTTCCGGGGCCGGCCGAACATGCTCATCTGCCCCACCCGCACGTGCAGCCGCAGCCATTCGGCCAGTTCGGCGAGGCGCAGGTCCGGCAGCCGGGCGGGGGAGGAGGCGAAGGTCCACGCCCGCATACCGCCGTCGCCGTCGAGTTGGGCGGCCACCGCGGCCATGCGTTCCACCACGCCGGCGACGGTGCCCTTGGTGTAGAGGGCGCTCATCGAGCCGGAGGCGTCCAGGACGAGGATCACCCGGGCGCGCACATCGCGGGCGCCCCGCTTCTCCAGGCTGATCGCGACCTGACGCTTGCGCAGCGACAGGCGTTCCCCCATCTCCGGGGGCAGTTGCCATCCGCCGCCCCCGGTGCCGGCGCCGAATCCGGCTCCCGTCGCCGGGGCGGGCACCCCGGGTGGGGGGAAGGGGGGCGCCCCGGGTGCCCCGGGCGCGCCGGGGGGCGGTGGCGGTGGCGTCCAGGGCGGTGGCGGTGGCGGTCCCGGCCGGTGGGACCCGTGCGGCTGGTACGGGTTCGGGCCTCGGTGCGCGCCGGGGTCGACCGGTCCGTCGCCTCCCGGTGGCGGAGGGGGCACGGCGCCGGGAGGCCCGGCCGGTACGGGCCCCGGCGGCACCGCCGGCCCGGCGGGCGCGGCCGGGGGCGGTGAACCCACCGGCGTGGTCGGCGCACCCGGCCCCGACGCCTCCGACCACCCGGCCGGCCCGGGGGCCGCGGGCCCCGGGCCGGGTCCGCCGCCCCGGCCCGCCGTCCCGGCCTCCTCCGGCTCATCGGCGACATCGATGCCGTAGTCGCGGGCCAGCCCGGCGAGTCCGCTGTCGTAGCCCTGGCCGATCGCCCGGAACTTCCATCCGTCCCCGCGCCGGTACAGCTCACCGCCGATCATGGCGGTCTCGGTCGTGGCGGTGGTCATCGCGAAGTGCGCGACCTCGGTGCCGTTCGCCGAGTCGAGCAGCCGCAACCGCAGGTCGGGCAGGGAGGCGAAGGTGCCGCCGTCCACCGACGCGCACAACACCACCCGTTCCACCGCCGGTTCCAGGCGGGTGGTGTCCACCGCCACGGACTCGACGCGAACGCCCGGCCCTCCGCCGCCACCCGTGCCCTCGCCCCGTTTGCCCAGATGGATCACCGCGTCGGAGGGGTGGGCGGGCTGATTGTGGAAGACCATGTCGGCGTCCGAGCGGACCCGTCCGTCCTCGGCGAGCAGCAGCGCGGAGACGTCCGTGTCCGGCACACGAGGGTCGGCGGTCCGCACGAGTTCGACACGGATCGCCGGCGCCTCGACGGGGACGTTCGCACCCTTCCCCAGGGAAATCGATGCCATATCCGCCATTCTGCCCCCGGCCGGCCGAAACCGGGGGGTGGGTGGCCGCGCGTCCGAAGCGGCTAGTCGTTCCCGGAGGGTTGGGGAAGGGCGTCGGGGAGGAAGGCGTCGACGGTGTCGAGAAATTCGTCCCCCGACAGAACCGCCCGGTCGTTGTGATCCGCCCCCTCGATCAGGTGCAGCGAGATCGGACCGGCCGTGTGCTCTTCCACCACCCGTCGGGAGAACCGGTCCGGCACGATCCGGTCCGAGTCGCCCGCCACCACCAGCACCGGCCCCTCGTACGCGGACAGGTGCTCGGCGGTCGGGAAGCGCTCGCGCAGCAGGGTGCGCACCGGCAGGAAGGGGTAGTGGTGCCGGCCGACGTCGGCCAGCTCGGTGAATGGCGAACGCAGCACCAGGGCGGGGGGCGGGCGCTCCGCGGCGGCCTCGGAGACCACCGCCGAGCCGAGCGACTCCCCGAGGTACACGATCCGCTCCGGGTCCACGTCGGGACGGTCCGCCAGCCGGGCCACGGCGGCCAGGAAGTCCTCGGCCAGCACCTCCTCGCGGGGGTCGCCGGGGTTGCCGCCGTAGCCGCGGTAGTCGGTGAGCAATACGGCGTGGCCGCGCCCGGTCAGGCCCTCGGCGAGCGGCACCCGGCCCGCCCGGTTGCCGCCGTTGCCGTTGGCGACCACGACGGTGGTGTGCGGGGGACGGGAGGAGGAGTCGGCGGGGAGGAACCAGGCGGTCAACTCCGTGCCGTCCGCGGCCGTGTACGAGACCTCCTCGACACCGGCGGGCGGGGCCGGGGCGGACCGGTCGGGGAGGTAGATCAACTGGCGTTGCAGCAACCAGGCGGCGAGCACCACCAGCAGCCACAGCACCATCACGACGGCGAGAACCTTCCACGTCACCGACACCCAGCGCCCCGCAGCCATGTCATCGACCCTAGGGGCGGGGGGTGACCGGCGCCCGCCGGGCGCGCACCGGAGGCGACGGCCGGCCGAAAACCGTTTCCCCGGCGTCCACCGGCGGGGGACGATGACCGCCGCCGGCGCGACCCCCGCCGCGTCGGGGCCGGTGGGAGGCGACCGGGCCGGACCGCGCCCGGGGATCGTCCGGCGGGTACCGCGCCCGGGTCTCGAAGTCGTCGACGATCTCCTCGGCGAGCAGCATCAGCCGGTTGAGGGCCACTTACGGCAGGAACAGGTCCCCGGCCAACTCGCGCCGCCGCTTCTCCCGGCGCGGACGCGGCACGTTCGGCAGTGCCTCCGACAGGGCGGCGAAGACCACCCTGAGCACCTCGATCACGGCGGCTCCCGGAAGGCGGCGGCGACGGGGCGGCGATGGGGGCGACGTGCGGGCCCACCCCGGGCCCCCCCGGCCGGCGGCCGCGGGTGGCGAACGGGGTGGGGATGGCCGGCGGCGCCGCCGGGGGCCCCCCACGGCCGGCGTCAGCGGGTGACGAACTGGGTGAGGATGGCCTGCACCTCGTAGATGTCCACGCCCTTGGTGAAGGTCTTCTGCATCGGTACCGAGTCGCCGGAGATCCAGATCTTCAGCTCCCCGTCGAGATCGAAGGTGCCGGCGGTCTCCACGGCGAAGTGCGTGATGCTCTTGTAGGGGACGGAGTGGTACTCCACCTTCTTGCCGGTGATGCCCTGCTTGTCGACCATGATGAGCCGTCGGTCGGTGAACATGATGGTGTCGCGGATCAGCAGGTAGGCGGCGTGCACCTGCTCCCCCTGGCCCAGCAGTCGCGCGTACTCCTGCTGCGCCTGCGCCGGGTCGATGGCGTGGGCGTTGCCGAAGAGTGCCATGGGTTCCCCGTTCCTCGTCCCCGCGCGTCCGGTGCGCGTGGTTCGTACCGTATCCGGGGACGCCGTACCGGCGGCGACGGTTCCGTCGGGCCCGCCCGTGGGCCGACGGGTCACCGCCGGGCCGTCGTCCGGGCGGTGTGCCCGCCCCACCACAGCATGCCCGCCCCCACCAGCAGCGAAGCCGCCATCCGCGCGGCACCGTGGTCGTCGCCCCATGCCGGGTGGTGGAGCGCGGCCAGGGCGGCGAGCGCGGTCAGCGGCCCCCGCACCTGCCACAGCACCGCCCCCACCGGGCCGGTGTCCCCCAGCGGGGTCGGGGTGCCGAGCCACAGGTGGGGCGGGATCGGTCCCCGGTGGGCGCTGACCAGGGTCGCGCCGATCACCGCCGGCACCCCGCACAGGAGGAGCGCGAGACCGCCGATCGTCACTCCCGCGCCCGTGCCCGTACCCATCGACGGGCCCGCCCCCGTGCCCGTGGCGGCGAGCAGGGCCGCGAGCGCGGCGACCGTCGCCGTGCCGAGCAGCAGCAGCGCCGGCAGCAGCACCGCGGGCAGCGCCGCGTGCCGCAGCGCGGTCCCGGCCGCCGACCACGGCAGGGGCGCCGTGCGGCGGGGGTCGTCCCCGTCCAGCCGGGCGGGTTCGGCGAGGTGGTGGGCCGCCGCCCACGTGGCGGCCCATGCCGCCGCCCGGACCGCCGCGTCGAGCGGGGACGACACCTGCGGGAGGTGGAACAGCGACACGGCCACGAACGCCCACGTCGCGGCCCGCAACGGACGTGCCGGTTCCCGCAGCAGGGCGGTCGCGTCCCGCCAGGGCACCACGAGGGCCGGGCGACGGGGGAGCGGGAGGCGCGGGGCCCGGCCGGGCGGGAGGCGACGGGGCGGGCGGGCGGCCATCCGGGCCCATCGCAGGTCCAGGGTGTGCAGCGCCGCCCGTACCCGCAGCGAGGCGGCGGCGCGCTCCCGCAGCACCCGGGTCGGTACCCGGTGCACGGTCCGCGCCGCCCACCATCCGACGGCGACCGCCGTCGCGAGGGTGAGGGTGGTGCCGAGGGCCGGGCCGGCCCACCCGTCGCCGGCGGGCGGGCCGCCCGTCAGCGGCAGGGTCGCCCACCCCCACGGCCCGGACCACGCCAGGACCTCCCCGGCCGGGAAGGCGCCGGGGGCGAGGACGGCGAGCACGGTCGGCGGCACGAGCAGCGCCACCCCGCACCGGGCGGCGCGGACGATCCGCCGGTATCGGCCCGGGGCGAGCGCGGCGTCCAGCCGGGCCGGCACGGCCAGGCAGGTGCCGGTGAAGGCGGCCGATCCGCCCGCCAGGGCCCCGGCGAGCGGCGCGGTCACGGCCCCGCCGGCGCCGAGGGCGAACAGCAGCAGTCCGGCGACCGAGCCCATCGCGGCGCCGGTCGCGGTGACCCGGGCCAGGGCGGTGACGAGGCCGGGCCGGAGCAGGACGCGTCGGTCCAGGGGGTGGGCGAGGAGCCAGGCGGGCCGGCGGGCCCCACCGCACGCCCCGCAGCGCGAGGGCGAGGACGGCGCACGCCCACAGCGCGGGGGCGATCGCGGGCAGCGCGCTCCCCAACCGGTCGGCGACCGGCCCGTCGAGGTGTCCGTCGACCCCGGCCCGTACGAGGGCCCACAGCGGCGGCACCCCCCACAGCGCGCCGAGCAGCACCGCGCAGTAGGCGGTGTACAGGGTGTTCCGCCGCTGGGCGCGACGGGCGTCGGCGCGGGCGTTCCACAGCAGGCGCCGCACGTCGGCGGTGCGCCGCAGCGTCGCCTCCCGCCCGGTGTCCGCCGGCCGGTCCGGGGACGGGGGAGCGGTCGGGGGCACCGACCCGGGCGGGGTGGTGGGACGCCCGCTCACCGCTCCTCCTCCCCGGGAGGGTCGGGGACGAGACGGCCGGCGGGGGTGACGCGCAGGACGGTGTCGGCCACCGCCCGGGCGAGCCGGTCGTCGTGGCAGGCGACGAGCAGGGCGACGCCCCGTGCCCGGGCGGCGCGCAGCCGGTCGGCGAGGCGTCGGCGGGCCCGCCGGTCCAGTCCCGCCTCGGGTTCGTCGAGGATCAGCAGGCGGTGGGGGCGGACGACGGAGGCGGCGAGGGCGAGCAGGCGGCGTTGTCCGGAGGAGAGGTGGTCGGGCGGGAGGTCGGCCTGTTCGGTGAGCCGGTGCTCGGTCAGGGCGCCGTCCACCACGCCCTCGGCGGTGTCCGCGAGGCCGTGGGCGAGGGCGACGAGCAGCAGGTGCTCGCGAACCGACAGGTCGGGGTGGTGCGCGTCGTCCTCCAACACGGCGGCCACCGCGGCGCGTTGACGCGGGTCGTCCTCGTCGGCGGGACGGCCGTCGAGGGTGACGGCACCGGCGCGGGGCCTTTCCCGGCCGGCGGCCAGGCGGAGCAGGGTGGATTTCCCCGAGCCGTTGTCGCCCCGGATGACGAGGCAGGTGCCCGCCCGCAGGGTCATGGAGGCTCCGGCCAGGACGGTGCGGTCCCCGTAGCCGTGGTGGACGTCGGTCATCCGCAGAACCACGGGCGCCGACCGGGCCGGGGGCGGCGGTGAGGACTCCTCGAAGGGGCGCACACCTCGACCGTAACGGGGTCGGTCCGGGGGGATCCGGCCGGTACGGGGCGTCCGGCCCCGCGGGGACGGTCCCGCGGGACTGGGGGTGTGGGGGCGAAGTCCGTCGTCGGACCCATTATCCGGAAAAACCATCGCGCGTCCCCCGGTTGGGTGCACACTGGGCGCGACATTCACCGGATGGGGGGCCGTCGGGGTCCTTCGTCCTGCACGGAAAAGAGCGGCCCTGTGCGTCGTACGATCCGAACCGTCCTGTTCGCGGCGGTGACCCTCGCGTTCCTCGCGCCCCTCACCCCGGCCCACGCGGCGTCCACCACCGGCGACCTCATGATCACCCACGTGCGTCCCAACGCCGCCGGAGCGGACGTCAAGGACGGCAAGCAGATCAATCTCAACGGTGAGTACTTCGTCATCAAGAACGTCTCGAAGAAGACCGTCAACGTCGGCGGGTGGATCCCCGACATCACCACCAACACCTACGGCCGGGCCCTGCCCTCCTACAACCTGCCCGCCGGAGCCAAGGCGTACGTGCACACCGGCAGTGGCACCAACCGCAAGGACGCCAACGGCAACCACCACATCCACCGCGGCTACGCCCGGCACGTCCTGCCCAACGACGGCAAGGCCAAGAACCCCAACCTGCGGCTGAAGAAGCCCGGCAGCGCGGACAACAACGCCGCCGCCGGCACCATCAGCGCCTGCAACTGGAACGTCGCCGCCGACGGGAAGACCTACACCTGCTGAGCCGGCCCGCTCCGGGTTCGGCCGGCCCGTGGGAGACGTCGACGGACCGGGCTTGCCCCTCACACGGTGGTAGGTGGTGGAGTCGGGGACACCATGTTCACCATCGGAGATTTCGCCAGGCACGGCCGGGTGTCGGTCCGGATGCTGCGTCACTACGACGCGATCGGACTGCTGCGCCCGGCCCGTGTCGATCCCGTGACGGGTCGGCGCCACTACACGGCCGCGCAACTCGCCCGGTTGAACCGGGTCATCGCGCTCAAGGAACTCGGTTTCACCCTCCAGCAGGTGCGGGAGATCGTCGACGGAGGGCTCGCCACCGAGGAGTTGCGCGGCATGTTGCGACTGCGGCGGGCCGAGTTGGAGACCGAGGTGGCCGCGACGACGGCACGCCTGGTCCGGGTCGAGGCGAGACTCCGATCGATCGAGAGCGAGGGGCACATGCCCACCGACGACGTCGTCCTCACCTCCCTTCCCCCCATCCGGGTGGCGGAGTTGACCGCCATCGCGCCCGGCTTCGACCCCGGTGACATCGGCCCGGTCATCGGCCCCCTCTACGAGGAACTGTTCCGTCGCATGGAGGCGGCGGGCATTTCCCCGGCCGGACCCGGTGTGGCCCGTTACGAGGACGTGCCGGGGGGTGGCGGAGCCGTTCGCGTCCACGCCGGTGTGCGGGTCTCGGCGTCCCTGCCGGGCGGTGACGGGGAGACCGGTGACCTGCGGGTACTCGACCTGCCGGCCATCGAGCGGGCCGCCACGATCGTCCACCGGGGCCCGATGGACGCCATGGCCCCCACCGAGCAGGCGTTGACCCGGTGGCTCGACCACAACGGTCTGCGGGCGGTCGACTATCCCCGGGAGATCAACCTCGAGTGCCCGCCCGACCGGGAGGCATGGGTGACGGAACTCCAGGTGCCGGTGGCCGAGGCCCGCTGAGTCGGGCCCCGCCGAGCCGGGACGCCGAGAGCCGGGACGTCGAGCCGAGGCGCCCCGGACACCACCACCCACCGCCCGCCCGGAGCCGGTCCTTGCACTCCGCCCGGTGGGTGGCGAACGCCTCGCGGAGTACCCGTTCCGCGTTCCGCAGCGGGTGGGTCCTCCGGGTGTGGGGCGTTGAGCGGCGTGCCACGGGTGATTCCACACGGCCGACTCCGGGCGACGGCCTCCGACGGTGCCGGTCCCGGGGGCCGGGAGCTCGGTCGGGGAGGTTCGCCAACTCCTCGTCCGCGCCCCGGCCCCCGGCGCCGGCCTCCCGGGCGACGCGGTTCTCCCACCGGAAGGGGACACCGGGGCATCGGGGCCGTTCGCCTCCTCCTGCGCGGTGACGGAAACATCCGGAACGAGCGGCCCACGGCCCACGGGGTGTCGGTGTTCCCGGTTCGGGGCGCCCCGGAGAACTTCTCCGGGTTCTCCGGGGCGCCCCGGAGCGGGTCATTCGTTCGCGGGGCGTCGGCGGGCGTGATGACGCCGCGCCTTGGCCCGGTTGCCGCACCCGGCCATGGAACACCAGCGGCGGGTGCCGTTCTTCGAGGTGTCGTGGAAGTGCAGCACGCAGTCGGGGTTGGCGCAGGGGCGGACGCGTTCGGGGCGGTCGACGAGCAGTCGGAGCCAGTCGTTCGCCGCCGTCCACGCCGGTAGCCAGGAGGGGGAGTCCACCTCGATGACGTCCTCCGGCCCCTCGGGGGTGAGGAGGCGGCGCACCCGGCCCCGGGCCAGGACGGCATTGAGTTCCGCGATCGCCCCGGGCGTGGGTGAGAGGGGGGTTCCGGCCAACGCGGACAGCGCGTCGCGGGTTCGCAGCAGGTGTTCCAGGGTTTCCGCGTCGGCGACCACCGGAGGGTCGTCGGGGAGGCGCCGTGGGGGCCGGCCCTTCAGCCACACGGCCAGTCCGGCGGTGGATTCCAGCAGGTCGTGGGGGCCGGTCGCGTCGATCCACCGGGTGTTGAGGAGGTCGATCGCCAACGGTTCACCGGTGAGGGGGCGGGGATCGTCGGGCTCGGGGGAGGGCGTCATCGGACCGATCCTTCCAGCACGGGTGACTCCTCACCCCATCCTAACCGGTCAAAGGGAGGTCACTGGTTGACCGGCTCGCCATCTAACCCTTAAAGTCATTTTCAGTGGTTGCGACGGCAGTGCGACCCCGACCGAAGGCATGTGATGACCATGAGCAAGGCGCAGACGCTCCGGACCGGCCATGTGGGTCTGAACGTCACCGACATGGAGCGCTCGCTCGCTTTCTACCGTGAGGTTTTCGACTTCGAGGTCATGGCGGAGGGCAAGGACGAGGGGCGTCGCTGGGCGTTCCTCGGACGCGAGGACCGCCTGATGATCACCCTCTGGCAGCAGAGCGAGGGCACCTTCCGGCCCGACGCCCCCGGCCTCCACCACCTCTCCTTCCAGGTGGGGACCATGGGCGAGGTCGACGCCACCGCCGAGGTGCTGCGGAGCCTGGGCACGGAGTTCGCCCACGACGGGGTGGTTCCGCACGGCGAGGGCGCCGAGTCGGGCGGCATCTTCTTCACCGACCCCGACGGCACCCGCCTGGAGATCTACGCCCCCACCGGCGCCGATCCGTCCGCGGCTCCGACCCCGGGTGCCCCCACCTGCGGTTTCTTCTGATCGAACCGGTTCCGACAGGGAAAGGAGCCCCGTGGCCGGCTACCACAGCGGGGAAGTCGCCGCGCAGCGTCGCGCCCGGCTGGCGGAGCAGGCGCGATTCTCCCTCGGCGGCATCGGGGAGACCGTCCCGGAGGTCGCCGCGGCGTTCCTCGCCGAACAACCGATGATCATTCTCGGCGGTGCGGACGACGCGAACCGGATCTGGGTCATCCAGCTCACCGGTGAGCCGGGCTTCCTGAAGGTCCCCGATCCGCGCACCCTCACCGTCGACGCCCTCCCCGACCCCACCGCCCCCCTCGGCGGGCTCCACGAAAGCCCTTCCCCGGTGGGCATGATCGCCATCGAGCCCGCGACCCGCCGCCGGATGCGGATCAACGGTCGGGCCGTCCCGACCGGGAGAGGGCTCCGCGTCGACCTCGACCAGGTCATCGCGAACTGCCCCAAGTATCTCCAGAAACGGCGGCACCGCTTCCTCGATCCCGGCGACGGGAGGTCGGTGGGGCCGGGACCGGTCACCGACGGCACCACCCTCACCCCGGCGCAACAGGACATCATCCGGCGGGCGGACACCTTCTTCGTCGCCACCGCCTCCGACCGGGGTGACGCCGACGCCTCCCACCGCGGGGGCAACCCGGGCTTCGTCCGGGTGCTCTCGCCCACCGTGCTGCGCTGGCCGGACTACGTCGGGAACGCCATGTTCCTGACCCTGGGCAACCTCGAACTCAATCCCGCCGCGGGCCTGCTCTTCCCCGGCTGGGACACCGGGACCGCCCTCCACCTGACCGGCACGGCCCGGACCGTGTGGTCCCCGGCCCCCGGGGAGGAGCCCTTCCCGCCCGGTGCGCAGCGCGTCGTCGAGTTCACCGTCGCGGCCGTCCGGGAGATCGTCCGCGCCACCCCCCTGCGTTGGAGCGAACCCGCCTTCTCCCGCTTCAACCCTCCCGTGCCCTGACCCGCGGTCCCGGGCCGACCACCGATCCCGTCACCCCCCATCGACCCACTTCCGCAATCCACCCTCCCGCCCCGGGCCGCGCCTCCCGCCACGGCCCCGGGCCCCCGCACCCATGATCACGGAGCCCTTCATGAAGATCGTCGTGGACATGAACCTCTGCGAGAGCCACGGCCAGTGCGTCTTCGCGGCGCCCGGCGTCTTCTCGTTCGACGACGAGGACACCCTGGTGTACGAAGCGAACCCGGATGACGCCGCGCGCGAGACGGTCGCGAGGGCCGCCACCGTCTGCCCGGTCCGCGCCATCACCATCACCCCGGACGCGCCGTGAGAGCGTCCCGGCGGATCGTGATCGTCGGGGCGTCCCTCGCCGGCCTGCACGCCGCGCGGACGCTGCGCGACGAGGGCTTCGACGGGAAACTCACCCTGGTGGGCGACGAACCGTACCCGCCCTACGACCGCCCCCCGCTGTCCAAGCGGGTTCTGCTCGGTGGAGGGGAGGCCCCGGACACCACCCTCCCGTTCACCGATGTCCCCGACGTGGTGCACCGCTTCGGCGCCCCGGCCGTCCGCCTCGACCCCGTCGCCCGCACCGTGACGCTCGCCGACGGCTGGGAACTGCCCTGGGACGGCCTGGTGATCGCCACCGGTGCCCGTGCCCGCCCCTTCCCCGCCACCCGCACTTTCCCCCGGCCCGTGTGCACCCTGCGGGGGCGGGACGACGCGAGGGCCCTGGGGGCCTCCCTCCTGCCGGGGCGTCACGTCCTGGTGATCGGCGCTGGGTTCCTCGGCGGGGAGATCGCCGCCGCGGCCCGGGCCCGGGGTTGCCGGGTCACCCTCGTGGAGGCCGCCGAGCAGCCGTTGGCCCGTGCCGTGGGCGCCGTGGCGGGGGCCTTCGTCGCCGGGTTGCACCGCGAGGCGGGCGTCGACCTGAGGACCGGGACCACCGTCACCGAGCTGCGCGCCGGACCCGGGGCCGGTGAGGGGTTCCGCATCACGCTCTCCGACGGCACCACCTCGGTGGCCGACACCGTGGTCGCCGCCCTGGGGGCGGTACCCGCCGACGAGTGGCTCACCGACTCCGGCCTCGATGTCACCGGGCCCGGCGGGGGCGTGCGCTGCGACCCCTTCCTCCGGGCCCTGCGGCCCGACGGCACCGTCGTGTCGGGAGTCACCGCCGCCGGTGACGTGGCCCGGGTCCCGCATCCCCTCGCCGACGGCGCCCCCGTCCTGATCGGCCATTGGACCAACGCGATCGAACAGGCCGCCGTGGCCGCCCACAACCTTCTCCACCCCGGGGAACCGCGTCCGTACGACGCGGTCCCCTCGTTCTGGGCCGACCTGTACGGGGTGCGGCTGCGATCGGTGGGCCTGCCCGCCGGGGCGGAGACGATCCGCTTGGTGGAGAACGACCCCGTCGCCCGCCACCTGGAGGTCACCCACCATCGGGCGGGGCGCCTGGTCGGGGCCCTCACCGCGGGACGTGCCGCCCGCCTCGCCGCCCACCGTCGGGAATTGGAACACCGCCGGAGCGCCCCCGTGCCGGCGGTGGTCGGGCGGGGGTGACCGGAAGGGGCGGGCGGAGGCGTCGGGGCCGCCGGATTATTGCCCCGGAGGCAAAAGTTTTGCCCGCGGGGAAAAATGCCGGCTCAATCGGAACCATGCACGAGGAGGTTCCGGCGGGCCGCGCCGGCCCGGAGGTCGACACGGAGGCGGACGAGCGGCTGTCCGCCGTCGCGCCCCGGCTGCGCGAGCTGCGCCGCCGTTCCGGGCTGACCCTGGAGACCGCCGCCGGCCGGGCGGGCCTCTCCCCGGCGCACCTCTCCCGCCTGGAGACCGGGCACCGTCGTCCCTCGCTGCCGGTGCTGCTCGCCCTCGCCCGGGCCCACTCCACGACGGTATCCGATCTGCTCGGCGAGACCGCCGGCGCGGACCGGCCGGTGATCCGGGGCACGGACGCCGTACCGCGCGAGGTGGACGGCTGGACCTACCGCCGGGCCGGTGCCCCGGGTCGCGGGATGCAGGCGTTGCGGGTGCGGGTGCCGTACGGCGAACCCCGGGAGGAACCGGCCCGGGTGCATCCCGGCGAGGAGTGGCTGCACGTCCTCACCGGCCGGCTGCGCCTGGTGCTCGCCGGCACCGAGCACCTGGTGGGGCCCGGCGACGGCGCCCACTTCGACTCGCTCACCCCGCACCGCCTCGGCGCCGCCGACCGCGAGGGGGTCGAACTGTTGTTCGTTCACACCCTGCTGCAGAGCGCCGACGCCGGGTTGTGTCTCGGCGACGGCCCCGCGCGGCACCGACCCCCGGGGAGACCCGTGTCATGACACCGGAAACGCGACCGACACCCGCCCCACAGGAGCCGTCCGGGCCCGCCGACCCCACCGTGCCACCCGCCCCCGCGCCCCGGGCACGGGTGGAGGAGAAGACGCCCCGGGGGCTGTGGTTCCGGCTGCTGGTCTACGTGGTCCTCGTCCACGCCTTCGCGGCCTTCCTCTTCCTCCTCTTCGAGGTCGCCGCCCGGCAGTGACCCGGGCCCCGCCGCCCCGGGCCCCGCACCGGGGCCGCCGCCCGGAGTTCCGGTGCCCCGTGCCGATGATCCGGCCCCGACGCCCCCGGCCCCGGCCCCGGCCCGGGCCCGGGGCCGAACACACCACCGCCCGGGCCACGCGACGCCCCCGGGCGGCGAGTGGCCCGGATACCCCGACCGGATCCGCCACCGAGCGTTCCCGGGCCCCCGGGGCCCCATGGCGCTCCGGGGGCCCGGGGTGCCATGATGTCGGCGACAAGGCGACGGCGGAACGAGGAAGTCGGTGTGAATCCGGCGCGGTCCCGCCACTGTGACCGGCGAGCGAACCCCGCACGGGCCACCATCCGGCGACGGATGGGAAGGCCGGGGTGAGCGTCGACCCGGGAGCCAGGAGACTCACGCGGTCGCCTCCTCGACGACGCCGGGGCGGATTTCCCCGGAGGAGGGTGCGTCCGCCATGCCCGTCCGGGCCGCCGATGCCGTGCCGCGCCGTGTCGCGGTGACCGCCGATTCCCCCACCCGGCGCGTTCCCCCGCCGGGAAGCACGCCGCGTCGCGCCGTGCGGCGTCCCGATGACGCTCCCGCCGGGCCGCGGCACCTCCGTGATCGCGCCCGCCGCTCCGAAGCGTCCTTCCCACCCGGCCCTTCCAAGGCCCGGTGTCCCCGGCCGGTCGAACCGTCGGGCCGTCCCGCGCGCGGTCCCCGCGTCCCCGTGACCGTCGCCTCCCGCTGACCCGTTCCACCGGGCACCGGGTACGCCGGTCCCGGCCCGGCCCGGATGCCCCGTGCCCGGACGTGCCCCGGTTCCTCCCCGCCTCATCCACCGCCTCGCCGAGGCCGGGACTCCCCCGAACGACCCTTCGTCGTCGCCCCGCCCGGGGCCGTCGCGCGCCGGGTCGGGGCGGTTTTCCCGCCCCTTCCGACATCCACCCCCCATCCCCGTGGAGGACACCGCCCCATGACGGGTTCCCCGACCTTCCGACGACTCCCGGCCGCACTGTTGACCGGTGCGCTGCTGTTCGCCACCGGCTGCGGCGGCGACTCCCCCACCGACTCCGGCACCGGCGGTGCCGGCGCGCCCGCCGGCGAGGCCCCGGACGGCTTCCCGCTCACCGTCGAGAACTGCGGCACGGAGGTCACCCACGAACAACCCCCGGAGCGGGCCGTGGCGTTGAACCAACACGCCACCGAGGTGATGCTCGCCCTGGGCCTGGAGGACTCCATGGTCGGCACCGGCTACCTCGACGACGAGATCCTGCCGGAGTACCGGGACGCCTACGACGCCGTTCCCGTCGTCTCCGAGCGGTACCCCTCCTACGAGGCGCTGCTCGAACTCGAACCCGACTTCGTCTACGGCGGCTTCTCCAGCACCTTCGACGCGCAGGAGGGTCGCTCCCGGGAGACCTTCGCCTCCCATAGCATCGCCACCCACCTGAACGTCGAGGAGTGCTCAGACCCGCCCCTGGACATCGACCTGATGGACCGCGAGGTGCGGGACATCGCGCGGATCTTCGGCGTTCCCGAGCGGGCGGACGAGGAGTTGGAGCGGCTGCACGGGACGCTGGACGAGGTGGCCGAGCGCCTCGAGGGCGTGGAGCCGGTCGACATCTTCGTCTACGACAGCGGTGAGACCACCGCCTTCACCGCCGGGGGCGGGGGGATAGGCAACGAGATGATCAACCGCGCCGGTGGCGCGAACCTCTTCGCCGACCTCGACAAGGCATTCGGCGACGTCTCCTTCGAACAGGTCGCCGAGCGGGCGCCCGAGGTCATCGTGATCTACGACTACGGTGACCAGCCGGTGGAGGACAAGAAGAACTTCCTGCTGGACAACCCGGCCCTGAAGGATGTCCCGGCCATCCGCGAGGAGCGCTTCGCGGTGCTGCCGTTGTCCTCGACCGTGCTCGGCGTGCGGGTGCCCGACGGCGTGGAATCGCTGGCGCGACAGCTGCACCCGGACCGCTTCCGGTGACCGCTCCCGCCCCGACGCCCGAGCGCGCCGCGCCCGGTTCCCCCGCCCCGGGCGCGCTACCCGCCGCCGTCGGGCGGCGCCGGGTGCCCTACGCGGTGGTGATCCCGCTCATGGTGGCGCTGCTGCTGGTCACGGCCACCGCCGCGGTCGGCGTGGGGTCGGTCTCCGTGCCGCCGGGGGACGTGTGGCGGATCCTGCTGCACCAGGTCGTTCCCGGCGCGGTGGAGCCGACCTGGTCGCCGGTGCACGAGACGATCGTGCTGGACGTGCGGCTGCCCCGGGTGCTGCTGTGCGCGGTGGTCGGGGCGGGGCTGTCGGTGGCGGGCATGGCGCTCCAGGCCCTGGTGCGCAACCCGCTGGCCGACCCGATGCTGCTGGGCATCTCCTCGGGCGCGAGCGTCGGCGCGGTGCTGGTGCTCGTGCTGAACGTGACGTTGTTCGGGATGTTCTCGCTGCCGGTGGCCGCGTTCTGCGGGGCCCTGGGCGCGCTGTTCGCGGTGTACTTCCTGGCCCGCTCCGGCGGTCGGATGACCACGCTGCGACTGGTGCTGGCGGGCGTGGCGACGGCCGAGGTGCTGTCGGCGGTGGCGAGTCTGCTGATCATCACGGCCAACGACCCGCAGCGCACCCAGTCGGCGCTGCGCTGGATGCTCGGCGGCCTGGCCGGCACCACTTGGACGATGGTGTGGATCCCCTCGGTGGTGGTGCTGGCGGGGACGCTGGTGCTGTTGGGCTCCTCCCGCCCGCTGAACCTGCTGCTGGCCGGGGAGGAGGCCGCCGCGGCGCTCGGATTGGACGTCCACCGGTTCCGCAGCGTGATGTTCGTCCTGGTGGCACTGATGGTGGGGGCGATGGTGGCGGTCAGCGGACAGATCGGGTTCGTCGGGTTGATCATGCCGCACGTGGTGCGGCTGCTGGTGGGCGCCGACCACCGTCGGGCGTTGCCGGCGGTGGTGCTGCTGGGCGCCACGTTCCTGCTCGCCGCCGACCTGGCGGCGCGCACGATCATGAGCCCCGAGGAGATCCCGGTGGGCATCCTCACCGCGCTGGTGGGCGGGCCGTTCTTCCTGTGGCTGATGCGGCGGAGGGCGGCGCGGTGAGGGGGCGGTTCGGCGGACTCGCCCCCTGGTGGACGGACCCGGCGGCCGAGCCTCCGGAGGGCCCCGGCGGCCCCGGCGGTCCGGCCGGTGACATCGACGACGCGCCCGCCGCGCTGGACATCGAGAAGGTGACGGTGACCGTGCGCGGCCGGAATCTGGTGGACGGCGTCTCGCTGGCCGTGGCGCCGGGCGAGGTGGTGGGCCTGGTCGGGCCCAACGGAGCGGGAAAATCAACCCTGTTGAGAACCCTGTATCGGGCGCTGCGGCCCACCTCCGGGCGGGTGCTGCTGGACGGCGCGGACGTGTGGGCGACGCCGGGGAAGGCGCTGGCCCGCCGGCTGGCCACGGTGCTCCAGGAGACCGCCGGCGACTTCGAGTTGACCGTCCACGACGTCGCGGCGATGGGCCGCAGCCCGCACAAGCGGGCCTTCGCCGGGGACGACGCGCGGGACCGCGACATCATCCTCTCCTCGCTGCGGGAACTGGGCGTCGAGCACCTGGCCCGGGCCCCCTTCTCCCGGCTGTCGGGGGGCGAGAAGCAGCGGGTGCTGATCGCCCGGGCGCTCGCCCAGCGGGCGGGCACCATGATCCTCGACGAGCCGACCAACCACCTCGATCTGCGGCACCAGTTGGACACCCTGCGACTGGTGCGCCGGATCGGCGTCACGGCGGTGGTGGCGCTGCACGACCTCAACCTCGCCGCCGCCTTCTGCGACCGGATCTGTGTCCTGCACGCCGGCCGGGCGGTCGCCGAGGGCCCCCCGGCGCGGGTGCTGACCCCGGAGATGCTGGCCGGGGTCTACGGAGTCGAGGCGGAGGTCGCCGAGCACCCGCGCACCGGGGTGCCGCAGGTGACGGTGCTGCCCACCGCACCCGGGAGGGGGTGGGACGCCGCCGTGGAACCGAGAGCCCCCTGACCGGGCGCCCTCCGGGGCGCGACGACACCGTGCCGGTCCCGTGCCGGTCCCGTGCCGGTCCCGTGCCGGTCCCGTGCCGGTCGGCCGGTGAGGCGGGTGCCGGGCATCGGGCCCCCGACCGGACCGACCCGTGCGCGGCTCGAACGCCGGGTGTCGAATATCGGCCCACCGGGGTCCCGATCGGGAATTCGAGTGGGCCGGAGTGGAAAGCGCGGAGGGGTGATTCCGGCTGCCCGGAATTCCCGCCGGCTTTTCCGTGACCCCATGGGGAATTCCCTGCCGGTGTGGCGGGGTGCCATCCCCGATGCTCCGGGCACGGGAATTCGGCGTGCGTGGTTCCCGTATCCCGGTGCCCGCTCCCGTCCCGTTCGCCCGTCCCGGACCTCCCGGTTCCCCCGCCCCTCGCGCGGCCCCCGATGTGTCCACCCGCCCCCACACCATCCACACGGCCGGAAACGACCCCACCGGCCGGATCGGAAAGGAGAGCGCCGACATGACCTCCCCGGCGCAGGCCCCACCCGCGACGGTCGCCGCCGCCCTGGCGGACACGGCGACCCTCGGCGGCTTCTTCGCCCCCGTCCTGGCCGGTCCCGACGAGGGCTGGCACCCGGTGGCGGAGAGCTACGCCGCCGGCTCGACCGACCTGATCGCCGACAGCGCCCGCCGCTACGGCACGACCGAGCCCCGGGTAGCCGCCTCGGTGGTCCAGCTCGGCCACGCCGCCCGCCTGTGGTCACCACTGCTGGCCTGCGCCGTCGCACACGGTGTGGTGCCGGATCCGACCCGCCTCCAGCGCGCCGACGACGGGCCGGCGCTGCGGTTCCCGACCCCGGCCGGATGGTGGGCGAGGGAACCGGCGGGGACCGCCGAACTGCTGTACCGCCTGGTGGTCGAGGAGCGCCTGGCGGCCATGGCGGCGGGGCTGCGGGTGCGCGTCGCGCCCCGGCTGCTGATCGGCAACGCCGCCTCGGCCCTGGTCGAGGCGGGGCGCGCGCTGACGGCCGCCCGGCCGGAACTGCGGGAACCGGCCACCGACCTCGTCACCCGCCTCCTGGCCACCGGGGCCCTGGTGGGCACCGGGGAGATCACCGATCCGGACCTGGCCTTCCGCCGGCGCAGTTGCTGTCTTTTCTACCGCGTTCCACCGGGCGACAAATGCGGCGACTGCTCATTGGACCGGTGATGCCGCCCGTCGTCAACGGGTGCTTCGGGAGAACGCGATGGGGCACGCCGTGGGTGAATTCCGGCCGCTTTTCGGAATGCGCGTCGGGAGGGGTGGAAATCGCGCCGGGGTCTCACTAGGTTCGTCATCGCAACTCACTCGCAGGTACATCCGGTTCGCGACAGTGCGAGGTATCCGGAGCCTCCGCGTCGTTCGCGACCGGTGCCGATCGAAGGAGGAATCCCATGGCGCACCACGGTTTCGAGGAGCCCGAGGAGCAGCAGGCCGGGCTCAAGTCCCACACCCCCGCGGTGGACGCGCCGTTCGAGTGGCGCGCGGACGTCGAGGACGAGTCCACGGACGAGAGCTGATCACCCGGCGGGGGCGGCCCGGCCGCCCCCGCCGTTCCACGTCCCCGTCGCCCCGGCCGTCCCGCCCGGGCCCGTCCCCCGATCAGGAGAGTGGAGCCCGTGCCCCCGACCCCCGGACCGGCGGGATCGACGACCGAACGGCGAACCACCGCCACCACCCCCGACCCGGCCCCTCACCCCGCACCGACCCCCGATCCCGTGGAGGCCGTGATCGGCCCCGACGGGGTGGTGACGAGCGTGGTGCGCGACCGCCCCCGGGTGGTGACCGTGCCGCTGTGCGTCTCGCACACCGCCCACCTCGTCCCCGGTCCCGGCGTCGTGGACCCCGCCACGAGCGGCGCCGCCCTCGGGGACCCGGACCGTTCCCGCCGCGCGGCCGTCGGCGAGGCCGTGGAGCGCCTGTGCGGCAACGCCACCCCCGACCGGGCCGGCACCGGTGCCGACGAGTCGCTCCGCTCCCATGACCACCTGACCCGCGCCGGCCGCCCCGCCCTGGACCCCGCCGACCTGGCCCTGTACGCGCCGGAGCAGTACGCCGCCCGGGGCTTCCCGTTCGTGCCCTTCGGTCGGGACCTGCCCGTCGCCTGGACGACCGGCCACGACCTGAGCCGGGACGCCGAACTCCTGGTCCCGGCCTCCCTGGTGTGGGTCAACCGCCCCCGGAACCCGACCCGGCCCGAGCCCCCCGTCCACCACCCGCCACTCGCCGGCACCGCCGCCGACCCGGACCCCGACCGGGCCCGGGCCGCGGCCCTGCGCGAGGTGCTGGAACGCGACGCCGTCACCCGCTGGTGGATCGGCGGCGCCCCCGCCCACCGGCTCTTCGACGCCACCCCGCCCGGTGACGATCCGGAAGCCGTCGCCCTGCGCCTCGCCCTGGAACAGGCCGCCGACGCCGGACTGCGGGTCGGGTTGCTGCGCGTGCCCTGCCGGGTGGGCGTCGTGGTGGCCGCCGCCTTCATCGAGGACCCCGCCCGCCGACTCGTGGCCTTCGGCAGTGCCTGCCGGCCCACCGGCGTGGAGGCGGCGGCCAAGGCGTTCACCGAGGCGATCGGTACGCACGAGGCGTCGCTGGAACTCCTGGAGGTCGACAGCGGGTTCCACCGTGCGGTGCGCGCCGGCCGGGTGGACCCCCGCCCCTTCCGGCCCCACCGCGCCGACCGCCGGTACGCCCTCGACTTCCGCCCCGACCTGAGGGACGTCAACGACGTCCGCCTGCACCTGCAACTCCACCTCGACCCGGTGGTGCAGGACGGCCGGTTGGACCGGCTGCGCCGGCCCCTCCCGGCGCTCGAACCGACGCCGGACGCCGGCGGCGAACCCGTGGGCGCGGACCTGCCCGCCCTCCTCGACCTGACGGGCCGCCACGGCCTGCGGGTCATCGCCGCGGACCTCACCACGCCCCGGGTCCGGGAGCACGGCTGGCACGTCGCCCGGATCATCGTCCCCGGTCTGGTCGGCAACGCCCCCGCCGCCTTCCCGCTCCTCGGCTTCACCACCGACCCGGGGGCGGTGTCGGGGGACGCGCCGGACGGGCCCGTACTCCACCCGCTGCCCTTCTCCTGACCCGACCCGACCCGACCCGACCCGACCTGACCTGACCCGACCCGACCCCGGCTTCCGGTCCCGCGCCGTGCCGGCCCGCCCCGCGTCCCACCAGCACCCCACCCGCACCGGAAAGGAAGCGCGCCATGCGTCTCGGACTCGCCCTGGGCTACGGCGGAGAGCCCATCGAGCAGGTCCTGCCGATCGTCGAGCACGCCGAGCGGATCGGCGTCGACTCGGTGTGGAGCGTGGAGGAGTACGGTCCCGACGCGGTGAGCGTGCTCGGTTACCTCGCCGCCCGCACCGAACGGATCGCCCTGGGCACCGCCGTCATGCAGATCCCCGCCCGCACCCCCGCCGCCACCGCCATGACGGCCATGACCCTGGACGTACTGTCCAACGGGCGCTTCCACCTCGGCCTGGGCCTGTCGGTGCCGTGGATCGTCGAGGGCTGGCACGGCCAACCGTACGACCGGCCGCTGCGCCGCACCCGCGAGTACGTGGACATCGTCCGGGCCGCCGTCGCCCGCGAGGAGCGCGTCCGCTACGACGGGGAGATCCACCAACTCCCCTACCGAGGACCGGGATCCAGCGGCCGGGCCCGCCCGGTGCGCTCCGAGATGACCCCGCTGCGCCCCCGCATCCCCCTCTATCTGGGGGCCATCGGCCCGCGCAACCTCGCCCTCACCGGGGAGATCGCCGACGGCTGGCTCTGCGGCCTGTACGCGCCCGAGCACGAGAAGGCGCTCACCGCCCCGCTGGACGAGGGCATCGCCCGCGCCGGGAGGGCGCCGGAGGACGTGGCGATCTGCCCCATCCCGTACGTCGCGCACGCCGACACGGTCGAGGAGGGCCGCGAGGCGCTCCGCCCGCTGTTCGCGCACCTGTTGGGCGCCGTCGGCCCCGGCGGGCGCAACACCTACTTCGATGTCGCCCTCTCCATGGGGTACGAGGGCGCCGCCCGCGACATCCGCGACCGGATGGCCGGCGGGGACAAGCCGGGGGCCGTCGCGGCGGTGCCCGACCGGTTCCTCGACGAGGTGGCCCTGCTCGGCCCGACCCCCGCCATGCGGGACCGCCTGGCGGCCTGGAAGGAGTCCCGGGTGGACACCCTCATCCTCCTGGACCGTGACCCCGGGCTCCTGGAGGTCGCCCGCGACGTGCTGTGAGTCCCGCCCTCGGCCCCCGGATCGTCCCGAGCCCTTCCGGGCACGACTCCTTCCCGACCGGGCGCCGGGAACACCCGGCAACCCCGAACGCCCGTGCGCCCCGGTCCACCCGCGCATCCCCGCCCACCCGCGCACTCCCGAGAAGCAGAGAACTCCCGAGAAACCCGTGAGCACCCCGTGAACGATGCCGTGAACGACCCCGGGGCGAACGACCCCGCCGGCACCCCCGCGTCCGACTCCGGCCCGCCCGCACCCGCCGGGCCCGGTCTCCGCCCGATGATCGCCCTCGCCCTGCCGCTGCTCGTCGCCGGTCTGACCCAGATCACGGTGAGCGTCGTGGACACCGTGCTGCTCGCCCGGTTGTCCACCGAGGGGCTCGGGGCGCTCGCGTTGTCCGCGCCGGTGTACCTGGTGGCGCTGATCATCGCGCGCGGCTGGGCCGGTGCCGTCCAGGTGCGCGTCGCGCACCACCACGGCGCCGGCCGCACGGCCGACCTGGCCCGCACCGTCCGGGTCGGCGTGCTCGGCGCCCTCCTAGCCGGCTCGGTCGTCGGCGGCGTGCTGTACGCGACCGCCGTCCCGATCCTCACCGTCCTCGGCGCCCCCGCCGAGGTGATCGACCCCGGCACCGGCTACCTGCGGATCCTCGCCTGGGCCGTCCCGGCCGCCGCCGTCACCTTCACCCTCCAGGGCGCCTGCGCCGGCATCGGGGCCACCCGCGTCACCATGTACAACGCCCTGCTGGTCAACGCGGTCAACCTGCCGCTCGGCCTGCTGCTGATCTTCCGGGCCGGACTCGGCGTCACCGGAGCGGCGCTCTCCACCCTGATCGCCACCCTCGTCGGCGCCGGCTACCTGCTGCTGTACTGCCGGGTCCGCCTGCCCCGGGACACCACGGGCGCCGAGGACGTGCCGGCCGTCGCGCGTGGCCTGTGGCGCATCGGATGGCCCGAGATGAGCACCATGGGCATCGGCTACCTCAACGAGGCGCTGCTCACCGGCTTCGCCGCCCGCATCGGCGCCGCCGACCTCGCCGCCTACCGGCTGGTGGACACCCTCACCCTGATCGTCTTCACCCTGCTGGGCTCCGCCGCGACCGCGCTGACCGTGCTCGCGGGCCAGGAACTCGGCGGCGACCGCTCCGACCGGGCCCTGGAGCGCCACCGCACCGGCCTGCGGCTGCTGCTCGGCTTGGTGGTGGTGAGCGGCCTGGTGGCACTGGTGTTCGCCCGGCCGGCGTACTCCCTGGTCGTCGACGACCCGACGGTCGCCGAACTGGCCTGGGCCACGACCCCGTTGGCCCTGTTGAGCATGGTGCCGTTGGCCTGGGCGATGTCCCGGGGGTCGATGCTGCGCGCGGCGGGGGAGACCCGCTGGATCATGGTCGCCTCGGTCACCGGGGACTACCTGCTCCTCATCCCGCTGGGCTGGTACCTGGGCGTGCGCCTGGGGTGGGGACTGCCGGGCATCTACGTGGCGTGGACGGCGTTCGCCGTCCTGTACGGTCTGCTGCTGCACCTGCGGTTCCGCCGCCGCTTCCGGCGCCCCTCCCCGCCGACCCGCGAACCCCTGCCCGTCGCGCCCACCCCGTGAGAAGCGGGGCGCGGTCGCCCCCCGGTCCGGTAATCCGGTGGCGGGACGGGGGAGCGGACGGCACACTCGCGGCGGTGAACCCGAACCCCGACCACGCCGCGACCTCCGAACCCCGCTACCGGATCCGCGCCGTCCACACCGACGCGACCGTCACGGTCTACCAGGCCTACCCGCCGGACATCGGCCTTCCGGCAGCCCGTGACGCTGCCTTCCCGGCGACCTGGAAGCGGGACCGGATGACCTGGATCAAGCCCTCCTTCCTCTGGATGATGTACCGCTGCGGCTGGGGGCGGAAGCGGGACCAGGGGGTGGTCCTCGCCATCGAGATCAGCCGGTCGGGGTTCGAGTGGGCGCTGCGTCACGCCTGCCTCTCCCACCACATCCCCGGCCTGCACGGGGACCGCGCCGCGTGGCGGGAGGCGGTGCGGACCTCACCGGTGCGGGTGCAGTGGGACCCCGAACGGGACCTCGACCTGCGTCCTCTGCCGCACCGTTCATTGCAGGTGGGCCTCGGCCCGGAGGCGGCCCGGCGTTATGCCGACGAGTGGATCGTCGGCATCCGGGACGTCACGCCCCCGGCCCGGGAGATCCACGACCTGATGCGGGCCGGCCGGCGCGAGGAGGCCGCCGCCCTCCTGCCGGAGGAACGGCCCCTGCCGCTCCCGGACGACGCGGTGGCCCGGATCGTCCCGCCGGTGGGACGGCCGGCGCACGCCTGACGGGCGGACCGAATCCGGCTCGGACCGCAGGAGGGGCGACCGCCCGGGCGGTTCGTCGGGGTGTCGGCCCTGTTCGGTCTCGGAGTCGGCCCCGTCCCGGAGCCCTCGCCGCCGGACCGCTGTGGTTCACCGACGAAGCCGACGGCGCCACCGGCCCCGTCCCCCCGATCCGGCCGGCACCGATCGGAGGAGGTCGGGGACTTTGTCGTGCGGCGGGCGCGCACACCCCCGGTTTCCCGGGAACCGGAGTCTTCCGTGCCCGCCCACCGGCCGTCCGGTTCGGGGACGACCGGGGTCGCATCGGCGATAT
>NZ_JAJUWS010000008.1 GCF_021390475.1 Streptomyces sp. ST2-7A
CGGCCGAGCGCGGCCTGGTGGACGACGTCATCGACCCCACCGAGACCCGCGAGGTACTCATCCGTTCGCTGCGGATGCTGCGCACCAAGCACGCCGACCTGCCCTCCCGCAAACACGGCAACCCACCGCAGTGATCCAGGACTCCAGCCCCGCGTCGCCCGCCCCGGACGCCCCGCCTGCCCCACCCGCTTCCACCGGAGTCCCGAGACGCGAGTCCGCCGGGTCCCATCAGGAGGAGAGATCATCGTGAGCATCGCATCCACCGACCGGATCGTTCCCGCGCACCCCGCCGAGCCCGTGCGGGTCGAGCGGGGGCGGGCCAACGACGAGGAACTCGCCGCCGTCACCGCCCTCCTGCTCGCCCGGGCCGGGGCCGCCCGGAACACC
Organism: Streptomyces sp. ST2-7A; assembly: GCF_021390475.1. Taxonomy (GTDB): domain Bacteria; phylum Actinomycetota; class Actinomycetes; order Streptomycetales; family Streptomycetaceae; genus Streptomyces. The sequence goes on from NZ_JAJUWS010000008.1 coordinate 388, forward strand.
GCCCCCGCCGCGGCGCCGCGCCGCTCGGTCGCCGGATGGCGCCGACTGGAGCGCACGCCGGGTTTCCGCGCCCCGCACAGCTGGCAGGGCTGACCCGCACCGCGCACCGCGCACCGCCCCGGGTACGTTTTCGGCCGGTGGACACCCTCGAGGGTGTCCACCGGCCGAAAACGTACCCGGGGCGTGTCGGCTTCCGGGGAGAGCCGGCGCCGACCCGGTGGGGCCGGGTGGGAACCGGCGGAGTCCCTCGTTCGTGGAACGTGCGTGCGGCCCGCCGAACCCGTCGGGGCGCCGAACCCGACGAAGGGGTGGGGTCCCCTCAGGAGCCCGGCTTGTCCATCAGCACGGTCCGGCGGGGGTTTGCGGTGGAACCCGGCAGCGGGGCCCCCCGCCGGCCCCGGGCAACCGGTGCGGGGACCGGCCGCATCAGGTTGGTGCGGCGCGGATTGGCGAGGGAGGTGGGAGCGGGGGTGGTGGTCATGTCGGCTGCCTCGAATCGCTCGGAACGGCTGGTGCGGCGCGGACCGACTCGGAGGCGTGTCGGACGCGGCCGGGGGCGGTCCGTCCGACGACGACCGCCGACGTGTCCCCGCCCGGGGCGGGATCCCCGGGCGGCCGGCCCCGGTGGCGGGGCCGCGCGGGACGAGGGTAGCCCTCCGAGTACGTGCGGGCTCCCGGTACCCCACTTCGCCGGGGTTCCACACTGTGACGTTCGTCACTGCCGTGTGGTGATTTACGCGACCCCTGGCGTCCACCCAATGGTGACAAAAGGGGGTAATGACCTCATTCGCGCGTCCGCCCGGCAACCTCGAACGTGGACTCGAGGACAGTCAACGGGGTGCGTTTTGGTGCATTTTAGTGACTTTGTCGCCCCCGGGTATCCACCATGGGTTCGTGGTTCATCACCTGGGGTGGTGAGTGTGAACCGGAACGTGCCGGCCCTTGTTGGAGTTCGAGCACTGTGCTGGAATTCGACGGACCGTTGCGGGAAAGCAGTCGGCATTCCGGGGCGCACCACCCTCGCGCCGCGCGACGGCTGTTCGAAAGGGGACGTTTCGGTCACCCACGACCGTCAGGGGGGTTACACGGTCCCCCGGCTCGATACCGTCTGCCGCGTCCGCGGCACGACGCCTGGTCCAGAGGTTGCGACGCCAGTGCAGGGACGTTTCAAGAGGGAAGGCAACGCCACCGGAGAATCGGAGCGCGGCGGTACCACCGGCCGCCACTCCTCCTCCGGGCGTGCTCACGGCGATGACACCACGCAGGCCGCCGTGACCGCCGACGAACCCGACGCGCGGGACACCGCGCGGGGGGACGCCGGCGACGCCGCCGCGCACCGCAAGGCACCAACCGGGGGCGGGTCGCGTCTCGCGCTGGGAAACTGGCGCATCAGCACCCGTCTGATCTCACTGATCGCGCTCCCGGTGGTCGCGGCCACCGCCCTGGGCGCGGTCCGCATCCAGGACTCGATGGAGAGCATCGAGCAGCTGGACAACATGCAGCTGCTCACCAACATGACGCAGCAGGCGACCCGGTTGGCCGCCGCGCTCCAGGAGGAGCGCGACCGCTCCGCGGGTCCGCTGGTCAGCGGTCGCAGTGCCAAGAGCGAGGACGTCACCACCCCCCGCGAGCGCACCGATTCCTCCCGCCAGGCCTTCGCCGAGGCCACTCTGGCCATCGACGGCAACGACGAAGCCATGGTGGGCATCAACGCCCGCGTGCTGGACATCGGCCGTCAGCTCAACCAGATCAAGATTATCCGCGACGAGGCGTACGAGGACGAGGACTACGTCTCGCAGACGGTCATGCGCTACAGCGAGCTGATCGACTCGCTGCTCTCCCTCGCCCAGGACCTCGCGCAGGCCACCAGCAACAGCGAGATGATCCGCAGCACCCGGGCCCTCGCGGCCTTCTCCACCGCCAAGGAGCAGGCCTCCATCCAGCGGGCCATCATCAGTGGTGGTTTCGCCCGCGCCGAGGTCGACGGTCAGGAGGCCGGCCTCTCCCGCAGCGACTGGCGCTACGGCAGCACCGCGCTGGACAACGAGAAGGCCGCCATGCGGAGCTTCGCCCAGCTGTACGGGGACAAGGAGCGCACCGACGACCTGATCGAGCCGCTGGAGGGTGGCATCGTCAACGTCGTGGCCGCCAACCAGCTGGCCGAGAGCGTCTTCTCCAAGGAAGACGCGATCACCGGTCAGTTCCGCAGCTACCGGGACTGGTACGACCTCAGCCGGACCAAGATCGAGGCCATGGACATCATCGAGCAGACCCTGCTCGAGGAGATGGAGGAGCAGGCCCGCCAGCTCCGTGACGAGGCCCAGCGGGACGCCATCCTCAACGGTGCCCTGATCATCCTGGTACTCGGTCTCTCCCTCGTCGGCGCCTTCGTCGTGGCCCGCTCCATGGTCCGTTCCCTGCGTCGGCTGCAGGACACCGCGCAGGACGTGGCACACCGCCGCCTGCCCGAGGTCGTGCGCCAGATGTCCGAGACCGACCCCCAGGACGTGGACACCACCGTGGAGTCGGTCGGTGTGCACACCCGCGACGAGATCGGCCGCGTGGCCCAGGCGTTCGACGAGGTGCACCAGCAGGCGGTCCTCCTCGCCGGCGAGCAGGCCCAGCTGCGGGGCAACGTCAACGCGATGTTCACCAACCTCTCGCGCCGCAGCCAGGGCCTCATCCAGCGTCAGCTGTCGCTGATCTCCGAGCTGGAGTCCCGCGAGGCCGACCCGGACCAGCTCTCCGTGCTGTTCAAGCTGGACCACCTCGCGACCCGTATGCGTCGGAACGGTGAGAACCTGCTGGTTCTCGCGGGTGAGGAGCCCGGCCGGCGCTGGACCCGGCCGGTGCCGCTGGTCGACGTCCTGCGTGCCGCCGCCTCCGAGGTGGAGCAGTACGAGCGGATCGAGCTGGCCGCCGTGCCCAAGACCGAGGTCGTCGGCCGATCCGTCAACGACCTCGTGCACCTCCTGGCCGAGCTGTTGGAGAACGCCACCTCGTTCTCCTCCCCGCAGACCAAGGTCAAGGTCACCGGTCACCAGCTTCCCGACGGCCGTGTGCTGGTCGAGATCCACGACACCGGCATCGGCCTGTCCCCCGAGGACCTGGGCGAGATCAACGAGCGGTTGGCCAACCCGCCGACGGTGGACGTCTCCGTCTCCCGCCGCATGGGTCTGTTCGTGGTCGGTCGACTCTCGCTGCGCCACGGCATCCGCATCCAGCTGCGCCCCTCGGACTCCGGTGGCACCACCGCGCTGGTCATGCTGCCCGCCGAGGTGGCCCAGGGCGGGGTGCGCAAGCCCAACGGCCCGGCCGGTGCCCGCACCGACGCCGCCGGCCAGCCCCCGTCCGCGACCCTGCGTCGCGAGCCCGCCGATCGGCGGGGCCCGGGCGACCAGGGCCCGCCGGTGGAGCCGGGCCCCTCGCGGGGACAGGTCCCCGGCGCGGCGCGTCCCGCGTTGCCCTCCCGCCCGATGGGACCGGGTGGCCCGGCGGCTCCGCCCGACCAGGGTCAGGGCTTCCCCCGGACACCGGTGCCCAACGGGGTCGGGGCGGGAGAGCACCGCCCGAGCTGGGCCTCCGGGGGCAACGATCGAATACCGGCCGACGCCCGGGCCCGGGGCCACGAGGACCCCAACGGCGGGGACACCCGGGAATTCCCGGCCGTGGCACCGTCCGGCGCCCCCGCCGGTCAGGCATTCCAGCAGTACCCGCAGCAGGCGCAGTCCCGGGGCGAGGAGGCATCCCGGCAGGACGTGTTCGCCCGGGGGCAGCAGGCACCCGTCGGCGACCACACCCGGGTGGACGACCGCGGCGGACAACCCCGGGACGACTGGGCCGCCGGATACGCGGGCGGGTCGGACGCCCCGGCACCCGAGCAGCGCCAGGGGGAGCGGCCCGCCGCTCCCGGCGTCCCCGGCGGGGGATGGACCCTCGCGCCCGGCAACGGTCCCGGCAACCCCGGCGCACCGGCGGCGGACCGCTTCCCGGTGGCGCGCGACCGTCGACCCGAGGCACTGCCCCCGGCGCCTCCGAACGACCCGGGGCGCGCCCCGGAGCGCACGCCCATCTTCGAACAGATGGAGTCCACCTGGTTCGATTCGCGTCGGCGGACCGGGCCCGGGCCCGAGGCGGGCGACTCCACCGGTTCGGACGGTGTCGGTGAGGGGCCGCGTCCCCCCGCCCCGCCGGCCGAGCGCCCCACCGCTCCGCCGCCTCCCGCGGCGGCCCCGCCATCCGGCGCGAACGGCTCCCCGGAGTCGGCCCCCGCGCCTGCCGGAGCGGGTGCGAGCGCGGGAGCGAGCCGGCCGGGCTGGACGCCCTCGCCCAACGACGAGCGGTGGCGTCGTGCCGAACAGCTGCGGCAGCCCGCCGCGGGCGGGATCACCACCTCGGGTCTGCCGCGGCGCGTGCCGCGTGCGAACCTGATGGCCGGTACCGCGCAACAGCGCGAGACCACGACCACCGGACCACAGGTGTCCCGGGCCCCGGCGGATGTCCGGGGCCGGCTGACCAACCTCCGCCGCGGCATCCAACAGGGTCGCCAGGCGGGTACGGGGGCCACGAACACCGATCGGGGCTTCGGTTCGAACTATGGGCAGGAGCGTTGAGGTGAGCGGGATGATGAGCCAGGCGGCGCAGAACCTGAACTGGTTGATCACCAGCTTTGTGGAGAACACCCCCGGGGTGTCGCACACGGTGGTGGTCTCCGCTGATGGTCTTCTTCTGGCGTTGTCCGAGGGTTTCCCGCGGGATCGTGCGGATCAGTTGGCGGCGGTGGCGTCGGGTTTGACGTCGTTGACCGCGGGTGCTTCGCGGATCTTCGAGGGTGGTGTGGTGAATCAGACGGTGGTGGAGATGGAGCGTGGGTTCCTTTTCCTCATGTCGATCTCGGATGGTTCCTCGTTGGCGGTGTTGGCGCATCCGGATGCCGACATCGGTCTGGTGGGGTACGAGATGGCGTTGTTGGTGGACCGCGCGGGTGCGGTTCTGACGCCTGATCTGCGCGCCGAACTTCAGGGTAGTCTTCTCAACTGAACCGAACGCTCCCCCCACATGAGCACCACTCAGTCCGTCAGGCACACGACTCGCAATGCCGATCTCATGTCCCCTCCGGAGGAGCTATGACCACCCCGCCACCGTCGCAGGGTTCGTACGGTGACCGCCATGGCGGCGCCGCCTACGACGACGAGGGCGAACAGCCGTTGGTGCGTCCGTACGCCATGACCGGTGGGCGGACGCGCCCGCGGTACCAGTTGGCGATCGAGGCGCTGGTCGGTACCAGCGCCGAACCGATGCAACTCCAGGGGCTGCTCCCCGAGCACCAGCGGATCTGCCAGCTCTGCCTGCCGGAGGTCAAGTCGGTCGCGGAGGTTTCCGCGCTGCTCTCCATTCCCCTTGGTGTGGCCCGGATCCTCGTCGCCGATCTGGCGGAGGCCGGGCTGGTCGCCATTCACCAGCCGGGGGACGGCGATTCGGCCGGACAGCCGGACGTGACGCTGCTCGAAAGGGTGCTCAGTGGACTTCGCAAGCTCTAGCGGTGCGGCCGGGGCGGCTCCGGCTCGTTCCACGACTTCGGCGAAGATCGTGGTCGCCGGTGGGTTCGGTGTGGGCAAGACCACGTTCGTGGGTGCTGTTTCGGAGATCAACCCGTTGCGGACCGAGGCGGTGATGACGTCGGCGTCGGCGGGGATCGATGATTTGACGCACACCGGTGGAAAGACCACGACGACGGTGGCGATGGACTTCGGTCGTATCACGTTGGATCAGGATTTGATCCTGTATCTGTTCGGGACGCCGGGTCAGGATCGTTTCTGGTTCATGTGGGACGATCTGGTGCGTGGTGCGATCGGTGCGGTGGTGTTGGTGGACACGCGCCGGTTGGCGGATTGTTTTCCGGCGGTGGATTACTTCGAGAACAGTGGTCTGCCGTTCGTGATCGCGTTGAACGGGTTCGACGGATACCAGCCGTACGCTCCGGAGGAGGTGCGGGAGGCGTTGCAGATCGGGCCGGACGCTCCGATCATCACGACGGACGCGCGGCATCGTGGTGAGGCGAAGTCGGCGTTGATCACGTTGGTGGAGCACGCGTTGATGGCTCGTCTGCGCTGATCCGTCCCCGGGCGCACGGATCCCGGCGACGACGACACACGGGAGGGACGACCTCCCGGATCGCAGGTCGTGCGGGAGGCGGAGAACGGTCCGCGGCACGATCGATTCACGAGTCGGCGTACGAACCCCCGGGGGAGACCCCGGGGGTTCGTCGTCGTTCACGGGCGCTTCGCCGAGAAGGCGTCGGGGCCCGGGGCGGAGGGGAGGCCCGGAGTCCTCACGCCTCCCGTCGGGTGGGGCGCCTTCCCGGGCGGCCCCCGAAGGACTTCCCGGAGCCCCTTCGCACCGGGGCTCCTCCGGGGTCTTCCCGTCAGCCCGGGGTGGGCGACGCCCCCCGCTCCCCGTGGCGGGACATGGGCGTCCCGGGTGCCCCACGGGTCACCGGAAGCCCCATCCGTCCCCGTGGTGGCGGCGGGAAGGGGCCCGGGGAGGCTCTTCACCTCCCCCGGGAGCCGGCCGGCCATCACTTCCCTGTGTTCTTCACCACCCCTCCCGAAAGCGCTCACCGCCGTACGACATGCTTGATAACGGTTCGGCAGGCAATCACCGCGAACCGAATACGTCCGGCGATCGCGCCGTTCCTCTCCGCGTCCACGGGTGCTCCTTTTTCGGCACTATTGTCGGGTACGTCGACATCGTCCCGTCGGGCGAGTGACCGTAATGGTGCCCCCGGGGGATTGGAAAGTGCGGGCGTGACGTGCTGAAATCCGAGCAACCAGGCAGTAGCCGCGGCCCCCGGGGCCGATGCCGAGAGGTGAGAGGCCAGTGAGGCGCAGCAAGACGACCCCCCCGTCACCGGGGGAGTCCGGAGGCGACCGGGCAGTCGGGCGGGGTAACTTCACCCCGCCCTCCGCGACCGCTCCGGCCACCGCGGCGGTGCCCGATCCACCCGTACCCGTGAGGGACGAGGGGGGTGGCAGGTTCTCCCCGAGGAACTGGCGGGTCGCCACCCGGCTGAACGCGATTCTCCTGATCCCCGTGCTCGTGGCGCTCCTGTTCGCCGGGCTCCGGGTGAACACGCACTACACCACCTGGCAGGACGCCCAACACGCGGAATCGGTTGCGGAGCTCACCCGGGCGGCGACCGGATACGCCCACGCCCTGCTGGTGGAACGGGACAGCACCGCCCGTCCCCTGCTCGAGGGCAACACCGACGACCCGATCATCGGGGAGGTGCGTCGGGCCACCGATGACGCGCGCGCCGAGTTCGACCGCCGCGTCGCCGAGATGCCCGACGACGAGAGCCTGCGCCGGCGCCTGGAGCGCATCCGGGAGGTGGAGCCCAAGCTCACCGCCCTGCGGCAGAACGCCTACGGCGAGGCCATGGAGGGTGTCCAGACGGAGGAGGGCTACGTCGAGATCCAGAACCCCCTCATGTCGTTCACCAACGAACTGGGTCTGGGCACCGACAACCTCGCGACCTACGGCCGCGCCGCCTACGCCGTCTCCCTGGGCAAGTCGGCCAATTCCCTGCAGCGGGCCATCGGCACCCACCTGCTGATCTCGCCGGCCGAGGACACCGAGAACCTCACCCGTCAACGGGTGGCCCTGACCTCGTACGCCTACCTCGAGGGCATCGCCCGCAGCGAGCACGAACAGGCATCCACCGACGAGGAGGTCCAGCGTCTACAGGCCCTCCTCACGGAGAGTACCGCCGAGCTCGGCGCCGGGCCCAACCGCGAGCAGATGACCTCCTACATCGCCTCGGGACAGTTCGGCCCGCAGGAACTCGCCGGCTACGGGGTCACCCCCGACACCTGGTACGAGGCGGCGACGGCGACCTTCGAGGCGTACCACACCCTGGAGACCGAACTGGTCGACAACGCCGTGGAGGAGGCCCGGAGCATCGCCTCCGAGGCCCGTACCAACATGATCACCAACTCCGCGCTGGTGATCATCGCACTTCTCGGTGCCTTCGTCGTCGCCGGTCTCATGGCCCGCTCCATGAGCCGGAACATGCGCACCCTGCGCGGCGCCGCACTCGGTGTCGCGGAGGAGCGACTGCCGGCCCTGGTCCGTCAGCTCTCGCAGACCAACCCGGGCCAGGTGGACACCCGGGTCGATCCGATCCCCATCACCAGCCGCGACGAGATCGGTGAGGTCTCCCGCGCCTTCGACCGGGTCCACGGCGAGGCGGTCCGGCTGGCCGCCGAGCAGGCCCTGCTGCGGGGGAACGTCAACGCGATCTTCACCAACCTCTCCACCCGGAACCAGGGGCTCATCGAGCGTCAGCTCGCACTGATCACCGACCTGGAGAACAACGAGGCCGACCCCGACCAGCTGGAGAACCTCTTCAGGCTGGACCACCTCGCGACCCGTATGCGTCGCAACGGCGAGAACCTGCTGGTTCTCGCGGGTGAGGACCCCGGTCGCAACTGGAACGAGCCGATCCCGCTGGTCGACGTCCTGCGCGCGGCCTCCTCCGAGGTGGAGAACTACGAGCGGATCGAGCTCTCCGGCGTTCCCGACAGCGAGATCCACGGCGCCGTGGTCAACGACCTCGTGCACCTCCTGGCCGAGCTGCTGGAGAACGCCACCTCCTTCTCCTCCCCGCAGACCAGGGTCCGGGTCACCGCGACCCGTCTGCCCGACGGCCGCATCATGGTCGAGATCCACGACAAGGGCATCGGACTCACGGCCGAGGACTTCGCGGAGATCAACCACCGGCTCGCCGAGCCGCCCGCCGTCGACGCGGAGATCTCCCGCCGCATGGGCCTGTTCGTGGTCGGTCGCCTGGCCCAGCGCCACGACATCCGGGTTCAGCTGCGTCCCTCCGGCGAGCAGTCCGGCACGACTTCCCTGGTCATGCTTCCGGAGGAGATCACCCACGGTGGTGGTGGCACCGAGCGCGCCGGGGACGAGGAGTTCACCGTCTCGCGGATCGTTCCCGACGGGCCGTTCACCCGCGAGGAGCAGGGCACCGTCGCGAGCGCGGCCGAGTTGGGCTTCGACGACAGCCGTTACGACAACCGCCGGCAGACCGGCGCCCCGCTCGCCCCGCTCGACCCGGTCGGCCGTTCGCTGCGCCGCGGCGAACTGCGGACCCGTGCCGGGGAGCGACCCGGTGGCGAGGAGGCCGGCCCCACCGAGTGGTCGGGGAACGACGCGCCCACCGATGGCACCGCCGCCCCGGCGGGCACGGACGCCGGTTACGGCCACACCCCCGACGGGACGGGGGAGGGGACCGCCGAGGGCACGTGGACCGGCAACGGGTACCCGGCCGGGACCCCCGCCTACGGGGTCAACGGCTACGGGGACGGTGCGTACGGGGATACCGGGCCCACCGCCGAGAGCTACGGCGCGAACGGTTACGGCGACAACGGCTACGGGTCCACCGAGCAGGTGGGCACCCCGGGGTACGCCGGGGAACCGGACCGGACCGCGGCCTGGAACGCCGGTGCCGGGCAGGCGGCTCCCACCTTCGACGGCTTCGCCCGCGAATCCGAGAGCGGTGGCGCCCCTCCCCCCGGTCCTGCCGGAAACGCGCAGAGCGTGGGATTCTCCCCCGAAACCGGATCGGACGCGGGAGGACCCGCCGCCGTCACCGGTGCGGGGCTGCCGCGCCGCACCCCGCGGCGGACTCCCGGCCAGCCCGGTTCGGAGGTTCCGTGGCGCGAGGAGCGGGAGGAGTCCGTGACCCCGTCGTCGGCTCCGTCCGCGCCCCCGGCCGGGGGCAGCGCCTGGAGCGGTGGCCCGCGCCGCGAGGCCGCCGAGCCGGCGGGAACCACCTCATCGGGTCTGCCTCGGCGGGTTCCCCGGGCGAACCTCACCGAACACACCCTTCCCGAGTCCTCCAAGAAGGGTGGCCCCCAGGTGTCCCGGGCGCCCGAGGACGTCCGGGGCCGGTTGACCAACCTCCACCGAGGGGTTCGGCAGGGGCGTGGGGCCGGAGCGGCCCGCGCGCGGAACGACCAACAGGGCTACGGCCCAGGTAACACCTACGATCAGGAGCGTTAGTGTGAGCCCGATGAGCCAGGCGGCGCAGAACCTGAACTGGTTGATCACCAGCTTTGTGGAGAACACCCCCGGGGTGTCGCACACGGTGGTGGTCTCCGCTGATGGTCTTCTTCTGGCGTTGTCCGAGGGTTTCCCGCGGGATCGTGCGGATCAGTTGGCGGCGGTGGCGTCGGGTTTGACGTCGTTGACCGCGGGTGCTTCGCGGATCTTCGAGGGTGGTGTGGTGAATCAGACGGTGGTGGAGATGGAGCGTGGGTTCCTTTTCCTCATGTCGATCTCGGATGGTTCCTCGTTGGCGGTGTTGGCGCATCCGGATGCCGACATCGGTCTGGTGGGGTACGAGATGGCGTTGTTGGTGGACCGCGCGGGTGCGGTTCTGACGCCTGATCTGCGCGCCGAACTCCAGGGAAGTCTTCTCAACTAGTAAACACCTCGTGCGCGGCGGGCTTTCGCCCCTTAGGGTGCCAGCACGTACGTGGCGAGTGCAGCAACCGCGGCACAGCAACGGCAGTCGGAGGAGGAGACAGTGGCAACGCCCCCAGCCGGTTCGTTCGGTAACGAGTACCCGGCCCAGCCGCATCGCGGTGGGCAGCCCGGGCGCTTCGACCTCCCTCCGACCAACGGTGGTCGCTCCTCCCGGTCGTCGGGCCGGCGTCAGCCCGAGGGCGGAGGGGATACGCCCCGGCAGCCGTTGGTGCGTCCGTACGCCATGACCGGTGGGCGGACGCGCCCGCGGTACCAGTTGGCGATCGAGGCGCTGGTCAGTACCAGTGTGGAGCCCGCCCGACTGCAGGGGCAGTTGCCGGAGCACCAGCGCATCTGCCGGCTGTGCTACGAGGTCAAGTCGGTCGCGGAGGTTTCCGCGCTGCTCTCCATTCCCCTTGGTGTGGCCCGGATCCTCGTCGCCGATCTGGCGGAGGCCGGGCTGGTCGCCATTCATCAGCCGGGTCATGACGCCGAACCCGGTGGCCAGCCAGATGTGACATTGCTCGAAAGGGTGCTCAGTGGACTTCGCAAGCTCTAGCGGTGCGGCCGGGGCGGCTCCGGCTCGTTCCACGACTTCGGCGAAGATCGTGGTCGCCGGTGGGTTCGGTGTGGGCAAGACCACGTTCGTGGGTGCTGTTTCGGAGATCAACCCGTTGCGGACCGAGGCGGTGATGACGTCGGCGTCGGCGGGGATCGATGATTTGACGCACACCGGTGGAAAGACCACGACGACGGTGGCGATGGACTTCGGTCGTATCACGTTGGATCAGGATTTGATCCTGTATCTGTTCGGGACGCCGGGTCAGGATCGTTTCTGGTTCATGTGGGACGATCTGGTGCGTGGTGCGATCGGTGCGGTGGTGTTGGTGGACACGCGCCGGTTGGCGGATTGTTTTCCGGCGGTGGATTACTTCGAGAACAGTGGTCTGCCGTTCGTGATCGCGTTGAACGGGTTCGACGGGCACCAGCCGTACGCTCCGGAGGAGGTGCGGGAGGCGTTGCAGATCGGGCCGGACGCTCCGATCATCACGACGGACGCGCGGCATCGTGGTGAGGCGAAGTCGGCGTTGATCACGTTGGTGGAGCACGCGTTGATGGCTCGTCTGCGCTGATCCGTCCCCGGGCGCACGGATCCCGGCGACGGGGACACGGATTCCGGAGTGGGACACCCTCCCGGGATCGGCGTACCGGTCGCCGGGGAGCGGAAGGGGGGCGCCGTCGGGCGGTCCCCGCATCCGTTCGGGATCGGACTGCTTCCCCGTCCCGATCCGGCTCCGACGGAGCCCGTCGAACCCTCCTCGGCCGCGTTCCCCGCTTCTCCCCTCCCGGGCCCACCATCGGTGGGCCCGGTGAACGTTCTCACCGCTCCGGCGCCCCGGGGGCCGCCGGGGCCCGGTCGGCGTTCCCGCCAGGTGTACGGAGCCCGTCCCCTCCCGGCGGGCGTCGAACCCGTTCCGTCGAACCCGCCCGGGTGCGACGGACCGACCGGCGCGGGCGTAACGGTGCCCGGTGCCCGTCGGTACCCTGCCGGGCACCCCTCGAGCGTTCTCGATCCCCGACGAAGCCCGGCCCGTCGTGGCACCCCGGAACCCGGGGGACGGCCCGCCGGGGTCGAGGGCCCCTCCCCGCCCGATACGCTGGGACGTCACCTGCGGGACAGCGAGAGAAGGGCAGCCCCCACGTTGCGCGTCGCCAGATTCTCCCTCGAGGGAAACGTCGGTTTCGGTGTGCTGGACACCGTCCCGGACCGGGACGAACCGGTTCTGGACGTGGTCCGCGGCCACCCCTTCGGCGGGGTGGAGCGCAGCGGACGTCACGTCCCGTTGAAGGCGGTGCGGTTGTTGCCGCCGGTACTGCCGAACAAGGTGGTCGCCGTGGGCCGCAACTACGCCGAACACGCACGGGAACTCGGCAACGAGGTTCCCGACATCCCCGTGATCTTCTTCAAGCCCTCCACCTCGGTGGTCGGCCCCGACGATCCGGTGCCCTACCCCTCCTTCTCCCGGGAGGTGCACCACGAGGCGGAGCTCGCCGTGGTGATCGGTCGGATGTGCCGGGAGGTGCCGCCCTCCCGCGCGGCGGAGGTGATCCTCGGGTACACCTGCGCCAACGACATCACCGCCCGTGACATCCAGCGCTCCGAGGAGCAGTGGGGCCGGGCCAAGGGCTTCGACGGCTCGTGTCCGCTGGGCCCGTGGGTCGAGACCGAACTCACGCCCGAGCGGGCGGCCGACCTGGCGATCATGTGCACCGTCAACGGTGAGCAGCGGCAGCTCGGGCGCACCAACGACATGGTGCGCGGCATCCCCGAGCTGATCGCGCACATCACCGAGGCGATGACGCTCCTGCCCGGGGACGTCATCCTCACCGGCACCCCGGCGGGTGTCGGCCCCCTGGAGATCGGCGACGAGGTCGCGGTCACCATCGAAGGCATCGGAACTCTCACCAACAAGGTGGTCAAGCGTGACTAGCGCGCCCCCCTCCGCTCCCACCGACGCCGGAACGGGGGGCTCCTCCCCGATCCGGGTGCGGTTCTGTCCGTCACCGACCGGCAACCCGCATGTCGGTCTGATCCGGACGGCGTTGTTCAACTGGGCTTTCGCCCGTCGGCACAGCGGCACCATGATCTTCCGGATCGAGGACACCGACGCCGCGCGGGACTCCGAGGAGTCCTACGAGGCGCTCCTGGACGCCATGCGCTGGCTCGGGCTGACCTGGGACGAGGGCCCCGAGGTGGGCGGCCCCCACGAGCCCTACCGGCAGTCGCAGCGGATGGAGATCTACGCCGACATCGCCCGTCGTCTACAGGACGCCGGCCACGCCTACCGGTGTTACTGCTCGGCGAACGAACTGGCCGAGCGTCGCGAGGCGGCGCGGGCCGCGGGGCGGCCCTCGGGCTACGACGGCACCTGCCGCGACCTGTCGGCCGAGCGGATCGCCGCCCACGAGGCGGAGGGGCGCGCCCCGATCGTGCGGTTCCGGATGCCCGATGAACCGATCACCTTCACCGACCTGGTGCGCGGGGAGCTGACCTTCACCCCGGAGAACGTCCCCGATTACGGGATCGTCCGGGCCACCGGTGCCCCGCTCTACACCCTGGTCAACCCGGTGGACGACGCCCTCATGGAAGTGACCCACGTCCTGCGGGGCGAGGATCTGCTCTCCTCCACCCCCCGCCAGATCGCGCTGTACCGCGCGTTGGCGGACATCGGCGTGGCCGGTGGGCCGATGCCCCGCTTCGGCCATCTGCCGTACGTGATGGGGGAGGGGAACAAGAAGCTCTCCAAGCGCGACCCCCAGGCATCCCTCAACCTGTACCGGGAGCGCGGCTTCCTGCCCGGCGGGTTGCTCAACTACCTGTCCCTGCTCGGGTGGTCCATCGCCGAGGACCGGGACATCTTCTCGATCGATGAGATGGTCGCGGCCTTCGACATCGTGGACGTCAACGCCAACCCGGCCCGCTTCGACCTCAAGAAGTGCGAGGCCATCAACGCGGTCCACCTGCGTGAGATGTCCACGGGGGACTTCCTCGACGCCTGTGAACCGTGGCTGCGGGCCCCCCGGGCACCGTGGAAGCCCGAGGCGTTCGACGAGACGGCCTTCGCCGCCCTCGCGCCACTGGCACAGACCCGGCTGACGGTCCTCTCGGAGATCACCGACAACGTCGACTTTCTCTTCCTCGACGAGCCGGCGCGCGACGAGACCTCCTGGCAGAAGGCGATGAAGCCGGGCGCGGAGGCACTGCTGCGCACCGCGCGGGAACGATTGGGCGCGGCGGAGTGGAACGCGGAGGCACTCAAGGCCGCGGTCCTGGCGGCGGGGGAGGAGCACGGGCTGAAGCTCGGCAAGGCCCAGGCGCCGGTTCGGGTGGCGGTGACCGGACGGACCGTGGGACTGCCGCTCTTCGAGTCGCTGGAGGTCCTCGGCCGAGAGCGCACCCTGGAGCGCGTGGACGCGGCGCTGGAGCGTCTGGGGGCCTGACGGACCCCGCGAAGGGGCCCGACTCCGGCGCCATCGGGCGGAAACCGGCCCACCGCCCCGTCCCCCCGGGGGGCCCGGGGCGGGGTGGGGGGCCTTCCCGCCCCGTCCCGGTGTCCGTGCGCGGCGCGTTCCGCACCTCGCGGGGGGAACGGTGGTGGCGGTTCGCCGGATCCGGACGTGCCGGTCGGCGCGGGTCCGTGGCGGCCGTGGGCGATGAGTGGTGGGCGCCGGGAACCGGGCTCCGGGGAAGGGGAGCCGAAGTGCCGGGAGGAGCCGCGGGCCGTCGGCGGGGAACCTGTTTTGGAGCACGGTCCCCGATCGGGTAATGTTCTTCTCGTCGCCGAACGGTGCCGGCCGGAAGGTCGGGAAACCGGGAGGCGCACACCGGAACAACACCTCTCGAGGTTTGGTTTTGGTGGGCTATGGTGTAATTGGCAGCACGACTGATTCTGGTTCAGTTAGTCTAGGTTCGAGTCCTGGTAGCCCAGCGCGATCTTCGCCCAGCGAGATCATGCCCCCGTTGTGTAGCGGCCTAGCACGCCGCCCTCTCAAGGCGGTAGCGCCGGTTCGAATCCGGTCGGGGGTACTGGCCGAAAGGCCTGCTGGGGCCCCCGTTGTGTAGCGGCCTAGCACGCCGCCCTCTCAAGGCGGTAGCGCCGGTTCGAATCCGGTCGGGGGTACGATCCGGGAAGGCCCCGCGTGTTCACACGCGGGGCCTTCCCGCGTGTCCGGCTCCCCGCGGTGGTGAGCCCTCGGTCGGTGTGCGCCCCCGGGGCCCTCGGCCCTCCCGGCGGGATCCCCCGCGGGGAGGGGTATGTGCCGCAGTCGCTGCGCCGCGCGCGCCCCGCGTCGTTCCACCGATGTGGTGCCGATCGCCTCGGCCGGTCCGCGCGCGGGCGTGTCCACCCGGATCGACTCATGGGCCCCCGGGGCGACGGGGAAGGCCCCGTGCCGGATGCCCACGTTGCCCGTCCGCCCGGGGCCCGTCGGCCGAACTCGGCCCATGCCGGGCGATGCCGTCGATCCGGATCGGAGACATGGGCGGGCGGCTTCTCCGACGACGTCCGGTACCGCACGACCGGTGGGGCGGGAATCCGACCGTCGGAGCCGGCCGAGCGCATCGGAGGGTATCGGGGGGTCGGGGAAACCGGTGGGGAATGGAGGGAGGCTCCTCCGTCGGGCTCCGGGACCCGTCGCCGGTCGGAACGGCGTTCCGGCCGGTGCCCGGGACGGTGCCCCGGCCCGACGACGCCGGGGATCAGACGGTGCCGCGCCGCAGGGCCTCGGTGAGGCGGTTGGCCGCGTCGATCAGGGCCCGTGAGTGCATTCGCCCGGGGTGGCGGGTCAGGCGTTCGATCGGCCCGGAGACCGAGACGGCGGCGACCACCCGATTGGAGGGGCCGCGTACCGGCGCCGAGACCGAGGCCACGCCGGGTTCCCGCTCCCCGATGGACTGGGCCCACCCCCGGCGTCGTACGCCGGAGAGGGCGGTGGCGGTGAACCGGGCGCCCTGCAGGCCGTGGTGCAGACGCTCCGGTTCCTCCCAGGCCATGAGGATCTGGGCGGCGGAGCCGGCCTTCATCGGCAGGGTCGAGCCCACCGGGACGGTGTCCCGCAGTCCGGAGAGACGCTCGGCGGCGGCCACGCAGATCCGCATGTCACCCTGTCGGCGATACAGTTGGGCGCTTTCGCCGGTGATGTCGCGCAGGTGCGTGAGAACCGGCCCGGCGGCGGCCAGGAGACGGTCCTCGCCGGCGGCGGCGGCCAGTTCCGACAGGCGCGGTCCGAGGACGAAGCGTCCCTGCATGTCGCGGGAGAGCAGCCGGTGGTATTCCAGGGCCACCGCCATGCGGTGGGCGGTGGGGCGGGCCAGGCCCGTGGCGGCGACCAGGCCGGCCAGGGTGGCCGGGCCCGATTCCAGGGCGCTCAGCACCAGGGCGGCCTTGTCGAGGACGCCCACTCCGCTGGAGTCGGCGGCACCAGGTGTGTCCATGCAACGATATTCGCGTCTCACAGTGTGAAACGCAAGTTCGTTTCCCCGCCGAAGGGGTCACGCTGGATCGCACCCCGGCTCCCGCTCGGAGCGGGGTGCACCGGTTTCCGCCGGTCTCACAGCGAGTCCGCGGACCGGACCGCCGTCCGGAGCGCGGGGCGCGGACGACGGTCACCGACCGAACGGCACGATTCGACTTGAGGCCCGGCGACGCTGCCGGGTCGGAGGGAATGCGATGGGACGGACACTCGCGGAGAAGGTCTGGGACGACCATGTCGTCCGGCGCGCGGAGGGCGAGCCCGACCTGCTCTACATCGATCTCCATCTGCTGCACGAGGTGACCAGCCCCCAGGCGTTCGACGGGCTGCGCAAGAACGGTCGCCGGGTTCGGCGCACCGACCTCACCATCGCCACCGAGGACCACAACACACCCACCCTCGACATCGACAAACCGATCGCCGACCCCGTCTCCCGCGTCCAGTTGGAGACGCTGCGCAAGAACTGCGCGGAGTTCGGCGTCCGGCTGCACCCCCTCGGGGACCGCGAGCAGGGTGTGGTGCACGTGGTCGGTCCGCAGCTGGGTCTGACCCAGCCCGGTATGACGGTGGTGTGCGGGGACAGTCACACCTCCACCCACGGTGCTTTCGGCGCGCTGGCCTTCGGTATCGGGACCAGCCAGGTCGAGCACGTCCTGGCCACCCAGACCCTGCCGATGGCCCCCTTCCGCACGATGGCCGTCACGGTGCGCGGCGAACTGCCCGCCGAGGTGACCGCCAAGGACCTGATCCTCGCGATCATCGCCCGGATCGGCACCGGCGGCGGTCAGGGCTATGTGATCGAGTACCGGGGCGAGGCCATCGAGAAGCTCTCGATGGAGGCGCGGATGACCATCTGCAACATGTCCATCGAGGCCGGGGCCCGGGCCGGCATGATCGCGCCGGACGAGACCACCTTCGAGTACCTGCGCGGCCGGGACCACGCCCCGACCGGCGCGGACCTGGACGCCGCCGTGGAGTACTGGCGCACCCTGCGCACGGACGAGGACGCCGTCTTCGACCACGAGGTCGTCATCGACGCCACGGAGCTGGCCCCGTTCGTGACCTGGGGGACCAACCCCGGGCAGGGCGCCCCGCTGTCCACTTCCGTGCCCGACCCGGCGTCCTTCGCCGATCCCAGCGAGCGGCTGGCGGCGGAGAAGGCGCTGGAGTACATGGGGCTGTCCGCCGGCCAGCCGCTGCGCGAGGTCTCGGTGGACACCGTCTTCGTCGGTTCCTGCACCAACGGTCGGATCGAGGATCTGCGCTCGGCGGCCGGAGTGCTGCGCGGACGAAGGATCGCGGACGGGGTGCGCATGTTGGTGGTGCCCGGATCGGTGCGGGTGGCGCTGCAGGCCGTGGAGGAGGGCTTGGACAAGGTGTTCACCGAGGCCGGGGCCGAGTGGCGGCACGCCGGGTGTTCCATGTGTCTGGGGATGAACCCCGACCAGCTCAAGCCCGGCGAGCGCTCGGCCTCCACCTCCAACCGCAATTTCGAGGGCCGGCAGGGCAAGGGCGGCCGCACCCACCTGGTCTCCCCGCAGGTGGCCGCGGCCACCGCCGTGACGGGCCGCCTGTCGTCCCCCGCCGACCTGTCCGACCTCACCTCCGTCCCCACCCCCGCGGGAGTCTGATCAGCGATGGAAGCCTTCACGACGCACACCGGTCGGGCCGTTCCGCTGCGCCGCGGCAATGTGGACACCGACCAGATCATCCCCGCCCACTGGCTCAAGAAGGTCACCCGGGACGGATTCGAGGACGGGTTGTTCGAGGCATGGCGCCGGGATCCGGAGTTCGTGCTCAACCGTCCCGAGCGGGCCGGGGCCACGGTGCTGATCGCCGGTCCCGACTTCGGTACCGGGTCCTCCCGCGAACACGCGGTGTGGGCGTTGCAGAACTACGGCTTCAAGGCCGTGATCTCCTCGCGGTTCGCCGACATCTTCCGGGGCAACTCCCTGAAGAACGGGCTGCTGACGGTCATCCTCGACCAGGCCGTGGTCGATCGACTGTGGGAGGCCGTCGAGGCCGACCCCCGGGCCCCGGTCACCGTGGACCTGGTGGAGCGCGTGGTGCGGGCGCCGGGTGTCGAGGCCCCCTTCGAACTCGACGAGAACTCCCGCCGGCGGCTGCTGGAAGGGTTGGACGACATCAGCCTGACGCTGTGCCACGAGGACGAGATCGCGGTCCACGAGGCGACGCGGCCCTCCTTCAAACCGCGGACCCTCGTGGCCTGACCCCGCCACCCGAACCCCGGGTGCGCCGTTTCCGCATCCCGCGGGAGAGTTTTTCGGCCATCGAACGGCCGCTCCCCCGACGGGTGTAGGGCCTTCAGGGGCCCCTTCGATACGGGTGTGTCCCCCACCTCCGAGGTGGGGGACACACCCGTATCGTCTTGTGTGCGGCGGATGTCGGGCGACAACTCCCCCCGGGTGGCACAATTGGTGCATGGACCACGACGACGGGGCACCGCTCCACGCCCGTCTCGCGGTTCGGCCGAAAGAAGCGCACCCCGGAGTGCGCGTGATGCCCGTTCCCGAGGAGGTGCGACGGGGTATCACCCGCCGGTTGTCGTCCCTCACCGCGATCGCCCGGCGCGACGCGCCGGTGGTCGAACGTCGGCCCGAACGGTTTCCCGCCCCGCCGGATTCCGCCCGACCGGGGTTCTCCCCCGGGGGCGGGAGGGCGGGGGACGGGTGGTCGTTCCGGCCCCCGCCCACCACGGGTCCGCGATGGCTCCGTGGGGTCAACCCCGATCCGCCGGCATCGGATCCGCGGCGACTCCGCCGTGGACTTCCCGATTTCGGGATGGACGAGGGTGCGTCGCGGGGCGTCGCGGCCGGTGCCCCGGTGCCGGATCGGGGCCGCCGCCGCCGGATCGACGCGCGCTGCGGGCCAGTTCGTTGCGACACAAGGGTGATTCGCCCGTTTCTGGTTTGATTTGCGGTATATATCTGCCTACCGTGCGAAAAAGCTTGAACGGTTTCGTTCCAGCGATGCCTCCGAAGGGGAAGACGTGAACAAGGCGCAGCTCGTGGAAGCCATCGCCGACAAGCTCGGCGGCCGTCAGCAGGCCGCACTCGCGGTCGATATCGTCCTCGACGCCATCATCCGGGCCACCGTCGCCGGGGAGCGCGTGTCGGTCACCGGTTTCGGCTCGTTCGAGAAGGTCGAGCGTCCCGCCCGCTACGCCCGCAACCCCCAGACCGGGGAGCGGGTTCGGGTGAAGAAGACCGCCGTGCCCCGGTTCCGTGCCGGACAGGGCTTCAAGGACCTCGTGGCCGGCAGCAAGAAGCTCCCGAAGAACGACGTGGCGGTGAAGAAGGCACCCAAGGGCAGCCTGAGCGGCGGTACCACCACCAAGAAGGCGACGGCGAAGAAGACCACGGCCAAGAAGAGCACCACCACTCGCAGCGCGACCGCCAAGAAGGCCGCCGCCGGTAAGAAGGCCGGCGCGGCCAAGAGCACCACCGCCAAGAAGACCACGACGGCCCGCGACACCGGCGCCGCGAAGAAGACCGGCGCCAAGAAGACCGCCAAGAAGGCGCAGGCCAAGAAAACCGGGGCCGGTAACGCCCCCGCCCGGAAGGCGACGGGGCGCAGGACCACGGCGAAGCGGACGGCCACACGCAGCAAGTGACCCCGCCGGGGTCGGTCGGGGTGACCCTGCGTGTGCCGGACCTCTAGGATCGGCGCATGCAGGCCACCGCGTACACCTGGGACCCGACGACCCGAGCCGGCAGCGTACTGCTCGACGACGGCACCCCCGTCGAGTTCGACCCCGCGGCCTTCGACGCCGGCGGTCTGCGGCTGCTGCGCCCCGGCCAGCGGGTGCGGATCGAGACCGCCGCCGACCGGGACCCCGCGGCGGACCGCGCCGCGCCCCGGATCACCCTCGTGACCCTGCAGACCTTCTGAGCCCGGTTCCCCCGGTCGCACCCGGGCGGCCGAGCCCTTCCCAGGCCCGACGGGTGTGCGGCCCCACGCCGAGTTCCAGCGCCGCCAGCAGATCCGCCCCGGTGTCCACGTCCCGCCGCGCCCCCGGCACATCGAGCGGTCGGAGTTCCAACGCGCCCGACTCCAGATGCCGCGTCCGCGAGTCGGGACCGAACCGTGGTTCCGGTGCCACGCCCGGTGCCACCGTCAGCATCGTGGTACCGGTGCCCTCGGTGTCCGGCACGAAGCACCGCGGCGCCCGCGCGGCCAGCAGTACCCGCTCCAGCTCCTCCGGACGCAGCGCGGGCAGATCCCCGTTGAGAGCCACCACCCCGGCAGGCGCGTCGCCGCCCGCCCCCCGTGGTGCCGCCCCGGCCACCCGCACCCCGTGCTCCACCGCCGCGTTCAGCCCCCCGTTCGGTGCGTCGGGCACCACCCGCACCCCGGAGCCCACCGGCCCGGCCGCGATCCACGCGTCGTCCGTGACCACGATCACCTCCCGTACCCGACGGCACGCCAGGACGGCCGCCACGGTGTCCAGGGCCAGGGCCGGGGCGAGCGACGCCCGGGCCCGCTCCCCGAGCGTCGCGCCCAACCGGGACTTGGCGCCCGCCCCGGCCTTGAGGGGGATCACCGCCACCCAGCGGGCCGGGATCGATGATCCCCTCTCCCGGCCGTTCCGCGTCGGGAACATCCCCCTCCGGCCGTGCATCCCATCCCCGTTCCCTCCGGTACGCGCCTCCCGGGCGCGCCACCCCTGCCGTCGGCCCCGACCGAACCGATGAGACGATCTGCTGGACAGGCCACCGGCCCGGGGTCAGACTTGTCCGGCCGTCCGCGCCGGCGGCGCCGGACGGGGCGCGCGACCGCCGCGGCCCGGTGCTCTCCGGACGGTGGCCCGTCGAGGCTATCGAACCCACCCGGGCGTACGAGGCGCACAGGGCCTACGAGGAGCGCAAGAGGAGATGGTGTCCGAGTGTCCCGCCGCAGAATCGGCTTCTGGTATCGCTTTGCCGCATTCCTGGTGAAACCCACGATGCTGCTGCTCTTCTCCCGCGATTGGCGTGGGGTGGAGAACATTCCCGCCACCGGTGGTTTCATCACCGCGGTCAACCACAACTCGCATCTCGACCCCCTTTCCTACGCGCATTTCCAGTACAACACCGGAAGAGTGCCCCGTTTCCTGGCCAAGAACAGCCTTTTCCGTGGCCGGGGCATCGTCGGTTCCTTCATGCGCAGCACCGGTCAGATCCCCGTCTACCGCGACACCTTGGACGCCGCCGGCGCCTTCCGCGCCGCGGTGCAGGCCGTCCACAGCGGCGAGTGCGTGGCCTTCTACCCCGAGGGAACACTCACCCGTGACCCCGATCAGTGGCCCATGCAGGGCAAGACGGGGGTGGCCCGTGTCGCGCTGGAGACCCGGGCCCCGGTCATCCCCGTCGCCCAGTGGGGCGCCAACGAGGTACTGCCCCCCTACGCCGGCGGCCGCCGCGTCCGACTGCTGCCGCGCCGGCGGATGACCGTGGTGGCCGGTCCGCCGGTCGACCTCTCCGAGTTCCACGGCCGTGAGATCGACGCCGAATTGCTCCGCCGGGTCACCGACCGCATCATGGACGCCGTGACCGTCCAACTCGCGGGCATCCGGAACGAGGAACCACCGCGACGCCGTTGGGTCCACAAGCGCGATCGCGTCGATCGTGCCGGCGCCGGAACCGGAACCGGAACCGGCCAGAACATCCCGGGTGACACCATCAAGGAGACGACCGAGTGACATCCGTCGCCGTCTACGGAACCGGATCCTGGGGCACTGCTTTCGCGATGGTGCTCGCCGACGCGGGTTGTCGGGTCACCCTGTGGGCACGCCGCCCGGAGATCGTCGAGGCGGTCAACACCGAGCGCGTCAACCCCGACTACCTGCCGGGCATCAGACTGCCGGAGACCGTCCGGGCGACCACGGACCCGGCCGAGGCCGCCCGGGACGCCGAGTTCACCGTTTTCTCCGTGCCCGCCCAGACCCTGCGCGGCAACCTCGCCGAGTGGGCGTCCCTGCTGCCCCCCGACACGGTGCAGATCTCCCTGATGAAGGGCATCGAACTGGGCAGCGGCAAACGGATGAGTGAGGTTATCGCCGAGAGCACCGGGGTCTCCGGGGACCGCATCGCGGTCCTCAGCGGCCCCAACCTCGCCCGGGAGATCGCCGAGCGGCAGCCCGCCGCCTCCGTGGTCGCCTGTCGGGACGAGGAGATCGCCCGTCGTATCCAACGGGTCTGTCACACCGAGCGGTTCCGTCCCTACACCAACACCGATGTCGTCGGTTGCGAACTGGGCGGCGCGGTCAAGAACGTGATCGGCCTGGCGGTGGGCATCGCCGACGGCATGGGGTTGGGCGACAACACCAAGGCGTCGCTGATCACCCGCGGCCTCGCGGAGACCAGTCGACTCGGCCTGGCGATGGGGGCCGACCCCGCCACCTTCGCCGGGCTCGCGGGGTTGGGCGACCTCGTCGCCACCTGCTCCTCGCCGCTGTCCCGCAACCACACCTTCGGCCGCAACCTCGGGCGGGGCATGACCCTGGAGGAGACCATCGCGGTCACCCGACAGACCGCGGAGGGCGTGAAGTCCTGCCGGTCGGTGCTGCTCCTGGCGCAACGCCACGGTGTGGAGATGCCCATCACCGAGACCGTGGTGCGCATCGTCCACGAGGGAACCTCACCCCGTGACGAGTTGAAGGGGCTGATGTCCCGCAGCGCCAAGGCGGAGCGGCGCTGATCCGGGCGGGCTCCGCCACCCGGTGACGCCCCGTCCCCGGTCCGTCGCCCCGTGTCCGAGCGGGTGCCCGGCTTCCACCGCTCCGTCCCGGCCCACCCCGGCCGGCCGGGGGAATCCGCACGGAAACCACCGGGCGCCGCCGGCCGACGGAACCGGCGTTCGGTAGCCTCGGGGCGATATGAGCAGCCAGTTGCCCCCCAGCGGCTCCCCCTCGAGCCCCCAGCGCCCCAAGCCGCGCGTCGCCGTCGTCTTCGGCGGCCGCAGCTCCGAGCACGCCATCTCCGTGGTCACCGCGGGTGCCGTGCTGAACGCCATCGACCGTGAGCGCTACGAGGTGTTGCCCATCGGCATCACCTCCGACGGCCGATGGGCCCTGACCGCCGACGCTCCCGAGCGGATGGCGATCACCGACCGCCGACTCCCCGCGGTGGACGACCTGGCCGAGTCGGACTCGGGCGGTGTGCTGCTCCCGGTCACCGCCGGCAGCCGTGAGGTCGTCTACACCGAACCGGGCACCGTCCCCAAGGTGCTGGGGGACGTGGACGTCGTCTTCCCGGTCCTGCACGGCCCCTACGGCGAGGACGGCACCATCCAGGGGTTGCTGGAGCTCTCCGGCATCCCCTACGTCGGTTCCGGCGTACTCTCCTCGGCCATCGGCATGGACAAGGAGTACATGAAGCGCGTCTTCACCTCCTTCGGACTGTCGGTGGGCCCCTACACGGTGGTGCGGCCGCGGGAGGAGGAGCGCGACCCGACCGGGGTGCGGGCCCGCCTCACCGAATTCGCCAATCGCCACGGGTGGCCGCTCTTCGTCAAACCCGCCCGGGCCGGCTCCTCCATGGGAATCAGCAGGGTGAACGGCCCGGAGGAGCTGGACGAGGCCATCGCCGAGGCCCGACGCCACGACCCCAAGATCATCGTCGAGGCGATGCTGCGGGGGCGCGAGATCGAGTGCGGTGTCCTGGAGTTCGAGGACGGCCCGCGGGCCAGCGTGCCGGCCGAGATCCCGCCCGCGGCCGCCCACGACTTCTACGACTTCGAGGCCAAGTACATCGACTCGGCCGAGGGGATCGTTCCCGCCCCGCTGTCCGCGGAGGAGACCGAGCGGGTACGCGGTCTCGCCGTCCGCGCCTTCGAGGCCGCGGCCTGCGAAGGGTTGGTCCGGGCCGACTTCTTCCTCACCGAGGACGGACGGTTCGTCATCAACGAGATCAACACCATGCCGGGCTTCACCCCGATCTCCATGTATCCCCGCATGTGGCGGGAGAGCGGGGTGGACTATCCGGAGTTGATCGACACGCTCATCCGCGCCGCCCTGCGCCGCCCCACCGGGCTGCGCTGAGCCACTCCTTCCCCGCCCCGCTCCGGCCGGTACGTCCCGGGGGAGCGGGGAGCGGGGAGCGGGGGCGGACCCGGGTCACCCGTGGTCGGTGTGGTCCTCCCACAGCGGATCGAGCGGCACGCTCCCGGCCACCGCCTCGGCGAGATCCACCAGGACACCGGTCTCCGGCGCGTACGCCGAGGGGACCGTCACCTCCACCCGCACCGTTCGCTCGGTGGTGGTGAAGCGGTAGCCGTCGCCGTTCGCGCCGGCCTCGATCAACCACGACACGTCGTTGACCGCCACCGCGTCGGCGAACGGGTCGTAGGCAGCGTCCGGAGGGTCGAGCACCGCCGGGTCCGGCACCCCGCAGCGCAGCACGATCGCCGGGTCGCCCCAGGCCGCCGTGTAGGGCGAGGAGGGTTCCACCTCGCGACGCTCGCGCTCCTCCACCTCCCCGGGCAGGGCGTCGGCCAGTGTCCGGCAGATCCCGGCCGCGTCCGCCGCCGGCTCCGGCGCGGGCACGGACACGGTGCCCGTCCCGGCACACCCGACCGCCCCGACGAACACCGACAGCAGCGCGACCGTGACACCGGCGTGTCGGAGTGGCACGCGACGCGAACACACCGATGGCGCGGGCGGCACGGTGGTGGGACGGGATCGACGTACGGTGGGCATCACCGGCCGAGCATACGGGTGCCGGCACCCGACCCCGACGGGGGCGGGCACCGGCCGGGCGGGGTCGACCGACCGGTACGGGCCGGGCACGGACCGGCACGGACCGGATGGAGGCGGCGCCGGAGCCGTTCGGGGCCGACGCCTGCCGAGGGGGAGGAAACGGGGTGGGGCGAGCGCACGGGACGGGACATCCGGGGAACGGGGCGGAACCCGGGGGCGGAGAACCACCCGAACGCCGTGCCGTTTCCGTTCACAGATGGACGACGGGGCAGGTCAACGTGCGTGTGATGCCGGGCACCCGCTGTACCTCGGCGACCACCAGACGGCCCAGCTCGTCCACGGAGGACGCCTCGGCCCGTGCGATCACGTCGTACGGGCCGGTGACGTCCTCGGCCTGGATGACACCGGACAGTTCGGAGATCACATCGGCCACGGTGGACGCCTTGCCCACCTCGGTCTGAATCAGGATGTACGCCTGTACCACGGGTCCTCCAGGGCGGCTTCGAGGATCGGGGCGCTACCGTAGCGCGTCATGACCTGCGGCAGGGAGTTGTCGGGGCCGCCGGGCACCACAGGTTGACCCGATGGCCGGAGACGAGACATGAGGAGAGCGGAGTGAAGGGCACAGTGGGCGAGCTGGGCGAGTTCGGATTGATCCGGGAGCTCACGGCCCGGATCAGCGACGCACCCGCCGTGCGGCTGGGCCCGGGAGACGACGCAGCGGTGGTCGCGGCGCCGGATCGGCGCGTCGTGGCCACCACCGACATCCTGGTGGAGGGCAGGCACTTCCGCCGCGACTGGTCCACCGCCTACGACGTCGGCCGCAAGGCCGCCGCGCAGAACCTGGCCGACGTGGCCGCCATGGGGGCCTCCCCGACCGCGCTGCTGCTCGGTCTGGTGGTCCCCGCGGAGCTGTCCGCCACCTGGCCGCTGGAGTTGATGGACGGCATCCGGGACGAGTGTCGGGTCGCCGGGGCCGGCGTGGCGGGCGGTGACGTGGTCAGGGGAGCCACGATCACGGTCTCGATCACGGCCCTGGGGGACCTGCGCCACCGCGAGCCGGTCACCCGCTCCGGGGCCCGACCCGGGGACGTGGTGGCGGTCAACGGCTGGCTGGGCTGGTCGGCGGCCGGATACGCCGTCCTGGCCCGGGGGTTCCGCTCCCCGCGCGCCTTCGTGGAGGCCCACCGTCGTCCCGAACCCCCCTACGCGGCGGGACCCCTGGCGGCGGAACTCGGGGCCACCTCGATGACCGACGTCAGCGACGGGCTGTTGGCCGACCTGGGTCACATCGCCCGGGCCAGTCACGTCCGCATCAACCTGCGGTCCGCCGCGCTGGACGTGCCCGCCCAGATGTCCGACATCGGCAACGCGGTCGGTGTGGACCCCCTGGAGTGGGTGCTCACCGGTGGTGAGGATCACGCCATCGTCGCCACCTTCCCGCCGCACACCAAGCTGCCCGCCCGGTGGCGGCGGATCGGCGAGGTCCTGCCGCCCACCGCCCCGCCCGCCGTGACGGTGGACGACGTCCTCTGGGACCGGGCCGGGGGATGGGACCACTTCAACACTCCCGAGGAGGCGCTGTGAGCGGACCTCCCACCGGTCCCGCCCCGTCGGATGTCCCGGCCGGCGCCGCGACCCCGGCCGCGAACGAGGCCCCGCCGACCGTGCTGACCGTGGCCGGCTCCGACTCCGGGGGCGGCGCGGGCATCCAGGCCGACCTGAAGACCATGCTCGCCCTGGGCACCCACGGGATGAGCGTGCTCACCGCCGTCACCGCCCAGAACTCCCTGGGGGTTCGGGATGCCTGGCCGTTGCCCCCCGAGGCGGTCGTCGAGCAGTTCCGCGCCGTGGTGGACGACATCGGGGTGCGGGCGATCAAGACCGGGATGCTGGCCGACGCGCGGTTGGTGGAGACCGTCGCCGGCCTGCTGGGGACGGTGGACGCCCCCGTGATCGTGGACCCGGTGGGCGTCTCCAAGCACGGTGACCCCCTGCTGGACCCCGACGCCCTGGACGTCGTGCGCACCCTGCTGCTTCCGAGGGCCCTGGTGGTGACGCCGAATCTCGACGAGGTGGCGCAGCTGACCGGTGTCCGGGTGGAGGAGGAGCGGGACATGCGCCGGGCCGCCGACGCCGTCCTGGCTCTGGGGGGTCGCTGGGCGCTGATCAAGGGTGGACATCTGAGGGGCGACGCCGTCGATCTGCTGACCGACGGCACCACCGAGTACCGACTGCGCGCCCCCCGCCTGGACAACCGCCACACCCACGGCACCGGCTGCACGCTCGCCGCCGCGATCGCCGCGCACCTCGCCCGGGGGCTGGACGTGCCCGACGCGGTCACGGCGGCCAAGGAGTACGTCACGGCCGCGATCGCGGCCGGTTTCCCCCTGGGCGCGGGCATCGGACCGGTCCGGCACGGTCACGGCATCGACCCGGGTGGAAGCCCCGCCGGCTGAGCCCCGATGGTTTCCGGCCCGTCCCGGCCCGGCGTCCGGCCGGGGCGGAACGGGGCCCGGACACGGGACCCCGCTCTTCCCTTCCCCGGCGTCGGGGAACGCCGAAGAGCCGATCCGTCACGGGGACGGATCGGCTCGAGACCGTACCGGGACGGGGTGTCCCGGCGGCCGACGGCGGTCGGCACGCCCGTGGTCACCCACGGGCGGCGTCATCCGCTCAGCGGGTGACCTTGCCGGCCTTGATGCACGAGGTGCAGGCGTTGAGGCGCTTCGGCGTCCCGTTCACCACGGCCCGCACCCGCTGGATGTTGGGGTTCCAACGGCGGGGGGTGCGGCGGTGAGAGTGGGAGATGCTGTTGCCGAAGCCCGGCCCCTTGCCGCAGACGTCGCAGTTGGCAGCCACGGGTCACTCCAAAGACGGGTCACCCCGGAAAGACGGGGAGACGGATACGAACGCTGGAACCCGGCTCTGCGACACCGGAAATCCGGGGGCTTCGGCCGGGGAGTGGCGCCCGACACCCCGGGAGCGGACTCACTCGACGGTATCGGGCAACCGGAGCAGCATACCCCGGCCCCTCCCGTCGGGCGAAATCGGACGGCCCCTCCGGCCGGCGGGGGTCGCCGCGTCCCCGGGCCGCATAGGCTGCGACGGTCGGTTCCCGGGTACGCGCTCCCCGGGGCCCCGACCGGGATCCCGGGGTCGGATTCCGATCGTCCCCCGAGCCGCCGAGGAGGAATCGCCCGTGACGCGCCCGTTGGACGCCGGGACGGTGCGCCGCTGGTGCCGTCTCTCGCTGGACGCCCTGGGCCGTGCCCGGGAGGACATCGACGCGATCAACGTCTACCCGGTGGCCGACGGCGACACGGGCACCAATCTCTACCTGACGATGGAGTCGGCGGCACGTGCCGTGGAGGCCGCCGGAGCGGGGGATCCCGACGTGGCCGAGACCCTCCGCGCGATGGCCCACGGCGCGTTGATCGGGGCGCGCGGGAACTCCGGCACGATCCTCGCCCAACTGCTGCGCGGAATGGCCGTCGAGTGGGGTTCGGTCGAGGGCGCCGTCACGGCCGGGGACCTGCGTCGGGCCCTGCGCACCGCGGCCGACTCCGCCTACCGCGCGGTGGCCCACCCGGTGGAGGGCACCATGTTGACCGTCGCGGCCGCCGCCGCCCGCGCGGCGGAGGCGACGACCGGCGACGCGGCCGAGACCGTGACGGCCGCCTGCGCGGGGGCCCGCGAGGCGCTGGCCTGCACCCCCGACCGCCTGCCGGTGCTCGCCCGGGCCGGAGTGGTGGACGCCGGGGGAAGCGGCCTGCTCACCGTCCTGGAGGCCCTGGACGCGGCGGTCTCCGGGGGAGCCCCCGCGCCGGGCCGCCGCGCGCCCCACCGCCCGGCCCCGGTGAGGGCCGGCGGCGCGCACCCACCCGGCCACCCCGGCGGCCGGCCCCCCGCTCCCCTCGGTGAACCGACCGGCGAACGCCCCGCGGCCTGCGCCCCCGACGACACCGGCCCCGGACCGGCCTTCGAGGTGATCTACCTCCTGGACGCCGACGACACCGCGGTGCCCGGGCTGCGCGACCGTCTCGACCGACTGGGAGACTCGTTGGTGGTGGTGGGCGGTGACGGCCTGTGGCACCTCCACCTGCACACCGACGAACCCGGTGCCGCCGTGGAGGCCGCGATCCGGGTCGGTCGGCCCCACCGCATCCGCATCGCCCACCTTCCGTCGGCGGGAACCGGGCCGGTGCCCCCCGACACGGCTCCCGCGACCACCGGGCCCGCCCGCGCGGTTGTCGCGGTGCTCCCCGGCGACGGCCTCGCCGAGCTGTGTCGGGAGGCGGGCGCGGTGCCGTTGACCGCGGACGCCGACGAGCCGCCGTCGGTCGGGGAGATGACCGCGGCGCTCCGCGCCGCCGGTGCCCCGGAGGTGGTGCTGCTGCCCAACGACACGGCGCTGTGGCACCCGGCCGCCGCGGCCGCGCAGGAGGCCCGTCGGGCAGGCATCCGGGTCTCGGTCATCCCCACCCGTTCGCCGGTGCAGGGGCTGGCCGCACTGGCGGTGCACGCCCCGGAACGGCGCTTCGACGAGGACGTGGTGGCCATGACGGCCGCCGCCGGGGCGACCCGTTTCGGCGAGTTGGGCACCGCCGAGAGCGAGTCGTGGACCAGCGCGGGGGTGTGCCGGGCGGGCGACGTGCTCGGCCTGATAGACGGGGACGTGGTGGTCTTCGGCGGGGACCCGGCACGAATCGCCGCGGAGGTCCTGGACCGGATGCTCTCCGGTGGCGGGGAGCTGGTCACCCTGGTCACCGGAGCGGACGTGCCCGGCGGTCTGGCCGACCGCCTGGAGGAGCACCTGCGCTCGCGTCACCCCGGCGTGGACACCGTTCGGTACGAGGGCCGACAGGGCTCACCACTGTTGATCGGCGTGGAATGAGGGTTCCGCCGGGTCCGGCGGAACCCGGCCGGGGCCGAATCCGGGCGCGGCGCGGAACCGGTGGGGGAGCGGGACGTCCCCGGGGTCCCCGGGGATGTCGGTGGGATGGTGTGCAATGGGCGGGTGAGCGCCCAACCCGAGACCTCCAACACCCCGCCGTCGTCCCGGTCCGCCGCCGACCCGCTGGCGGACCCGCTGGCCCGTGTGGTGGGCGGGGCCACCGCCAAGGTGATGGCGACCCACCTCGATCTGCGCACCGTCGGTGACCTGCTGCACCACTACCCGCGCCGCTACGCGGAGCGGGGCGAGCTCACCCGGCTCTCCGACCTGCCCGTCGACGAGCACGCCACCGTCGTGGCCGAGGTCGCCGACACCCGGATCCTGACGTTCAACCGGGGGCGGGGGCAGCGGTTGGAGGTGACCCTCACCGACGGCAGCGGCAGGCTGCAACTGGTCTTCTTCGGGCGGGGCGCGCACCACCACAAGCGGGAGCTGTTGCCGGGGCGGCGCGGCCTGTTCTCCGGCAAGGTCTCCCTGTTCAACCGCCGGCTGCAACTGGCCCACCCCTCCTACCAACTGCTGGGCACGACCGGGGAGGACGCGGGAAGCGAGGCCGACGCCGTGGCCGCCTTCACCTCGCGGCTCATCCCGCTGTACCCGGCCTGTCGGCAGATGGAGTCCTGGAAGATCGCCAAGGCCGTGGACACCGTCCTGGCCTCCCTGGAGGCCGACGGTTGGGCCGGCGTACGGGACCCGCTGCCCCCCCGGCTGCGCGCCGACCACGACCTGCCGCCGCTGCCGGAGGCGCTGCGCCGGGTCCACCGGCCCGCCGGTCGGAAAGAGGTGGAGGCGGCACGGCGACGCCTGAAATGGGACGAGGCGTTCGTCCTCCAGGTGGCCCTGGCCCGTCGTCGGTACGCCGATGCCCGGCTGCCCGCCGTACCCCGCCGACCGGCCCCCGACGGGCTGTTGACCGCCTTCGACGCCAAGCTGCCCTTCACCCTCACCGAGGGACAGTGTCGGGTGGGTGAGGAGATCTTCGCCGACCTGGCCGCTGACCATCCCATGCACCGGCTGCTCCAGGGGGAGGTGGGCAGCGGCAAGACCCTGGTCGCGCTGCGGGCGATGCTCGGGGTGGTGGACGGCGGCGGCCAGGCCGCCCTGCTGGCCCCGACCGAGGTGTTGGCCCAACAGCACCACCGCTCGATCGTGGAGATGATGGGGGAGCTGGCGGAGGGCGGCCTGCTGGGCGGCGCCGAGCAGGGCACCCGGGTGACGCTGCTGACCGGTTCGATGGGGGCGGCCGCCCGTCGCCGGGCGCTGTTGGAGACGGTCACCGGCGAGGCGGGCCTGGTCATCGGTACCCATGCCCTGATCGAGGACCGGGTGCGCTTCCACGACCTGGGCCTGGTCGTGGTCGACGAGCAGCACCGCTTCGGCGTGCGTCAGCGCGACGCCCTGCGCTCCCGGGCCGAACACCCCCCGCACCTGCTCGTGATGACCGCGACCCCCATCCCGCGCACCGTGGCGATGACGGTCTTCGGTGACCTGGAGACCTCGGTGCTGGACCAGCTGCCCGAGGGGCGGTCACCGATCGTCACCCACGTCGTCCCCGCCGAGGACAAGCCGCACTTCCTGCGACGCGCGTGGGAGCGGGTGCGGGAGGAGGTGGCCGCCGGCCGCCAGGCGTACGTGGTCTGCCCCCGGATCGGCGACGGGCCGGGTGAGGACGCCGGGGCCGGGGGCGCCGGTGCCACGGCGGGCACGAAAGGGGCGGGTGCGAAGGACGCGGATCCCCCCGCTCCCGGGGACACCGCCGCAGCCGAGGGGACCGGGTCGGGGGCCGACGACGGATCGGGGGATCGCCGTCCGCCACTGGCTGTCCTCGACGTCGCCCGTTCCCTGGCGGCCGGTCCGTTGGCGGGCCTGCGGATCGCCGAGCTGCACGGCCGCATGGCACCGGACGCCAAGGACGAGGTGATGCGCCGCTTCTCGGCGGGCGAGCTGGATGTCCTGGTGGCCACCACCGTCATCGAGGTCGGCGTCAACGTCCCCAACGCCACGGTGATGGCGATCATGGACGCGGACCGCTTCGGTGTCTCCCAACTGCACCAGTTGCGGGGTCGGGTCGGGCGGGGCGAGCACCCCGGGCTGTGTCTTTTGGTGACGGACCTGCCGGAGGCCGTTCCGGCCCGGGCCCGGCTGGAGGCGGTGGCCTCCACCCGGGACGGCTTCGAGCTCTCCCGCATCGACCTGGAGCAGCGGCGCGAGGGTGACGTCCTCGGGCAGGCCCAGTCGGGAGGGCGCAGTTCATTGCGGATGCTCGCCGTCATCGAGGACGAGGACATCATCATCGAGGCGCGGCGGGAGGCCGCCGAACTGGTGGAGCGTGATCCCGAGCTGACCCGCACCCCCGCCCTGCGCACCGCCCTGGACGCGCTGCTCGACGCGGAGCGGGAGGAGTTCCTGGAGCGGGGCTGACCCCATCCGCGCGGGCCGGGGCACCTCTCCCGGTCCGCGCGGTCCCGGGCCCCCGGGCGGGCGTCCGCGTCACCCCGAATTGTCGGTGCCGCCCGGGAGAATGGAGATGTTCCGCGGTGATCCGTTCGGATCCGCGCGGTTTTCTCCCGGCCCGTCGGGCCCGGACCACTGGGGGTCTTCCATGGCGTTCCGACACATCAACGAGCTCCCCCTCGGGGACAAGATCTTCCGCGTCGAGTTGGCCAGCGACGACGACGTCACCCTGACCATGACCCTGACCGGGTGGCGGGAGGGGGAGCCGCAGACGCCGATCGCCGTCGACGTCCCCACCCTGCGCATCGCCCTCAACCGCGGTCTGCGGGCGCTGGCCCTGGCGGCGGACGTCGCCGAGCCCATCCCCGACCGGGACATCCTCCGCGAGTTGTTCCCCGGTCATGGCGCCCCCTGGGTCCCGCAGCACGAGGAGGACCTGACCCGCCGGTTCCACGCGGGGGAGACGGTGGCGCGGATAGCCGCCCGCTTCGGGCGGACCCCGGACTCGGTGCGCACCAAACTCCGGGAACTGGGCCACGACCCGCGCCGACCGGAGTACTGCCCGCCGGACGGCTGCCTGTCGTGGTCCCGGTACGCCTCGCCGGTCCTGCTCGGTTCGCCGGCCGGGGAGGAGGTCGCGCCGGGCTGATCGACCGTGCGGGCATCCGTCGGCCCGGGGACCGGCCCGGTCCCCGGGCCGGGACGCGCGGGCCCGTACGGCTCCGGCCGGGCGGGTCCCGGCGGGCCGCGCCGTATAGCGTGGGACGGACCTTTCCCCACCGCGATCGAAGGACCTCGATGACCCGCGTGATCGCCGGCGCCGCGGGCGGCCGTCGGCTGGCCGTGCCGCCCGGGGGTGGCACCCGTCCCACCTCGGACCGCGCCAGGGAGGGCCTGTTCTCCACCTGGGAGGCCCTGTACGGTCCCCTGGAGGGGGCCGCCGTCCTGGACCTCTTCGCGGGCTCCGGCGCGGTCGGCCTGGAGGCCCTGTCGCGGGGGGCCCGCCGTGTGGTGTTGGTGGAGGCCGACCGCCGGGCGGCCCGGGTGGTGCGGGAGAACATCGCCGCGCTCGGTCTGCCGGGAGCGGAGGCGCGGGCGGATCGGGTCGAGCGCGTCGTCGCGGGTCCACCGCCCGGCGGCCCCTTCGACCTGGTTTTCCTGGATCCGCCCTACGTCCTCGGGGACGCGGCGATCCGCGAGATCCTGCTCACACTCCGCTCCGGGGGGTGGCTGGCCGGCGACGGACTCGTCACGGTGGAGCGCGGAACGAGGGGCGGGACGTTCCTCTGGCCGGCCGGCTTCTCCGCGCTGCGCTCCCGTCGGTACGGCGAGGGAACGCTCTGGTACGGTCGCGCCGCCGAAGAAGAAGTTACCGACCGGTCATGATGGGCCGGGAGAGCGAGGAGGGACCGTTGCGACGCGCGGTTTGCCCGGGGTCGTTCGACCCGATCACCAATGGCCATCTCGACATCATCAACCGCGCCTCCCGGCTCTACGACGTGGTCCACGTGGCGGTGATGATCAACAAGTCCAAGAGCGGACTGTTCCCGGTGGAGGAGCGCATCGCGCTCATCGAGGAGGTCACCTCGGAGTACGGCAACGTACGGGTCGAGGCCTTCCACGGCCTCCTGGTGGACTACTGCAAGCAGCGCGACATCCCGGCCATCGTGAAGGGCCTGCGCGCCGTCAGCGACTTCGACTACGAACTGCAGATGGCCCAGATGAACATCGGGCTCTCGGGCGTGGAAACCCTCTTCGTGCCCACCAATCCCACCTACAGCTTCCTCTCCTCCAGCCTGGTGAAGGAGGTCGCCACCTGGGGTGGCGACGTCTCCCACCTGGTGCCGCCGACCGTGTTGGAGGCCCTGATGGAGAAGCTGCGGCACCGCTGACCCGGGGCCGACGGCCGGGGCGCGTCACGCCCCGGAGCCCGTTCGGGAACCCCGTGCGCCCCCGCCGGCGACTGTCCCCGGGGGGCCCGACGGTCGTACAGTCACCCCGTGGACGTACACCAGAAGCTCGACGAGATCGTCGCGTCGGTCGGCAGCGCCAAGGCCATGCCGATGTCGGCGTCCTGCGTGATCAACCGGGGTGAACTCCTCGCCCGACTCGAGGAGCTGCGCGGCGCCTTCCCCGACTCCCTGGCCGAGGCCACCCGGCTTCTCGGCGGGCGCGAGGAGGTCGTCGCCGACGCCCACCGCGAGGCGCAGCGCATCGTCGAGGCGGCCCGGGCCGAGCGCGGCAGCCTCGTGGAGAACACCCATATCGCCCGCGAGGCCCGCGGCGAGGCGGACCGTATCCTGGCGGAGGCCCGCCGGGAGGCGGCGGAGGTTCGTGCCGAGGCCGACGACTACGTGGACAGCAAGCTGGCCAATTTCGAGGTCGTGCTGGGAAAGACCATCGATTCGGTCGGTCGCGGCCGGGAGAAGCTGCTGGGCGCGGGGCGCGACGGTGACCCCGAGTTGCTGCTCGAGCGCGCCGACGCCTATGTGGAGGACCAGTTCGCCGCGATCGAGACGGTGTTGCGCAAGACCCTCGAGGCGGTCGGGCGGGGACGGAACAAACTCACCGGCCACCGGCCGATCGACGAATTGGCCGAGCACATGGCGGCGGGGGAGGGGCGTCCCCCGGAGATGCATCCGCTGGACCTCGCGATGGCAGCGGAGGCGGGAGGCGCCATGGTCGCCCCCGGAGCACCGTCCGCCGGGCCGCCGGCCCGGGGGACCGGCGACTTCTCCGGATGGGTGACCGGGACGGAATACCCCGCGCCCGACACCGGGTGGGGACCCGGCGGCGACATCCACCGGGCAGCCGCGACCCATGCCGGTGGTGACTGGGCCGCCGCGGGGAACGGCGGGTATCCCGACTACACCGGCGACCCGTACGGGGCGCCCGCCGGCTCCCCGGCGGCCGACGGATCCGGTTACGGCGGTCACAGCGGCCACGGGGGCACCGGGACGGGGACCGACCAGGAGGCGGCCAGCCTCTTCGACACCGGCTTCATCGATCCCGAACAGCTGCGCCGGTACGAGCAGGGGCGCTGACCCCCGAACCGCCTCCGGCCGGTTCTCCGGACGTTCCCACCGGTTCGTCCCCCGCCCCGGGCCGCCCCCGGAGGACCACCGGTGGCGGTTTGGGGCGGAAGCGGGCCGTGACGTATCCTGTTCCTTCGGCCGTGGTGACATCCGCGGCCCGCGTCGCCCGGACCCGTCGCCGCGCGCCCCGGTAGGACCCGGAGGCCCGGCGACCGGCCTCTCGGCAGTCCGGCCGACGCGCACCGATCCATCGACTCACAGAAGGCGAAGAGCCCTGAAAGCCGCCCTGAACCCCCGCGCCCCCCTCGTGTTCGGTACACACGAGCTGGGCCGTCGTCCGGGTGCGCTCCTCAAGGTTTCCCGCACCGCGGAGGCCCCCGCGGACCTGGGCGGTGACGTGCTCCGGGTTCCGGAGGACGCACCGATGGAGGTCGCCCTCCGACTGGAGTCGGTGATGGACGGGGTCCTGGTCACCGGGACCGTCCGCGCGCCCCTCACCGGGGAGTGCGTAAGGTGTCTGGAGCCGCTTCGCCAGGAGTGCGAGGCGGACTTCCAGGAGTTGTACTCCTACCCCGACGCCGACGCCGGGAGTCGCCACGCGGCGACCGACGACGACGCCGAGGAGGAGACGCTGTTCCTCGAGGGCGAGTTGTTCGACCTCGAGCCCGTGTTGCGGGACGCGGTGGTGCTTTCACTGCCCCTGCAGCCGGTGTGCCGGGAGGACTGTCCGGGTCTGTGCCCCGAGTGCGGGGTGCGTCTGGAGACCGATCCGGACCACCGGCACGACGACGCCGTCGACATCCGTTGGGCGGCGCTGCGGGAGCTGTCGGGGACCCTCGGGTCCGCGGGGGCCGACGCGGAAGAAGAGAAGCCTCCCCGCGCCGGCGGGGACGAATCACAGGAGAAGTAGCCGTGGCCGTTCCGAAGCGGAAGATGTCGCGCAGCAACACGCGCCACCGCCGGTCGCAGTGGAAGGCTGCGGTCCCCAACCTCACCGCGTGCGGGGGTTGCCGCGAGCCCAAGCTGCAGCACACCGCGTGCACCAACTGCGGCACCTACAACCGCCGCCAGGTGCTTGAGGTCTGACGGGCGGGTGACGGGCTCCATGCCGGACATCGGCACCACGAGTTCCGCGGTGTCCGCGGAGGAGATCTCGTCCCCTGCGACTCTGGAAGGGCGGCTCGGCTACAAGGTCGAGGCCGCCCTTCTGGTGCGTGCGCTGACGCATCGCAGCTACGCCTACGAGCACGGGGGCCTGCCCACCAACGAGCGTCTGGAGTTCCTCGGGGACTCCGTTCTCGGCCTGGTGGTCACCGACACCCTCTACAACCGTCACCCCGAGCTGCCCGAGGGGCAGCTCGCCAAGCTGAGGGCGGCGGTGGTCAACTCCCGTGCCCTCGCGGAGGTCGCCCGGGGGCTGGACCTGGGAGCCTTCGTGCGCCTGGGTCGGGGAGAGGAGGGGACCGGCGGTCGCGACAAGGCGTCGATCCTCGCCGACACCCTGGAGGCGGTCATCGGGGCCGTCTACCTGGACTGCGGCCTGGCCGCCGCCGACGAGCTCGTGCACCGGCTCTTCGATCCGCTGATCGAGCGCTCCGCCGGCCTGGGGGCCGGCCTGGACTGGAAGACCAGCCTCCAGGAATTGAGCGCCGCCCGCGGATTGGGTGTGCCGGAGTACGAGATCACCGAGACCGGCCCCGATCACGAGAAGACCTTCACCGCCGCCGCCCGGGTGGCCGGTACCGCCTACGGCACCGGAACCGGGCGCAGCAAGAAGGAGGCGGAGCAGCAGGCCGCCGAGACCGCGTGGCGGGCCATCCGGGCCGCCGCGGACGGTGAGGCCGCTCTCGCCGAAGCCGCCTCAGGTCCCTCAGGTCCGTCGGAGACCGCCGATGACGGGCCCGGCGACGGCGCGGTCGGCGCCGGACCGCCGGACCGCCGGACCACCGAGTCCGAGGACGGAACGGCCGCCGGGGGCCCGGCCACCGGTGCCGGGGAGCGCTGACCGGTGCCCGAACTGCCCGAGGTGGAGGTCGTGCGCCGGGGTCTGGAACGCTGGGTGGCGGGTCGCACGGTCGCGCGGGTGGAGGTTCTCCACCCGCGGGCCGTCCGACGCCACGGGCCCGGCCCCCGTGACTTCGCGGACCGGCTCGTCGGCCGTCGTCTCGCCATCCCCCGTCGACGGGGCAAGTACCTCTGGCTCCCCCTGACGGAAGAGGGGGAGCCGGAGGGCGGGGGCGACCTTCCGGTCTTCTCTCTCCTCGCCCATCTCGGCATGAGCGGACAACTCCTCATCCAGCCGTCGGAGGCGCCCGACGAGCGTCACCTGCGGGTGCGGATCTCCTTCACGGACGCCGGACCGGGTGAGTTGCGCTTCGTCGACCAACGGACCTTCGGAGGGCTCTCCCTCCATCCCTGCCTGCCGGGTGACACCGACGGACTGCCCGACGTGATGGGCCACATCGCCCGTGACCCGCTGGATCCCGCCTTCGACGAGAAGGCGTTCCTCGTGGCCCTGCGGCGCCGGCGCACCACCGTCAAGCGGGCCCTGCTGGACCAGACGCTGATCAGCGGGGTCGGCAATATTTACGCCGACGAGGCGTTGTGGTCGTCGCGCCTGCACTACGACCGACCCACCGCGACGCTCACCCGGCCGAGGGTCGAGGAACTCCTGTCCGGGGTCCGGGAGGTGATGGCCGCCGCGCTGGAGGCAGGGGGAACCAGCTTCGACAGCCTCTACGTCAACGTCAACGGCGAGTCGGGGTACTTCGACCGTTCGCTCAACGCCTACGGACGGGCCGGGGCGCCGTGTCGGCGCTGCGCCACCCCGATACGACGGGACGCGTGGATGAACCGCTCCAGTTACTGGTGCCCGGTCTGTCAGCGACCCCCGCGGGCCCGCGCGCCGGTTTCCCGCGGCCCGGGGGCCGGTCTCCGCTCCGCCTGACCCGCCGTCCCGGGTGCTGTCCGCCCGGCCGATGGACAGGGCGGACCCTTGCGGGCGCGGTCCCGTTCTTGCGGGGCCGTGCCCGGGGTCGCGGGGGTCGCGCCCTCGCGGGTTCCGGGGCGGCCGGGGGCGCCCGACGGGTGGCGCCCCCGTTCCCGTGGTCCGGAGGCGGACGCGGCGATGGGGTGTGTGCTGTCCGGCGGAAACACCGGACAGCACACACCCCATCGGAACCGGGGGTGGCGCCGTCCGGCGCCGCCCCCGGGTACGGTCTAGTAGCCGAAGTTCTGGGTCCACCAGGGGCCACCGGGGCCCAGGTGAACACCGACGCCCAGAGTGCGGAAGTCGCAGTTGAGGATGTTGGCGCGGTGTCCCTCGCTGTTCATCCAGGACTCCATCACCGAGGCGGCGCTCTGCTGGCCGCGGGCTATGTTCTCCCCGCCCAGGTTGCCTATCCCCGCCGTCGACGCGCGGTCCCAGGGGGATCGGCCGTCGGGATCGGTGTGCGAGAAGAAGGAACGGTTCGCCATGTCCCGGCTGAAGTCACGGGCCAGCCGTCCCAGGGCGGTGTCCTGGACCACGGGGCTGCAACCGGCCCGGGCACGCTCGACGTTGACCAGACGCAGGACCTCGGCCTCGGCGGTCTCCGCCGGATCCTCACTGCCCGACGGGGTGCCGGTGGACGGTTGCTGGCCGGGCGGGCTCGTGGTGCGCGAGGACTCGGGCGCGGAGGTGCTCGGAGCGGGGGCCGTGGTACCGGGCTCGGGGTCCGGGGTGGCGGAGGGAGTGGTGGCCTCGGGGGTGGGTTCGGGCTCCGGGGTGTCCTCCGGCTCCTCGGTCTCCTCCGGCTCCTCGATCTCCTCCTCGGCCTCTTCCCGTTCCCGGTTCTCCTTCTCCTCCGCGGTCTCGGAGGGGGAGGCGGAGGGGAGGGAGGGGCGTTCCTCGCCGCGGTCGATGCTCTCGCCGCCACGGCCGCCCTGGATGGAAGGGCTGCCGGACACGGCGCCGGAACGGTCACCACCCGCCTGGAAGGTGTGCAGATCATCCAGGGTGAAGCGCTCGGCCGCTCCGGGCAGGACTCCCGCCCCGGCTGCGACGGCGCCCACGGTCAGAGCGGCGGACACGCCCAACAGGCCGGCTCTCGCCGGTGCCTGCTTGCGGTGCGTGCCCCTTCCGGGAACGGATCGGCGGTGGCGTCCCATCGGCGGCACCGTCCTCCTGGAACTCGACGACTGCGGCTCCG
This sequence comes from Streptomyces sp. ST2-7A, assembly GCF_021390475.1. GTDB lineage: Bacteria > Actinomycetota > Actinomycetes > Streptomycetales > Streptomycetaceae > Streptomyces. The sequence continues at coordinate 40,291 of NZ_JAJUWS010000008.1, forward strand.
ACCGCGCTGATCGCGGCAGGATGAAACATTCCGCGCTTCACTCGAAAGGGTTAGGCGCGTCGGAGTGGACTGTACGGCATCCGGGTGAGAACCCGGGCGCGCCTGCCGGAAACGACCGGATAGCGTGCGTCACATGAGCTCCTCGGACCCCCGGACATCACCGAACTTCCCGGAATCGGATGACTTTCGCCCCGATGTCGAAAGAGCCCCGGATCCCGAGGGAAGGGGAAGGGCGGAAGGGCCCGTGAGATTGACCGTCTGGGTTCGGGGGCGGGTGCAGGGTGTGGGTTTTCGGTGGTTCACCCGTGCCCGGGCTCTGGAGATCGGAGGGCTCCGCGGGTTCGCGTCCAATCTGGCCGACGGTCGCGTACAGGTGGTCGCGGAAGGGCCTGGGGAGAACTGCGAGGCGCTCCTGGAGTGGCTGGGCGGTGGCGCCACGCCCGGCGAGGTGAGCGGTTTGACTGAGATGTGGGACACACCGCGCGGTGATTACCGCGACTTCTCGATCAGGTGATCATCGAGCGGGCGGTCTCCCACGTTTTCCCGCAAAGCGCTTGCCATACCCGGTCCCACGTGCGAGGCTGCCGCGCAGATGGTGATCGACTGAATGCCCCGGCACCGGAATCCTCCTTCCCGGGAAGTACCGAACGGGGTGGCTCAATCGTCCGCGACCCCCCTTTCGGGGGCCGCCCGACGATGGGTGCGCGGTGTGATCGTGTTGACCGTCCCCTCTTTTGGTGAGACTCTGAAAGTCCCGCGCAGCCCGATCGTGTTGCCCGGAAACGGGTGACATGCGCAGGGCGACACCGCGGAATCACAACACCTCACGACCCACCAACGGCTTCGGTCGGTCACTCAGTGTGGAGGACCATCCATCATGGCAAAGGCGCTTCTCGGATACGTCGGCGGCACCGACCCCCGAGTCCTCGCCGAGATGCGACGGCTTCAGCGGCGCGTTCAGGACCTGGAGACCCAGCTCGTCCGGGTTCAGGCCGAGAACGACGCCCTCGCCGCCGCACGGCGTGACTCGGTGCTCGACAGCATCGATGTACACCAGGCGGAGCCCGCTCTGACCTGATCCCCGGATCGGAAGCGGATCTCCCGCGCAGGGAAGAATGCAAGGGACGCCTCGGCGTCCCTTCGTCATGTCCCGGGGGCTTCGGGGGCCCGAACCCCGACATTCCCATGGGACGTGTCGTCATCCACTCCGCCGTCGCCAAGTGTGATCCGCCCGGACGTCCTTCCCGCCCGCTCGCGCCGGCACCGATCACGCGGACCCCCCGCGATACGGCCACGGCTCCCGGTTCCTCGGCTTCTTCTCCCGGCCGAGGAATGATCCTCGCGGACCGGGACTCTCTTCGCGGATCCGCCCGTCCTTCGTCGGCGAACCGCTCCACACTCCCGTTCACTCGCAGCGATCGCACCATCCCCGTGGACCGGTCGACCCCGAGGGAAGCGCTCACGGAGTGATGTGCCCCGTGTACCCCGGGTCGAAACGAACAATCCTTCGGCATCGCGCGGACCCGTCGGCGGTCGGCCCCCGGCGGGCGTGCCCCGTTCCCGGAAACCTTCCGTCTCCGGTCCCCGTCGGTGACGAAGGGGGAGGGGCGTGCCGGGAACGCCGGAGACCGGCGGCGCCATCGGAAACACCACCGGAGAACCCGCCCGGAGTCTCCCGGAGCGCGAGGTCGACCGGTGCCGGGGCTCGCCCCGGACCGCCGGTCCGATCACGACTTCGGGGGCCGGTACCCGGGTGATCATCCGTAGATGCCCGGTAAAGTCCGGTGGCGTGCACCTCAAGAGCCTGACCCTGCGCGGGTTCAAATCCTTCGCCTCGGCGACCACGCTGCGGTTCGAGCCCGGCATCACCTGTGTCGTCGGTCCCAACGGATCGGGCAAGTCCAATGTCGTGGACGCGCTCTCGTGGGTGATGGGGGAGCAGGGCGCCAAGTCGCTGCGCGGCGGCAAGATGGAGGACGTGATCTTCGCCGGCACCACGGGCCGGCCCCCACTCGGTCGGGCCGAGGTGTCACTGACCATCGACAATTCCGATGGCGCCCTGCCGATCGATTACACCGAGGTCACCATCACCCGGATCATGTTCCGCAACGGTGGTAGCGAGTACCAGATCAACGGCGACACCTGCCGGTTGCTGGACATCCAGGAGTTGCTCTCCGACTCGGGTATCGGCCGCGAAATGCACGTCATCGTCGGGCAGGGGCAATTGGATTCGGTCCTGCACGCCGATCCCACCGGCCGCCGGGCCTTCATCGAGGAGGCGGCGGGGGTCCTGAAGCACCGCAAGCGAAAGGAGAAGGCGCTGCGGAAACTCGACGCGATGCAGGCCAATCTCGCCCGGGTGCAGGATCTCACCGAGGAACTGCGCCGCCAACTCAAACCGCTGGGACGACAGGCGGCGGCGGCCCGGCGCGCCGCCGTCATCCAGGCCGACCTGCGCGACGCCCGTCTGCGTCTGCTCGCCGACGAGTTGGTCGGTCAGCGGGAGGCCCTGCGGGCGGAGATCGCGGACGAGGCCGCGCTGCGCACCCGTCGTGAGGAGGCCGGGCGTCGGTTGGCCGGGGCGACCCGCCGGGAGGCGGCGCTGGAGGAACAGATCACCACTCTCGCGCCCCGGTTGAACACCGCACGAGGGGTGTGGCACGAACTCTCCCGCCTCGACGAGCGGGTACGCGGCACCGTCGGGCTCGCCGAGGCCAGGGTGACCGCCGCCCGTTCGGACGAACCGGAGGAGCGACGCGGCCGGGACCCGGAGGATCTGGAACGGGAGGCGGCCCGGATCCGGGAGCAGGAGGCGGAGTTGACGGCGGCGATGGAGGCCGCCGAACGCGCGTTGGAGGACACCGCCGAGCACCGCGCCGGTTTCGAACGCGCCGTGGAGACCGAGGAGCGCCGTCTGCGGGACGCGCACCGGGCGGCGGCCGACCGTCGTGAACACCTCGCCCGGCTCAACGGCCGGCTCACCGCGGCGCGGGGACGGGCCGAGTCGGCCGCCGCCGGTATCGAGCGCCTCGTGGAGGCCCGTGAGGAGGCGGCGCGTCGGGCCGGGTCGGCCGGGGAACGGCACGAGGAACTGCGTGCCGCCGTGACCCGCCGCGAGGCGGAGGCGACGGAACTGGCGCGACGTCTGGAGGCCGCCCGCGCCGCCGTCGAGGAGGCCGACCGGGAGGTGGCCGCGATCACGGCCGAACACACCGCGGCCGAACGCGAGCGCGCGGCCCTCGCGGCACGGCACGAGGCGCTGCTGCCGTCGCTGCGTCGTCGTGACGGCAGCGCCGCGCTTCTGGACCCGGATCGACGGTTGCCCGGCATCCCGGGAACGCTGGCCGACCTCCTGGTCGTGGAAGCGGGATACGAGGTCGCGGTCGGGGCCGCCCTGGGCCCGGTGGCGGACGCCCTGGTGGCGGACGGTCCCGACACCGCCGTCGAGGCGTTGCGGTTGTTGCGGAAGGGAGAGGAGGGACGGGCGGTTCTCCTCCTCACCGACCCGGCGGGTTCGGCGGGTTCGTCTCCTGCCCCCGCCGGACGGCCCCTCGTCGAACCCCTTCCCGAGGGGGCACGGCCCCTCGCCGACCTGCTCTCCGGCCCCCCGGACATCCTGGCGGCGGCCCGTTCCCTGCTCCGCCGGGCCGTGGTGGTGGCGGACACGGTCCGGGCCCGGGAGCTGATCGAGGGGGACCCGGAACTGACCGCCGTCACCGTCGAGGGGGATGTCCTCTCCCGGCGACTGGCCCGGGGCGGATCCGCGGGGGCCCCCGGCACGCTGGAGGTCCGGGCCGCCGTGGAGGAGACCGCGGCCGGCCTGGAGGCGATCGCGGAGCGGGCCGCGGAACTCGCCGACCGGCTCGACTCCGCGCGCGCGGCGCGGGAGGAGTGCCGAGCCGGGGCGGGAGAACTGGAGCGGGCGATGGCGGCGGCCGAGCGCGGCCGGTCGGAACTCGCCCGGGAGTCGGGATCCCTGGACGGGCGGGCGGCGGCGGCCGCCGCGGAGGTGGAACGGGCCACCCGGGAGGTCGAGCGTGCCCGGGCGGAGCTGGAACGCGCCCGTGAGGAGGAAGCCGAACTGGCCGAGCGACTCACCGTTCTGGAGGAGGACGCGGAAGCGGCGGAGGAACCGGACACCGGCATCCGGGACCGGCTGGCCGCCGACGCCGCCAACGCCCGTCAGACCGAGATGGAGGCCCGGCTCCACCTGCGCACGCACGAGGAACGGGTGCGCGCGCTGGCGGGACGGGCCGATTCCCTGGACCGTGCCGCTCGCGCGGAGCGCGAGGCCCGGCTCCGTGCCGAACGACGACGGGAACGCCGTCGGCACGAGGCGGCCGTCGCCGGGGCGGTGGCCGCCGCCGCCCGAATGTTGTCGGCACGGGTGGCCGTCTCCCTGGCCCGCGCGGAGGTCGACCGGCGGACGATGGAGAGGGCCCGGACGGAGCGCGAGGAGGCGTTGACGGCGGAGCGCCGCCGCGGACGCGAACTGAAGGAGGAACTGGACCGGTTGACCGACTCGGTGCACCGGGGGGAGGTGCTGGGAGCGGAGAAACGACTGCGCATCGAGCAGTTGGAGGCCCGGGCGCTGGAGGAACTGGGGGTGGAGCCCGACACCCTGGTGCGCGAGTACGGCCCGGACCAACCGGTGCCGCCCCCGCCGGCCGCCGAGGGCGAGGAGTCGCCCGCGGACCCGGAACACCCCCGCAACCGACCGGTGCCCTTCGTCCGCGCGGAACAGGAGAAGCGGCTGCGGGCCGCCGAGCGCGCCCATCGGCAACTGGGGAAGGTCAACCCCCTCGCGCTGGAGGAGTTCGCGGCCCTGGAAGAGCGCCACCGCTTCCTGGGGGAGCAGTTGGAGGACCTGCGCCGGACCCGGACCGACCTTCTTCAAGTGGTGAAGGAGGTTGACGAACGGGTGGAGCAGGTCTTCACCGCCGCCTACCGGGACACGGCGCGCGAGTTCGAGGGTGTCTTCGGACGACTCTTCCCCGGCGGTGAGGGACGACTGGTGCTGACCGATCCCGAGAACATGCTCACCACCGGTGTGGACGTGGAGGCGCGTCCCCCGGGCAAGAAGGTCAAACGGCTCTCGCTGCTCTCCGGTGGTGAGCGTTCCCTCACCGCGGTGGCGCTCCTGGTGTCCATCTTCAAGGCCCGCCCCAGTCCCTTCTATGTGATGGACGAGGTGGAGGCGGCACTGGACGACACGAACCTGCGCCGGCTCATCGGCATCATGGCGGAGCTCCGGGAGAGTTCCCAGCTCATCGTGATCACCCACCAGAAGCGGACGATGGAGATCGCCGACGCCCTCTACGGGGTCTCCATGCAGGGGGACGGCGTCTCCAAGGTCATCGGGCAGCGACTGGCCCGTTCCGGAGCGGGCGCGCCGGGGTAGGCGCATCCTCCCCGGATGTCCGGGGAGCGCCCGAAGGAGGTCGCCCGTGGTCGTGTCGCCCCGCTTCCGTGGCTCATCGCCGCTTCAGAGGTCGAACGATCCCGATCGATGTTCACCGGGAAACTCCCTCCTGTTGATCCCGGTGCCCCGATTTGACTTCACAAGTTGAATGATTAACCTCTGGCGGAGTCCGCTCGTGCGCCCCGAGGGGCGGACCCGCCCGTCCCGACATCCACCCGTCCCACCCCGTCCCACCCCGTCCCGGCAGGGCCGCCGGGAACCAGGAGAAAACGTGACCAGTACCACCGACAAGGCTCGCCGGGACGCGCCCGGGGGGCGCCCCCCACACCTGCGGCACGTCGTCTTCATCGCCTCCGTGGCCGCCCTGGGCGGCTTCCTCTTCGGTTACGACAGCGCGGTCATCAACGGCGCGGTCGAGGGGATCCGGGGACGCTTCGAAGTGGGATCGGGAGCCCTGGGCACCGTCGTGGCCATCGCCCTGCTCGGAGCCGCGCTGGGTGCCGTGGTCGCCGGACGGCTGGCCGACCGGCTGGGGCGCATCCGGGTCATGCAGTTGGCGGCACTCCTGTTCGCCATGAGCGCCATCGGCTCCATGCTGCCGTTCACCGTCTGGGACCTCGCGTTCTGGCGCACCCTGGGCGGCGTGGCCATCGGTATGGCCTCCGTCGTCGCACCCGCCTATATCGCCGAGGTCTCGCCGGCCGAGTACCGGGGGCGACTGGCCTCCTTCCAGCAGGCCGCGATCGTGCTCGGCATCGCCATCTCCCAGTTGGTCAACTGGGGTGTGCTGAACCTGGCGGGCGGCGATCAACGCGGGGAGTTGCTCGGACTCGAGGCCTGGCAGGTCATGCTCGGCATCGAGGTCGTGCCCGCCGCGCTCTACGGTCTGATGAGCCTGCGCATCCCCGAGTCCCCGCGCTATCTGATCTCCCGGGGCCGATCGGACGACGCCCGGCGGGTCCTCGCCGAGGTGGAGGCCGCCGACATCGACCCGGATGCCAAGGTCCGGGAGATCGGTGAGAAGCTGCGGACCGAGCACCGCCCGGGGTGGCGGGACCTCCTCGGCGGTCGGGCCGGCCTCCTGCCGATCGTCTGGATCGGCATCGGACTGTCGATCTTCCAGCAGCTGGTCGGGATCAACGTCATCTTCTACTACAGCAACTCGCTGTGGCAGTCGGTGGGCATCGACCCCGACGCCTCCTTCTTCTACTCCTTCACCACCTCGCTCATCAACATCGTCGGCACGGTGATCGCGATGCTGTTGGTGGACCGCATCGGTCGCAAGCCCCTGGCCCTCATCGGGTCCGCCGGTATGACGGTCTCCCTGGGACTGGCGGCCCGGGCCTTCTCCCACCGCACCGGAACCGGTGACGACATCCGCCTGCCGGATGGTCAGGCCACGCTGGCCCTGGTCGCCGCGCACTCCTTCGTGTTCTTCTTCGCCCTTTCCTGGGGCGTGGTCGTCTGGGTGCTGCTCGGTGAGATCTTCCCCAACCGGATCCGCGCCGCCGCCCTGGGCGTGGCGGCCTCCGCCCAGTGGCTCGCCAACTTCGCGATCAGTCAGAGCTTCCCGACCCTCTCGGACTGGAACCTCTCGGGCGCCTACGTGATGTACGCGACCTTCGCCCTCCTCTCCTTCGTCTTCGTCCTCAAGTGGGTGCCCGAGCCCCGCGGCAAGGCGCTGGAGGAGATGGGCTGACTCCTCCCCACCCCGTCGCCGGGAGCGGATGGTTGACCTCGCTCCCGGCGACCACCCGGATGCCCGCCGACCCGAACCCGCCGGGCCGGCGGGCGCCCCGGTTCCGGGGCGCCCCCGGGCGATACTGAAGGCGACCGGACCGCTCCGACCGCGCCCCGCACGGGCGCATCCTAGGGAACCGATGGACATCCTCCTCCTCGCCGTGGTGCTCGCCGTGGTCGCGATCGGCGCGATCAGCGGGCTCGTCATCACCCGCAGCCGTTCGTCCCGGGCTCCGACGAAAGACCGCCCCGCGACGGCCGCCCCGCCCGCCGAGCCACAGGTGGGGGAGGACTCGGCGGAGTCCGCCCCACCGCTGCGCCGCACGGTCGAGGATGTCGAACTCCCCGGGGCGGCCCGTCCGCCGTCGGCCGAGCCCGGCACCACCGGGATCGACGAGGAGCCGGGGACCGTCGTCCCGCCGGAGCCCGTGACCCCGACGGAGACCCCGGAGCCGACCGTCGGTCGGCTGGTGCGACTGCGTACCCGACTCGCCCGTTCCCAGAACGCCCTCGGGCAGGGCCTGCTGACCCTGCTGGCCCGTGACCGCCTGGACGAGGACACCTGGGAGGAGATCGAGGACACCCTGCTCACCGCCGATGTGGGCGTCGGCCCCACCACCGAACTGGTGGAGCGGCTGCGCGAGCGGGTCCGGGTGCTGGGCACCCGCACCCCCGACGAACTGCGGGCGCTCCTGCGGGAGGAACTGCTCGCGATCATCGGTACGGACGTGGACCGGTCGGTGCGCACGGAGGGCGGGGTCTCCGCCGAGGGCGGTGAACTACCGGCGGTGGTGCTCGTGGTCGGTGTCAACGGCACCGGGAAGACCACCACCACCGGCAAGCTGGCCCGGGTGCTGGTCGCCGACGGCAACTCGGTGCTCCTGGGAGCCGCGGACACCTTCCGCGCGGCCGCCGCCGATCAGTTGCAGACCTGGGGTGAACGGGTCGGCGCCCGTACGGTGCGCGGTCCCGAGGGCGGCGACCCCGCCTCGGTCGCCTTCGACGCGGTACGGGAGGGCATCACCGAGGGTGCCGACGTGGTGCTGATCGACACAGCCGGCCGGCTGCACACCAAGACCGGCCTCATGGACGAGCTGGGCAAGGTCAAGCGAGTGGTGGAGAAGCAGGGGCCGGTGGGCGAGGTACTCCTGGTCCTGGACGCCACCACCGGGCAGAACGGCCTCATCCAGGCGCGGGTCTTCGCCGAGGTGGTCAACGTGACCGGCCTGGTGCTCACCAAGTTGGACGGCACCGCCAGGGGCGGCATCGTCATGGCGGTCCAGCGGGAACTGGGGGTCCCGGTGAAGCTGGTCGGGCTGGGCGAGGGACCGGACGACCTGGCCCCCTTCGAGCCGGAGGCGTTCGTGGACGCCCTCATCGGCTGAACGACACCGGGTCGGTGCGGGCGGCGTCCCGCCGAGACCCGGCCCCGATCGATGACGCGCCCCCGGAGGAATTCGGGGGCGCGTCATCGATCGGGCACCACCCCCGTGGAAGGCGCCCGGTGGGCGAACCCCGTGGAACCCCCGTCATCCGCGAGGGGGACCGCCGCGCCGGCACAGGTGGGTCAGCGCACGCAGCAGCATCCGCCCGCCGGTGGGGTCCGGCCCGGTGTCGGGGCCGGGGTCGCGCAGCCAACGCACCGGTCCGCGCCCCGCGTGGTCGGAGGGTGGGGCGGTCACGTACCCGCCCCGGCCCACCGCCCGCAGGTCGGCGTCCGGGAGACGCCACCCGTCGCCGGTGCGGAGCGCGTCCGTCGGGTGCTCCGCCGTGATGCCCGGGGCGACGAGGAACCACAGCCGTCCGCCGGGGGCCGAGACCACCGGGCCCGTGGACAGACCCAGGCGCTCCAGCCGATCGAGTGCGGCGCGACCGGCGGCCCCCGGTGCGTCCAGCACCTCGAAGAACCGGCCGGCGGGCAGGAGGAGGCTCGCTCCCGGAGTACGGGACCAGCGGGTGAGGGCCTCCGGCAACGGGGTCCCGGCCGGGATCGTCAGGCCCGCGGCGGGGTCGGTGCTCAAGGGATGCGCGCCGGGAGCGGGACAGGCGGCCCGAGCGCAGGAGCACTCCGCGCGCCCGGCGCGGTATCGGGCCCGAACCCCCGGCACCACGTCCCAGCCGCGCAGCGCGGTGTACTCGGCCACCGCCGTCCCCACCGGGTCCGTACCGCGCCTGCGCGGCACCCGTGGGAAGAGTCGCATCTCCCGGAGCTCCCCCCGGACCTCTCCGGTACCGCCGATCGTGATCCCCATGCCCCCTCCAACGGTCCTCGGGCCGGATGGTTACGGGCCCCGGCGCGACGGGCCGGTCGTCCTCCCGGGATCGGCTCCGTCGCGCGCCGGGGTCCTTCGAGCGCTTTGACGCGCAACCGTGCGCCCCCGTGGTGCCCCGTTTCGGGGTCGGTGATCGCCCCTTCGTCCAGTGAACAGCGGATACCGGGGGATAGGTTCTGCGGCGAGGGGTGGCGAATGGTGGCGAATGACCGGCGAGCCTCCCCCGATCCGACTCCACCGAAATACTTTCGGTCGCCCGGTGGGGTTCTCCCCGCGGCACGGCGGAGTCGTCGCCGGTGGCTCCCGGGGTCGCGTTTCCCGGACCCGGGGAGCGGGACGGCGCCTCCCCGTACGACGTGTCGGGGGACGGCGCGGTCCCGAAGAGGAAGAGGTGACCATCGAACCCGGTGTGACGGTCACCCGGGCCGGATCACGGGGGGATCGCGCGCGGATCACGGATTGCATACAGAAGGCCGGCCCCACGGCTCGATTCCGGACGCGGGACGCCGGTGGCGCGGTGGTGACGGGGAGCACGAGTGACGACCGGTCGACTCCGCCGGGGGCGGAGTCGGAATGGGGGCCCGAACGGTGAGCGACAACCCCGGGGACGCGGAGAACATCGGCGGTTTCCCCAAGCCGCCCAACGATCGGCTGGCCTCCTGGTTCGAACGCAGTGGATGGTCCAAGGGCGAACTGGCCCGTCAGGTCAACCGTGGCGCGGGTCGACTCGGTGTCCACCACGTGGGAACCGACACCTCGCGGGTACGGCGATGGCTGGACGGGGAGCAGCCCCGGGAGCCCATCCCGACCATCCTCTCCGAACTGTTCTCCGAGCGCTTCGGGTGTGTGGTCACCGTCGAGGACCTCGGACTGCGGGCCACCCGCCGGACCGCCACCACCTCCGGCGTGGACCTTCCCTGGGTCGGCCCCCGCACCGCCGAGATGATCAACGAGTTCTCCCGCAGTGACCTGATGTTCGGCCGTCGGGGCTTCCTCGGGACCTCACTCACCGTCTCCGCCGGTCCCACCCTGATCGAACCCATGCAGCGTTGGCTCGCGCCCGGACCTGGCGCGGGGGAGCCGGGAACGGGGGACGGCGGACCGGCGGAACACGGCACCCCGTCGATCCCCGCGCAGGCGTCCCCGACCCCACCGCTCCCCGATGTCTCCGTCCCGCCGCTCTCCGCCGGCGACCTGGAGTTACTGGACGACACCACCGCCATGTTCCGTGACTGGGACGCCCAGAGCGGCGGAGGGCTGCGTCGCAAGGCGGTCGTCGGGCAACTCCACGAGGTAACCGACCTGCTCCGCGAGCCGCGCCCGGGCCGGGTGCGCCGCCGGCTGTTCCGGGTGACGGCCGAACTGTCCTCGCTGGCCGGCTGGATGAGCTACGACATCGGGCTGCAGCCCACCGCGCAGAAGTACTTCGTGCTCGCCCTGCACGCGGCGCGGGAGGCCGGGGACCGTCCGTTGGGCGCTCTCGTCCTCTCCCAGATGGCCCGCCAGATGATCCATCTGGGTCGCCCGACGGACGCCCTGGAACTGGTGACCCTCGCGCAGTACGGGGGTCGGGAGGACGCGGGCGCGCGACTGCTGTCGATGCTGCACGCGCTGGAGGCCCGGGCCCGTGCCTCGCTCGGTCAGACCAGCCGCTCCCGGCGTGCCGTGGACACCGCCGACGATGTGTTCACCGAGATCCGCGCCGGTGAGAGCGAGCCGGGCTGGATCGGTTTCTTCACCTCCGCCGAACTGCACGCGGAGAACGGCCACGCCTACCGGGACCTGGCCTACGCCACCGACGCCGATCCCGATCACACCGTTCCGGCCCGGAGGCGGATCGGTACCGCGGTGGACCTCTTCCGGGAGGAACTGGAGCGCAGCGGGAACGTGGGCGAGCCGGGGCCGCGACGTTCGTATGCACTGTGTCTGATCGGCCTGTCCACCGTCCACCTGCTGTGCCGGGAACCCGAGGCCGCCGCGGAGCGCGCCATGGAGGCGCTGGAGGTGACGACGCGACTGCGCTCGGAACGGGTCTGTGACCGGCTTCGGAGCACCGCCGCCGCGGCGGCCCGGGAGTTCGGCGACGTGCCCGCGGTGATGCGGTTACAGGAGCGGATGGCCGTCGAACTGCCCGGCGCGGGGATCACCCGCGAGACCTGACCACCGTCTCCCGCGCCCCGGCCCCATCCGGTTCCCCGCCACACCACTCCGTCGCTCCGCCGTGCGGGAGCACGCGGACTCCGGTCCCGGAACGCCGGGCCCCACCCGCTCGCCTCCGTCGCCGGAGGGAGGCCGTTCCGGGGCGCGGACCGTTCGCCCACACGACCCGGGGATGCTCCCGTCGCCCCCGCCCGCCGCTCCCTCCGGGGCCCCCGGCGCCCCGGATCGGACATGTCGTGCGGGACCCCCGCCGTCCATGCGTGCTTCATGGGTGCGTAACACGCGCGGATTCATTGTCATGACCGTGAAACATCCGGTGGCATCGACCGAAATCCCCCTCCGGGAGTGTGTGGCGCATCCCGACCCGCCCAGATTCCGCCCGCACGGGTCGTTACCACTGAGGAGACGTTCACCTTGGAAGCAGCAGATATCGCATTTGTGGTGATCTGTGCCGCCATGGTCATGTTGATGACCCCCGGCCTCGCCTTCTTCTACGGCGGCATGATCCGTGTCAAGAGCGCTCTCAACATGCTGATGATGTGCTTCATCACCATGGGCATCTCCAGCGTGCTGTGGGTTCTCTACGGCTGGAGCGTGGCGTTCGGTACCGACGTCAACGGTGAGGGGGGCGGCCTCTTCGGCAACTTCGACTTCATCGGTTTCCAGGGCATGCTCGACCTGGACAACACCCCCGAGCTGTTGACCATCGCCGTCTTCCAGCTGATGTTCGCCGTGCTGACACCCGCACTCATCAGCGGCGCGCTGGCCGAGCGGGTCAAGTTCAGCGCCTGGGCCCTGTTCGTCGCCGTGTGGGTGTCCATCGTCTACTTCCCGGTCGCGCACTGGGTCTGGGGCGAGGGCGGCTGGATCGGCGGACTGGAGATCGACGGCCGGGAGGTCATCGACTTCGCCGGCGGCACCGCGGTCCACATCAACGCGGGCATCGCGGCCCTGGCCGCGGTCCTGGTGATCGGCAAGCGGATCGGCTTCAAGAAGGACTCGGGCATGCGCCCGCACAACCTGCCGATGGTGCTCCTGGGCGCGGCCCTCCTGTGGTTCGGCTGGTTCGGCTTCAACGCCGGCTCGGAACTGGCCGCCAACGGCACCGCCGCCCTGATGGCCCTCAACACCATGGTCGCCACCGGCACCGCCGTCCTCGGCTGGCTGATCTACGAGCGCCTGCGGTACGGCGCCTACACCACCCTGGGTGCCGCCTCCGGCGCCATCGGCGGCCTGGTCGCCATCACCCCGGCCGGTGCGGACGTCACCCCCATGGGCGCGATGGCCATCGGTCTGGTCTCCGGCGCGGCCTGCGCCTGGGCGGTCGGCCTGAAGTACAAGCTGGGTTACGACGACTCCCTCGACGTCGTCGGTGTCCACCTCGTCGGTGGCCTCATCGGCACCCTCATGGTCGGCTTCCTGGCCATCGAGGTCGGCGGCTTCGCCCAGTTCGTCCTGCAGGCCATCGCGGCGGGCGCGGTGCTCGTCTACTCCTTCGTCGTCACCCTGCTGCTCGCCCTCGCCATCAAGCACACGATCGGCTTCCGGGCGGACGAGGACGCCGAACTGACGGGCCTGGACCAGGTCTACCACGCGGAGAGCGGGTACGACTTCAGCCAGTCCGGTGGCGGTTCCGCCGCCGGTTCCGCCGGGGACCGGATCCCGGCCGCCACGCAGACCGGTGACAAGAAGGTGGACGCATGAAGCTCATCACCGCGGTGATCAAGCCGCACCGCATGGACGAGGTCAAGGACGCCCTCCAGGCGTTCGGGGTGCACGGTATGACGGTCACCGAGGCCAGCGGCTACGGTCGCCAGCGAGGTCACACCGAGGTCTACCGGGGCGCGGAGTACACCGTCGACCTGGTGCCCAAGACCCGTCTGGAGATCCTGGTCGAGGACGAGGACGCCGAGCAGTTGATCGACGTCATCGTCAAGGCCGCCCGCACCGGCAAGATCGGTGACGGGAAGGTGTGGAGCGTCCCCGTGGAGTCCGCGGTGCGGGTGCGTACCGGGGACCGGGGGCCGGACGCCCTCTGATCCGAGCAATCCGACCCGGTGGGTTCCGGCGCGCGCCGGAACCCACCGGGCCGACTTCCATCCGGTGGGGCCACGAGGCCCTTCGCCGGAGGGGATGCCGCCGGGCGCGGACGGCCCGGGTGGACACCGACCGACCACAACGGGGAGCCGTGACCGCATGACCGCCGACACCAGCCGCGACGCCGGCAGCCGGGCCGGATCCGACGAGTCCTACCCCGCCGCCCGCCTCCGCCTCCTCGGTGGGGACGGCCCCACCGGGGCCGGCCGCCGCGCCGAACTCTCCCGGGCCACCGACCTCTGGCTCACCGGCCTGCTCAACGCGCCGACCCCGGACGGCGCCCCGGCCCGGCCACGGTGCGCCCTGGTCGCCGTGGGCGGTTACGGACGCGGTGAACTCTCTCCCCGCAGCGACCTGGACCTGGTGCTGCTCCACGACGGTCGGGCCGCCCGCGAGGAGATCGCCGCCGCCGCCGACCGGATCTGGTACCCCGTCTGGGACATGGGTCTGTCCCTCGACCACTCGGTGCGCACCCTCGAGGAGGCGCGGCGCACCGCGGGGGAGGACCTCAAGGTCCACCTGGGTCTCCTGGACGCCCGACACGTCGCCGGCGACGACACCCTCACCGCCGAGCTGCGCACCTCCCTGTCGGCCCGGTGGCGTTCCGACGCCCCCTCCCGGCTCCCCGAACTCCACCAGATGGGCCGGGAACGGGCCCGCCGTCATGGCGAGCTGCCCTTCCTCCTGGAACCCGATCTCAAGGAGGCCCGGGGCGGGCTGCGGGACGTCACCGCGCTCCGCGCCGTCGCCGCCTCCTGGGTCGCCGACGCCCCCCGCCGGGGCCTGGAGGAGGCCCGCGCCACCCTGCTCGACGTGCGCGACGCCCTCCACCTCACCACCGGCCGGGCCACCGACCGCCTCGCCCAGGAGGACCAGCCCCAGGTGGCCGAGGCCCTCGGCCTGCTGGACGCCGACGCCCTGCTGCGCCGTGTCTACGAGGCCGCCCGCACCATCGCCTACGCCTCCGACGTGACCTGGCGCGAGGTGGGGCGGGTGCTGCGCTCCCGCTCCGGCCGGACCCGCCCCTCCCACCGCCTGCGCGGCCTGCTCGCCGGCCGGCCGGGGCGCCGGGGGGCCACGGAGGAGCGCCTGCCGTTGGCCGAGGGAGTGGTGGAGCAGGACGGCGAAGTGGTGCTCGCCCGTACCGCCCGCCCCGACCGCGACCCGGTGCTGCCGCTGCGCGCCGCCGCCGCGGCCGCCCGCTCGGGCCTGCCACTCGCCCTGCCCGCCGTGCACCGCCTCGCGGAGGCCGCCGCGCCGCTGCCGGTCCCCTGGCCGGCGGACGCCCGCGAGGAGTTCGTCATCCTGCTCGGCTCCGGCCGGGACGCCGTCCCGGTCTGGGAGGCGTTGGAGGCGGCGGGTCTGATCACCCGCCTGCTCCCGGACTGGGAGCGGGTCCGCTGCCGGCCGCAGCGCAATCCCGTGCACCGCTGGACCGTGGACCGTCACCTGGTGGAGACCGCTGTTCGGGCCTGTGCGCTGACCCGCCGGGTGCGCCGTCCGGACCTGCTGTTGGTGGCCGCGTTGCTGCACGACATCGGCAAGGGCTGGCCCGGCGACCACAGCGTGGCGGGGGAGACCATCGCGCGTGACATGGCCGTCCGGATCGGTTTCGGCCCGGAGGACACCGAGGTGTTGGCGCGCCTGGTCCGCCACCACCTGTTGCTGGTGGAGACCGCCACCCGTCGGGATCTGGAGGACCCGGCGACCGTGGAGCACGTGGCGACCGCGGTCGGTGGGATCGACACGCTGGAACTGCTGCACGCCCTCACCGAGGCCGACGCGCTGGCCACCGGCCCCGCGGCCTGGTCGACGTGGCGGGCCTCGCTCATCGCCGACCTGGTCAAGAGGGTGACGGAACACCTGCGGACGACCACCGACGGGGACGGTGCCACGGCGACGGAGCCCGCCGCCGACACGGCGGGGGCGGGCTCCCCCGGCGTGCCCACCACACCGGTGAACTCGGCCGGGGACGAACGTCTGGCCCTGGAGGCGCTGTCCACCGGGGGACCGGTGCTCACCCTGCACACCCCGCCGGAGCCGTCCCCGACCTCCGCGGGGGCGGGGGACGGCTCCGGCAACACGCCGGTCGGAAAGGTCGACGACCACGACGCTCCGGCCGAGCCCGCGGCCCCCGAGCCGGTGGGCGTCGAGCTGGTGGTGGCGCTGCCGGACCGACCGGGGGTACTGCCCGCCGTGGCGGGGGTGCTCGCCCTGCACCGCCTCACCGTCCGATCCGCCGAACTGCGCAGCATCCGCCCCGCGGACCAGGGTGCCGCGTTGCTGTTGGAGTGGCGGGTGGCGGCCGAGTTCGGCTCGCTGCCCCGGGCGGAGCGACTGCGGGCCGACCTGGTCCGCGCGCTGGACGGTTCCCTCGACATCTCCGCCCGTCTGGCCGAACGCGAGGCGGCCTACCGGCGGCCCCGCCGCCGGGCACTCCAGGCCCCGCCGCCGAGGGTCGGTGTGGCTCCGCTGGGCTCCCGCCTGGCCACCGTCATCGAGGTACGGGCCCAGGACGCCCCCGGCCTGCTGTACCGCATCGGCCGCGCGCTGGAGGACCGCGGGGTGCGGGTGCGCAGCGCCCACGTCAGCACGCTGGGCTCGAACGCGGTGGACGCCTTCTACGTCACCGGGCCCGACGGCGGACCGCTTCCGGCCACCGGGGCCGCGGCCCTCGCCCGGGAGGTGGAGCGGGCCCTGGCCTCCTGATCCGGGACCCGGTGGCCGGCGCGGAACCGCCCGGGGCCCGGAACGGGGTCGCGGGCGGATACCCTGAAGGACACCGCTGTCCCGCTCTCCGACGTGAAGGAACCGCGAGCGCCGTGTTCGACACTCTCTCCGATCGCCTTGCCGCGACGTTCAAGAACCTCCGGGGCAAGGGACGCCTCAGCGAGGCGGACATCGACGCCACCGCGCGCGAGATCCGCATCGCCCTGTTGGAGGCGGATGTCGCCCTGCCGGTCGTGCGCTCCTTCATCAAGGAGATCAAGGAGCGGGCGGCGGGGACCGAGGTCTCCCGGGCCCTGAACCCCGCCCAACAGGTCATCAAGATCGTCAACGAGGAACTGGTCCGCATCCTCGGCGGCGAGACCCGCCGGCTGCGGTTCGCCAAGACCGCGCCCACGGTGATCATGCTCGCCGGCCTCCAGGGCGCGGGCAAGACCACCCTCGCCGGCAAGCTGGGCCGCTGGCTCAAGAGCCAGGGGCACTCGCCGCTGCTGGTCGCCTGCGACCTGCAGCGCCCCAACGCCGTCAACCAGCTCGGGGTCGTCGCCGAGCGCGCCGGGGTGGCGATCTACGCCCCCGAGCCGGGGAACGGGGTGGGCGACCCGGTGACCGTGGCCCGCGACTCCATCGCCCACGCCCGGGAGAAGCAGTACGACGTGGTGATCGTCGACACCGCCGGTCGGCTGGGCATCGACGAGGAGCTGATGCGGCAGGCCGCGGACATCCGCGACGCCGTTTCCCCCGACGAGATCCTCTTCGTCGTCGACGCGATGATCGGCCAGGACGCGGTCACCACCGCCGAGGCGTTCCGCGACGGGGTGGGCTTCGACGGTGTCGTGCTCTCCAAGCTCGACGGCGACGCACGCGGTGGCGCGGCCCTCTCGATCGCCCGGGTCACCGGCCGGCAGATCATGTTCGCCTCCAACGGCGAGCAGCTCGACGACTTCGACGCCTTCCACCCCGACCGAATGGCCTCCCGCATCCTCGGCATGGGGGATGTGCTCAGCCTCATCGAGAAGGCGGAGCAGACCTTCAGCCGGCAAGAGGCCGAGCGGATGGCGGAGAAGCTCGCCAAGGGCCCCAAGGAGTTCACCCTCGATGACTTCCTGAGCCAGATGGAGCAGGTCAGGAAGATGGGCTCGCTCTCCAAGCTCCTGGGCATGATGCCCGGGATGGGGCAGATGCGGGACCAGATCAACAACCTCGACGAGCGCGAGGTGGACCGCACCGCCGCCATCATCAAGTCGATGACACCGGGTGAGCGCGCCGATCCGAAGATCATCAACGGCTCGCGTCGGGCCCGTATCGCCCGTGGCTCCGGTGTGGACGTCAGCGCGGTCAAGAACCTCGTGGAGCGGTTCTTCGAGGCCCGCAAGATGATGTCCCGCATGGCGCAGGGCGGCGGGATGCCGGGCATGCCGGGCATGCCCGGGATGCCGGGCGCGGGTGGAGCCTCGAAGAAGCGCGGCAAGCCGCAGAAGAAGGCCAAGGGCAAGCGACGCAGCGGCAACCCGATGAAGCGGCAGGAGGAGGAGCGCGCGGAGGCGGCGCGTCGCGAGGGCGAGGGCAACGCCTTCGGCATCCCCGGCGCGGACGGGGACCCGGGCTCGTTCGAGTTGCCCAAGGAGTTCCGCGACATGCTCCCGCCGGGACGCTGAGGGGCCGTCTTCGACCGGATACCCTTTTCGCCCCGACAGCCGTTGCCTCCCCCGCCACGGGCCCGCTTCCGTGGCGGGTCGAGGGGACGCGGCCGGGTCGGTGTGCCGACGCCCTCCCGTCCCGGGAACGGAACGGGGGAGGGCGTCCGGGAGCGACGCCGAACTCGGACTCAGACCCGGACGGCTCCGGCATCCGCCTCGCCGGGCACCCGGCACACGACGTACCGCAGGATGTTCGACAGCCACACGGATCCGTCAGACCCCAGATACGGGTTCAGCGCCTCCGCCAGTTCCTTGGCGACCAGGTCCACCCCCACGCCGCGCACCGCCTCGTCGAAGCTGCCCGTGGCCAGCAGGCCGCGCAGCGCGGAGGTCATGCCCGGGTAGCCGAAGGGGCAGCCGACCTCACCCTCCTCCACCGGGCGGATCCCGGCGGCGAGCGCGATCTCCCGCAGCCCGGCCGCGCCCGGCGCGTCCGGGGTCTCCGCCGCCTCTCCACCGACTCCCCCGTCCGCCGGGTCCCGCACGGTGCGGCCGAGGCGGTCGCCGACCCGGAGCGCGGCGCTGACGGCGCACTCCTCGGGGCGACCCCGCCCCGAGAGGACGACACCGGCCCCCGGCTCGGCCAGCGCGACGGCGCGGCGCAGCTGATCCATCGCCGGTGGGGAGCCGAACGAGGTGATCAGGGTGAACGGGGCCCGGATCGATTGTCCGGCCTCGCGGGCACTCGCCGGGAGAGAGGACAGCAGTCGGGCGGGCCAGCGCCGGGTGCCCCAGCCCCAGACCGGATCGGGTAGCAGGCGTTCCCCGGCCAGCCGCAGGCGTTCGGGGTCGGGTTCGGTACCCGTGACACTCGCGCCACGGGCGGCGGCCCGCAGCAGTGCCAGTCCCGAACCGCAGTTCAGTTCCAGCAGGCGCGTGCCCGGACCCACTCCGGTGCGTTCGTACACCGCTTCGTAGAGCGGCAGGAGCATGCGCTCCTGGATCTCGGCCCAGTCCCGGGTGCGGGAGAGGCGGTTGATGTCGTGGTGGATCAGCGTTGGTGTCATGGCCGTGCCCCAATCGACGGGTCGGGTGCGGTCCGCTGCTGTCGGCCTCCCTGCTCCTGTATGCCAGATAACTCCCGGTTGCTCCCCCCGTCCAGGGGCCGAAGGGTCCGGATTCACGCTTCTGCCCCACGGAGTCGTGGCATTCCGGCCATGACCAAGGCATCCGGGCTCACTCCTCGCGCGGAGCGCTTTCCCGCTGGTACCAGGACCTGATCGCCGAAGCGGAACCGGACGACCACGGCCCGGCGCGCGGGACCATGGTCGTTCGACCGTACGGGTACGGGTTGTGGGAGCGCACGCACTCCGAAATGGATGTCCGAATCAAGGCGGCGGGTGCCGAGAACGCCTATTTCCCGCTCTTCATCCCCCGGTCGTACCCGACCCGTGAGGCCGGGCACGTCGAGGGCTTGGCCCCGAACCGGCGGCGGTCACCCACGGCGGGGGAAAGCGCGCGGGAAACCGGTGGTGGGGTGCCCCACCTCCGGATCGATCGTCAACGAGTATTTCGCCGAGTGGATCCGGGGCCCCCGGGACCCGCCGCTGTTGATCAACCCCGGTGGGCCGATGTCGTGCGCTGGGAGACGCGTCCGAGGGTATTCCTCCGGACGAGTGA
Organism: Streptomyces sp. ST2-7A; assembly: GCF_021390475.1. Taxonomy (GTDB): domain Bacteria; phylum Actinomycetota; class Actinomycetes; order Streptomycetales; family Streptomycetaceae; genus Streptomyces. The sequence goes on from NZ_JAJUWS010000008.1 coordinate 60,030, forward strand.
ATTCCTGTGGCAGGAGGAGCACACCGCGCACGCCACCCCCGAGGAGGCCCGGGACCACGCGGCCCGCATCCATCGTGAGGTGTACGCAGACTTTCCGGTCGATGTCCTCGCGATCGATGTCGTGCTGGAACGCGAGACCCCCGCGAGCACGTCGCCGGGGCCGTCCACCGACGTGAGCGCGGCGGCCGAGGCGATCGAGGCCGCCCCACCGGCGACTGGGCACGGATCCCCCGGACCGCCCCCGGGGGCGGAGGGTGAGATGGCGCCGGCCGCCGAGGGGTCACGGTGCGGTGCCCGGTGGGGGCGGACGGGTCGGTCCCCGGGGCCGATGACGCTCCGGGTACGCTGGCCGTGATGGCGCGCGCGTACCGATCGGGAGTCCGCCCTCCCGCCGGTCGCGTCCGGGCGCCGCAGTACGACAGCACGACACGTGTCGAGGCCGGGGGCCCGCTGGTGACGGCATCGGGGAAGCATCGAACGAAGGCGGGAGCCATCCGATGGGCTCCCGGAACGGATGTCGGGAATCGGGCGCCGGATTCCGGTGGTGGCTCCGGGCACCGCGGGGAGCCATGGGGGCCCCTCCGGAGTTCCGTGACCGCCTCCGATTCCCCCTGTCGTCTCACCGTCGACTCCCCCCGCTGCCCGGGTCCTTCGGGCCATATCGCCGGGGTCGCCCGGGGCGCCGTTTCCCCCTCCGCTCCGACTCCACCGCGAAGCGGGGACGGCGCGGGGGAGGGGCCGGGGACCGGGAGCGAGGGGATGGCATGCCGGCATCGGGTCACCCCGGTCCGGGATCCCCGCCACCGGTGGCTTTCCGTCCCGGATGGTGACACCTCGTCACGTACTGACCGGTAAGTTCAAATTCGGAGACTTTCTCCACAATCGGAACGCCCCGGGGGGCCGAGTCGTTAATCCCGACGTGAGCACGACACCACCTGTCCTCGCCGCCGAGCTGGCGCTCGCCTGGTCCGACATTCAGCGCTACCATCCCGAGCTCCCCGATCTGGCGGCTCCCGAATCCCTGATCGGCGAGTCCTCCTCCGCCTGCGGCGCCCAACTCTCCTTCGAGCGTCTGTTGCACGAGGCGGTACACGGCATCGCGGCCGCCCGCGGTGTCCGCGACACCTCCCGCGCGGGGCGCTACCACAACCGTCGATTCCTGGCGATCGCCGAGGAACTGGGGCTGGAGCACCCGGAGGAACCCCACCCCAGCAGCGGCTTCTCCCTGGTGGTGATGAACGCCGGCGCCCGTCGACGCCATCGGCAGACCGCGGAACGCCTGCAATGGGCTCTCTCGGCGCACCTCGCCGCCACCGCGGCCGACACCAAGCGCAGCTTCCGGGGCCCGGCCGCGCGTCACGGATCCTCCGGCGGGGGAGTGAGGGTCAAGGCCGTCTGCGACTGTGGCCGCAATGTCCGGGTCGTTCCCTCGGTGCTCGCCCAGGCCCCCATCGTCTGCGGGGCCTGCAACAAGCCGTTCCGTATCGACGAAGCGGTCGACCCGGTCACCGCCGCCGCCTGAACACCCACCGGCGCCCCGCCGGGGCGTCGGTGTCGGAGCGGCCCCGCCCGTGCCCTGCCGCCGTACGGCCCGGCGTCCGTTCGGGGGAGGGCGGTCGGTGTGGCACAATGGGCCGCTGAACTCGCCGGCCGTACAGGACCCCTCTCTCCTCCGGCTGACGCGTCCGCAGGGCCCCGGACGCCGCAACCCCACGCGGTAAACCGTCACGGTCCACCCACGTCAACTCCAGGAGACACCACAGCCGTGGCAGTCAAGATCAAGCTGAAGCGTCTGGGCAAGATCCGGTCGCCGCACTACCGCATCATTGTCGCCGACTCCCGTACCCGTCGTGACGGCCGCGCGATCGAGGAGGTCGGTCTGTACCACCCGGTGCAGAATCCCTCCCGCATCGAGGTCGACTCCGAGCGTGTGCAGTACTGGCTGGGTGTCGGCGCGCAGCCGACCGAGCCCGTGACGGCGATCCTCAAGGTCACCGGTGACTGGCAGAAGTTCAAGGGCCTGCCCGCCCCCGAGCCGATGAAGGTCGCCGAGCCGAAGCCGGAGCGCGTGCACTTCGAGGCCGTTACCGACGGCACCGGTGGGGACGCCAAGGGTGAGGCCATCACCCAGAAGGCGAAGAAGAGCGACAAGGCCGCCGACGCCGAGTCCGGCGCGGACGAGTCGGCCGGGGCCTGAGCATGCTCGAGGAAGCCCTCGAGCACCTGGTGAAGGGCATCGTCGAACACCCCGACGAGGTTCAGGTCGCCTCACGCACTCTGCGGCGGGGACGGGTGCTGGAGGTCCGGGTTCACCCCGATGACCTCGGCAAGGTGATCGGTCGCAACGGCCGGACCGCCCGCTCCCTGCGCACCGTCGTCGGCGCTCTCGGGGGGCGCGGTATCCGCGTCGACCTCGTGGACGTCGACGAGGTGCGCTGAGTCCTCCCGCCACCCCATTCCGGCGACCCCGTCGCCCGCAGCACCCACCCGGGTCGGGTGCGGCCACCGCCGCGCCCGGCCCGGTCTGCTGTCACCGGAGGGCACCGCCCTCACCGGTCCCGTCCCTTCAGCTCATTCGGAAGGCAGTCCATCCCGTGCAGCTCGTCGTCGCCCGCATCGGTCGGGCCCACGGCATCCGCGGTGAGGTCACGGTCGAGGTCCGCACCGACGAACCGGAGATCCGGCTCGGCCCCGGTGCCGTCCTCGCCACCGACCCCCCGGAGGTCGGACCGCTCACCATCGAGACCGGTCGGGTTCACAGCGGTCGGCTGCTGTTGCGCTTCGAGGGCGTGCGGGACCGCTCCGGCGCCGAGGCCCTGCGCAATACCCTCCTGATCGCCGAGGTGGACCCGGAGGAGGTACCCGAGGACCCCGAGGAGTTCTACGACCACCAACTCGTGGACCTCGAGGTGGTCACGGAGGCCGGAACGGTCATCGGGAGGGTCGCCGAGATCTCCCACCTGCCGGGGCAGGATCTGCTGGTCGTGGAACGTTCGGACGGTGGCGAGGTACTGATCCCCTTCGTCCACGCCATCGTCCCCGAGGTGGACCCGGCTTCCGGCCGACTGCTGGTCACCCCTCCACCGGGCCTGCTCGACGCGGCCGACGGAGAGCCCGGCGACGGCCGTGACCCCGAAGAGGGAGATGGCGGGGAACGGGGGAGGGAGGTCTGATGCGCCTGGACGTCATCACGATCTTCCCCGAGTACCTCGCGCCGCTGCGACTCTCGCTGGTCGGCAAGGCCGCCGACCGGGGCCTGCTCGACATCCGGATCCACGACCTGCGTGCCTGGACCCGGGACCGCCACCACACCGTGGACGACACCCCCTATGGCGGCGGCCCCGGCATGGTCATGAAGCCCGAGCCCTGGGGTGAGGCGCTCGACGAGATCCTGGCCGACGGCCCGCCGACCGACGGAGACGGCGCGGAAACCGCGGCGCGGTCGGACACCGGACCGGTACTGGTGGTGCCCACCCCCAGCGGGCGCCCCTTCACACAGGAGATCGCCGCCGAACTCGCCGAACGCCCGCACCTGGTTTTCGCCCCCGCACGCTACGAGGGCATCGACCGGCGCGTGGTGGAGGAGTACGCGGAGCGCGCGGAAGTGCGCGAGCTGTCCATCGGTGACTACGTGCTCGCCGGTGGTGAGGCGCCCGTACTGGTGATGGTGGAGGCCGTGGTCCGGCTGCTGCCGGGGGTTCTCGGCAACGTCGAGTCCCACCGTGACGACTCCTTCGCGGCGGGTTCCATGGCGCACCTCCTGGAGGGCCCCGTCTACACGAAGCCGCCGGTGTGGCGGGGGCGGGAGGTTCCGGAGATCCTGCTCGGCGGCCACCACGGCAACATCGCGCGCTGGCGCCGGGACCACGCCCTGCGGCGCACCGCCGAGCACCGCCCCGACCTGCTGCGCGCCGCACCTCCCGGGAGCTGGGACCGCCCGGACCTTCGGCTTCTCGCGGAACTCGGTTGGGAGCCGGACGCGGACGGTCGATTTGGGCCCCGCCCCGGCGGCATGGAAGAATGAGCCGTTGCCGTCGAACGGCGCGTGCCCCTGCCACAGGGGGCCGGCGCCCGCCGCGGCGGCACACCCCGTCGGGACCACGCGATTCCCGCACGGGACCCGATCAGTTCATCCGTTCACCCCATACCATTCCGCCGATGACCTGTGGCATCGGCGAGGAGAGCAGCAGGTCATGAACCTCCTCGACAGTGTCGACGCCACATCGCTCCGCGACGACATCCCGGCCTTCCGCCCGGGGGACACCGTCAACGTCCACGTGCGCGTCATCGAGGGCAACCGCTCCCGTGTCCAGCAGTTCAAGGGCGTCGTCATCCGTCGCCAGGGCTCCGGTGTCCGGGAGACCTTCACCGCCCGCAAGGTCAGCTTCGGCGTCGGTGTCGAGCGCACCTTCCCCGTCCACACCCCGGTCGTCGAGAAGATCGAGGTCGTGACCCGCGGCGCGGTTCGCCGGGCCAAGCTGTACTACCTCCGTGAGCTGCGCGGCAAGGCCGCCAAGATCAAGGAGAAGCGCGAGCGCTGAGTCGTTTCGGTCGCCACCCGGGTACCATCACGGAGTGGCCGACACCGACGCACACCGCACGGAGCGCGACCACGGCGCCACCCCCTCCCGGGGGTTCGGCCCGCGGTCGCGCTCCGTTGTGTTCCCCGGTCACGCCCCCGGCCGCTCCGGTGGTCGCGGCGTCTCGGGAACCGCCGGGAACGCCGGTGGGGAACGGAACGTTGACCCCGCCGGGGAGATGTCCCCCGCGGGGGCCGACGATTCGGAGGACGCCGATGGCCCGCGGCGACCGTTCGGAACGGGCGGGCGTCGTCGAGCGCTGGTGATCGGAGTGCCGCTGGTGGTGTTCCTGCTGATCGGCAGCTACGTCGCGCAGCCCTTCGTGATCCCCAGTCGTTCCATGGAGACCACCCTGGAGGTTGGTGACAGGGTGTTGGTCAACAAACTCGCCTACCGGTTCGGTGGGGAGATCCGCCGCGGTGACGTCGTTGTCTTCGACGGCACCGGCACCTTCTCGGGAGAGGGCGACCCCACCGGACCGTTGGCGCGCACCGTGGGTACCCTCGCCTCCTCCGTCGGTATCGGCAGGGCACCCGCGCACGACTACGTCAAACGGGTGATCGGGGTCGGAGGCGACCGTGTGCGCTGTTGCGACGAGCGCGGGCGCCTCGAGATCAACGGCGCCGCTTCGGAGGAGCCGTGGCTCCATCCCGGTGCCACCGCCTCGGAGGTGGAGTTCGACATCCGTGTGCCGGAGGGGCGACTGTGGGTGATGGGCGATCACCGCTCCGGCTCCGTGGACTCCCGCGATCTCCTCGGTCGTCCCGGTGGGGGCACCGTACCCGAGGACCGGGTCATCGGACGCGCGGAGTTCGTGGTCTGGCCGCCCGCCCGCCATGCCTCGTTGAGGCCGGCCGGTGGGTAGGCGCGGACGTCCCGCGGGCGGGACGCCGAACAGGGGAGGAAGCGGACGCAGAGCGGTGGGGCGTGCCTCCGGAGACGGGGAACCCCCCTCCCGCGGGCCCGTCGAGGGGCGGGCGGCCCGACGGCGGACGGCCAAGCGGATCAAGCGACGGCGTCGGTTGCGAACCACCCGTGAGATACCCATTCTGCTGGTCATCGCGTTGGCCATAGCGCTGGGGATCAAGACCTTCCTGGTCCAACCCTTCGTCATCCCCTCGGGCTCCATGGAACAGACCATCCGCATCGACGACCGGGTGCTGGTGGACAAACTCAGCCCCTGGGTGGGCTGGCAGCCCTCCCGCGGCGAGGTCGTGGTCTTCAAGGATCCGGGCGGGTGGATGGCCGGTGACCCCTTCCTCGAGGCCACCGAGTACCCCCCGGTGATCCGGGAGGCCCGGGCCGTGCTGAGCTGGGTCGGTCTACTGCCCGAGGGTGACGGGGAACACCTGATCAAGAGGGTGATCGCGATCGGCGGGGACACCGTGGTGTGCTGTGACGCCGATGGTCTGATCACCATCAACGACACCCCGCTGCGGGAGCCCTACCTGCATCCCGGCAACGCTCCCTCCACCCTGCCCTTCGAGGTCACGGTGCCCGAGGGGCGGGTCTTCGTGCTGGGGGACCACCGCTCCCGTTCCCAGGACTCCCGCTTCTACCTCAACGACCCCGGCCAGGGAACCGTCCCGCTGGACCGGGTGGTGGGGCGCGCCGTCGTGATCGCCTGGCCGTTCGACCACTGGACGACCCTCAACGGGGTGGAGGCGTTCGTCGCCGTTCCCGACCCCTGATCGCCCCGGCGGGCCACCGGGCCCGGTGGCCCGCCCCGGTGTGGGATACGGGGCACCGGGCCGGGGAAGTCGGATGGGACGGGTGCGGTGCCCGGGACCCGACGTGTGTCCCGGGAAAGAATTGACCAAATGCCCCGCCCCCCGATGCCTGCGGAACCCCCGCTCGTTAGGGGAGGAGGAGGACAACGGTCCACCCCGCCCGGGGTGGACCCCAGCGGCCTGAGGAGTGGATGTGGGGGACGTGGCAGTCGGTGCCCGGTCCGGCGCGAACGAGGAACCGGAGGATCGCCCCGCGTGGTCGGACGAACCCGCCGGTGACGCCGGCCCCGGGGTACCCCCGTCCCGGCGGGACCGGACGCATCGGTCCGACGGCGTGGCGTCCGGCGACCCCCGGGACCCGGCGGAGGGCCCCGGGGGCCACGCCGGGGACGGCGAGGGAACCGAGCCGGGGGAGGGGGACCGCCGGGGGGATCCGCCCAAGCAGCGTTCCTTCTGGAAGGAATTGCCGATCCTCATCGGCATCGCCCTGGTGCTGGCCCTGATCATCAAGACCTTCCTGCTCGAGGCGTTCTCCATCCCCTCCGACTCGATGCAGAACACCCTCCAGCGGGGGGATCGGGTGCTGGTGGACAAGCTGACCCCGTGGTTCGGCTCCACTCCGGAGCGCGGCGAGGTCGTCGTCTTCCGCGACCCGGGCGGCTGGTTGGGGGAGACCCCGGATGCCTCCGGGCCGTGGGCCACGGTGCAGAAGGGGATCAGCTACGTACTGCCCTTCCCCTCGCCCGACGACAAGAACCTGATCAAGCGGGTGATCGCCGTCGGTGGGGACACCGTCGCCTGCGAGCAGGGCGGTCCGGTGACCGTCAACGGCGAACCGGTGGACGAGACGGACTTCATCTACTCCGGTAACACGGCGTGCGACGACAAGCCCTTCGGGCCCCTGGAGATCCCCGAGGGCAGGCTCTGGGTGATGGGCGATCACCGTCAGGGTTCCCTGGACTCCAGATACCACATGGAGGGTCCCACGGGCGGCACCGTCTCCGAGGACGAGGTGGTGGGTCGCGCGATCGTGGTGGCCTGGCCCCTCGGCCGCTGGTCCTTCCTGCCGGTTCCCGACGGTTACGAGGAGTTGAACTCCTCAGCCGAGGCAGCCGGGGTCCCCGTGACGGCGCTGTCCGGCGCGTTGGGCGCGGCGGGCGCCGTACCGTTGGTGATGTGGCACCGTCGGCGACGCACCCCCGACGGCGGCTGAGGGCGGCCGGCGGCGATCGGGACACGGCCGCCCGGATTCCCGGCGGGGACGCGGAACACCGTCGGAGGAGGGAGAGCCGACCTGTGCCCCTCCGACCCGTGAAGACGCCCCGGCCCCTCGGTACGGCCACGCCGTCTCCGGCCCGTCCCGGGATCGTGCCACCACCGTCCCGGAAGTCGGTGGCCGGCTACGGGATCGGGGCGTCCCCGGGTAGGGTCGCCTTCCGACCGTACTCCCCGTCGCGAACACTCGCGGCGGGGCCGTCGGACTCCGGGAGGGATACGGGATGAGCGCAGCGCGGCGTGGCGGGGGACGCCTCGGACAACGGTTGTCCCGGGCGACGGCCGTCCTCGGTTGTCTGCTCTTCCTCGGAGGGTTCGTCCTCGTGGCCGTTCTGTACCAGCCCTACGCCATTCCCACCGACTCGATGGCACCCACCGTGCGATCCGACGATCGGGTACTCGCCCATCGGGTCGCCGGAGCGGAGGTGCGTCGCGGTGACGTGGTGGTCTTCCGGCAGGAGAGCTGGGGCGAGCTGCCGATGGTCAAACGGGTGGTGGCGATCGGCGGTGACACGGTGGCCTGCTGCGATGAGGGAGGGCGGCTACTGGTCAACGGCCGCCCGATCGTGGAACGCTATCTGGACGTCGGTGAGCCGGCGTCCACGACCCCCTTCGAGCACGAGGTTCCGGAGGACGAGCTCTTCCTGATGGGGGACCGCCGGGCGGACTCCCTGGACTCCCGCACCCGACTGACGGAGGGGGAACCCGCCACCGTGCCGAGGGACGCGGTGACCGCCCGGGTGGAGGCGACGGTGTGGCCACCGGATCGGTTCGGACTCCTGCCCCGGGCATCCGGCTTTGCGGACCTGCCGGGTGGCCTCTCGCAGCCAGGCCCCTTCCGGCCGTTGTTGTGGGCGATCGGTTCCGGTGCCGCCCTGATCCTCTTGTCGGTACTGACCGGTCCGCTCCTGCGGGGCGCGGCGCGGATCGGGGAAGGTGACGGACCGCGGCGAAAGTGAGCCCTCGGGGGCGTACCCGATCGAACCGGGGCGCCGGGCCGCGGTGCCGGCGCACAATGAGGGAACGAGCGGCTGAAGGGACCACGTGATGAGCGCCGAGGATCTCGAGAAGTACGAGACCGAAATGGAGCTGAAGCTCTATCGGGAGTACCGGGACGTGGTCGGGCTCTTCACCTACGTGATCGAGACCGAGCGGCGCTTCTACCTGACCAATGACTACGAGATGCAGGTCCACTCGGTCCAGGGCGAGGTGTTCTTCGAGATCACCATGGCCGACGCGTGGGTATGGGACATGTACCGCCCCGCCCGCTTCGTCAAGCAGGTGCGGGTTCTCACCTTCAAGGACGTCAACGTCGAGGAACTGAACCGCAGCGAACTGGACCTGCCGGAGAACTCCGGCTTCCGGGGAGGGGGCTCCTGACCCGGCACCGGGCCCCGGGCCGGGGCCCGGTGCCGGGTACCCACGGGGCCCTCGGTTGTGGACGAAGGAGCGGTCGGCGGGGTTACCGGTCCCCCTTTTTCACACGTCCGAGTGAGGGAATGAACGCTCCGGACGGGGTTCTCCACAGAAAATCGTTGAGCGTCGCGGCGGGTGGGCGATCGACATCACCCTGAACGCATGATCACCGACCACATGCGTTCACGTGCCTTCCGCGCCGGGGGCGATCCGTCCCGAATCTCCCTGCTCCGGTCGTTCCCCCGCCCGGACGCCGCCGGACGGCCGCGCTCCCCCTTCCGATCCCCCCGCACGATGCTCGCCCTGGTGGCCGTGTTCGTCTCGGTGGCCGTTCCGGTGGTTGCGGCGGCGAGGGCCACCCCCACCACGGATGACGGGCGGGAAGGCGCGGGGACGTTCCGTACCGCCTTCACCGGTGATGGAGTCGGCTCGACGGTGGTCCGCCTCCCCCGGCGGGACACGGAGGACGGCACGGCGCCCGGCGGGGCAGCCGCGCGGCCGGTCGATCCCGCCCCGGCAAGCGGGGAGCCGGTCGGAGCACCCCATCCCGGGCCCTCCGGTCCTCTCCCGCCGCCCGCGCGATGGCCGCTGATCACACTGCCGCTGGTGGAGCGCCCCTTCGAACCTCCACCGCGGCCCTGGCAGGCGGGCCATCGGGGGGTGGACCTGCCGGCCGAGGTGGGGGCCGTGATCCTCGCCCCGGTATCGGGCCGGGTGGTCTTCGCCGGGCCGGTCGCCGGGCGGGGAGTGCTGGTGATCGAGCTCGACGAATCCGGGAGCGCTCGGACCGCTTCCGGGGGGACCCCGACTCCCCCGGAAGCCGGGGAGGCCCGACGAACCACCTTCGAACCGGTGGTCCCGTTGGTCGAGCCCGGTCGGCGCGTGCTGCCGGGCGATCCGATCGCCCGGCTGGCAGCCGGACCCCACCACTGCGGTCGGCCGTGCCTGCACTGGGGATTGCGGGCGGCCCGGCTCAGGGGAGCGGACCCCGCCGCTCCCGAACGTTATCTGGATCCGCTGTCCCTGCTGCGGCGTGGGCCGGCCCGACTGCTTCCCGTGACGGAGGTGCCCCACCTCCCCGGCACAGTCCCCGCCGGGACGACGGGGACGGTGGGAGGGGCGGTCGGCCGTCACCCGTCGGCGGGCGGGAGCGATGCCGTCGAGCACGCGAATTCCCCGACGTCGGGCGCTTCTCCCGTCGGCCCGGCGGTGGGCGAAAAGTCGCGGGGTGCGGAGTCCCCGCATCGGGCACCACACGCGTCACCATGTGTGGTGTCTCCTCCGGGGGATCCTCCTCCTCAGCTCTCTCGGGAGACGCCGCGCAGCACCATCCGCACCGCGTGTTCGGTCACCTCGACACCCGGTTCCGCGTTCAGTTCCGCGCGCCGGACGGCGGCGTCCACCACGCCCTGGACAAGGGAGGCCCCCAGCCGGGGGTCGGGGTGACCGAGCTCCTCCAGCACACCCACCACCAGCTCGATCAACGAACCGTGTGCCGCGCGGATCCGTTCGCGTGCGCCCGAGCTCAGTTCCCCGGAGGAGATGGCGACCACGGCCCGATGTCGTCGATCCCCGGCCAGCGCCAACTGGGAGCGGATGTAGGCGGCGATCCGCTCCTCGGGGGAGTCCGCCGCGCGCATCGCCGCCTCGACCTCCCCGGCCCACACCGGAAAGTCGGCCGCGCACAACTCCTCGACGACGGCGGCCCGGGAACGGAAGTACTCGTACACCGAGGAGCGGGCCAGGCCCGTTCGCTCGGCCAGGGCGGGAAAGGTCAGCGCGCCCTGGCCGCCCTCGGCCAGCAGGGACCGGGCCGCGTCCAGCAGGGCGGCGCGCTGCATGTGGCGGTGTTCGGCCACGGAGGCCGCTCGAATCCTGGGCACCCCTCCACTGTAGAGCGCTCACGGACCGGTGTCCCCGGCCCCGGTCGGCCGGTTCTCCCCTACCCCGGAGCCGTCTCAGTTGTTCACATCTGCCAATTTCGAACGCAGCAGCAGCACCGATTTGGTGTGGATCTGACTGATCCGACTCTCGGTGACTCCCAACACCTGACCGATCTCGGCCAGGGTCAGCCCTTCGTAGTAGTAGAGCGTGATCACCGTCTTCTCCCGGTCGGGGAGGGCGTTGACCGCTCGCGCCAGAAGCCTTCGCAACTCGCGGTCCTCGGCCACCTCCACCGGATCGTCGGCGCTGGTGTCCTCGAGGATGTCCATCAGACTCAGTTGGTCACCCCCGTCTCCGACCGGGTGCAGCAGCTCCTCCAACGCGACCGTGTTGGCCAGGGACAGCCGACCGAAGAACTCGTGGAGCTCGTCCAGCCCCATGTTCATCTCCCGCGCGACCTCGGCCTCGGTGGGGGAACGACGCAGCGAGAACTCCAGGGCCGAGGAGGCACGTTCGAAGGCCCGGGCCTTTTGTCGCACCGAGCGCGGGATCCAGTCCAGGGCCCGCAACTCGTCGATCATCGCCCCCCGGATGCGGGTGATGGCGTAGGTCTCGAATTTGATCGAGCGCCCCGGGTCGAACTTCTCGATGGCGTCGATCAGGCCGAAGACCCCGGAGGAGACGAAGTCGGCCTGCTCCATGTTGGGCGGGAGGCCCACCCCCACCCGACCGGCGACGTATTTGACCAGCGGTGAGTAGTGCAGGATCAACTGCTCGCGCAGTCGACCGTCGCCGGTGTCCTTGTAATGCCGCCACAGCTCGTCGAGCGGGGTGACGACGGTTCCGGAGCCGGTGCCCCGAGTCCTGACCGGCGCGTCGGCGGCCGGTGGCCGGGGCCCTGGGGTGTGCTGGGGCATGCGGGGTGTCGACCGTTCTGCTGTGGAGGGTGGGATCCCGCCGGGGCGCGGGACGGTGGGGGAAGCGGCACGGGCGCCGGGAGGGGGCTCCCGACGCCCGCGCGACGGATCGGAGTTCCGGCGCGCGCACCGGGCGGTCGGGGTCGGTGGGGCGCCCGGAGCGGAACCGTTGTGAGCGTAGCGTGACATCCGGGTGGCGGTGCGCATATGGAGGGGGATCGGGGATGCGCAGATACGTTCCGAGGGACGCACCGTGGTGTGACTTACCTACCGTCCGGTGGCTCCCCGCCCGGTCTCTCGGGTTTCCCGTCCCCACTCCCGGTGCCGTTTCGGAAGGTGGAGCGGAACCACCGTCCGCGCACTTGTTCGGCGAAGCCCAGGGCTCCGAGTTCCAGGAGGCGCGCCAGGGTCTCGCGTTCCCCGGCGCACGCCCCCACCGCCACCCGGTGGGGCTCCACCCCCGGCGGGCCCGGCAGCGCCTCCAGCACCCGTTCCGCCCCGGGTGTCAACACTCGACGGGGAACCACGGGACCCGCGGTCGTTCCGTGGACCACGTCGTCGGACGGAACCCCTTCGGTCCCACCCGCGGTTCCCCCGATCGGCCCGACCAACTCGAGGATCTCCTCGACACCGCCCACCAGCACGGCCTCCTCGCGGAGCAACCGGTGCACGCCCCGGGAGTGCGTGGAATAGACCGACCCGGGCACACCCATCACCGCGCGCCCCACGTCCGCCGCCCGGCGCGCCGTGGACAACGCGCCGCTGCGCACGGCGGCCTCGATGACCACCGTCCCCCTGGTGAGCGCCGCCAGCACGCGGTTGCGTGTGAGGAACCGTCCCCGGGTGGGCCGCAGACCCGGCGGCAACTCGGCCACCACCAGCCCCTGCTCCGTGATCCGGCGCAACAAATCGGCGTGCGAGGCCGGGTAGGGCACGTCGACCCCGCAGGCCAACACCGCGACCGTCGCCCCACCGACCGCCAACGCCCCCCGGTGCGCGGCACCGTCGATACCGAGCGCACCCCCGGAAACGACCGTCCAACCGTGTTCGGCCAGCCCCGCTCCCAGATCCGCCGCCACGTGGGCCCCGTAGTCGGTGCACGCCCGGGCCCCGACCACGGCCACCGATCGGACCGCCAGCAGCCGCAGCGAGGGGCCTCCGCGCACCCACAGTCCCACCGGGCGACCGTCGCCCAGGTCGTTCAGTTGGGCGGGCCACTCCGTGTCGCCGGGACAGACGAACCGGGCCCCCATCCTTTCCGCCGCCCACAGATCGCGTTCCGGCAACGCGTCGCGGTACCTCAACCGCAGACCGGCCCAGCGTTCCGCGCCCACGCCCGGTGGCGGCCGGTCCTCCCGCAGATCGGCGCACACACCCATCGCGCCCACTTCGGAGAGTCGTCGGCCGAGGACCGTGTCGCCGGGCTCGATCACCCGGCACAGACGGGCTCTGGCCAACCGTTCCGTCTCCGACGGCCGCCCCTCGCCGGGTTCGGGAAGCGGATCCCGACAGTCGCCGTCGAGTTGCTTTCCCGAGGGGGAGGGCCGTTCCCCGTCGGGTTCCCGTTTCCTCCGCGCGGCGGCGCGGTCCACCCCGTTCACGCCGGGCCGCCGACGAAACCGGCACCCCGGGGCACACCGGTGCGCAGCGCCAAAGCGGTGTCCACGTCCTCCGCCGAGGGACGATCCCGTCCCGCGAGGTCGGCCACGGTCCACGCCACCCGCAGCACCCGGTCCAAACCCCGGGCGGTGAGCAATCCGCGCTCCAGGTCCCGCTCCGCACGCTCCAACGCCGCGGGACCGGGTGACCACCGCCCCCGCAGCTCATGGCCCGGCACTTCGCCGTTGACCCGCCACGGTGTCTCCCGCCAGCGGCGTTCGGCCCGTTGCCGGGCCCCGAGCACCCGATGGGCGACCACTTCCGTGGACTCCCCGGATCCCGGTGCGGCCAACAGTTCCGCCCGACCGACGGGCTCCACCGGCACCCGCAGATCCATCCGGTCCATCAGTGGGCCCGACAACCGGGCCCGGTAACGACGCACCACCGCCGGCGGACACTCGCATCCACCGGCGGCACCGCCGTGTCGCCCGCACGGGCACGGGTTGGCGGCCATCACCAGCAGGAACCGCGCGGGCAGGGTCATCATCCCCGCCGAACGGGCGATCACGACGCGTCCGGACTCGAGAGGCTGTCGCAGGGCGTCCAGCACCCGGCCGCTCATCTCCGCCGCCTCGTCGATGAACAGCACGCCGCGGTGGGCCATGGACACCGCTCCGGGACGGGGCAGACCCGTGCCACCTCCCACCAGGGCGGCCATGGAGGCCGAGTGGTGCGGAGCGCAGTACGGCGGGCGCTCCACCAGGGGGCGTCCCGCCGGCAGCGACCCGTCGATGGAGTGCACCGCCGTGACCTCCAGGGACTCACGGCGGGTCAAGGGCGGCAGCAGACCCGGCAGACGCTCGGCGAGCATCGTCTTGCCGGCTCCGGGCGCACCGCGCAGGAAGAGATGGTGACATCCGGCGGCGGCCACCTCCAGCGCGTGCCGGGCCACCCGCTGCCCCGCCACGTCCGCCAGGTCCGGCTGTCGCTCGGCGGGCGGTGCCCCGGGGTCGGGCCCGGGCTTACCGGGAAGTTGATCCGGCTCCTCCTCGGGAACCGGCTCGCCGTTCAGCACCGCGATCAACTGGCGCAGGCTGCGGACCCCGAGCACCGCCATCTCGGGCACCAGTGCCGCCTCCGCCGCCGTGGACTCGGCGACCACCACCCGGCGGTACCCCGCGGCCGCCGCGGCCAGGACGGCGGGCAACACCCCGCGCACCGGGCGCACCCGGCCGTCCAGCCCCAACTCACCGAACATGACCATGTCGTCCACCGAGGCCGGATCCATCCGCTCGGCCGCCGCGAGCACCCCGGCGGCGATCGCGAGGTCGAATCCGCTCCCGGACTTGGGCACCGTCGCGGGGCTGAGGCCCACGGTGAGCTTGCGTTGCGGCCAGGGAACCCCGGAGTTCACCACCGCCGAGCGCACCCGCTCGCGACTCTCGCTCAGGGATTTGTCGGCCAGACCGACCAGCGAGAACGCCGGAACCCCGGCCTCCAGGTCCGCCTGGACCTCCACCACCACCCCTTCCACACCCTGCAACGAGACCGATCGGGTACGGGCGAACGCCATCACGCCACCCCCCGCACATGCTCCAGCACCGGGGCACCGCGACGGGGGATCAGCACCCCGATGAGGTCCAACCGGACACCGCCCGCCGGCGGCGTGCCGTGTTCGGGCAGCCACCGCTCGGCCATCCACCGCTCCGCCAGGTCACGCAGGCGGGCGGTCTGTCGGCGGCCCAGCCCCGCCAGAGGAACCTGGAAGCCGCCGGCCCGGCGGGTTTTCACCTCGCAGATCACCAGGGTGCCCGGGGCGCGAAAACCCTCGGCGGGCTCGAGGGCGACGATGTCGATCTCGCCCCATCGACATCGCCAGTTCCGCTCCAGCACCCGGACCCCCGTCAGCATCAGCCGTCGTGTCGCCACGTTCTCGCCGTACCGACCGATCGCCCTGCGTCGATCCATTCCGATCGCCTCCCAGTCGTTCTCGTGTGCCGCCCCGTGTCGGTCTGGTTTCCGTCGATCCGGAGCGGGGCGACTTCCGATCGCCCTTCGCCCCCGGTCGGCGTGACGGTTCGACCACCGACTCCGTACGTCGACCGGGAGTGACGGGACGGTGCCACGGTGCCGGGAGACAGGGACGTTCGCCGGTGGCGCGGTCATTTCTGTGGACGGACCCGTGGTTGTGGAGAACTTCGTCACCCCAGGGGGTGAAACACCGGTCACAGCCGTGCCGATCGGCCCCGTGAGGTGTCCGACAAGTGGGCTCCGGGAGAGGCGGACCCGGTCGATCGGCGGGCGACGGAAGTCGGTGGGGGAGGTGGTGGTTCCCGAGGAGGAGAGACGTCACCGTTCGATGGCCGAGCCGGTTGCCCGGGCAACCGGTTCGGCTCCGGGGCCGGGGATTGGAGGGCCGGAAAGCGCAGGGGCTCCGGAGACCCACCCGTGAACGGCGAAGTCGGAAGGAGAGCGGGAAGCGGTCGGGAAGGGAGGGAAAGAGGGCCCGCGACCTCCGGCGCCGGGGAACTCTCCCCTCTTCCCACCGGGACGGGGCCCGGTGGGAAGAGGGAATCGCACGGACGGTCCCCTTCCACCCTCCCCGGCGGAAGGACGCGGGGTCGCCCGGTGGTTTCCCGGTCCCTTACACTTCTCGTGGCGATTCGGATACTCGAATCGACCTCGCATGTCCCGCCGGTGGCGCTCCGGGGTTCCGTCCCCGCGCCCGACCGGCCGCGTCTCTCGGTCCGTGGGCTCCGGACGATCGGTGATCGATCCCCGATACGGCCCCCGGTGGACGCGGGTGGGCATCAGGGGCGCGGGCCGCCGGTCCGTGCCGACAACCGAGTATTTCCTTGAAGGAGAACGGCCATGGCCGTCGTCACGATGCGGGAGCTGCTGGAGAGCGGCGTCCACTTCGGGCACCAGACCCGTCGCTGGAACCCGAAGATGAAGCGCTTCATCTTCACCGAGCGCAACGGCATCTACATCATCGACCTGCTGCAGTCGCTGTCCTACATCGACCGCGCCTACGAGTTCGTCAGGGAGACCGTCGCCCACGGCGGCACCGTGATGTTCGTCGGTACCAAGAAGCAGGCGCAGCAGGCCATCGCCGAGCAGGCCGGCCGGGTCGGCATGCCCTACGTCAACCAGCGCTGGCTGGGCGGCATGCTCACCAACTTCTCGACCGTGCACAAGCGGCTCCAGCGCCTCAAGGAGCTGGAGCAGATCGACTTCGAGGACGTGGCCGCCTCCGGCCTCACCAAGAAGGAGCTGCTTGTCCTCTCCCGCGAGAAGGCCAAGCTGGAGAAGACCCTCGGCGGTATCCGCGACATGCAGAAGGTGCCCAGCGCCGTCTGGATCGTGGACACCAAGAAGGAGCAGATCGCCGTCGGCGAGGCCCGCAAGCTCAACATCCCGGTCGTCGCGATCCTCGACACCAACTGCGACCCCGACGAGGTCGACTACAAGATTCCCGGCAACGACGACGCCATCCGTTCGGTCACCCTGCTGACCCGGGTGATCGCCGACGGTGTCGCCGAGGGTCTGATGGCCCGTTCCGGTGCCGCCGGCGCCAAGGAGAGCGACAAGCCCGCCGGTGAGCCGCTGCCCGAGTGGGAGCGGGAGCTGCTGGAGGGCGCGGAGGCCAAGGCCGCCGAGGTCGCGCCGACCGCCGAGGCCGTCGCCGCCGCGGACGCCGCCGACCCGCAGGCCCCGGCCACCGCCGTCGAGCCCGCTGTCGAGACGGAGCCCGCCGCCGAGGTCGCCCCGGAGACCGAGGCCGCTCCGGAGACCGAGGCCGCCCCGGCCGCCGAGTCCCCGGCCGCCGAGTCCCCGGCCGACCAGGCCTGATCGGACCGATCGCCACCCGCCCGGGAACGGCGGGCGGGGGCACGTGCCCCCGCCCGCCGTTCCCGGGCGCGATCCCACCCACCGACATCCCGGGAAGAGAATCACACCACCATGGCGAACTTCACCGCCGCCGACGTCAAGAAGCTCCGTGAGCTGACCGGCGCCGGCATGATGGATTGCAAGAAGGCCCTGACCGAGGCCGAGGGTGACGTCGAGAAGGCCGTCGAGATCCTCCGGGTCAAGGGGCAGAAGGGCGTCGCCAAGCGCGAGAGCCGCACCGCCGAGAACGGCGCCGTGGTAGCTCTCCTGGCCGACGACAACACCTCCGGTGTACTGGTCGAGCTCAAGTGCGAGACCGACTTCGTCGCCAAGGGCGAGAAGTTCCAGGCCGTCGCCGGCACCATCGCCGAGCACGTCGCCTCCGCGGCGCCCGCCGACATCGAGGCCCTGCTCTCCTCCGAGATCGAGGACGGCAAGACCGTTCGCGCCTACGTGGACGAGGCCAACGCCACCCTCGGTGAGAAGATCGTGCTGGACCGCTTCGCCCGCTTCACGGGTGGTTACGTGGGCTCCTACCTGCACCGCACCAATCCCGACCTGCCCCCGCAGGTCGGGGTGCTGGTCGAGCTGGACAAGCCCGAGGCCGGTGTCGCCAAGGACGTGGCGCAGCACATCGCCGCCTTCGCCCCGAAGTTCCTCACCCGTGAGGACGTTCCGGCCGAGACCGTGGAGAACGAGCGTCGCGTCGCCGAGGCCACCGCGCGCGAGGAGGGCAAGCCCGAGGCCGCCCTGCCGAAGATCGTCGAGGGTCGGGTGAACGGCTTCTTCAAGGAGAACACCCTCCTGGACCAGCCCTTCGCCAAGGACAACAAGAAGACCGTGCGCAAGGTGCTCGAGGAGGCCGGCGTCACTCTGAAGGGCTTCGCCCGCTTCCGCGTCGGCGCCTGACCCGACGCGCGAGCGTTCGACGGTCGGCCGCGCCCGGGCGCCCGGACCGCTATTGTCGGGCGTGCCGCGGTCCGGCCCGGAGCATCCTCCGGACGGGACCCCCGAGGGACCCGCGGCGCGGCGTCCGACACCGGCGTCGTATCCGGAATCATCCGGATGCCGTGGCCCGTGCCGGCCGTCCGGACGCGGACCGGATCACGCAGTCGTGAGCAGGAGGCCATTGCCGAGCCAGGGAACCGCAGGGGTCCACCGGCAATGGCCTCTTTCGCATGTGCACCAGGAGAGCCCATGAACGAAGACGCCCCCACATCGAGGACGGACCATCGACCCGGCCGCCCCTCCCGCTTCCTGCTGAAGCTTTCCGGAGAGGCTTTCGCCGGAGGTGGAGGACTCGGTGTCGACCCGGACGTCGTCCACAAGATCGCCCGGGAGATCGCCGCCGTTGTACGGGAGGGGGCGCAGATCGCCGTCGTGCTCGGCGGTGGCAACTTCTTCCGCGGCGCACAGCTCCAACAGCGCGGCATGGACCGGGCCCGTTCCGATTACATGGGCATGCTCGGCACCGTCATGAACTGCCTCGCCCTCCAGGACTTCCTGGAGAAGGAGGACATCGACTCCCGGGTGCAGACCGCGATCACGATGGGGCAGGTCGCCGAGCCCTACATCCCGCTCCGGGCCATTCGCCACATGGAGAAGGGCCGGGTCGTGATCTTCGGCGCCGGCATGGGCATGCCCTACTTCTCCACCGACACCACCGCGGCCCAGCGCGCCCTGGAGATCCACGCGGAGGCGCTCCTGATGGGCAAGAACGGTGTGGACGGCGTCTACGACTCCGACCCGGCGAAGAACCCCGAGGCGGTCCGCTTCGACGCCCTCGACTACAGCGAGGTCATCACCCGCGATCTCCGGGTCGCCGACTCCACCGCCATCACGCTCTGCCGTGACAACAGCCTGCCGATCCTCGTCTTCGAACTCCTCGTGGAGGGCAACATCGCCCGGGCGGTCCGGGGTGAGAAGATCGGCACACTCGTGAACAGTCAGGGCCGGCGGGCCTGAACGGCCCGCTTCACACACCGAATCAGGAGTACGTGGTGATCGAAGAAGCTCTCCTCGAGGCCGAGGAGAAGATGGAGAAGGCCGTGGTCGTGGCCAAGGACGACTTCGCCGCGATCCGTACCGGTCGTGCGCACCCGGCCATGTTCAACAAGATCGTCGCCGACTACTACGGTGCGACGACCCCGATCAACCAGCTCGCGTCGTTCTCCGTGCCCGAGCCGCGCATGGCAGTGGTGACGCCTTTCGACAAGAGTGCCCTGCGCAACATCGAACAGGCGATCCGTGACTCCGACCTGGGAGTCAACCCGTCCAACGACGGCAACATCATCCGGGTCGTCTTCCCCGAGCTGACCGGGGAACGGCGCCGCGAGTTCATCAAGGTCGCCCGCACCAAGGCCGAGGACGCGAAGATCTCCATCCGCGGCGTCCGGCGGAAGGCCAAGGAGATCATCGACCGGGCCGTCAAGGAGGGTGAGGTCGGCGAGGACGAGGGCCGACGAGGCGAGAAGGAACTCGACGACACCACCGCCAAGTACGTGACGCAGGTCGACGAACTGCTCAAGCACAAGGAAGCCGAACTCCTCGAGGTGTGAGGCGCGCCCGCGCCCGTACCAGCGCGCCCCCGGGTTCTCCCGGGGCGCGCACGCGAACGGAAAGCACCGATGAACGAGTCACCGCGATCGACCCCCGATCATCTCGTCCACTCCCCGGCGGAGGTCGGCGGAGAGCGGGGGGACGTGTCGCGGACTCGTCACATGCCGCACATCCCCCGTCCCGACCGGCCGGTGGACCCCGTCGGGAACCACCGAACCGAACAGCGCGAGGAGCGTTCCGATGACCGGCACGGCCCCCCGGTGAGTCCCCCCGGCAACGGGACGCACCGCCGCAGGCGCGCCGGGCGCGACCTTCCCGCCGCCATCGGGGTCGGAGTGGGGTTGGGGGTCGTCATCATCGCGGCTCTCTTCCTGTACCGGCCCGCCTTCGTGGCGGTCGTGGCCGCGGCGGTCGTGGTCGGCGTGTGGGAGTTGGCCTCGCGGTTCTCGGAGGCGAAGGGCATTTCGGTGCCCCTGCCCCCGTTGGCCCTCGGCGGTGCCGCGATGGTGGCGGCCGGTTACGCGGGGGGACCCCCCGCCGCCTGGTTGGCCGCCGCCGCCACGGCCCTGGCCGTGCCGGCCTGGCGGCTGTTGGGCCCGCCGGAGAACTACCTGCGGGACGTGACCGCCGGCGTCTTCGCCGTCTTCTACGTTCCCTTTTTGGCGACTTTTGTCACCATGATGCTCGCCGCGGAGGACGGCGCGTGGCGGGTTCTGGTCTTCCTGCTCCTCACGGTGGTCAGCGACACCGGTGCCTACGCGGTGGGCTGGAAGTTCGGCCGCCGGCGTCTGGCGCCCCGCATCAGCCCGGGCAAGACCCGGGAGGGCCTGCTCGGCGCGGTGGCGGCGTCCGTGGTGACCGGCGCGTTGTGCATGGAGTTCCTGATCGACGGCGGGGTCTGGTGGCAGGGCATCCTGCTGGGTCTGGCCGTGGCGGCCAGTGCCACCCTCGGTGATCTGGGCGAATCCATGATCAAGCGGGACCTGGGAATCAAGGACATGGGCACCCTGCTGCCGGGGCACGGCGGCATCATGGACCGTCTGGACTCGCTCCTGCCGACCGCCCCGGTGGTCTGGATCCTGCTGCTCGTCTTCGTCGGGTCCTGAGCCGCGCCGGTCCTCCCCGGGCCGGGGCGGGAGCGGGAACGGACCCCGGCGGAGTATCACCGGGGTCAGGTCGAGGACGTCCCCGGGGAAGCCGGTGACGAACGACACCCGGTGACGCCGGAGGGCGTATCGCGGGGACCGGGGCACTCGCGGATGATCTGCGACACTGGAGCGGTTATGCCTGCACCCGGAGAACTCACCCGGAGAGGGCAACGAGAAGCCCCCCACCAGGACGTTTCCGTCTGGCAGGGGGCTTTGTTCCGGGCCGTGGGCCGTCTGTGGGCCGTCAGGGCGTCCGGGGCCGTGGCGACCACACCGCGTCGATCGCCTGGCGCGTCCTTTCCCGGCTGCCGGGCATCAGGTGCGCGTAGACCCGAAGCGTCATCGCCGGGTCCGCATGACCCAGGTATTCACTGACGGCCTTGATGCTCTCCCCGGCATCCAGGAGCACCGAGGCGTAGAAGTGCCGCAGGGCGTGCATCCCGTGTTCCCGGGCCGAGGCGTACGAGCCGTCCGAAGCCGCTTCCGGGATGACTCCCGCCGTGGCCAATGCCGGTTTCCAGACGTGCGCGTTGAAGTTGCCGCGCCACACGATTCCGCCCCGGGTGTTGGTGAACAGCAGAGGCACCCTGATGGCCTCTCCGCCCCACCTGCGCCACGGGAGAGTGATCGGCACCGGCCTGTGCCGCCTCATGTGCTCTTCCAGCGCCGAGGCCACCGACGAGGGCAGGGGAACGTCACGCTCCTTGTCGCCCTTCGGTGGAGCCAACATGGCCCGCCCGTTGATGAGCTTGAGCTGTCGCACCACCCGCACGGTGTTCGACTCGAAGTCGATGACGTCCAGGCCCAGGCCGAGGATTTCCCCCTGGCGGAGCCCGCACCCGGCGCCGAGATCCACCATCGCGCGATACCGCTCGGGGAGGGCTGCCCGGACCGCAGCCACCTTGTCCGGCAGCCAGGGGACCACCCGACTGTTCTCCACGGCCGGGGGCTTCACCGATTTCGCCGAGCAGGGATTGCGGGGCAGGTAGCCGTCATCGACCGCCGCACTCAGGCAGGCCCGAACATTGCTGTAGATGGCCCGCGCGTATCCACCCTCGACCTCACTGGCCTCCAGGGCGTGCACCAGCTCGCGGATGTGCGAGGGCCGGAAGGACGACAGCGGCCGGGAGCCGATACGGGGGAAGACATGCAGTCGTAGCCGGATCTCCATGGCGATCCGGGTGTTCGGATCACTCGTATGAGAGGCGAGCCAGGCTGTCGCGTACTGCTGGAAGGTCGTGCGGGTGGCGGCGGGGTCGATGTACTGCCCGCGCTCCATGTCGGCCCGGGTACGCGCCAACCATGCGTCCGCCTCCCGCTTCTGCCGGTCGGGGAAGCTCTTGGACTTCTCGGTACCGTCCGGGCCGATGTAGCGCGCCCGGTAACGCATCCCGAAGCCGTGTCGAGGCGTCTTGACCCTCACCGTCTTACCGTCCGGCCCCTTCTCCACCCGGAACCATCGGTCCTGAACGTGTCCGGCCATCAGACGGTCTCCTCGATGCGGGAGGCGACCCAGCGGCGTACGTCCTCGGGGTCGAAGCGCAGGTGTCGGCCGACGCGGAAGCCGCGGGGGCCGGTGCGCTTGCGGCGCCATTGGTAGACGGTCTCCACGGGCACGCCCAGGAGGTCGGCGAGGTCGATGGGGGTGAGGTAGCGGGCGGGTAGGTCGCGGCTCATGCGGTTCCCTCCCGGGCCCGGAGTTCGAGGAGTTGTTCGCGGGCGACTTCCCGGCCGATGCGCAGGTCGCGGGCGATGGAGGCGGCGAGCCAGGATTCGCCGGGGGAGTGGCCCGATCCGGCGTAGGTCCAGTGCGCCAGGACCAGGGTCGAGGCGTCCTCGGGCAGGTCGAGGTGGGCGCGTTGTTCGGCGGCCCGGTACTCGGCGCGTGCCCGGCGGAGGGTGCCGAGGGTGGTGGAGTAGTGCCGGGATTTGGTGGAGAAGTGGCCCCGGAAGCCGAGCATGTGCGCCCAGGCCCACAGGCGGCGGTCGGGGTAGGCGGGGTCGAGGTCGCGGCAGGCGTGGATCAGGCGGCGGGTGTGGTCGGGCAGGGCCAGGCGGTCGAGTTCGCCGATCTCCCCGATGCGGTGGTCGGGGGTGCCGGTGGTCTCGGCGCCCTTGGTGGCGTACTTCGCGACGTAGGAGGCCACCGCCGCATCGGTCAGCGGACCGCCGGTGTCGGGGCCGGGTCGGGTGATGGGGCGGATGTCGAGCTGGCGGCCCCAGCGCAGCACCCGGGCGGGGTGGGGGCCGGTGGCGGGAACGGTGATCTCCACCCGGCGCGCGGCGGCGGTGATCGCGTCGCCCAGGGCGTCGAGGGAGGCGGCGGGCGGGGGCGGGTCGTCGGGGCCGTTGGGTCCGTCGAGGCGGATGATGGCGTGGAAGTGGACCGCGCCGCGCCGCTGGTACTCGGCGACCTTGCCGTAGGAGACGCGCAGCCTCTCGCGCAGGCGGGAGACGGGTACGGCCAGGCGGCGGGCGAGTTCGCGGCGCAGGTAGATGGTGAAGCGGCGCCACAGGTCCCCGGCGTGGTTGTTGAACAGCACCGCCGCCGCGTAGTCGTACCTCTCGGGGTCGAGGGGGGTGCCCAGTTCGGGGGCGTCGGCGTGGTGGGTTCGGCCGCAGCGGCAGCGCCCGGTGTCGGGGCGGTTGTGCACGGGGCCGAAGGAGGGGGCGGTCAGGGTGGCGAACACCTTGGGATGGGTGGCCACCGAGGCGGGGACCGAGCGGCGCTCGTCGCCGGTCAGTCCGGCGCGCATCAGGTGGAAGGTGTCCCCGGCGTAGGTCCAGGCGCAGGCGGGGCAGCGTGAGGCGCGGCGGTTGCCGCAGGCCACCCGCAGGCGACCACCCGGTTCGCTGGTGGTGGTGTAGGTGTGCAGGATTTCGCCGGTGAAGGCGTCGCGGATGGTCGAGGACCCGGCCAAGTGGATGGGGCGGGCGCAGCCGCCGGTGCGGCGTACCTGTTCGGCCCAGCGCTCGAAGTCGCGGGAGGAGGCCACCCGCAGGGCATCGGCCAGCACCACCCGGGCCGGAACGGTGGTCTCAGGCATCGGCGGACTCCCGAACCCCGGTGGGCAGGTGACCGGTGCCGTGGCAGGCGCGGCAGGTGACGTTCAGGGTGTGGCGGGTGCCGTCGGGGCGGCGGATGCCGGTGGTGATGGCCACGGTCGGGAAACCGTCGCAGTGGGGGCAGATCCGGGCGCGGGCGGGCAGCGGACGGGGCATGATGGAGGTTCCTTTCACCAGGTGGGAGGAAGCCCCGGGGCGGCGGATGCTTGGCGGTATCGGTGCCGCCCCGGGGATCTGTGCATCGGAGGGGTTCAGCGGCGGCGGTGGCCCTTGGCGCCGTACATCGCGGCGTCGGCGGCGGCCAGCGCGTCGGTCAGGGTGGGCACCGGCAGTTCGGCGACCGGGCAGGCCCCGATGGAGGCGGCCACCGGCAGCGGGCGGGAGCCGTGGGGCACCGGCCGGTCCAGCAGCACGGCCAGGTCCTCGATCCCGGCCCCGCCATCGGCGGTGGTCACCACGGCCACGAACTCGTCTCCGCCCAGGCGCCCGGCCACCCCGCGCGAGGAGCACCAGGCGTTGAGGCGTTCGGCGGTGGCCACCAGCGCGGCGTCCCCGGCCGCGTGGCCGAAGGTGTCGTTGAGGTGCTTGAAGTCGTCCAGGTCCACCAGCACCACCAGGGCGTCGGGGCGACGGACGAGACGTTCGGCGCGGGCACTCCAGCCGTGGCGGGTGTGCAGGCCGGTCAGCGGGTCGCGGCGGGCGGTGCGCAGGCGGTGGGTCAACAGCCCGCCGTGCACCAGCCAGCCGGTCAGGGTCAGCGCGGCGAAGGCGTAGGCGTCCATGCCGGGGTTCCTTCCAGGTGACAGGGGGCCGGGGCGGCGGATGGTCGGCGGTATCGGTACCGCCCCGGCACCGGGAGGGTTGAGGGGTCAGCGGCGGCGGTTGCGTCGGAAGCCGGGGACCGGCGGGAGGTCGGCGTAGGAGCGGCGTCCCTGGTCGAAGGAGTTCCGGTCGGTGTCGCTCATGCCGTTGGCGCCGAGCTTGCGGTTGATCTCCCGGACCTTCTTGCGGTCGCCGTGGCGCTGGGCGATGGCGTACTCGCGGCCGAGTTCGGCCATGGCCGGGTTGCTCGGGGAGGAGTCGTTGGTCTTGCGGCTGAACAGGCCCATGGCAGGGGTCCCTTTCGAGAGGATCAGCGGCGGTTGGTCGGGGAGTCGTTCAGCGAGCGGCGCAGGGCCAGCGCGACGACGGCCACGGACACGGCGGTGACGGCCAGGGCCCCGGCGACCAGGGCCAGCGCCATCAGCAGCGAGGTCAGCACGGTGCCGATGGCCACCGTCAGCACGGTGCCGCCGATGGTCAGCGCGAGGATTCCGCCGGTGGTGACCTGGAGCCGGGGACGCCCGACCGGCGGGGCCGGGGCGGTGTGCGGGGCGCAGGAGCACGGCGCGGGATCGGTCGGCTGCACGGTGCCGTGGACAGGGGCGGGCGCGGGGTGGGCGGCGAAGACCTGCCCGGTGGGCAGCGGGTTGGTCGCCGGGTGCGGCTTGAGCACGAGGGTTCTCCTTCCGGAAGGTCAGCGCGGGGTGCAGCGGTGGGAGCGGGAGGCCAGTTCGGCCGCTTCGGGGGTGGCGTAGTGGGCGGACCATCCGCAGTCGTTGCGGGTGCAGGCGGCCAGGTATCCGGCGCGGCCGGAGCGGCGGTCGCGGGCCGATCCGATCTCCACAGGGCCGACGCGGCGCAGGCGGCGGGGCAGTCGGGGCATGGTGGGGCACTTCCTTTCAGGACAGTTCGGCGGCGATCGAGGAGGCCAGGGAGGCGGGCACGCCCAGGCGCGAGCGCAGGGTTTCGGCGTCGATCCGGGCGCCGGTGGCCGCGTGGTGGGCGTCGGCGATCTTCCGGGCGTGGGCCAGCAGAGCCGGGGGCACCCCGGGAGCCGGAGCCGGTTCCCGCTCCGGTGTCGGGTCCGGGGCGGGGGCCGGTTCGATCGGCCGGGGTGAAACCGCCGAAGCGTGGGGCGGGTCGGCGGGGGCGCGGTCGAGGGTGACCCGGGCCCGCTCACCCTCCCCGGGCCCGGGCACCGGAGCGGCCGGGACGGGGGTGGGGGTGTCGGGTTCGGTCAGCAGCTCGGCCATCGCGCGGCGGTAGACCGGAGCGACCTCGGAGAGCAGCAACAGCAGAGCGGGGGCGATCAGGTGGACCGCCACCCCGATCGGGTCGCGTTCCTGCACGTAGTGCCAGGTGTTGAGGAACACGCACGCGGTGCCGGTCAGCCAGCGGAAGGCCACCGGCCAGCGGCCCAGTTCGGTGATGCCGTGCCGGGCCAGGACGGAATCGGCCTGGAGACTCATGATGAACGCGGCGTCCACCATCAGTGCCAGGACGATGCCGCCCACCGGCCAACGCGAGTAGTCGGCGACGAACGCGGCGGCGGTCATCAGGCTGTAGGTGACGACCCCGGCGGTCAGCACCCAGGTACCGGCCGTCAGCACCCGGTTGGTGCGGCGCAACGCCCGCAGATCGGCGGTGGGATGCATCGCGGAGATCTCCTTTCAGGAGTCGGCCAGGCCCGAGCCCAGGCAGCTCATGCACATCGCCTGTTGCGGGACCGTGGTCGAGGAGCGGGGGGTGGGTTTCATCGGGACCGTCACGAAGCCGTCGCCCTTGCAGTGGGTGCACTTCTTCGGGGTGCGCTTGCGGCGGCGGACAGGAGAGTCGGACACGGCAGTTCCCTTTCGAGGCATGGGCCGGGTAGGGACGTGGCGCCCGGGGTCGGTGGCGCCGGACCGTCGAGAGGAGGGAAGGGGCGGTCAGGCCGCCGAGGACAGCGGCCGGGGGCCGGACTTGATCAGGGACACCCCGCCGGTGGTGGGGCGGAAGCGCTCCAGTTCCGGCAGGCGGGGGGTGAGGTGGGCGTGGGCGTCGCAGGTGTTGACCGCTTCGCGCAGCGAGGTGTGCGGGGTGCGCACCAGGGACCAACCGCCCCGGGCGTTCAGGGCCACCGCCGTACCCGGGCGGTCGGCGGAGATCTGCACCGTGGACAGCACCGCGTCGGGTGCCATGTCGCCCAGCGCCATCTTCGCCGAGCCCTCGTCGTTGAGCCGGTGGATCACCCGGCCGCCGAGTTGGGCACGGAGCATCGTGATGCCCTTGCCCAGGTCCGCGCCGAAGCGCTGACCGCAGATCTCCAGGTAGATCCCGGCGGCCCGGCCGAGCTGGGCCAGGCGCACCAGGGCGGTGACGATGGCATCGCGGCGTTTCTCCTCCTCCTTGGTGGAGAACAGGGAGAGTTCCGCGACCTCATCGACCACCACGACCACGGCCGTGGGCCGAACCGAGGCCGGAAGGCCCCAGATATCGGCGGTGATCTCCGCATCGGGGGTGTCGACGCTGATGCGCTGCTCACGGCGGATGACCCGGTAGGTCTCCTCCATCCGGTCGATGAGCGCTTCCAGCAGGGCCAGGGCGTCATCGGCGTTGTCCACCAGGGCGGAGAAGCGACGCGCCAACGGAGAGAGTTCGACGCCCTGTTTGCAGTCGATGCCCACCAGCGCCACATCCGACCGGGACGCCAGCAAGGTGATCAGACGCCGTTGGTAGACGCTCTTGCCCGACTGGGTGGCCCCCAGGTTCAGGGCGTGGGGAACCTGCCGATAGTCCCGCCACCACGGCGAGCCGTCCTCGCACAGAGCCAGCGGCAACCGCAACCCCGGACCGGGATCCAGGCGGGGCATCCGCACCCGGCGCAGCACGTCGTAGCCGGTCATCCGCACTTCCACCAGACCGGCCCGCACCTCGCGCGAGGTGACCTGTTGCATCCCGAAGGCGTGCCGCATCCGGTCGGCCGAGGAGGAGAAGTCGAAGGCGTCCTGCCCGGGCCGCAACCGGATGCGCAGCACCAACCCGGTGCGAGTCAGCCGCAGGCCCACCAGACGGGGCACCCTCGGCGGGGGGATCGGCCGCTTGGCCAGCCGCGCCCAGGTCAGCCGCAACCGGGAGGGATCCACCGTCAGGCCGCAGGCGTCCATCACCGAGGCGTAGCGGGAGGAGACCTTGACCATCGCCCACGGGCCACTGATCACCAGCCAGTACCAACCCGGCCGCAGGACCCGCAGCCACCACACCCCGGCGAGCACAACCGCCAGGAGGAGAAGGAGTCGGGCCATCGCTCAGCCCACCTTGGTCAGCGCGACCGCCCGGAAGGCGATGCCGTGCCGTCGCTGGCCGTTGAAGTCGTTCTCCCAGGGCCGGGCGACCAGGCCGGTCAACGCCACCGGCATACCGGTGGTCAGCTCACCGGAGACCCCGGTCTCCGGGATCGTCACGTTCAACACCTCCGCCTGCCCGTCCATGACGAACAGCACGTCCACCGTCAGCAGCTTGACGCCGGTCTCCCGGTCGATGGCGATCTCCCCGGTCTGCCGGTTGGTCACCTTCGGCTGAGCGGGCTGGGCCACCAAGACCATGGCGGAGCTGGTGTCCACAGGAATCTGACGCATGATGGAACTCCCTTGAGAGAGGGACGGAGGCGGTGCCCCTACCGCCAAGCAGACGGCACCGCCTCCAACTCACTGGCTTGAGCCAGTTCTGGCTTAAGCCAGTACAGCGGCAAGGGTGGCGACTGTCAAGGGGCTGGCTTGAGCCAGTTGCGCTAGAGTGACCTCATGACTGCTTCCACGACCCCGGGGAGGCGCCCACCGAGCCAACAGATCGCCGACGAGCTGCGCCAGGCCATCGCGGACGGCTCACTCGGACCGGGCGCCCGACTCCCCTCGGAGCGCGCCTTGGCCCAGGAGTACAAGGCCGCCCGGAACACCGCCGCCCGAGCACTTCAGCTTCTTGAGGAACAAGGGCTCATCACGATTGAGCACGGCAAGGGAGCCTTCGTCCGCGAGCGACAGCGACTCTTCCGCTTCGGGAACGACCGCTACTCGTTCAGGCACCGTGCCACCGGCTTGACCCCGTTCCGCCTGGAGGTCACCCAGCAGGGCAAGGAACCGCGAGTTGACGTCGTGGGCATCACCCGGGAGGACCCGCCCGAGGACGTTGCCGAAAGACTCGGGGTCGCAGGCCCCGGAAGCGTTCTCCACCGGGAGAACCACTACTTCGCGGATGACGAACCCGTGCAGATCGTTTCCACTTTCCTGCGGTGGGACGAGGTACACGACACCCCGCTGATGCAGCCCAAGACGGGGAAGAACGGCATCTACGGTCGCCTCGAAGACCTCGGCCACGTGATGACCACGGGACGGGACGAGGTCACGGCACGGATGCCGACGCCGGAGGAGACGGAGACGCTCCAGCTACCTGCGGGTGTGCCGGTCGTGGAAGTGCTGCACACCAGCTTCGACCAGAACGGGGAGCCATTCGAGGTGACCCGCTACGTCCACCGAGCAGACCGCACGGGACTGGTCTACGACTTCCCCGTGGACCAGACAGAGGAGGATGCGTGACCGACACCGAGGCCCCCCGGACCGGAACAGTGGTCATCCGTCCGCGCCTGAAATCCGATCTCCCGGAGGCCGGCAAGGCGCTGGTATCCGTCCACCAAACGGACGGGTATCCGGTCGAAGGCGTCGAGGACCCCGAGGCGTGGCTTTCCCCGGACCAGCTCACCGAAGCGTGGATCGCGGAGCTTGACGGCCAGGTGGTCGGGCACGTGCTTCTCTCCCGGCCGGACGGAGAGGACGCTATCGCATTGTTCCGGCAGAGGTGGCCCGAGGATGATGCCGGAATCCTGGTGCTCGGTCGTCTCTTCGTGTTGCGCGAGGCACGCGGGAAGTCAGTCGGCGAGAAGCTGGTCAGAGCAGCCACGGAGAGCGCCCACGCTCAGAATCACCATGCGGTGCTCGACGTCATGGCCAAAGACGCCGCAGCCATCCGACTCTATGAGCGCCTGGGGTGGCAGCTCATCGGTTCGGCAAGCCACTCCTACGGGGACGGCCAGCAGATCGAAGCACTCTGCTACGCGGCCCCGATGAAGCGGGCATCGTAGACCCACGCCCCTGTCAGTAGGCCAATCCCCTGAGCGACCGACGTTCCAGGAGAGCAGCACAGCCCTCTGTCGTAGGCGTGTTACAAGTTTCTCTACGTCATCAAGGCGGCTCGCTTCCGCTCGCCGCGCGCGGCCCGGCTCCCCGCCCGGGCCGCCGCTCCTGTCTTCGCCCCGCTCCGGCCCGGCGGTCGCCGACCGCGCACCAGGCGCAAGGGGAGCGGCAACCATGGTCGGTCTACGTGACACACGCCCACCCGAGTGCGGGCACCGTCCAACACCTCGATGAAGGGCTGGCTACGAGGGAGGGGGTCTTGCGGCCGATCATGTCGCCGGTCGCGAAGCCATTCACGGGGCCGAGCCCGGCGCCATCCGAGCGCAGGGACCACAGCGCCACCAGGGACGGCAGGAGCCCAGCGGTTGACGTAGCGCGCAACTGCTGCCGCTCCCCTGGTCCAGGCCGCCCCGAACGGCCGGGCACCGTCGCGATAGCTATTCCTGTCGACGGTTCATAACCTCTGGGCTCGGGCCAGTTCCAACTAAAGGGCATCCCCCACCGGTCAAAGCCACAACGACCAAATGCTTGCTGTCGCTCCCAAAGCCACCCCAACCCCTGCTAGCCAGGCGGGACCGCGAAGGTCACTCATCACTTGGCCCAGTATTAGACGTTGTACCCATTCGTAGGTATACATTAGGCGGCCAAAGTTGAATTTTGGCTGACGCACGGCGTTCATTGCTGCGTCTTTCTTTTCGTGTTCCCCGTCAGGCGCCTCAATGATTGCGTCAATTTTGGTTAGGTCTTCGACCAGGCTCCGGTATTCCTTCCGGATCGCTAGCCATCCCCATATGACGGCGGAGATAGGTAGAAGGCCGCCAGCGGCAGCCATGAAAGTCAGTGCTACTCTCATGGGTGAATTTCTGCCCCTCTGTGGTCACGTCGGAGCATAATTGAACTCACCCCTGGTTCCCTTGTTCCCAAATTTCCGCTTCTGCCTCCATTATCTCTATGTAGGCGTCCTCGACAGCTTGTGCCCTCATCATCGCTCCACCTTCTTCGGGAATCCTTTCATCTCTGACAAATGCCCCCAAGCATTCTAGTGCGTGGTCGCACAGTTCTTGAATTAGGAAGGGGTGCCCCCCTAGTTCGGGTTCTGTCAGATCGCGAAACCCCAAGTGGTCCACAATCTTTTCTAGGCGCTTCCTCAGTTCCTCATTGCGCAAGTGTAGTAGTGTAACTTTCAGCTTCTCTAGTTGAGATTCAAGCGACTTGAACCATGTTGTTCCTCTGTTCGGGTTTTCATTTCCGATTCGCAGGGGCATGCCACGACAATGCTGCTTGATTCCAAAAAGGATTCGAATTGCCGAGTCGGCGGCCGTGTCAATTTTCTGGGCGATGATTAGATCTCGATTGGATCGTGCTTGAACTTTTTGTGCGGCTATGGAAGCCCAAATTGATAGGCCGCCCCCTGTGGCTGCCCCAATCACTCCAGAGGCGGCCCCCAGCCAGATCGCTGCATCCATGAGGGCTAGGATGCCCTGTTTCGGAGTTGTCTTGAGGGTTTTCCCAGTTCTCGACTCGCGCATTGTCGGGTTAGCCCGATTGTGTGCCTTTTCTGATGTGGGACAACGGTTTATTGAACTTCCCTGGGCCGTCCCTGGGCCGTGCGAGGTCGGCCAACGGTGACGGATGACACCCGGGGACGACAGGGGTCCCACCCGCGCGGCCAGGGGGTTCGCGGATGATCTGCGACACTGGAGCGGTTATGCCTGCACCCGGAGAACTCACCTTTGTCGCGCCGCGCGGGGCCGCCCGTCCGCCGCGCCACCTCGCCGACCTCGATCCCGCAGCGCGCCGCGAGGCGGTGGCCGAACTGGGGGAGAAGCCGTTTCGCGCCAAGCAGCTCTCGCAGCACTACTTCGGCCGGTGGACCGACGATCCCGAACAGTGGCCGGACATTCCGTCGGCTGCCCGGAGCCGGCTGGCCGACGAGCTGTTCCCGCCGTTGATGACGGTGGTGCGGCATGCCTCCTGCGACGACGGTGCCACCCGCAAGACGCTGTGGCGGTTGCACGACGGGACGCTGGTGGAGTCGGTGCTGATGCGCTACCCGGACCGGGTGACCATGTGCATCTCCTCGCAGGCCGGTTGCGGCATGAACTGTCCCTTCTGTGCGACCGGGCAGGCGGGTCTGGACCGGAACCTGTCCACCGCCGAGATCGTGCACCAGATCGTGGCGGGAATGCGGGCACTGCGCGACGGGGAGGTTCCGGGGGGCCCGGCGCGACTGTCCAACATCGTCTTCATGGGCATGGGCGAACCGTTGGCGAACTACAAGCGGGTCCTGGCCGCGATCCGACGGCTGACCGATCCGGTGCCCGACGGACTGGGGCTCTCCCAGCGCGGCATCACCGTTTCCACGGTGGGGCTGGTCCCCGCCATCCACCGCCTCATCGAGGAGGACCTCAAGTGCCGGTTGGCGGTCTCGCTGCACGCCCCGGACGACGAGTTGCGCGACACCCTGGTGCCGGTGAACACCCGCTGGAAGGTGCGTGAGGTGCTGGACGCGGCCCGCGCCTACACGGAGCGTTCGGGCCGTCGGGTCTCGATCGAGTACGCGCTCATCCGTGACATCAACGACCAGGCGTGGCGGGCCGACCTGCTGGGTCGGCTGTTGCGCGGTATGCGCGCGCACGTGAACCTGATCCCGCTCAACCCCACGCCGGGTTCGAAGTGGACGGCCTCGCGTCCGGAGGACGAGCGGGCGTTCGTGAGAATTCTCGACGGACACGGGGTGCCGGTGACCGTGCGGGACACCCGCGGGCAGGAAATCGACGGTGCCTGCGGGCAGTTGGCGGCCTCCGAGCGCTGAGCGCGGTGAGGGCCGACCGGGCGGGCCGGAGCGGTGCGCCCGGTCGGTTCCCGGCCCACCGCAGGTCCACCGTCGGTCCCGGCGGCTCCCGGGTTAGGGTGGCCGTCGAACAGGCGCCCGATGGGGGCGTCCGTCCATCGCCCGACAGGGGAGCGCTCGCAGCGCTGAGAGTGCGGCACACCGGCCGCAGACCCTTTGAACCTCGCCCGCGCGGCACCGCGCCGCAGGGTAGGAAGTTCGGTTTCTCTCCCGCGCTGCCGTGCGTGCCCTCCCGGTCCGGGCCCGACACGAACGCCGAGGTCCCACCCCATGAACCGCACGGCCACCACCACCCTCGCCGCCTGCCTCGGCGTAGTCCTGCTCGCCGGATGCGGGTCGGGCGACAACGACGGTGACGGCGCGTCCACCGAGGGGAACGGGGAGACCGGTGACACCACCCCCGCCCCGGTCACCCTGCTCACCCACGACTCCTTCGACATCTCGGAGGACGTACTGGAGCGTTTCACCGAGGAGACCGGCCACGAGGTCGTCATCGTGCGCGGCGGCGACGCCGGCGTGATGGTCAACCAGGCGGTGCTGACCGCCGGCAACCCGCAGGCCGACGTCCTGTTCGGGGTGGACAACACCCTGCTGTCCCGGGCCGTGGACGAGGACGTCTTCGAGGAGTACGAGGCGGCCGGTCTCGACGCGGTCCCGGAGGACCTGCTGCCGCCCGACGGCGGCCTCTCGGTCACCCCGATCGACACCGGCGACATCTGTGTCAACTGGGACCGCGCCTGGTTCGCGGAGGAGGACCTCGAGCCGCCCGTGACCCTGGAGGACCTCGCCGACCCGGCCCTGGCCGACCTGCTGGTGGTGCAGAACCCCGCGACCTCCTCGCCCGGTCTGGGCTTCCTGCTGGGCACCGTCGCGGCCTTCGGGGAAGACGGTTGGCAGGACTACTGGCAGAGCCTGGTCGACAACGGTGTCGAGGTCGTCAACGGCTGGGAGCAGGCGTACTACGACCACTTCTCCGGTTCCGGCGGCGGTGACCGACCCCTGGTGGTCTCCTACGCCACCAGCCCGCCGGCCGAGGTGGTCTTCGGTTCCGACCCGGATCCGGAGGAGGCCCCCACCGGGGTGTCCACCGGCACCTGCTTCCGGCAGGTCGAGTTCGCCGGTCTGCTCGCCGGGGCGGAGAACCCCGATGGGGGCCGGGCGCTGATCGACTTCATGCTCTCCGTGCCCTTCCAGGAGGACCTGCCGCTGACGATGTTCGTCAACCCGGCCCGCGCGGACGTGGAACTGCCGGAGGTGTTCACCGAGTACGGAGTGGTCGTCGAGGACCCGTACACCCTCGACCCGGAGGTCATCGCCGAGAACCGCGGCTCCCTGGTGGACGACTGGACGGCACTGGTCCTGAGGTGAGTCCGGCCGCCCGGGGGCGGGCCGCGCGCTGCGGGCTGATCGCCCTTCCCGTCGCCTTCCTGACGGTCTTCTTCGCCTATCCGGTGACCGCGATCGTGGCGCGCGGCCTGCGCGAGGACGACGCCTGGCGGCCGGATCGGATCGCGGAGGTGCTCTCCGACCCGGGCATCGGCCAGGTGGTGTGGTTCACGGTGTGGCAGGCCGCCGCCTCCACCCTGCTGACCCTGTTCCTGGCCCTGCCCGGGGCCTGGGCGCTGGCCCGGCTGGACTTCCCCGGCCGCCGACTGCTGCGCGCGGTGGTCACGGTGCCCTTCGTGTTGCCCACCGTGGTCGCCGGATCGGCCTTCCTCGCCCTCTTGGGGCGAGGCGGTCTGCTGGACGACCTGTTCGGTGTGCGGCTGGACGGCACCGTCTGGGCGATCCTCCTCGCGCACGTCTTCTTCAACTACGCGGTGGTGGTGCGCACCGTCGGCGGGATGTGGGAGCAGCTGGACCCGGGCCAGGAGGAGGCGGCGCGGGTGCTGGGGGCGGGCCGGCTCGCCGCCTGGTGGCGGATCACGCTGCCCGCGCTCGCCCCGTCGGTGGCCGCCGCGGCGCTGATGGTGTTCCTGTTCACCTTCACCTCCTTCGGCGCCGTGCTGATCCTGGGCGGCCCCCGGTTGGCCACCCTGGAGGTGGAGATCTACCGACAGACCGCCCAACTGCTGGACCTTCCCACGGCGGCGGTGCTGAGCATCGTGCAGTTCACGGCGGTGTCGGTGATGCTGCTGGTGCACGCCCGTACGGTGCGCCGGCGGGAGACGGGGCTGCGGCTGACCGGCGCGGTCGACCCGGCCCGACCGCCGAGTGGTCCGGGGCAGCGGTTGCTGTTGGGCTGGGTGCTGTTGGTCATCGGGGTGCTCCTGCTGCTGCCACCGGCGGTGCTGGTGGAGCGTTCGCTGTCGGTACCCGGCGGTGGCTGGGGACTGGATCACTACCGGGCCCTGTTCGTCGATGGCGGGGGAACTTTCCCGGTGGCGCCGATGGAGGCGGTGGGCAACTCGCTGCGCTACGCGACGGTGGCCACGCTGATCGCACTGGTGGTCGGTGGCCTCGCGGCGGCCGCGCTCACCCGCCGGGCCGGACGCCTGGTGCGAGGGTTCGACGCCCTGCTGATGCTGCCATTGGGCACCTCGGCGGTGACCGTGGGCTTCGGTTTCCTCATCGCGTTGGACGCCCCGCCGTTGGACCTGCGGTCCTCGTGGATGTTGGTGCCGATCGCCCAGGCCCTGGTGGGGGTGCCCTTCGTCGTCCGGGTGATGCTGCCGGTGCTGCGCGCGGTGGACGATCGGCTGCGACAGGCGGCGACCGTGCTGGGGGCCTCCCCCCGGCGGGTGTGGCGGGAGGTGGACCTGCCACTGGTGCGGCGGGCGCTGTTGCTCGCGGCCGGGTTCGCCTTCGCGGTGTCGATGGGGGAGTTCGGCGCCACGGTCTTCATCGCCCGTCCGGACGCCCCGACGCTGCCGGTGGCGGTGGCCCGGTTGCTGGGCCGGGCCGGGGAGCTGACCTACGGGCAGGCGATGGCCCTGAGCACGATCCTGATGGTGGTCTGCGCGACGGTGTTGCTGGCGCTGGAGCGGATCCGGCCGTTGCGATCGGGCGCCTTCTGACGGTTCCGCCCCGTACCGGCCGAAGGGCCCGGTGGGGGACACGACGGGAGAACGAACATGGGAACGACCGGAACCGCCGGTGAACCATTGCTGCGCCTGGAGGGGATCACCGTCCGTTTCCCCGGGGCACCGGGTCCGCCGGCGGTGGACGGGGTGGACCTGGAGGTACCGGCCGGCCGCACGGTGTGCGTGCTGGGTCCCAGCGGCAGCGGCAAGTCCACCCTGCTGCGGGTGGTTGCCGGGTTGCAGCGGCCCGACGGGGGCCGGGTGCTGTTGGACGGACGGGACCAGGCCCGGGTGCCGGCGCACCGTCGGGGGGTGGGGCTGATGTTCCAGGACCACCAGTTGTTCCCGCAGCGCGACGTGTTGGGCAATGTCGTCTTCGGGCTGCGGATGCACGGTGTGGACCGGGCGACGGCGCGGGCCCGTGCGGAGGAATTGCTGCGCACGGTGGGTCTGCCGGATGCCGGTAGGCGTCCACCGGCCTCGTTGTCGGGTGGGGAACAACAGCGGGTGGCGTTGGCCAGGGCACTGGCCCCCGGCCCCCGGGTACTGATGCTGGACGAGCCGCTGGGGCAGTTGGACCGGGACCTGCGGGAGCGGTTGGTCATGGAGCTGCGGACGCTCTTCCGGTCCCTGGGAACCACCGTGCTGGCGGTGACCCACGACCAGGGTGAGGCGTTCGCGATGGCGGACCGGGTGGTGGTGATGGACCGGGGTCGGGTGGCGCAGGTCGGGACGCCGGTGGAGGTGTGGCAGCGGCCGGCCTCCGCCTTCGTGGCCCGCTTCCTGGGGTTCCGCAACCTGGTCCCGGTGGAGGCGGTGGGGGAGCGACGGGCGCGCTCACCGTGGGGGGAGGTGTCGTTCGACCCGGTTCCGGGGGCCGGGGCGACCGGACTGCCGGAGAGCTGGCGGGGGCGCGCGCAACTGCTGGTGCGCCCCGGCGGGGTGCGGATCCTCCCGAACGTCCCCCACTCCGAGGAGACGATCCCCGAGGGCACGACCCCCGACGGTACGGCTCCGGGCGGGGCCCCCGGGAGCACCGTGCCGGAAGGTGGAACGGCGACCCCGCGGTGTGCGGTCATCGGTCGCACCTTCCGCGGCGATCACGTGGTAGTGGTGCTGCGGCCGGAGCGCGGGCCGACCATCGAGGCGGCCTGTCCGCTGCGCGGGGCCCCGGAGGAGGGCGCGGTCGTCCGGGTGCGGATCGACCCCGCGGAGACGGTGGCGATGCCACCCGAGGGGGCGGGGGACCGGCGGGACCCCGACGCCCCGGCTCGGGACCTCCCCGGTGGCACCGAGGGGTGACGCGGACTCATCCCGGGCCCCGCGCGACGGGTTTCGGGAACTGACGGGGGACCGACACGCCAATCCGTGAAAGTTTTCGTCTGGACTGCGTCCCCGGGGCGAACTAAATTGTCACGGCGCCCCGGGTTCCGGCCGCCGGCCCGGCGCGCGTCGCGGCCGTCGTCGTCCGGACCTCTCGAAGGGACCCCATGCGCCGGATCGTGCTCGTTCCGCTGTCCGTCCTCGGCCTGTTGACCGTCCCACTGCTCGCAGCCCCCTCCGCCGGCGCCACCGGCACGGCCGGGGAACCCCCGGCCGCCGTTCCCGGTGTCGACACCGCCGCCCCCGATTCCCCCGCGGTCCCCGACCAGTGGCGCAGCTACTGGGTGGACGCCTTCAACGAGGGCGTCCAGAACCCCGCCCTGGTGGGTCGGCTGGTCGAGGACGCCCTGGCGGTGAACGCCAACGCCCTCGTGGTGCAGATCTCCCGCCGCTGGGACTGCTTCTGCAACCGCTCCCTGTACCCCCGCACCGACGCCGCCATCGACCCGGCCCCCTACGACCCGCTGGACGAGGTGATCCGGCAGGCCCGGGAGGCCGGTCTGGAGGTGCACGCCTGGATCAACGTCAACACCCTGTGGAACAGCGCCACCCCGCCGCGCTCCCCGGAGCACGCCTTCAACCGGCACGGCCCCACCGCCGAGGGGGACGACCGCTGGCTCAACCGCCGGGTGGACGGCACCGAACTGATCGGGGCGAACTCCTACATCGACCCCGGTCACCCGGCGGCCGTCGACCACATCGTCGAGGCGGCGCGCGGCCTGGTCCGCGAGTACGACCTGGACGGGATCAACCTCGACTACATCCGCCACCCCGACGGCGGCACGGTGGGGCGTGGCGACTGGGGCTACAACGACGTGTCCCTGGCGCGCTTCCGGGCCGCCACCGGCCGTGCCGACACACCCCACCCCGCCGACGAGGAGTGGACCGACTGGCGGCGTGACCAGGTGACCGGCCTGGTGCGGAGGTTGTACCTGGAGCTGTGGGAGGAGGATCCGACGGTCCGGCTCTCGGTCAACGCCATCACGTACGGGCACGGTCCCGGCGTCACGGGCGGCTGGGAGACCTCCCGCCCCTATACCGAGGTCCTCCAGGACTGGGCCGGTTGGCTGGAGGAGGGCATCGTGGACACCGTGGTCGCGATGAACTACAAACGGCAGTGGATGCCGGATCAGGCCGCGATGTTCGCCGAGTGGTCGGAGTTCCTGGCCGACCATCAGGCCGGGCGGCAGACCGTCAACGGTCCCGCCCTCTACCTGAACCCGGTCGCCGAGAGCGTGGAGCAGGCCCGGATCGCCCTGGCGCCCACCGCGTCCGGCAACACCGTCGCCGGGTGGAGCGGATACTCCTACGCCAACCCGAGTTCCGTACACGTGGGCGGCACCCCGGCGGACCGGGCGGCGGAACGGGAGGCGCTGGCGAGGGCTCTGACCACCGGCCCGGAGGCGCCACTGGCCGGCCGGGCCGGGGTACCGAGGATGGAGTGGAGGGAACGACCGACCGACGGCCACCTCGCCGGTACGGTGGCCCTCCGCGACGGCACCCCGGTGGACGGGGCCCGGGTGACGGCGCGTCCGCTCGGGAGGACCGGCGGGGCGGACGGGGAGCTCGACGCGCGCACCGACGGGTCGGGCCGCTTCGGCCTGGTCCACCTGCCGGTGGGACGGTATCTGGTGACCCTCGAGCCGCCGGCGGGCACCATCGGGCCCCGCACCGCCGTGGTTCGGGTGACGGCCGGTGGGGTCACGGCGGCCGATTTCACGCGCCTGCTGCCGCGCCGCTGAAGCGGAGCCGGGCTTTCCAAGGGCGGGGTGAAGCCGGTGCGGCGGGTGCCCACCGGCTTCACCCGAGGGGGTCGGCGCGTCCGTCCCGGACAGCGGGCCGCGCGCGAGGGGAGCGTCGAGGCGGGGGCGAAGCGGTCCGGGAACCGGACCGCCGGTGGGGGAGCGGAAGGGACGTCCTCCCGGTCGCTCCGGAACCGGCCGGGGAAGCGGACCCGCTGCCGCGTGACCGCGCTCCTCGGGGCGGTGACCGGGGCCCGAACGAGCGGCACGTCCGGCCA
Organism: Streptomyces sp. ST2-7A; assembly: GCF_021390475.1. Lineage (GTDB taxonomy): Bacteria > Actinomycetota > Actinomycetes > Streptomycetales > Streptomycetaceae > Streptomyces. Next base: position 99,362 of record NZ_JAJUWS010000008.1, read on the forward strand.
CCGGGCCGATGGACCGGGAACCGGAACGGTCCGATGTCCCGCCGAGGACCCCGGGATCGGGGGACCGACCGATCGCCCGGGAATTCCTCAACCGAACGGCAACACCAGCAGCCATGCGACGAGCGTCGCCGCGAGCAGTGCCACCGGCACCCCCACGAGCAGGCGCAACAGGACCACTTCCCGGGCCATGGCGCGGGGGGCGCCGAGCACCGAGAGGGTCTCCCGGTCCTCCGCGCGCTCCCACCGGTCGGCCCCCCCGGCCACCGGAACGGCGGCCAGCGCGGCGAAGACCGTCACGCCCAGTCCGAGCGCGGTGAGCGCCCCGGGCGGGGACAGCAGTCCGAGGCCGGTCGGCACGGTGGCGGAAGCGGCGACCAGGACACCGAACGCCCGGCCACGGTGGGGGGCGTCGACCAGGAGCGCGCGCCCGGCCAACATCCGGCGCACCCCCGGCCGGCGGAGCGACAGCAGGCGACCGCACAGGGCGAGCAGTCCGGGGCCGGCCACCACGGTTCCGATCAGCACGAGCGCCCAGCCGAACACGACCCCCGGACCGATGCCCGCGGGGACCCCGGACAGTTCCCACGGCCCGGCGCCGGGGTGTCCGGGACCGCCCGGAGCGGTGAGCGCGGTGAGGGCCACCCCGGCACCGATCAGGGCCGCTCCGGCGGAGAACGACGGACCGCCGGCCGGTACCGCGGGGACCGGTGGGCCGCCCGCCGCCGAGGTCCGCCCCCGGTCCGTTCCCCTGGACGCGACGGCTCCGGCCGCTCCGGACGCCGCTCCCGGGAAGTGGTTCCCCGGCCCCGTCACCGCTGCGACGGGGGCGGGCACGGTTGGGGTCGCGGAGCGACGGTGTTCGACGGGGAGGCGGGCCGCCAGGGCGGCGGAACCCGCCACCACCAGGGGCACCAACGCCACGAGGGTCGGGGTCCCCAGCGGCGGCAGGGGGGCGGGGGCGTTCCCCGTCCCGTCCACGATCGCGCGACCGTACAGGAAGAGCGCCACGGCCGGCAGGCATCCCAGCAGGGCGAACACGCCCGACGAGGCACCGATCATGGCCGCGGTCCGGCCCCGTCCGGCCCCCAACGCCCCCAACTCCGAACGGATCGACGGCGACGGGTGGGCGCGGGCGAGTGTCGCGGCCAGATGACCGGTGGCGGCGAGCGGCAGCAGGCAGCCGATCACGGAGAGTGCGGAGTTCCCCGCCGTGCCCCGGTGATCCAGGGCGTCGGCCAGGACGCCGAGCAGCAGCAGGCAGGTGCCGCCGGCGGCGAGGAACAACGGGGCGCGGCGGGCCAGGAGCGGCAGCGGTCCGCGGCGCGCTAGCCGGACAGCGAGCATGTCTCGGGCGCGGTGGGGGCGCCGGGGGTCGGGGCGGGGTCCACGAGTCGACCGTCCTCCAGGGTGATGACGCGGTCCACCAGACCGACCAGTTCGGTGCCGGTGCCGGTGATCACGGTGGTGATGTGGTGGGAACGCGCGGCGGCCACCAGGGCCCGTAGCGCGCACAGCCGGTCCAGTCCGCGCAGGGGCGCGCCGGGTTCGTCGGCCAACAGCACCGTCGGTCCGGTCACCAGGGCCCGGGCGATGGCCACCCGTTGCCGCTGGGCCCGGGTGAGGGCGGCCGGACGACGACGGGAGAACCCGGCGGCGTCCAGCCGCTCCAGCCACTCCCGGGCGGCCCGGTGCGCGGCCCGGGAGCCGGTTCCGGTCAGCAACAGGGGCAGGGCGGCGTTCTCCCGGGCGGTCAGTTCGGGCAACAGCCGCGGGGTGTCGCCGATCCATCCCACGTGCTCGCGCCGCATCCGGGTCCGGGCCGCTTCGGGCAGGGCGTGCACGGGCAGGTCACCGAACCACACCTCGCCCTCGCGGATCGGCAACCGTCCCGCCAGGCAGCCCAGCAGGCTGCTGCGTCCGGAGCCCCGGGGGCCGATCACGGCCAGGATCTCACCCTCGTCGATGTCGAGGGTGATGTCCCGCAGGGCCTCGGTGCCCTCCCGGTCACAGCACAGCCCGCGCACCCGGAGCGCGCCGTCCGTTCCCCCCGGCCCGGGCGGCCGGGCGCCGTCCGGGTGCGGGACGGGGTCGGTCCCGCTCCCGTGGGGTCCGGGGGGATCGTCGGAGCGGTCGGGGGGTTCCGTGGTCCGGGGTGGGACAGCCGCCACCGGGGCTCCTCCGTTCATGGACGGGACGGTCGGTCGGAACGCCCCTCCGTGTCCCGGCGCGGGCGACGAGGGGTGGTGTTCCGGGTCGGGGCCCCGCGGGCGGGTGGGGCCGGTGGGCGCGGTCGGATCGGGCGGCCGGGGAGGTCGACGACCGCCGGGGCCGCCCGCACGGAGGCGGAGGACGGCGGCCCCGTGCAGGAGGTGGTCACCGAGCCCCGGGACCGCAGGGTGACAGGGACGTTACCAAGTGCCACGACCCCGGTCGGGGCCCGGGTCGACGGGACGCGGCGCGTCGGTCGGAAACCGCCCGGTCGGGCCAACGCCGGCGGTGCGGGCGGTGCGGCGGCGCGGGCGAGCCGAACGGGGGAGTGAGGTCGGTGGCGTGTGAAAGGGTGAATCGGGAGGAACGAGCGAAATGGCAGAAATGGTCCGGAGTGCAATTCCTCCTTCCGTGACGCCGTACCGCCGTAGGTGAGAAGCTGTTTCCGGCGTGGAGCCGAATTTTTTCCCGTCGATCGGATTGTCACCCGATCCGGTCGGCGATCTACCGTGGGTCCGAACGGGCCCGCCCCGGGGATTCCCGGCCGATGGCGGCCGGGGACCGAACGACGCTGGAGGGTGTTGTGACCACCGAACTGCGCCGGCTGCGCAACCACATCGACGGGGAGTTCCGTGACGCCGCGGACGGGCGGACCACCGAGGTCGTGGACCCGGCCACCGGCACCGCCTTCGCGGTCGCCCCGCTCTCCGGGGCCGGGGACGTGGACGCGGCGATGACGGCCGCCGCCAACGCGTTCCCCGGTTGGCGGGACACCACCCCCGCCGCACGGCAACTCGCCCTGCTGCGGATCGCCGACGCCTTCGAGCGCCGGGCCGACGAACTGCTGGCGGTCGAGTGCGAGAACACCGGCAAGCCGCTGGAACTCACCCGGCAGGAGGAACTGCCGATGATGCTCGAGCAGATCCGCTTCTTCGCCGGTGCCGCCCGCATGCTGGAGGGCAAGTCGGCCGGCGAGTACATGGAGGGCATGACCTCCTTCGTGCGCCGGGAGCCGGTGGGCGTCTGCGCCCAGGTCGCGCCCTGGAACTATCCGATGATGATGGCGGTGTGGAAGTTCGCCCCGGCGATCGCCGCCGGTAACACCGTCGTCCTCAAGCCCTCCGACACCACGCCCGCCTCGGCCGTGCTGATCGCGGAGATCCTCGGGGAGATCCTGCCGCGCGGTGTGTTCAACATGGTGTGCGGCGACCGCGAGACCGGCCGTCTGATGGTCGGGCATCCGATTCCGGCCATGGTCTCGATCACCGGATCGATCCGGGCGGGTGCCGAGGTGGCGGCCTCCGCCGCGCGCGACCTCAAGCGCGTCCACCTGGAGCTCGGGGGCAAGGCCCCCTGCGTGGTCTTCGAGGACGCCGACCTCGACGCCGCCGTGGAGGGCATCCGCGACGCGGGTTTCTTCAACGCCGGTCAGGACTGCACGGCGGCCACCCGGGTCCTGGTCCACGAGTCGATCCACGACGCCTTCCTGGAGGCGCTGACCAAGGCGGCGGCGGATGTCCGCACCGGCGACCCCGCCGATCCCGACATCTCCTACGGCCCGTTGAACAGCGCCTCCCATCTGGAGAAGGTCGCCGGGTTCATCGACCGACTGCCGGCCCACGCCCGGGTGGAGACCGGCGGACGCCGTGCGGGGGAGCGCGGCTGGTGGTACGCGCCGACCGTGGTCAGCGGTCTGCGGCAGGAGGACGAGATCGTTCAGCAGGAGGTCTTCGGCCCCGTCATCACGGTGCAGCGCTTCCCCGACGAGGCGACGGCCGTGGAGTGGGCCAATGGGGTGGACTACGCGCTCGCCTCCTCCGTGTGGACCCGGGACCACGCCCGCGCGATGCGGATGTCCCGGGCGCTGGAGTTCGGCTGCGTGTGGATCAACACCCACATCCCGCTGGTGGGCGAGATGCCCCACGGTGGCTTCGGGAAGTCGGGCTACGGCAAGGACCTGTCGGCCTACGGCCTGGAGGACTACACCCGGATCAAGCACGTCATGACCGCGCTGTGAGGCCGGGGCGGGTGCCCGACACCCGCCCCGCCGGCCGTTCCGACCGGCCCCGGCGCCCCATCACGGGAGTGTCGGGGCCGGTCGGTGGTGCGGCGGGCATTCGGGCGCCGACGTGTGCGCGGAGGGGCGCGCGGGGATCCCGGGGCGCCGGGGGAGGGGTTGGCCGAAAGGTGCGGTGTACACCGGGATATCGCCTGATACGTTCGGTGCCCGTTGGGTGGCTGTCCGCATCCACCATCGCGGCGGCCCCGTTCGGTACGACCACCCCTTTCCGCAACCCGGAGGATGAGTCCCATGCGCAACCGCACCCGTGTGATCGCCCGTGCCGCCACCGTCCTCATGGCACTGGGCATGTTCGCCGGTGTCGCCGCCGCTCCCGCGATCGCCTCGGCGACCGACGGCTGTGTCATCGTGCGCGGCGGCCGCTTCTGCTGATCGCCGCGCCTCCCGCTTCCGGGGCGGGGCCGATCGGCCCCGCCCCGGAAGCGGGAACCCCGGTCATCCCCGGAAGTCCTGTCGCGCGGCCCGCTCCACCGCCCGCCGCAGGGTGCCGGGACGGTTGCTGGTGATCGCGTCCACGCCCAGGTCCAGCAGCCCGCGCATGGTCCGCCCGCTGTCCACCGTCCACGCCCCCAGGAGATAACCCGCCTCCCGGGCCCGCTCCACCGTGGCCCGGTCCAGGAGCCCGAAGCGGTAGTTGAGCCACCGGGGCCGCACCTCCGCCACCAGGCCCGCCCGCACCGGGGCGCTGCGCTTCCAGGTCAGGGCGATCTCCGCCCCCGGATCGGCGGCCCGGACCGCCAACAGCGCGGCGGGGTCGCCGCACCAGTACACCCGGTCGGCGGAACCGTTCCCGGCCACCGTCGCGACGGCGGCCCGGGCGATGGCCCCGTCCGGCTCCGGCAGATCGATCAGCACCCGGGTCGGGAAACTCGCCCCCAACGCCTCGACGAGGGTCGGCACCCCGCCCCCGGAGGCCTCACGGATCTCCGCCACCGTCAGATCGGCCACCGCCCGGTCCACACCCCACAGTCGCTTCAGACCCGGGTCGTGCACCACCACCGGCACCCCGTCCCGGCTCAGTCGGACGTCCAACTCGATCGCGTCGGCCCCCTCGGCGATCGCCGAGCGGAAGGACGCCAGGGTGTTCTCCCGGACCCGGTAGGGGTCGCCCCGGTGCGCCACCACGAGGGTGCGACCCGGCGCGTCGGCGGGCCTCCCGGCCGGATACCGCGTCGCGCCGCTCATCGGCCCCACCCCGCCAGGTGCGCGTCGATCCCGGCCAGCAGGCGGGCCCCGCCCGCCGGGTCGATGAACGACTGACGGACGGCGGAGCGGGCCAATTCGGCCAACCCGGACTCGTCCAGCCCGAGCAGCTCACCGGCGATCAGGTACTCCCGATCGATATCGGTGCCGAACATCGGTGGATCATCGCTGTTGATCGAGAACGGCACCCCGGCCGCCACGATCGCCGGAAGCGGGTGCTCGGCGAGGGAGGACACCGAGCGGGTCGCGACGTTGGAGGTCGGGCAGATCTCCAACGGAATGCCCCGCTCCGCCAACTCCTCCATCAGCGCCGGGTCCTCCACGGCCCGGATGCCGTGACCGATCCGCTCCGCCCGCAGCGCGTCCACCGCCTCCCGGACGGAGGTCGCGTCGCTCGACTCCCCGGCGTGCGGCACGCTGTGCAGACCCTCGGCGATCGCCCGGTCGAAGAACGGCTTGAACCGCGCCCGTCCCACCCCGAGTTCCGGCCCTCCGAGTCCGAAGGAGACCAGCCCCTCCGGCCGCAGTTCACAGGCCATCCGGGTGGTCTCCTCGGCGGCCGGGAGCCCCAATTCGCCGGGGATGTCGAAACACCAGCGCAGCACGATGCCCCGGTCCCGTTCGACGGCCACCCGGGCGTCCTCGATCGCCTCCATGAATGCCTCCGGCGCGATCCCGCGCCGGGTGGAGGTCACCGGAGTGACCGTCAACTCCGCGTAGCGCACGTTCCGGTCGGCCAGATCGCGGCCCACCTCGTAGGTGAGCAGCCGCACGTCCTCGGGGTCGCGGATCAGATCCACCACCGAGATGTAGACCTCGACGAAGTGTGCGAAGTCCCGGAAGGTGAAGTACTCCGCCAGCGCCCCCGGATCCTTCGGCACCGGGGAGTCGGGGTGTCGGGCGGCCAGGGCGGCGACGGTGTGCGGGGCCGCGGAGCCCACGTGGTGGACGTGCAGTTCGGCTTTGGGCAACGCCGCGACGAAGGCCGCGCGGTCCGCCGACGGGGTCCCCGCCACCGGGGCGGGGTCGGGGGTGGGTGCTGGGGGCACCTGGGGCACGGGGCTCTCCCTTGGGTTCCTCGGGGTTCACCGGCCGCCCGGCGGGGCGCCGGTTCGGCGACTCATCCTAGAAAGGCTCCCGGGGGTCGGGCACCCGGGCTTCCCCGGATCGTCCCCTCCACCTGTCCCTTCGCCCCGTTTCGACACCCGGCCGCCACGCCGACGCCCCCACCGGCCCGCCCCGGGGAAAACCGTTCGAAATTTTCCGCGCGACCCGCGTCATGAATACGTTCCCGCTCGCTCCCTCCTGGTGGGAACGGCACCGACGGGCGGTGCCGGCACGGGAGGAGATGCCATGAACGGGAGCGTGCCGGAGCGGAGCGTGCTGGAGTGGCTGGCGAGCGCGGCGACGGAGCCGGAGGCGTGGTTGCGAGCGGTGGAGCGCGCCCCCCACCGGGCGGCCCCGCTGCCCTGCGGGCGCCGGTGGGACGTCCTGGTCCTGCCCGCCCGCCTCGGGCCGCCGACGCTGGAGGTGCTGCGCGGGCTCGTGCCCGCGCCCGGGCCGGTGTTGGGAGACCTCGGGGAGGGGGATACCGGGAGGGTCGGTTTCCTGGTGCCGGTCGGCACGGCCGGCTGCTGGCTGGGCACCGGCGTGCGCTGCGCCGGCGAGGGGGAGCGGGTTCCGGTGCCGCACCCGGCGCGGAACACCGGTCCGGGGGTGCGGTGGCTCTCGGCCCCGGACGGCTCGGGTCGATTGGTGGACCCCCGACTGCTGGAACTCGCGATGCACGAGGCGGCGATCCGGATGGTGCCGGTCGGCTCCCGGTGAGCCCGCCGCCGGTCGCGGGGTCGAATACGGAAGGGAAAGGGGACGCGGGGCCGGGCGGACACGAGGGGAGGGGGCGCGGGGTGGCTCCGGGAACGGCGAGGACGGCCCCGGAGCAGGGGGAGAGTTCCGGAACGGCCCCGGGTGCCGGGATCCACGGGCCCCGTCCCCGGGCAGCAGCGGGGTCGGAGCCGCTCGAAGGACGGGGGACGGGGGCCGGTCCCGGCGGTTCCCGAGCCGATTCCCCGTGGACGGGGCGGGGAGCGGGGAGGGAGGCGCGCGCTCCCCCTCACACCTTCTTCGTCCCCGCCCCGTCCTCCGGCGGCCCGGCCACCGCTTCACGGACCTCCTCGCGGCCCCGCCGCGTACCGTCCCGGCCGGGGCCCCTCCCGCCCGGCCGGCGGCACCGGCTCACAGGGCGGCGAACGCCCCCTCCAGCACGTCCAGCGCGTCCACCAGCAGGTCCTCGCCGATCACCAGCGGCGGGAGGAAGCGCAGGACGTTCCCGTACGTGCCACAGCTGAGCACCAGCACACCCTCGGCGTGGCAGTGTCGGACCACGGCGGCGGTCACCTCCGGGTTCGGCTCCGTGCCGCCCGGCCGCACCAGCTCCACCGCCAGCATCGCGCCGCGCCCGCGCACCTCGCCGATCACCTCGAACCGCTCGGCCATCTTCCGCAGCCGCGGCTCCATGACCTCCTCGATCCGCCGGGCCCGGGCGTTGAGGTCCATGCCGCGCATCGTCTCGATGGCACCGAGGGCGGCGGCGCACGCCACCGGATTGCCGCCGTAGGTCCCGCCCAGCCCACCGGAGTGCACCGAATCCATGATCTCCGCCCGGCCGGTGACCGCCGCCAGTGGCAGACCACCGGCGATGCCCTTGGCGGTGGTGATCAGGTCCGGCACGACGCCCTCGTGATCGCAGGCGAACCAGTCACCGGTCCGGCAGAAGCCGCTCTGGATCTCGTCCGCGATGAAGACGATGCCGTGCTCGCGGGCGAATTCCGCGAGCCGGGGCAGGAATCCCGGAGCCGGCTCGATGAACCCGCCCTCGCCCAGCAGCGGCTCGATCAGGATGGCGGCGGTGTTCTCCGCCCCCACCTCCTTGACGATCCGCTCGATCGCCAGCGCCGCGGCCTCCTCGGCGCAGTGCTCCGGGCCGGTCGGCCACCGGTAGGGGTAGGCCACCGGCATCCGGTGGATCTCGGGCGCGAACGGGCCGAAGCCGTGCTTGTAGGGCATGTTCTTCGCGGTCAGCGCCATCGTCAGGTTGGTGCGCCCGTGGTACCCGTGCTCGAAGACCACCACGGCCTGTCGGCCGGTGTGGTATCGGGCGATCTTCACGGCGTTCTCCACCGCCTCCGCGCCGGAGTTGAAGAGCGCGGATTTCTTGGCGTGGTCGCCCGGGGTCAGCCGGGCCAGTTCCTCGCACACCTCGACGTACCCCTCGTAGGGGGTGACCATGGCGCAGGTGTGGGTGAAACGGCCCAACTGCTCGCCGGCCCGCCGCACCACGGCCTCGGCGCTGTTGCCCACCGAGGTCACGGCGATGCCGGAGCCCAGGTCGATCAGGGCGTTCCCGTCCACGTCCTCCACGATCCCGCCGCCGGCGCGGGAGACGAACACCGGCAGCACCGCGCCGACGCCGTCAGCGACGGCGGCCCGCTTGCGTTCCCACATCTCCCTCGAGAGCGGGCCGGGAATCTCGGTGACGACGCGCCGCTCCTGGGGAACGGTGGGGCCCCCGACGGGGCCGGCGGTGGTGGTGGTCATGGGGCGCACTCCTCGGGCACGAGGAGCGGCACGACCCGGCCGGGCCCGCGACCCGGACGCCGCCTCCCCGGTGGGAACGGGAGGGGCCGGGGGCGGGGCACGGCGGGCGGTGGCGCTCCGGGATTCGGCTTCCTGTCCCGCAGGCTAGGTCCGGCCGGTCGCGGGGGGCATGCACCGCCACGGCGCACTCACCCGTCCGTCTTGGCCATCCGGGACAGGACCGCCCGGCCGGCCCCCCACCGCGTTCCGGACGCGGGGCCGGTTCAGCGGTCCAGCCCGGGGATGTGCGTCGGCGCGGGACAGATGCGTTCGCCGGCGGCGTCGAAGACGTACAACCGGTCGAGGTCGATGAGCAGGGGCACCCGTTCGCCGAGTCGGGGCCGCACCTCGCCGGCGGTGCGCACCACCAGGTTGGCGGCCATCCGCTCGGGTGGGCCCGCCTCGCCCGCGCCGAGCGCCGGACGCTCCAGGGTCTCGAGCGCGCCCCCCGACCCGGGGCCGCCCGGGGGCGCCCCGTGACGGGCCGGAGCGGAGCCGCGCGAGCGCCGGCGCAGCCGGCCCAACGCCCCGGAGGCGGAGCCGTCGCGGCGCCGGCCGCCCCCGGGGCGGCGCGGCGCCTCCAGGATCCCCACGTCGGCCGGCTCCCCGCCGATGTCGACGTGCACCAGGGATTCGTGCCCCTGGAACTCCACGTGCCGCACCACGCCCCGCAGTACCGCCTCGGAGGGACGCACCGCCCGTGGCGAGGCGATGCGGACGGCCTCCGAGCGCAGCCCCACGGTCAGGTCACGCCCCATCTGGATGCGCAACAACTGGTGGTCCGGACTCAGCGGCTCGGGCAACAGCATCTTCTGCGCCCCGAAGTCCAGGCTCATCCGCCCGCCCAGGGGGGCCAGCACCCGGGCGCGCAGCAGATTGATCCGCGGCGTGCCGACGAAGGCCGCGACGAAGACGTTGCTCGGCAGGTGGTAGACCTCGCGGGCCGGTCCGGCCTGCTGGATCACCCCGTCGCGCATCACCACCACCCGGTCGCCCAGGGACATCGCCTCGGCCTGGTCGTGGGTCACGTAGACGGTGGTCACGCCCAGGTGGTGGGTGAGGGCGGAGATCTCGGCGCGCAGGCGGTTGCGGAGCTTGGCGTCGAGGTTGGAGAGCGGTTCGTCCATCAGGAAGGTGCTGGGACGGCGCACGATCGCCCGCCCCATGGCGACCCGTTGCCGTTCGCCGCCGGACATCCGGGCGGGAAGGCGGTCCAGGAGTTCCCGGATGCCCAACATGTGGGCGGTGGACTCGATGCGTCGGCCGTGGTCGCCCCCGCCGTGCTCCATGCGCAGCGGGAACTCCATGTTCCCCCGCCCCGTCATGTTCGGGTACAGCGCGTAGTGCTGGAAGACCATCGCCAGACGCCGGTCACCGGGGGAGAGGTCGGCCGCCGACTCGCCGTCCAGCAGGACATCCCCCGAGGTGGGTGCCTCCAGTCCCGCGATCAGCCGCAGAACGGTGGACTTTCCGCAACCGGAGGGGCCGAGCAGGACCACGAACTCGCCGGGCGCGATGTCCAGCGAGAACCGGTCCACCGCCGGGATGGACCGCGGATAGACCTTGGAGACGTCTTGCAGGGAAATGGCGCGTGTCATCGATCCACCAGGTGCAGGCGACGTTGCCGATGACGGTGGAACGTAGCGCAGTCGCACGGGTGACGGAACGGTTTCGACGCGATCCTTCGTTCCCTATCAACCGATAGGCGCGGTTGGGGAAGTGGTGCGGTTTTTGGTCGGGTCGTCCCGGGGGTACCTTCACGCGCTCCCTGTCACATTCCCCACACCCGTCACATCGGGTGCGAATGTCGCCCTCCCGTGCCCGCTCCGTGGCGTCCCGGTGCGCGCGGTGTAGCCGTCCGGGATGCCGTCGGTCCACGTCCCCGGGAGGCCGGCCCGGGGACGTCCGACGGGTCATCGCCCCGGACCGTGCCGTGTGTTGGGCCCGGAAGCATCCCGGGAGGCAGCCCGGGCACGTACATTTGGGTGATCAACGATGCGGATCGGCGTACGCGTCGGGCGCACACGTCGGGCGGACGACGCGGCACGGGCGGACGGGCCCGGGCAGGGGGCACAGGGATGAGCAAGGACGGCACGCGCCACGACCACCACCCCGACCCCGGCGGGCACCCCGCCCATCGCCCCGGTCCCGTACCCGTCGTGCCCGGGCCCCGGGCCGGCGATGACGTCCCGCCGCCCACCGGCCTCGCAGCCTGGTTGCTCTCCCCCCGGCCGCCGTCCCCACCGGGAGTGTGGCGCGAGGGTCGGGTGGCCAAGCCGGACGAGGACCCCGGGGCCATGGGGGATCGGGAGCTTTTCGGCGGCGCGCTGCTCGCCCTGCTCGGCGCGCTGCTGCTCTGGTCGCTGTGCTGGAACGGCTACATCAGGATCTGGTTGTGGCCCCTGGAGTGGGTCACCACGGACGCCTGGCGCGGCACCCGGCTGCACGTCACCGCCACCTACGCCTACTACGTCCTCTTCGCACTGCTCCTGATATGGGTGTTCGGGAGGATCGGCGACTGGTCGCGGGTCTGGCGCCGGGTGCGCCCCGGGGTGCTCCGCCTGGCCCTGGTACCCGCGGACACGCCCCCGTTGCCCGTCGCCCGAACCCGCCGGGCCGTCGCCGCCCTCCTGGCCGGCGCCCTGGCCTGGGGCCTGAGCTTCGGCGGGGTCTGGCTCTTCTGGTTGGAGCCCCTGTGGGCGGTGGTTCCCGACTCCTGGTGGGAGGAGGGCGACACCACCGCCTACGTCGTCGCCTACACCATCCACTACGCGCTGTGGACGGCGCTGCTGGTGGCCGTCGCAGCCCTGCTCGGCGGGTGGCGGGGTGCGGCCCGCCTGCTGTGGGGCGGTCGGGACGCCGCGTACGGGAGCGGGGGACGCGACGGCGAGGGCGCGCCGCTCCCCGACCCCACACGATGGGACGAGCTCCGCGAGGCCGGACTGTCCCGCGCCGCCGACCGTCTGCGCGCCGACGCCCTGTCCGGCGCCATGAACGACGTGGACCACGTCCGCCTCGCGGAACTGTGGCGCCGGGCCCGCTCCGTCCCCGAGGCCCGCGACGCCTTCGGCCTCGCCGTCGAGGCCGAAGGGGCCGGCGCCCTGCTCCACCCCTCCGGGGCCCGTGATCTGCCGGTCCGCACCGCCCGCCACGACCCGCTCACCGGGCAGGTGCTCATCGGCCGTGCCGTCCCCGATGAGCGCAACCCCTACAGTCACCGCGGCGAGGCCGTCGCGCTCGACCCGGAGGTGTTGGGCACCTCCCTGGTGGCGATCGGCCCGCCGGGTTCGGGCAAGACCGGTCGGGTGATCCGGCCGGTGATCGAGGCGCTGTGCCTGCGGGCCCTCGCCGGCCGGGCGACCGTCGTCGCGGTCGGGGCGGCGGGCGCCGGACTCGGTGCCGATGAGGCGTTCGACGTGCTCATCCGGGTGGGTGATCCCGACTCCCCGTACCTGCTCGACCCCTGGGGCGGTTGCGAGGACACCGACGAGGCCGCCGCCCTGCTCGCCGAGGCCCTGGTGGGCGGGGGGCGGGACGACCCCGAGGAGGCGGCCGTCGCGATCGCCCAGCTCATCGGCCCCTACCGCGCCGCCTACGGACACTTCCCCGGCGTGCCGGAACTGCGTGCCCTGCTGGACGGCGCCACCGCCCTGCTCAACACCCTGCACGACGACCTCGGCCGCTCCGGCGGCCGTGCCCACCAGCGGGATCTGGTCCTGCGGGCCCGGCAGGCCGAGCGGCCCGACGACATCGGCCGTCGCCTGGCCGATCGCCTCGGATTGCTGGAACGCGCCGGTGTGGCGGGCCCGGCGGACCCGGCACGGCGCGCGCGGCCGTTCGCGGTCGGAGTCCCGGACCGCCCGTCGCGGGTGCGGGTGGACCTGCCCGCCGGCGGCCACGCCGAGGCCGGGCGGATCATCGTCCGACTGCTGCTGACCCGCTTCGCCTCCGCCGTCGCCCGGCGCCCCGACCGAACCCTCTTCGCCTGTCTGGTACTGGACGACGCGGCCTCCGCGCTGACCCCGGGCACGGTGCGGGCCCTGGCCCGGCTGCGGCCGGCCGGCGCCGGGGCGGTCCTGGCCCTGAACTCCCTGGACGAGGTCCCCGAGCCGCTGCGGCCCGCCCTGCTCGGCACCGTCGGATGCCGGATGGCGTTCTCCGGCATCACCACCTGGGACGCTGAGCACTTCGCCCGGGCCTGGGGCAAGGAGTGGACCGAGGACCGGGACGTCACCCGTGCCCCGGACCGCACCGGTGGCGTGGTCAAGCGGACGGTGCGCGGCGTCCGCCGGTTGTTCACCGGGCGGGAGACCACCACCGAGACGGTCACCGTGCGGCGGGTGGAACGGGAACGGTGGCCCGCCTCCGAACTGGCACACCGGCTGCCGCCGCGCCACGCGGTGCTCTCGGTCACCAGTACGGAGGGGGAGAGCGGCCCGCCGATCCTGGTCCGACTGGGCGACTGACCACGGCCCCGGAGCGGCCTGCCCCGCCCCGATGGCGCCGGGCCCCGGCGCCATCGGGGCGGTACCGTTGCGGGTGAACGGCCGGGACCGCCCGCCGTCCCATCCGGTGAGCCCCGCCGTCCGAGGACCAGAATGTTGCCGACGCTCGCCTCCCTGGCGAGGCACCCCGCCCTCGGTCTCCGCCCGCTGACCGCCGGTGACCTCCCGGATGCCCCGGTGCGGTGGGCGCACGTCAGCGAACTCGCCGACCCGGTGCCCTACCTGGAGGGCGGCGAACTGTTGCTGACCACCGGCCTGAAGATTCCGGTGGACAATCCGGACGACACCCGGGAGTACGTGCGCCGACTGCGCGCCGCCGGTGTGGTCGGTCTCGGCTTCGGGCCGGGGATCCACCATCCGGCCACCCCGCCGACCCTGGTGGAAGCCTGTCGGGACGAGGGGCTGCCGCTGCTGGAGGTGCCCCGGCCGACTCCCTTCATCGCCATCTCCAAGGTGGTCTCCGCCGGCCTGGCCGCCGAGCGGTACCGCGCCGCCACCGCCGGTTTCGCCGCCCAGCGGGAACTCACCCGCGCCGCGTCCGGCCCGGACGGCGCCCGGGGGGTCCTGGCGCGACTGGCCGGCCAACTCGACGGCTGGGCGGCGCTGCACGACCTCTCCGGTTCCCTGGTGGCCGTCGCGCCGCCGTGGGCGGAGCGACGGGCCGCGGGCCTCGGGGACGAGGTCCGACGGCTGGCCGGCCGCGCCGCCCCCTCCAGCGCCGTGCTGGACGCCGGCCCCGGCCCGGCGGCCACCCTCCGGACGAGGGGCGGGGCCGCGCGCGACGACCGCGACCACGGAGTCCCGGGCGAGGAGGCGGGGGTACCGGGGACGAAGGCGGGGACCGACTCCACGGCGACCGGGAGGTCCGCCGTCGGTCGGCCGGGTGACCCGGGTGACCCGGATGACCCGGATGACCCGGACGATCGGAGTGGGACGGCCGAACGGGCCGGAGCAGCCGGTCCCGGCATCCCCGGGAGATCCGTCGACGGCCCGCCGTCCGACCGGGTGGAACTGCACTCGTTGGGCAACGCCTCCCTGCCCGGAGCGGTGCTGACGATCGGCACCGACGGTCCCCCGGACCCCGTGGGCCGCTACGTCGTGCAGTCGGCGGTCGCCGTGCTGACCCTGCTCACCGAACGCTCGCGCACCGTCCGGGAGGGGGAACGCCGCCTGGGCGGAGCGGTACTGCGTCTGTTGCTCGCCGGGGAGCACGGGCACGCGGCGGCGGTGGCCTCCGGTGTCTTCGGAGCCCTGTTGGACGGCCCCCTGCGGGTGGTCGCGGTCCGGGGCCCCGACGGCCCCGGTGTCGGAGCCCGGGGCGCACCGGGTGCGGTCGGGGCCGTCGGTGACGCCGCCCCGGTGTCCGCCTCCCCGGAGGCGGACCGACTGGTGGCCGCCGTGGAGGTCGCGGCGGCGCGGGCCGGTGAGGCGGTGCCGAGCGCGGTCGAGGAGGAGGGCACCCTGCTGCTGTGCGCGGACGGCGGTGCCGCGCTCGCCGCCTGTCGGGCCGGCGCGAGGGCCCCGGAGGACCCGGCGGGTCCGTTGACCGTGGGCCTCTCCGGTCCGGTGACCGCCCGGGAGATCCCGGTCGCCCGGCGCCGGGCGCTGCGCGCCCTGCTGGTGGCCCGCAGGCGCGGCCGGGCCTGCGCGGAACACGACGAGGTGATCGACGGGTCGCTGCCGGAGTTGCTCTCCGACGAGGCGGCACGCGGCTTCGCGGAGTCCCGGCTGCGGCCGCTGCGGGAGCACGACGCGCGCGGACGCGGCGATCTGGTCGCCTCGCTGCGGGCCTGGCTCGCCCGGCACGGCCAGTGGGACGCGGCCGCCGCCGATCTCGGGGTGCACCGCCACACCCTGCGCTACCGGATGCGGCGGGTCGAGGAGATCCTGGGGCGCGGTTTGGACGACCCGGACGTGCGGATGGAGTTGTGGCTCGCCCTGAAGGTCGCCGACTCGGAGAGCGACGCGGAGCCCGGCCCCGGGGGGAGCGCGGCCGGCGCCCCGTTCCCCGGGCGGACGCCGCGCGCCTGACCCCGGCCGGTCGATCCCGGGCCGGGCGATCCCCCCTCCGCCCGACGCGGCCCCGCCCGCCCGTGCCCTTCGACGCGAGTCCCCATCGGTCGCGTCCCTGCCGAATCGGCGCGCCCGTCGTGCGGAGTGCGCCGCGTCGGACAAGGATGGGGCGGGGACGGCACCCCTACCGTGGGCCCGGGGCCCGGGCGGTGCCCGGTGCCCCTCGCCGGGAACCACTCCGGCGGACCCCGCCTCCGGGGCGTCCCGCGCCCCCGCACCGACCCCCGCTGACCGGAAGGGCGTTCGCGCGATGACCATCACGACTTCCCCCCACCCGTTCTGGCTCGCCGGCAGCCCCGCCACCGGCGGGGAGACCCTCGTCGTGACCTCCCCCCGCGACGGCTCCACCGTCGGGGAGGTGAGCGTGCCCACCGCCGAGCAGGTCGAGGCGGCGATCGCGGCGGCGGTGCGGATCGCCCCCGCCTTCGCCGCCACCCCCGCCCACGTCCGCGCCGCGGCCCTGGACCACGTGGGAGCCCGGCTCGAGGAGCGCGCCGAGGAGATCGCCCGGCTCATCTCGGCGGAGAACGGCAAACCGATCACCTGGGCGCGCGGCGAGGTGGGCCGGTGCCGGTCGGTCTTCCGCTGGGCCTCGGACGAGGCGCGCCGTTTCAACGGCGGGACCGCCCAGCGGTTGGACAGCGACCCGGGCGGCACCGGACGGCTGGCCCTGACCCGTCGGGTGCCGTACGGCCCGGTGCTGGGCATCGCGCCGTTCAACTTCCCGTTGAACCTGTGCGCGCACAAGGTGGCCCCGGCGATCGCGGTCGGTACCCCCATCCTCCTCAAGCCGGCCCCCGCCACGCCGCTCTCCGCGCTCCTGCTGGGCGAACTGCTGGCGGAGACCGAGCTGCCGGAGGGCTCGTGGAGCGTGCTGCCGGTGCCCAACGAGGCGATGCCGGAGCTGGTGCGCGACGAGCGGCTGCCGATCATCTCGTTCACGGGTTCGGCGGCGGTGGGCTGGTCGATCCTGGACTCGGTGCCGCGCAAGCGGGTCACCCTGGAACTGGGCGGCAACGGCGCGGCCATCGTGCTCGCCGACTGGTCCACGGAGGAGGACCTGGAGTGGGCCGCCGGCCGGATCGCCACCTTCTCCAACTACCAGGGCGGCCAGTCCTGCATCTCGGTGCAGCGCGCGATCGTGCACGAGTCGGTGTACGACCGGCTGCTGCCGCGGCTGGTCGCGGCGGTGGAGGAGTTGCCCACCGGTGACCCGACGGACCCCACCACGCAGGTGGGCCCGCTGATCGACGAGAACGCGGCCCGGCGGGTGGAATCCTGGATCGGGGAGGCGGTCGCCGGCGGTGCGAAGCTGCTCACCGGCGGGACCCGCGACGGCGCGACGGTGGCCCCGGCGGTGCTGGAGAACGTCCCGGCGGACTCCCGGCTCGGCTGCGAGGAGGTCTTCGGTCCGGTGATGTCGGTGACCCGGGTGCGGGACGAGGAGGAGGCCTTCGCCGTCGCCAACGACTCCCAGTACGGCCTCCAGGCGGGCGTGTTCACCCACGACGTGCAGGCGGCCTTCCGGGCCCACCGGGCGCTGGAGGTGGGGGGTGTGGTCATCGGCGACGTGCCCTCCTACCGCGCCGACCAGATGCCCTACGGCGGGGTCAAGCAGTCGGGTGTGGGCCGTGAGGGGGTGCGGTTCGCGATGGAGGACTACACCTACGAGCGGGTGATGGTGCTGACCGGCCTGGAGTTGTGAGCCGTGAGGGGATGCGGGGCGGGGCCCCGACGGTGAACGACCGTACGCCCCGCCCCGCGAGTCCGGCCCCGACCGCGGAGGCTTTCGACAATCGTTTTCGTGTAGGCTGCGCGGCATGGCCGTTCCGAAGCGCAAGATGTCCCGCAGCAACACCCGTCACCGCCGGGCGCAGTGGAAGGCGATCACGCCCGACCTGGTGCCGCTGACCATCGAGGGGCGCGAGTACCTGGTGCCGCGCAACCTCGTCCCCGCCTACCGACGGGGTCTGCTGACGCCGGAGGACTGAGCGGGAAAGCGGTGGCCGGGCGCCCGCCGGGGGGCGGGACCGGCCCGGCGACCGCGACCGGGGGACGGGGCCGGGCCCGAACGAATCACACCGTTCGGGCCCGGCCCCGTCATGTGCCCGGAACCCCGGTGCCCTCGCCCAGGTGCCCCGGGGAGGGGCCCCGTCCGCATGCGCCCGGGCCGCCTCCCGGCTCGCGGGAACGTGGCGACGAGGGGGACACCGCGCCCCGGGGCCGCGCCCCGGAAGACGCGTCCCCCGGGGGGCGCGGCCCCGCCCGGGGTGATCTCACACCACGGGGAGGCCATCCCCCGGACGGTCCCCGCACCCCAGTTCGGCGAACCGCACCGGTCCGCGCAGGGTGATCCCCAGGTCCACCGGTCCGTCGCCGACACCGTCGGGCAACGGCAGTTCCACGGTGAACCGGCGGTGGTCGTAGCGATCCGCGCCGGCCGGCACGGTGATTCCCACCGGCTCCGCGCCGGGGACCCGCAACTCCACCCGGCCCGACTCCCCGTCGGCCGCCGCCGTCACCGTGACCGTCACCGCCGGGGCGCCCGCCGCGCCGAGATCACAGCCCCGGTACAGCAGCCGGGCCGGCGAGGCCGGGTCCCGGGGCGTGGCCGCGTCGCCGCTCTCCCGGTCGCGGTCCACCAGCTCGACGCCCTCCAGGACATCGGCGTCGGCCGCCGCCAGGCCGACCGTCGCGACCGGACGGGGCCGGGCCGGCTCCCCGGCGACCTCCACCTCGACCGTGGCGCGGATGTCCCGGGACGAGGCCCCGATCTCCACCGCGTACCGGCCGCCCGGCACCCTCCACCGGCCCGCGGCCGGGTCCCACAGGCCGAGTACCTCCTCGGCCGGGGCCTCCAGCGCGATCCGCCGGGACTCACCCGCCTCCAGCCGCAACCGCCGATGGGCCGCCAGGGCGCGCAGCGGACGGACCGGTCCCGGGGCGCCCCCGTCGTCGGTCGCCGGCAGGGCCCGGGTGTACAGCTGCACGACCTCCTCGCCGGCCCGATCACCGGTGTTGACCACCGTGACCTCGACCCGCAGAGTCCCATCCGTGACCGGTGGGACCGACGGGTCGCGGTACCCGAAGGAGGTGTAGGACAGGCCGTGGCCGAAGGGGAACAGCGGCTCGCCCGGGTGGTACAGGTAGGTGAGGCGGGAGCCGATCACGTCGTAGTCGAGCAGGTCCGGAAGGTCCGCGTCGGAGGCGTACCAGGTCTGCGGCAGCCGGCCGGCGGGGGAGAGGTCCCCGCACAGCACCCGGGCCAGCGCCGTGCCGGCGGCCTGCCCCCCGTGTGCCGTCCACAGCAGGGCGGGCAGTTCGGCGGCGGCCTCCGTCACCGCGTAGGGGTAGGAGGAGGAAAGCACCAGCACGGTGCGCGGATTGGCGTCGCGCGCCGTCCGCCACAGCCGGTCCTGCTGGTCGGGGAGGGCCAGGGTGACGCGGTCCTCGGTCTCCCGGCCGTTGATGTGCGGGTCGTTGCCGGCCACCACGACGACGACGTCCGCGCCGGCCGCCGCGGCGGCCACCTCCTCGGTTCCCCGGGAGACGACCTCGGCGGTGAAGGCGGTGGGCTCCTCCCCGTCACCGACCACCCGCAGTCCCCCCGGGGCCGCGACCAGCGGGCGGCCGGTGCCCCGGTGGCGCAGCAGTACCGGTCCGATGTCCCCGATCCCGGCGGCGTCCGTCGGCGTGGCCCGCTCCGCACCCGTGGGGGTCGTGTCGGGGACCGGCTCGGCGGTGAAGACCTCCTGCACCACCCAGCCGCCCGGCTGCCGGGCCGAGGCCCGCACCAGACCGTCCTCGGCCACCGACAGGTACCGGCCCGCGGTCCCGGAGCCGGCCCGCAGGGTCAACGCGCCCCCGCCCCAGTCGACCAGGTGCAGGTCGGCCGCGTCCCACTCCGGGCCGACCGTCAGTGGCGGCAGGTCGGTGCGACCGCGCAGCAGCGCCGGGTCCAGCGCCCCCGCGTCGGCGGCATCCGTTTCCCCGACGCCCTCCGCGCCTCCCGTGCCCTCCGCGTCGGGCATCCCGGGGACGCCGATCCAGCCGTCCGCACAGCGCAACCGCACCCGGTCGGTGCCCTCGGCGTACGTCACGGAGGCGATGCCCGGGTGTTCCCGCAATCCGTCCAGGGGGGTGGAGCGGTGCAGCAGGGCGCCGCTGTACCAGTCGAGTTTGCACTCGTCCGCCAGGAGCCCGACCACCGCGACCCGGCTCCCGGCGGGCAGCGGCAGCAACGGGGCGTCCCCGGCGTCCTCCCCGGCCGGCCGCTCCCCGCCGACCGGCGGGGCGTTGCGCAGCAGTACGATCGCCGCCTCCGCCGCCCGCAGCGCCAGCGCCCGGTGTTCGGGGGTGTCGAAGGCCCGCTCCCCCGGATCGGCGAACGGCCCGCCGTCCGGGTCGAACTCGCCGAGCCGCAGCCGCATCCCCAACAACCGCAGCACGGCCGCGTCGATGTGTTCCTGCGAGATCAGTCCGCGTTCCAGGGCCTCGCGCAGCCGCTCCAGGGTCGGCCCGCCGTCCTCGCCGTGATCGGTGAAGCTGTCCACGCCCGCCCGCAGCGCGGCGGCCAGTCCCGAGGCGTGGTCCGGGTAATAGGCCTCCGAGCCGGCGATGTTGGTGGGGGCGCCGGCGTCGGAGCAGACCACCAGGGGCAGCTCCGTCCAGGCCCGCAACCGCGACTCCAACAGCGGGGAGAGGTGATTGGGACGGCCGTTGACCAGGTTGTACGCGGGCATGACGCCCGCCACGGCGCCGGCGCGCACCGGACCCCGGAAGGCCGGTAGCTCGTACTCGTGCAGCACTCGCGGGGGCACCGAGGTGGAGGCGGTGTCGCGGTCGGTCTCGTGGTTGTGGGCCAGCCAGTGCTTGAGGATCGGCGCGGTCCGCCACCGGTCCGGATGGTCCCCGCGCAGACCCCGGGTGTAGCCGGTCGCCAGGGCGGCGGTCAGTCGGGGGTCCTCGGCGTACCCCTCCTCGTTGCGGCCCCACAGGGGATGACGCAGCAGGTTGACGGTCGGGGACCAGACGTTCAATCCCACCCGCGGGTCGCGGGACCGCATGGCCAGCACCTCCCGGCCCACGGCCTCGCCGATCTCCCGCAGCAACTCCTCGTCCCAGGTCGCCCCCAGGCCGACGGCCTGGGGGAAGACGGTGGCGGGCCCCATCCAGGCGACGCCGTGCAGCGCCTCCTGACCGGTGCGGAAGGCGGGCACGCCCAACCGTTCCACCGCGGGGGCGAACTGGTGCAACATGGCCATTCGCTCGTCGGGCGTCAGACGTCCCAGCAGATCGGCGGTCCGCTCCTCGTCCCCCCGGTGCGGATCACGGAACGGCAGCTGCTCGGATGTCACGGGGAAGGTTCCTCTCGCCGCGGCGGCGGGCTCGCGGGCGGCGACCCGGCGCGAGGCACGGAGCCGGGCGGACCTGCCGGACCGGATCATTGAAGCGCTTCGATGCTCAACCGCTCCCGGCGCGAATGTCAAGACACCGAACGGCATCTTCGAGGCGCCGGCCCGGTGGTGGAGTGACTCGGGAGGGCTGTGGGATTCCGTGCGGTCATGAGATTTCTCGGGGACATCTCTTGTGCTGCCCGCGGTCCCGTCTTAACCTCTGCGCAACATCGAAGCGCTTCGACCACCGTGCCGGCCAGGGTCCTGCGCGGTACCAGCAATGACGCTCTGAAGGGTTGACGCCATGCCCAAGACCTCCTCCGCGCCCAGCCGGAGATCGTTCCTCGCCTCCACCGCCGTCGCCGCAGCGGCCACGGCGGGCGGCGTCCCCCTGCTGACCGCCTGTGGATCGGGCGGCAACGGCGGGGGAGGCGGGGGCGGCGAGGGCCGTGTCAGTGAGGACCAGGCGGCCGACATCCTCCCCACCTACCGGGCGTCGGAAGTGGCGGTGGACCCGGACGTTCCGTCCGTCGACGGCTCCGTCCCCGGCTACCACCGCTACATCGAGGTCGACGACCTGGGCGTCACCGTCTCCGAGGCCAAGGGCAGCGGCGGCGAGCTGACCGCGATGACCCCGCTGTGGGGCACGCCGCCGCGCGCCGGCAACGAGTACTGGACGACCATGGACGAGCGGGTCGGCCTGACCGTCAAGTGGCAGACCCAGGACGGCAACACCTACGGTGAGAAGCTGGGGACGGTGCTCGCCGGCAGCGACATCCCCGACCTGGTCTGCGTCCCCGGCTGGGAACTGCGCGGCCAGATACCCCGGGCCATCGAGCAGCGCTTCGCCGACCTGGGCCCGTACCTGTCCGGTGACGCCGTCCTGGACTACCCCAACCTCGCGGCCATCCCCACTCCCGCCTGGCAGGCGTCCATCTTCGGTGGCGCCCTGCGCGGCCTGCCCATGCCGCAGCCGGTGATCGGCGGCGTGGTGCCCTTCTACCGCGAGGACGTCTTCGAGGCCAACGGCTGGACCCCGCCCGGCTCCCTCGACGAGTTCCTCGACTTCGCCAAGGAGATCACCTCCGCCCGGAACCGGGTGTGGGCCTGCGACGACTTCAAGTGGGCCGCCTTCGTCTACTTCGGCGTGCTCCCCGAGCGCCCCCAGTACTGGCGCCGCGAGGGCGACACCCTCGTGCACCGCTACGAGGAGGACGCCTACCTCGAGGCCCTGGAGTGGAGCCGCAAGCTCTTCGACGCCGGCGTCGTCCACCCCGACTCCGTGGCCAACCAGGGTGACTCCAACAGCCGCTTCGCCGCCGGCGAGTCCCTGATGCTCGCCCAGGGCGAGGGCATCTGGCACGGCCTGGTCAGCGAGCAGGTCACCGGCGGCAACCCGGACTTCCGGATGAACGCCATGGACTTCTTCTCCCACGACGGTGGCGACCCCGTCATCTGGGCGGGCAACGGCGCCGGCATCTGGACCTTCGTCAACCGCAACCTCTCCGAGGACCGGATCCGCGACGCCCTGGAACTGGCCAACCTCTGTGCCGCGCCCTACGGCACCTACGAGAACCGCCTGCGCAACTACGGCATCGAGCGGACCCACTACACCGTCGAGGACGGGGTGCCGGTCCGCACCGAGCAGGGCACCGTCGAGGTCCAGCCCGAGACCTACGTCTTCATCGCCTCCCCCGAGGCCGCCGTCGCCCACCCCGACCAGCCGGGGGTCGTGGAACAGAAGTGCGGCTGGCACCAGCGACAGATGCCCCACGTGCGCGAGCCGCTGTTCTACGGCCGGCAGATCCAGGAGCCCGACCGGTTCGCCAACCTCAACGACGCCTTCGAGGACCTGGAGGACGACGTGACGCGCGGTCGCGCCTCCATCAGCGACATGCAGAACGCCGTCGCCGAATGGCGCCGCAATGGCGGTGACGAACTGCGCGAGTGGTACCTGGAACTGCTGGAGGAGGAAGCCTGACCGAGCCCGGCCCGTCGGCCGGCGCCGCCGGACGTCCCCCGGCGCGCCCCGCCGGACGCCGCCCCGGAACTTCCCCGGGGCGGCGTCCGGCGGAGACCGGCGCGTCACCGCCCGGTGGGCGGGAGCACCACCGAACACGACACGCAGGAGAAGAGGTCCGCCCGTGTCCCAGAGCACGGTTCCGCGCCCCGCGGCGGCGTCCGGGGACGGCCCCCCGACGCCCGGCGCCGGCGAGCCCGCCGACGGCCGACCGTCCGGCCCCCGTTCCCGGGGGCGGGGCGGCCGGGGTCGTCGACGAGGGAAGCCCGCCGTCCACGTTCCCGACGGCGGGGTGAGGTGGCGCGACCGATTCCGTCGTGACCGCGCGCTGATCCTCATGACGACGCCGGCGGTCCTGCTGCTGTTCGTCTTCGCCTACATCCCCATCGCCGGCAACGTCATCGCGTTCCAGTTCTTCAGTCCCTACGCCGGTGACGGGTTCTTCGACAGCCTCGCCAACAGCACCTGGGTGGGGCTGGAGCAGTTCCAGCGGATGATCAACGACAGCTACTTCTGGAACGCGCTGGAGAACACCCTGGTCTTCTCCTTCCTCCAGTTGGTGCTGTTCTTCCCCATCCCCATCGCCCTGGCGATCCTGATCAACAGCTTCCTGCACAGCAAGGTGCGGGCGTGGGCGCAGGCGGTGCTCTACCTGCCGCACTTCTTCTCCTGGGTGCTGGTCGTCACCGTCTTCCAGCAGATCTTCGGCGGCGCCGGCCTCGTCGCCCAGACCGCCCGCAACCACGGTTTCGCCGACGGCTTCGACCTGATGACCGATCCGGGCTTCTTCAAGTTCCTGATCACCGCCCAGCTGATCTGGAAGGACGCGGGCTGGGGCATCATCGTCTTCCTCGCCGCCCTGGCCGCCGTCAACCACGAGTTGTACGAGTCGGCCGCGGTGGACGGCGCCGGGCGCTGGCGCCGCATGTGGCACGTCACGCTGCCCGCGCTGCGCCCGGTCATCGCCCTGCTGCTGGTACTGCAGATCGGCGGCATGCTGACCGTCGGCCTGGAGCAGTACATCATCCAGCGAACGGCGGTGGGCCCCGGCGCGTCGGAGGTGCTCGACACCTACGTCTGGTTCGCCGGTATCAGGAACGGCCAGTTCAGTTACGCGGCGGCGGTCGGCATCGTCAAGGGGATCTTCAGCCTGCTGTTGATCCTGGCCGCGAACAAGGTCGCCCACGCCATGGGCGAGGCGGGGGTGTACAAGAAGTCATGAGCGTCCTCACCGACGACGTCACCGAGACCAACCGCAGGCGTCCCCCCTGGGAGGAGCGGCCCCACCCGGTCGGTCTGGCGGCCAAGGGCGTCATCCTGGTCATCGCCCTGCTGGCGATCCTCTTCCCGCTGTGGATCGTGATCATGACCTCGGTCTCCGACGTCGCCACGATCAACAAGACCGGCGGCCTGGTGGTCTGGCCGGAGGGCTTCAGCCTGGCCGCCTACCGCGAACTGCTCAGCGGCGGACAGGTGGCCCGGGCCACCTTCATCTCCATCTGCATCACCCTCGTCGGTACCGTCTTCTCGATGGTGATCTCGGTGCTGGTGGCCTACGGACTGAGCCGGATGGGCTCGCTGGGCCACCGCTCCATCCTGATGACCCTGCTCGTCACGATGTTCTTCGGCGGCGCGGGTCTGATCCCCAGCTACCTGCTGATCCAGACCCTGGGCCTGATGGACACCTACGGGGCGCTGATCCTGCCGATGGCGGTCAACGTCTTCAACATCCTGGTGCTGAGGGCGTTCTTCATGAACGTCGGCCAGGAGCTGATGGACAGCGCCCGCATCGACGGCGCCGGGGAGTTCCGCATCCTGTGGCAGATCGTCCTGCCGCTCTCCCGGGCGGTCCTCGCGGTCATCTCGCTCTTCTACGCCGTGGGCTACTGGGGCAACTATTTCGCGGCCTTCATCTACATCCAGAGCCAGGACCGGCTGCCGTTGCAGAACGTCATGGAGCAGATCGTCATCGCCGGCAACCGCCCGCAGGGCATGGGACAGGCGATCGGAACCGGGCAGATCCCGTCCATCTCCGTGCAGACCGCGGTGATGGTCATGGCGCTGCTGCCGGTGGCGATCCTCTCGCCGTTCGTGCAGAAACACTTCAAGAAGGGCATGCTCATCGGCGCGATCAAGGGCTGACCCCCACCGGGCCCCGGCGCGGCGCGTCCGCCCGGGGCCCCGGCACGTCCGGCGCCCGAGCCGTGTCCCGGCACGTCCGGTCCCCACCCGCATCACCCGCACCACCCCTCCGAGCACGGAACGAGGAATCCCGCCCATGGCCTCCCTCTCCGACGCGACCCGCGGACGCCTGCTCCACGGCGGCGACTACAACCCCGAACAGTGGCCCGAGGAGGTGTGGGCCGAGGACGTGCGCCTCATGCGCGAGGCCGGCGTCAACCTCGCCACCGTCGGCGTCTTCTCCTGGGCCCGCATCGAACCACGTCCCGGCGTCCGCGACTTCGACTGGCTCGACCGCGTCATGGACCTGCTCCACCACGCGGGCATCGGCGTCTGCCTGGCCACCGCCACCGCCTCCCCGCCCCCGTGGATGGGCGCCCGGTACCCCGAGACCCTGCCGCGCGACGAGAACGGCACGATCCAGTGGTACGGCTCGCGCCAGCAGTACTGCCCCTCCTCGCCGATCTACCGCGAGTACGCCGCACGCCTGGCGGGCGACATCGCCGACCGCTACGCCCACCATCCGGCGCTGCGCATGTGGCACGTCAACAACGAGTACTGCACGCACTGCTGGTGCGACGTGACCGCCGAACACTTCCGCCGCTGGCTGCGCGAGCGCTACGGCGACCTCGACGCCCTCAACGCGGCCTGGGGAACCGCCTTCTGGAGCCAGCGCTACGACGACTGGTCGGAGGTGATCCCGCCGCGTCGTACCCCCTACCTGGTCAACCCGACCCAGAAGCTCGACTTCCACCGCTTCACCTCCGACGCCCTGCTGGAATGCCACGTCGCCGAACGCGAGGTACTCCTGGCCCGGCGTCCGGACGTGCCGGTGACCACCAACTTCATGCCGCTCTTCCCCGGCCAGGACGGTTGGCGCTGGTCGGCGGAGGAGGACGTGGTCTCCGTCGACATCTACCCGGACCCGCGCGCCGACCACCGCTCGGTCGGCGGCGCCCCCTTCGGCGCCCTCGTCCAGGACCTCACCCGCTCCCAGGCCAAGGGGCCGTGGATGCTCATGGAGCAGGCCGCCGCCGCCGTCAACTGGCGCGGCGTCAACCCGCCCAAGGCGGAGGGGGTGATGCGGCTGTGGTCGCTCCAGGCGGTCGCCCGGGGCGCCGACGCCATCTGCTTCTTCCAGTGGCGCCAATCCCGCCAGGGCAGCGAGAAGTTCCACTCCGCGATGCTTCCGCACGCGGGCGAGCGCTCCCGGGGCTTCCGCCGGGTCGCCGAGCTGGGCGCCGACCTGGCACGACTCTCCGACTCGGGGGAGGTGGTGGGCGCCCGCAACGTCGCCGACGTCGTGGTGCTGCACGACTGGGACTCCTGGTGGGCGGACGGCCAGCCCGGCCGCCCCTCCGCCGAGGTGGACCACGCCGAGGTGCTGCGCGAGTGGCACCGGGCGCTGTGGAGCCGCAACATCGCCTGCGACCTCGCCCACCCGGAGACCGACCTCTCCGACTACCGCGTGATCGTCGTCCCACACCTGTACCTGATGAGCGACGCCGCGCTGGACAACCTGGTGGAGCGGGTCCGGGCGGGCACCACGCTCGTCTGCGGCTGGTCCACCGGCGTCGCCGACCCCGACGACCGCATCCGCGAGGGCGGGATGGACGCCCGTCTGCGCGAACTGCTGGGCATCGACCTCGTTCACGAGTGGTGGCCCATGGAGGCGGGGGAGAGCGGGAAGCTGGACGACGGCACCACCGCCACCCTGTGGAGCGAGGACCTGGAGCCCGTCGGAGGGCGGGACGGCGGACCGGAGGTGATCGCCCGCTGGGCCGGTGGCGACTTGGACGGACGGCCCGCCGTCCTGCGGCACACCCCGTTCGCCGGTGCCGCGAAGTCGCCCGGGGGCACCGACACCGCGGGTGCCGCCGACGCCGCGGTGGACCCGGGCGTCACGTGGTACCTCTCCACCCAGCCCGACCCGGCGGCGCTGGAAGGGCTGCTGGCCCGCGCCGTGGCCGGGGCCGGGGTGGAGCCGGTGCTCGCCGACGCCCCCGACGGGGTGGAGGCGGTCCGCCGGGGTGAGGTGCTCTTCCTCCTCAACCACCGCCCCGAGTCGGCCACCGTCACCCTCCCGGAAGCCGGTACCGACCTGCTCACCGGGCGGCGGTGCGAGGGAGAGGTGACCCTGGAGCGGTACGGGGTCCTCGCACTGCGTCCCTGACCCCCGTTCACGGTCCGCCGGTCCGCCGCCCCGTGTCCCGGCACGGGGCGGCGGACCGGCGGAAAACCGGGTGTGGTGACGCGTCCCGCGCCCCTACCGTCGGATACATGGATGAACCGGGGAAAACGCCCGATGAACCCGACAGCCCACCACCCAACCACTTCGACGAGGAAGTGGCCGCCGGTTACGACGACTCCACGGCCGGGATGGCCGAGCCGGCCGTCCTCGACCCCACCCTTGACCTCCTGACCGAACTCGCCGCCGGGGGAGCGGCCCTGGAACTCGGCATCGGCACCGGCCGGGTGGCGCTGCCCCTGGCCGCCCGGGGTGTCCCCGTCCACGGCATCGACCTCTCCCCGCAGATGGTCGCCCGGCTGCGGGCCAAGCCCTGCGGCGAGGCGATCCCCGTCGAGATCGGCAACTTCGCGACGACCCGGGTCGGGGGCACCTTCTCCCTGGCCTACCTGATCTTCAACACGGTCATGAACCTCACCACGCAGGACGCGCAGGTGGACTGCTTCCGTAACGTCGCCGATCACCTGGCGCCCGGCGGTCGGTTCCTGGTCGAGGTCATGCTCCCCGAACTCGACCGGCTCACCGTCGCGGGCGATGTCGGGGAGGCGGGGAACACCGAGGACGCCGGATCCCGGGAGCCCGCCAACCCCTTCCCACCCGTGGACCCGGGGAGCACCGTGCTCTTCCGCGCCGGCCCGCCGGTATGGGGCTTCGACGTCTACGACACCGCCACGCAGGCGATGAGTTCGAACTTCGTGGAGATCGTCGACGGGCAGGGAACCTTCCGGTCCATCCCCTTCCGGTACGTGTGGCCCGCCGAGATGGACCTCATGGCACGCCTCGCCGGGATGCGCCCGTACGCCCGATGGGAGGACTGGACCCGTGCCCCCTTCACTCCCGCAGCCGCCGGGTCCTCGCGGTGTGGGAGAAGCCCCGCGAACCGGCCTGAGCCCTGGCCCCGACCGCGGGGAGAGGGTGGCCGGGAGCCGGACAGGCGACGGGACCCACGACGGGGCGGGCCCCGGGGGGTCGCTCTCGGGTTCCGGGGGGCCTCGCAACCCCCACACATCACAGGTGTTGCGAGGACCGTTGGAACCCAAGGCTCCCGGGGCCCGCCCCGCGGTGGTGCCGTCCCGAACCCCTGTTCCGGGACGGCCGCCCGGTCCCTCAGCCGGCGCGCAGCGGCAGTTCGGCGCCGTCCCGCAGGAACAGCGGGATCCGCTCCAGCGGCGCCGGAACCGTCACCTCCGCACCGCCCGGGTACTCCTCACCGGTCCACGCGTCGGTCCACCGCGCACCCGCCGGCAGGTACACCGTGCGCTCGCGCGCCCCCGCCTCCAGCACCGGCGCCACCAGCACGTCGGGGCCGAAGAGATAGGCGTCGGCGATGTCCCCGGTCCGCGCGTCGTCCGGGAACTCCAGGAACAGCGGACGCATCACCGGCAGCCCTTCCGTGTGCGCCGTCCGCATCTGCTCCAGGACGTACGGACGCAACCGCTCGCGCAGCCGCACGTACTCCTCCAGGATCGCCCCGGCCTCTTCGCCGTAGGACCAGACCTCGTTCGGTCCACCGGTCATGTCCGGACCCAGCGGCATCGCCGGGTCCCGGAAGCCGTGCAGGCGCATCAGCGGCGAGAACGCGCCGAACTGGAACCAGCGCACCATCACCTCGCGGTACGCCGGGTCGTCCGGGTCGCCACCGTGGAAGCCGCCGATGTCGGTGTTCCACCACGGGATGCCGGACAGCGCGGTGTTCAGGCCCGCCGCGATCTGCCGCCGCAGGGTGGCGAAGTCGGTGCCGATGTCCCCCGACCACAGGGCGGCGCCGTGCCGCTGGCTGCCCGCCCACGCCGAGCGGTTCAGCGTGATGGTCTCCTCCCCGGCGGCGGTCAGGCCCTCGTGGAAGGCGCGGGCGTTCTCGCGCGGGTAGAGGTTGGCGACCTCCAGGCCCGGGCCGGCGTGGTAGCGGTGGTTGCCCGCGAACCCCGGCTTGAGCTCCGGCTCGCAGGCGTCCAGCCAGAACGCCTTGATCCCGTACGGGTCCAGGTAGTTCTCCCGGATCCGGGACCAGACGAACTCGCGCGCCTCCGGGTTGGTCGCGTCGTAGAAGGCGACCTGCACCGGCTCGGCGACCTCCTTGTCCGGCCAGTCCGCGTGCGCCATCGGACCGTACTCGGTGCCGATGAACCAACCGCGCTGCTCCAGCGTCGGGTGGTTCTCGCTCAGTGGGGAGACCGACGGCCACACCGAGACCACCAGCGTGGTGCCCATCTCCGACAGTTCCCGCACCATCGCGGCCGGGTCCGGCCACTCGGCCGGGTCGAAGCGCCACTCGCCCAGGTGCGTCCAGTGGAAGAAGTCGCAGACGATCGCGGCCAGCGGCAGCCCGCGCCGCTTGTACTCGCGCGCCACCTCCAGCAGCTCCTCCTGGGTGCGGTAGCGCAGCTTGCACTGCCAGAACCCGGCCGCCCACTCCGGGAGCATCGGGGTGCGGCCGGTGACCGCCGAGTACCGGCGCTGCCCGTCGGCGGGGGTTCCCGCGGTGATCCAGTAGTCGATCTGGCGGGCACTGTCGGCGACCCACCGGGTGCCGTTCGTCGCCAGCTCCACCCGGCCCACGGCGGGGTTGTTCCACAGCATCGTCCAGCCCCGGCTGGAGACCAGCACCGGGATGGAGACCTCGGCGTTGCGCTGCACCAGGTCCAGCACGATCCCCTTCTGGTCCAGCAGGCCGTGCTGGTGCTGGCCCAGGCCGTACAGCTTCTCGTCCGGGTGGGCGGCGAACCGCTGCTCCAGGCGGTGGTAGCCGTTGCCGGTCGCCGTGTACAGGCGGGGGCCGGGCCACCAGAAGTGCGCGCGCTCCTCGGCGAGCAGCTCCTCACCGGTGGTGGAGTCCAGGAAGCGGACCATTCCCTCGGCGCTCACCTCGGCGGTGACCGCGCCGTTCACCAGCACGGCGGCGCCGTTCCCGATCTTCACGGCGGCGTCGGGGGCCGGAGGGCACCCGGTGTCCAG
This sequence comes from Streptomyces sp. ST2-7A, assembly GCF_021390475.1. Lineage (GTDB taxonomy): Bacteria > Actinomycetota > Actinomycetes > Streptomycetales > Streptomycetaceae > Streptomyces. The sequence goes on from NZ_JAJUWS010000008.1 coordinate 129,867, forward strand.
AGCGCCCGGCAGGCCGTCGAGCACGGGGCCGCCGAGTCGGGCGCGGACCCGCACCGCGTCCGGACCCCACGGCTCGATCCGCAGGGTCTCCTGCCGACCGCTCCACTCCAGGGCGCCGTCACGCTCGCGGAACACGCCCACGGTGGGGGAGGACTGGGCCAGGGTTACGGCGGGTGATGAGTCGTTCAACGAAAACTCCCGTCGGGAAGGGGCCGCCACGGCGAGGTGGCGGCGGTGTACCAGCGGAGCACCCGACCACGGGTCGGGCGCGGGGGACGGGTGGGGACCTGCGGGAGCCCTCCCGGAAGGGGCGGGGACCCGGAACGGGAGAGGGGTCGGTACCCGGACGCCGTCCCGCGTCCGGAGGCCGAGGGGGCCGGGCCCCCGAATCACCCGGTGGCCCCGGAACCCGCGATCACCGAGCGCGCCCCGCGCCCCGTGATCGCGGGTTCCCCGCCGTCGTCAGACCCGGCCGACGACCGGTGCCGGGCCGGTGCTGGCCCGCACGGTCAGGCGGGGCGGCAGCAGCTCGATCCGGTCCGGGACCGGTCGGCCGTGCCCGTTGCGTCCGGCGGCCTCCACCTTCGGCATCACCAGTTCGACGGCGCGCCGCCCCATCTCCCGGGCCGGGATCGCCACCGAGGTCAGGGCGACCGAGCCCTGGGTGGCCACCTCGTCCGGACAGATCGCCACGATCGACACGTCCTCGGGCACCGCCCGGCCCTGCTGCCGCAACAGACTCAGCATGGGGCCGAGCGCCGACTCGTTCTGCACGATGAACCCGCTGATGCCGGGACGCTCCTGGAAGATTCGCGCCAGGGCGCCGGCCATCGCCTCGTAGGAGCCCTCACAGGGGCGGTGCAGGACCCGGATCCCCAACTCGGCGGCGCGTTCCCGGACCCCGGCGATGGTCCGCTCGGCGAAGCCGGTGTGGCGCTCGTAGACCGCGGCGGCCTCGCCGATCAGCACCACCTCGCGGTGCCCCAGCTCGGCCAGGTGCTCCACGCACAACCGCCCCGTGGCCGAGAAGTCCAGATCGACACAGGTCAGCCCGGCGGTATCGGCCGGTAGACCGATCAACACGGAGGGGCGGGGCGACTCGTGCAGCAGCGGCAGCCGCGCGTCGTGCAACTCCACGTCCATGAGGATCATGGCGTCGGCCAGCCCGCTGCCCACCACCCGCCGCACCGCCGCCGGCCCCTCCTGCCCGGTCAGCAGCAGTACGTCGCGCTCGTGTTCGCGGGCCGTGGTGGCCACCGCGAGGGCGATCTCCATCATCACGGGGACGTACATGTCGGTGCGCAGGGGCATCATCAGGGCGATGATGTTCGAACGGCTGCTGGCCAGCGCACGGGCCCCGGCGTTGGGGAGGTACCCCAGTTCGTGGATGCTGCGCTCCACGCGCTCCCGGGTGGGCTGGGAGATGGTCCGCTTGCCGCTGAGGACGTAGCTCACCGTGCTGGCCGATACGCCGGCGTGCCGGGCGACCTCGGCGAGAGTGACCATGGTGCTCTCCAGTGTGGGGCCGGGTGCGGGTGACGGCTCGCGCTCCGGACGCCCGTCCGTGAACCGTGCGGGTCGTGCGGGCCGGGTGGGAAGAGACGCCGGTGAAGCGCTTCGACGGCTCCGCGCGTCCGTTCCGACCCACGGCCCGCCGTCCTTCCGGGAGACACTAAACCGGGACGGCAAACCTGTCCATACATCTGTCGAAGCGCTTCAATTCCGGTTCCGGGCCGGAGCTCGGGAGTCGGTCCCGCGGTCCGCGCCGTACCCGGCGGGGTCGGTTTCCCGGCCGGACACGGCGACCGTCGACGCGCCGCCGACGGTCGCCGGGCCCGACGCGGGACCCGGTGGGACCGTCACCGTGGGGGTACCGGTCGAAGGGACGGAACCGACTCCGACACGGCGGGGGACACGGAATCCCCTCCGGGTCCCGACCCGGGGGCCCGGGACCCGGAGGCGCCGTGAGCGGACCGAAGTGACGGAAGTCGACCCTCTCCGGCACCGCGGGCACCGAGGACCGCCCCGAGGTGGCCTCCGCCACCGGGGGACCTCCGATGCGTGGGAGCGCCTGGCCCGGTGAGGTGCCGATCACCACGGGAGGGGACCCGTCGCCCTTCCCGACACGGTGCGGGGGTGGCGTCCGCCCGGGATCCGCGGGTGAGGTGGTCCTCCGGTGCCCGCCGGGAGGCCGGTCGGCCGAGGCCGGCACGACGGGGCGTCGGGACGGGCCAGAATGGGGGAATGACCGACAGCTCTTCGTGTCTCGCGGATCCGCGAGTGCGCCCCGCCCCGGCCGATGACGGCCCGGGGGAGATCCGCGAGATCGTCGTCCTCGGCTCCACCGGCTCGATCGGCACCCAGGCCGTGGACGTGGTGCTGCGCAACCCCGACCGCTTCCGGGTGGTCGGCCTCTCCGCCGCCGGTGGACGACCGGACCTGCTCGCCGAGCAGGCGCACCGTCTGCGGGTACGGACGGTGGCCGTGGCGCGTGAGGAGAAGCGGGAGGAACTGCGGGAGGAATTGCGCGCCCGCTACGGCTCCGGTGAACCGCTGCCGGAGATCCTGGTCGGCCCGGACGCGGCGACCGAACTGGCCGCCGCGGAGTGCCACACCGTGCTGAACGGCATCACCGGCTCGATCGGCCTGGCACCCACCCTGGCCGCCCTCGACGCGGGTCGCGTGCTGGCCCTGGCGAACAAGGAGTCGTTGATCGTCGGAGGCCCGCTGGTCACCGAGCGGGCCCGACCCGGCTCGATCGTGCCGGTGGACTCCGAGCACTCCGCGCTCTTCCAGGCCCTGCTCGGCGGCGAGCGCCGGGAGGTCTCCCGGCTGGTGGTCACCGCCAGCGGCGGCCCGTTCCGCGGGCGCACCCGGGCCGAGCTGGACCGGGTGACCCCGGCCGACGCCCTGAACCACCCCACCTGGTCGATGGGCCCGGTCATCACGATCAACTCCGCCACCCTGGTCAACAAGGGGCTGGAGGTGATCGAGGCGCACCTCCTCTACGACATCCCCTTCGAACGGATCGAGGTCGTGGTGCACCCGCAGTCCTACATCCACTCGATGGTGGAGTTCACCGACGGCTCCACCCTCGCCCAGCTCGGCCCGCCGGACATGCGGGTGCCCATCGCGCTGGGCATCGGCTGGCCGCACCGGGTGCCGGGCGCCGGCCCGACCTGCGACTGGACCCGGGCGCACACCTGGGAGTTCCTGCCCCTGGACACCGAGGCCTTCCCGGCGGTACCACTGGCCTGCCGGGTCGGGGAGCTCGGTGGGATCGCCCCGGCGGTGTTCAACGCGGCGAACGAGGAGTGCGTGGACGCCTTCCTGGCGGGCGCGCTGCCGTTCACCGGCATCGTGGACACCGTCGCCAAGGTGGTCGAGGAGTTGGCCGGTGACCGGACCGCCGCCGAGTCCGGAACCTCCCTGACCCTCTCGGACGTCCTTGATGCGGAGACCCGGGCCCGCCGGCGGGCCCGGGAACTGACCGGCGCGACCGCCGGGGGACCGGCCGCCGGTCGGGACACGAGCGACGAGGAGCCGTCGGCATGACCACCCTGATGTTCGTCCTCGGTATAGCCGTCTTCGTCTTCGGTCTGCTCTTCTCGATCGCCTGGCACGAGTTGGGGCACCTGAGCACCGCCAAGATGTTCGGCATCCGGGTCCCGCAGTACATGGTGGGCTTCGGCCCGACCCTGTGGTCCCGGCGCCGGGGCGAGACGGAGTACGGCATCAAGGCCATCCCGCTGGGTGGCTACATCCGGATGATCGGGATGTTCCCGCCGGGCGACGACGGCCGGGTGCGGCAACGCTCCACCTCGCCGTTCCGCGGGATGATCGAGGACGCCCGGGCCGCCGCCTACGAGGAGTTGCAGCCCGGCGACGAGAAGCGGCTGTTCTACACCCGCAAGCCGTGGAAGCGGATCATCGTCATGTTCGCCGGGCCGGCGATGAACCTGATCCTGGCCGTGGTGATCTTCCTCGGGGTGTTGATGTCCTTCGGCATCAACATGCCCACCACGACCGTGGCGACGGTCTCCGAATGCGTGGTGGCGCAGGACGAACAACGCGACGAGTGCCGCGCCGGCGACCGCCCCGCCCCGGCCAACGAGGCGGGCCTGTTGCCCGGCGACACCATCACCGCCTTCGACGGGGAACCGGTGGAGGGCTGGAGCGCCCTCCAGGCCCGCATCCGGGACACCGTCGGGCCCGCCACGATCACCGTGGAGCGGGACGGCGAGGTGTTGGACCTGCGGGCCACCCTCATCCCCAACCAGGTGGCCGCGCTGGACGGCAACGGCGGCGCGGTGGAGGGCGAGTACGTCACCGCCGGCTTCATGGGCTTCACCCCCGCCCCCGGCATCGTCAAGCAGGACTTCCCGGAAGCTGTCACCTATATGGGTGACATCATGGTGACCGGCGTCAACGCCCTGATCGCCCTGCCCTCCAAGGTGCCGAACCTCTGGGACGCCGCGTGGGGCACCGCCGAGCGCGACCAGGACGGCCCGATGGGCGTGGTCGGGGCGGCCCGGGTGGGCGGCGAGGTGTTCACCCTGGACATCCCGGCGGGCCAGCAGGTGGCGATCTTCCTCTTCCTGCTCGCGGGCTTCAACCTGTCGCTGTTCCTGTTCAACATGCTGCCGCTGCTCCCGCTGGACGGCGGGCACATCGCCGGGGCGGCCTGGGAGTCGGCCCGCCGCAACTCCGCGAAGGTGCTGCGCCGACCGGACCCCGGACCGTTCGACGTGGCCAAGCTCATGCCGATGGCGTACGTGGTGGCGGGGCTGTTCATCTGCTTCACGCTGCTCGTTCTCGTCGCTGATATCGTCAGCCCGGTGCGGCTGGCCGGATGACATCGGCCCCGGACCGGGGCCCCGGGGGAGCCGACGCCGACGCGTCGGTGGTTCGGCCCCGGACCGCCGACCACATCGCCGGAGCCGCCGGGCCGGCGGCCCGGGCCCGCCGCTGCCGCTAGGCTCGATGACCGGAGCCCGCCCGTTTCCGCCGGGACCTCGAACCACACCGTGGGGTTGCACAGACCGATGACAGCCATCTCGCTGGGAATGCCTTCCATACCGCTGAAGCTGGCCGAACGCCGCAGGAGCCGGAAACTCCGGGTCGGCTCGGTCGAGGTGGGCGGCGACGCGCCCGTCTCCGTGCAGTCGATGACCACGACCCGTACCTCCGACATCGGGGCGACGCTCCAGCAGATCGCCGAGCTGACGGCCTCCGGCTGCCAGATCGTGCGGGTCGCCTGCCCGACCCGGGACGACGCCGACGCGCTGCCGGTGATCGCCCGCAAGTCCCAGATCCCGGTCATCGCGGACATCCACTTCCAGCCCCAGTACGTCTTCGCGGCGATCGACGCGGGCTGTGCGGCGGTGCGGGTCAACCCCGGCAACATCAAGCAGTTCGACGACAAGGTGGGTGAGATCGCCAGGGCCGCCTCCGCGAACGGCACCCCGATCCGCATCGGCGTCAACGCCGGCTCCCTGGACCGGCGCCTGCTCGCCAAGTACGGCAAGGCCACGCCCGAGGCGCTGGTGGAGTCGGCGCTGTGGGAGTGCTCGCTGTTCGAGGAGCACGACTTCCGCGACATCAAGATCTCGGTCAAGCACAACGACCCCGTCGTGATGGTCAACGCCTACCGGCTGCTGGCCGAGCGCTGTGACTACCCCCTGCACCTGGGCGTCACCGAGGCGGGACCGGCCTTCCAGGGCACCATCAAGTCGGCCGTGGCCTTCGGCGCGCTGCTGAGCGAGGGCATCGGCGACACCATCCGGGTCTCGCTCTCCGCCCCGCCGGTGGAGGAGGTCAAGGTCGGCACCCAGATCCTCGAGTCCCTGGGGTTGCGCGAGCGCGGTCTGGAGATCGTCTCCTGTCCCTCCTGCGGACGGGCGCAGGTTGATGTCTACAAGCTGGCCGAGGAGGTCACGGCCGGCCTGGAGGGCATGGAGGTGCCGCTGCGGGTCGCGGTCATGGGCTGTGTCGTCAACGGCCCGGGCGAGGCCCGGGAGGCCGACCTCGGCGTGGCCTCGGGCAACGGCAAGGGACAGATCTTCGTCAAGGGCGAGGTCATCAAGACCGTGCCGGAGTCCAAGATCGTGGAGACCCTGATCGAGGAGGCGATGAAGATCGCCGAGCAGATGGAGCGGGACGGCGTCGGCTCCGGCGAACCGTCGGTGAGCATCGCCGGCTGAGTCGGATCGGGTGGGGCCGGTCCGGGCGGTCGACCCCGGCCCTCCCGCCCGGGTCTCCCGGGGCACCGGTACGCGGGCGGCTCCGGATCGGGCTCCGGAGCCCGAGGGAGAACGGGTGCCGGGCCCGGTGGACGAGGGGCCGTCGGGGCGGCCGAGGAGTACAGTGCGGGAACAGGGGCGCGTCCGCCCGGACCGGCCCGACCCGAGCCGCCGGCCCCACCACCCCGCCCCGTCGTTTCCCCTCGGCAAGGCCACACGTGCTGACCTCACCCACCACCCGGGTCCTGGAACCCACGGACCTGGACGCCGCACTCGAGGTGCTCGGCCGCGAACCCGTGGCCAACGCCTTCGTCACCGCCCGGGTCCTGGACGCCGGGCTCGACCCCGCCCGGCTCGGCGGCGAGATGTGGGGCTGGTACCGACGCGGTCGCCTCGGGGCCCTGTGCTACGCCGGTGCCAACCTGGTCCCGGTGTGCGCCGGCCCGATCGCCGTGCGGGCCTTCGCCGAGCGGGCCCTGCTGCGCGGTCGGCGCTGCTCCTCCATCGTCGGCCCCGCCGAGGCCACCGCCGCGCTCTGGTCCCAACTCCGTCCCTGCTGGGGCCCCGCCAGGGAGCTGCGCCCCCGTCAGCCCCTCATGGCCACCGGGGAACCCTCCGCCGTTGTCGTCCCCGACCCCCTCGTCCGCCCGGTACTGCGCAACGAGATGGAACTGGTGCTGCCGGCCGCCGTCGCCATGTTCACCGAGGAGGTCGGTGTCTCCCCCCTCGCCGCGGCCGACGGCGGTCTCGCCTACCAGGCCCGGCTGGCCGACACCATCGGGCGCGGCCACTGCTTCGTCCGGGTCGAGGACGGTCGGGTGGTCTTCAAGGCCGAGATCGGGGCCGTCACCCCCGGGGTGTGTCAACTCCAGGGCGTGTGGACCGCTCCCGATCGCCGCGGCCGAGGGCTGGCCACGGCGGGTCTGGCGGCCGTCATCCGGCATGCCCTGGTCCACACCGCCCCGGTGGTCAGCCTCTACGTCAACGACTTCAACACCCCTGCCCTGAGGGTCTACCGGCGGCTCGGCTTCCGTGAGGTCGGGGCTCTCATGAGCGTGCTGTTCTGAGCCGGGTCTGCGGGGACGAACCACGCGATCCCGGCCGGCCGGAATGCGCCGTGCCCCGCCGCGTCCCGGTCCGCCTTCCGACCGGTGGGGAGGCCCGCCGTGCTCCTTCACCGATCGCCCACTCAATTCCGAAGCCGCACGTCGGTGCCCGTTTCCGGTCCCTTCGCCCCCTCCGCGCCCCGGAGGGCGCCGTCGGCACGGCTTTCCGGGAGCGGCCCCGGGAGGCCCCACCCGGCCGGGACTTCCGTCCCACCGGGGGTTAACCTCGCGGCATGGACGAAGCCGTCATCGGTCCGCTCGACCTGACCGTCCGGGTGGAGGAGGCGCTCGCCGTACAGGCGCGGGCTTTCGGGCTCTCCGAGGACGAAACCCGTGTTCGACACCACATCGTGCTGCGCCACGTGGCCACCCCCGGTTCGCGGGCGTTGGGCGCCACCCTGCCCGATGGCACCCTCGTCGGCTTCGTCTACGGCCTGCCCTGCGACCGCACCCAGTGGTGGGCCTCGGTGGTGGAACCGCACCTGCGCGCCAACGGCGCCGACGACTGGCTCGACGACTCCTTCACCATCACCGAGCTGCACGTGCTCCCCACCCATCAGGGCCTGGGCATCGGACGTGCGCTGATCACGGCCCTGACCGACCACTGCGGCAGGCCCCGGTCGCTGCTCTCCGCCATCGACGCGGACACCCCCGCCCGCGCCCTGTACCGCAAGCTCGGCTACCGGGACCTGGCCCGCCGGGTGGCCTTCCCCTCCGCGCCGCGCCCCTACGCCGTGATGGGGGCGTACCTGCCGCTGGTCCGTTGAGGACGGCGGAAACGGACGGCCCGTCGTCGGTTCACCGACCGCACGGGGCCCGCGGGGCGGCCCCGGAAAGGAGACGGCGGACGCGTCCGGCGTCCCGGCCGGATAGGCTCCTGTGCCCGGCCCGATCCACGGGCCGCCGCCCTCGCCGCCCATCGCAGGAGTGCCCCCATGCCCGCCCCCGTCCAGCGCATGTCCCGTCTGATGCTCAAGACCCTGCGGGACGCGCCGGCCGACGCCGAGACCATCAGCCACAGCCTGTTGGTCCGCGCCGGCTACGTCCGCCGCACCGCCGCCGGAGTGTGGAGCTGGCTGCCGCTGGGCCACCGGGTCCTGGAGAACGTCACCCGCGTGGTCCGCGAGGAGATGGACGCCATCGGCGCCCAGGAGGTCCTGCTGCCCGCCCTGCTGCCCAAGGAGCCCTACGAGGCCACCGGGCGCTGGGATGAGTACGGCGACGAGCTCTTCCGGCTGACCGACCGCAAGGGCGCCGACTTCCTGCTCGGCCCCACCCACGAGGAGATCTTCACCCTCCTGGTGCGCGACCAGTGCACCAGCTACAAGGACCTCCCCGTGCTCCTCTACCAGATCCAGACCAAGTACCGGGACGAGGCCCGCCCCCGTTCGGGCATCCTGCGCGGCCGCGAGTTCCTGATGAAGGACTCCTACTCCTTCGACGTGACCGACGAGGGACTGGCCGCCTCCTACGACCTGCACCGTGCCGCCTACCTGCGGATCTTCGAGCGATTGGGGATGGACTTCCGGGTGGTCTCGGCGACCTCCGGGGCCATGGGCGGCTCCGCCTCCGAGGAGTTCCTGGCTCCCGCCGCGGCCGGTGAGGACACCTTCGCCCAGTGCGCCGCCTGCGGTTGGGCCGCCAACACCGAGGCGGTCACCACCACCGTTCCGCCGGTGGACCCGGAGACGGTCGCGGCGATTCCCCCCGTCGAGGAGCTGGACACCCCCGACACCCCCACCATCGAGACGCTCGCCGAGCACCTGGGCGTCCCGGCCTCCGCCACCCTGAAGAACCTGCTGATCACGGTGGACGGCGAGATCACCGCGGTCGGTGTCCCCGGCGACCGCGAGGTGGACCTCGGCAAACTCACCGAACACCTGGCCCCCGCCCGGGTCGAACTGGTCACCGTCGAGGACTTCGCCGCGCACCCCGAACTGGTGCGCGGCTATGTGGGGCCGCAGGGGATGGCGGGCAAGTCCTTCCGCTACCTCGCCGACCCCCGGGTGGCCCCCGGCACCTCCTGGATCACCGGGGCGAACAAGGACGGTGCCCACGCCCGCAACGTGGTCTGCGGCCGGGACTTCACGGTGGACGAGTACCTGGACGTGGTCGTGGTCCGGGCCGGGGACCCCTGCCCGAGGTGCGGCGGGGAACTGACCCTGGACCGGGCCATCGAGATCGGTCACATCTTCCAGCTGGGCCGCAAGTACGCGGACGCGCTGAAGCTGGACGTGCTGGGTCCCGACGGCAAGCCCGCCCGGGTGACCATGGGCTCCTACGGCATCGGGGTCTCCCGGGCCGTCGCCGCGCTCGCCGAGCAGACCGCCGATGAGCAGGGCCTGTGCTGGCCGCGCGAGATCGCCCCGGCCGACGTGCACGTGGTCGCCGCCGGCAAGGCGGTGCAGACCGAGCTGGCGCTGCGGCTCGCCGACCGTCTCGGCGCCGCCGGCGTGCGGGTCCTGGTGGACGACCGGGCCGGTGTCTCGCCGGGTGTGAAGTTCACCGACGCCGAACTGATCGGGGTGCCGACCATCCTGGTGGTGGGACGCGGCGCGGCCGACGGGCGGGTCGAGTTGAAGGACCGCCGTACCGGGGAGCGCGTGGAGCACCCGGTGCAGGAGGCGCTGTCCCTGCTCGTCGCCTCCGTGCGCGGCGGGGACGCGGACGACAGCGACCGCTGACGCGGTTCCCGACGGTGCCGGCCGACCCCGAACGGGGTCGGCCGGCACCGTCGTTCGTGGCACCGTCGTTCGTGGCACCGTCGTTCGTGGCACCGTCGTTCGTGGCACCGTCGTTCGTGGCACCGTCGTTCGTGGCACCGTCGTTCGTGGCACCGGGGGAGCGGGCGGCCGGGGGAGCGGGCGGCCGGGGGAGCCGTCCCGACGACCCGGCCCGGTACGGGGCGCTCACAATCGGGCGGCGAACTCCAGCAGTGTCTCCCCGCCGATCCGATCCCCCGTCGTCAGCCTGAGCACCCCTGACTCCACGGCGCGGAACACCGTCCAGCCCCGCAGCCGTTCGCGGTCCACCTCCACCGTCTCGGCCAGCCGGGCGAGGGCCCGCCGGATCCGTACCGGGCCGGCGGAGGTCGCCATCAGATCCTCCGGTCGGTCCCGCGCCACCCGGGCCACCTCCCAGGCGCGCTCCCCGACCACCGGTTCGGGCCCCACGGCCAACCACGGGGCCCGGTCCGTGCCGGAGGCCAGCACCGTTCCCTGGCACAGCCGACCGTGCAGCAGCAGCCGTTCGGCGGGGGCGGTGGCGAGGAGTTCGGCGCGCGTCTCCAGGGCCTCCCGGATCATCGGCCGCAGGGCGGCCGGGTCGGGGAGGCACGCGATCGGGTCCGCTCCCGGTGGGCCCGGCGCGGGGAACCGTCCGTTCCCCGGCCCGTCGCCGAACGGGTCGGCCTCCCCGGCGCCCTCGGCGTCCGACGACACCATCCAGCGCAGGAACCGGGCGCCCGCCGCGGAGCGGGCCGTCACATCGGGGAAGGGGTGCCCCGGTTCGGGCTCCACCCACAGCCGGCGCCCCACCGACACGGTCTCCAGGACCGCCTTCGCCTCGGGCAGCGAACGCAGGCTCACGGCCGGCCGCAACCGTTCCAACAGCAGTGCCCCCGCTCGCGGGTCGCAGCGCCACGAACGCACCGCGCCCCGCCCGTCCCAGGCCCGCAGCGCGGCGTGCTCGGGGCCGGCCCGTTCCGGCCGACCGTGGAGCTTCAGCGCCCCCGGCGTGCCGTCGGCGGTGCGCACCAGGATCACCATGGAGGCCCGGCCGCCGGGGACCACCACCCGCTCCGGGGTCAGCCCCCATCGATCGGACAGGGCGTCCACCAGCGCGGGGAAACCGGTGGCGCGATGTCGGATCGCGGCCCGGGGAGAGCGCGCCAGATGGGCGGGCGGCTCCATCCGCGTGGCGGGGCGGTCGGGTGGGAAGACGGGGGCGGGCATGGGATCAGTCCTGCCCGAAACCGGCTCCCGGTACCGTCCCGGGGCCCGCCGGTGGATGGGCCCCGGTCATTTTCCCGGTACCCCGGTCGTCGTCGGGCTGCTCGGAGGGATCGGTCGGCGTGGCGTACTCGGAGACGCCCGGGAAGGCGACGGCCCGCCCGTGCCAGCGCGCGGCCAGCACGGCGGCCTCGCGCAGGGCGATCGCGGCCTCCCTCCGCGCGTCGCCCGCGGAGAACCGGACCAGGTCCGCGTAGACGGCCGCCAGCCGGGTCTCCAGTTCGGCGGCGAGCGCCAGCGCGGAGGGACCGTCGGTGACCTCGAAGGGCAGGGCGTACCCGGCGGCGGCCGCCGGTGGCTCGCCGCCCAGATCACGGATGCGCCGGGTCAGCGCGTCCCGGCGCGAGCGGTGGCCGCTCCACGCCTGTCGCAGGTCGGGATCCAGATCACTCCCGGCCGCCGCCCCGGCCACGCCGTATCCGTAGACGGCGGCGTGCTCGGCGGCGAGCGCCGCCCGGGTCGCGCCCAGTTCCGTGTCCGGATCCATGTCCGGATCCGGCTCCGCGTGCGGTTCCGTGTTCGCCTTCACGCCGTGTGTCCCCGTCAGCCGTGCCATCCGGTGCCTCCCCCTGTCGGTCGGGCGCCGTGCGGGGTGCCCTCCGTCGTGTCACCCGTCCCCGCCCGGTCCGTGCCGGTGGTCGGCTCTCCGTCCCGAGGCCCGCTGGGGGTCATCCGCGGGCTCCGGTGAGCAGATACGTCCGGGCGGCACCGGCGGCGGAGAGCGAGGCGAGCAGTCGTGCCGACTCGGCCGGTGCGTTCCCGAGCGCGTGGAGTCGCTCCTCGGAGACCCGCCGTTCCTCGGTCGCCAGGGCCGCCAGCGCGGCGTCCGGATCCCCGGGCACCCGGTGCTCCGGCACGTCCTCCCCGGGGGACGGGCGCGGGTCGGCCCGCCCGTCGGTCCTCCCGGAGTCCTTGCCGGTCCCCATGCCGGCGCCGACGCCCTCCGGGGAGCCGGTGTCCTCCGTTTCCCCGGGGAGCGTCTCCCGCCGTGTGCGGTCGATCGCCGGGTCGGGCTCGGCGGGAACGCCCGGGCCCTCCAGGTCGGCCGCGGCGGCGGTGCGCAGCGGGCCCAGCAGACCGGCCAGCGAGGGGTGCGCCAGCAGGGTTGCGTTGTACCGTTCCACCAATCCGGCGCTCTGCCGGGTGACGGCGGCCGGAAGGCCGTTTTCGGCCCGTCCGGACGCCGCCGGCGGCGGTACGGGTGATTCGCCGGCCGAACAGCCGGGCAGGGTGATCCCCAGGACAATCGCCCCGGCGCTGCCGAGCAGCGCGCGTCTGGGCAACTCGATGGGCACGATGCGCCGTACTCCCCGTGGTCCGATTCGCGTCAGTCGTGTGCGTCCCGGTGGGCCGCACGGATCGGAGGATCCGTAGGGTCCGGGCCGCGGGCCGCACCGCGCCGGGGTGGCGCCGGGTGTCGGCGGGCGCCCCGGGCCACCGGGACGGCGTGCGCGGCCCGGCGGGTGATCCGCGGTTCCGTGAGGGTACCCCTGCGCACCCCTGTTCCCCCGCGCCACCCCGGTACCCGGGTACGGAGCCACTCGACCGGCCCCTCGGCCCCCATCACCCGCGCGGACACCCTTCCCGAAGCGGTCGGCCGGGCGTCCCGCAGGCGATAGGGTGTTTTCCGGCGGTGTGGCACGACCCCGCCGTCGGGCCCGAAATGTCCCACCGGCACCGGGACGACACGGGATCCCACGAGCACCCGGACAACAGCAGACGCGGCCGAGGAGTCACCCGGATGAGCACCACCCAGATCGACAGGCTGCGGGAGTTGTTGGAACCGCTTGCCGCCCGGCAGGGCATGGAGCTGGAGGACCTCACCCTGACCCGCGCCGGTCGCCGTCAGGTCCTGCAGTTGGTCGTCGACACCGACGAGGGCATTCAGCTGGACGAGTGCGCGGAGCTGAGCCGTGCCGCGTCCGAGTTGTTGGACGCGGAGGACGCGATGGGTGCCGATCCGTATGTCCTGGAGGTCACCTCCCCCGGTGTGGACCGTCCCCTGACCCAGCCGCGCCATTTCCGCCGCGCGGTGGGCCGAATGGTGCGGATCCGGCCGACCTCGGGAGAGGACTTCACCGCCCGCCTGCTGGGGCTGGACGACGAAGGGCTTGATCTGGAGATCCCGGGGGAGAAGGGCCGCAGGCCCAAGCCCCGGCGGATCGTCTTCGCCGAGGTCGAGCAGGTGCGCGGCGAGGTCGACTTCAGCCGCAAGGACATGCCGGAAGAGGAGGCGTAGTCGTGGATATCGACATGAGCGCACTGCGGGGACTGGTCAGGGAGAAGGAGATCTCCTTCGACGTCCTGGTGGAGGCGATCGAGTCGGCGCTGCTCATCGCCTACCACCGCACCGAGGGCAGCCGGCGGCGGGCCCGGGTCGAGCTGGACCGGACCACCGGACATGTCACCGTCTGGGCCCGTGAGGAGCCCGCCGACCTGCCCGACGCCGACGCCGACGCCGACGCCGAGGGTCTCGCCGGGCGGGACGAGGCCGACGGGGCGGTCGCCGGGAACACCGGGTCCGACTTCGGGGCCCCGCGCCCCGAACCCCGTGAGTTCGACGACACCCCGGACGGTTTCGGCCGGATCGCCGCGACCACCGCCAAGCAGGTCATTCTGCAGCGCCTGCGGGACGCCGAGGAGGACGCCACCTTCGGCGAGTACGCCGGGCGCGAGGGTGACATCGTCACCGGTGTGGTCCAGCAGGGCCGGGACCCGCGCAGCGTGTTGGTGGACATCGGTCGGCTGGAGGCGATCCTGCCCCCGCAGGAGCAGGTGCCCGGCGAGCGTTACCCGCACGGCACCCGTCTGCGCAGTTACGTGGTCCGGGTGGCCAAGGGCATGCGCGGCCCCTCGGTGACCCTCTCGCGGACCCACCCCAATCTGGTCAGGAAGCTCTTCGAGCTGGAGGTCCCGGAGATCGCCGACGGCTCGGTGGAGATCGCGGCGATCGCCCGGGAGGCCGGGCACCGCACCAAGATCGCGGTCCGCTCGCTGCGCTCGGGGCTCAACGCCAAGGGGGCCTGCATCGGACCCATGGGGGGCCGGGTGCGCAACGTCATGGCCGAGCTCAACGGCGAGAAGATCGACATCGTGGACTGGGCCGAGGACCCGGCCGAGATGGTGGCCAACGCGCTCTCCCCGGCCCGGGTCAACCGCGTGGACGTGGTGGACGCCCGGGCCCGGTCCGCCCGGGTGATCGTGCCCGACTACCAGCTCTCCCTGGCCATCGGCAAGGAGGGACAGAACGCCCGGCTCGCCGCCCGACTCACCGGTTGGCGCATCGACATCCGTCCCGACACCGAGGGAGTCGAGGGGGGCGGGGACGCCGGGATCGGGGAGGAGCGCCCCCGGGGGCGCTCGGACGACCGGCACGACCGGCACGACCGACGGGACCACGACGGGCCGGGGCGCGGCGACCGGAACGCGGCCACCGGCCCCGACAGCCGCCGCTGAGGCCCGGCGTCGCACACGAACGGCCGGTGGGGGCCCGGGGACGGGCCCCCACCGGCCGTTATGCCCCCCCGAACCCGTCCCGGCGTGGAATACCCGCGCCGGTGAGGGTGTTGGCAGGACGGGGCGGATCCGGGTGATCGCCGCCCGGACGGATCAACGGCGTGCCCCCGATCACGAAAAGGGGCGCGCGGGGAGGTAGAATCGACGATGTCCGGCCGGACGCACGTCCGAGCCTGCCCGGAGCGCACCTGTGTGGGCTGTCGGGAACGCTCCTCCAGGGACCGGCTGCTGCGTGTGGCGCTGGAAGGGAACACCTGTGTTCCCGATCCGCGCGGTACGCTGCCCGGGCGGGGTGCCTACCTGCATCCCGCGCCCGCCTGTCTGGAGGCAGCGTTGCGCCGCAGGGCGTTCCCCAGGGCATTCCGCCGCGGGGGGCTCCTGGACACGGCGCCCCTGGAGCGGGCGGTCCGCCCTCCGGCGGGACGGGAAACACCGCACCAACAGTGGTAGAGCCCCATGCACGACTCGGCACGCGGTTCCCCGCGTGGCCGAGGTACCTCGCGAGTTGGAAGTAGGTCGAGATTGCGATGAGCACTCGATGAGTACGCGATGAGTACGCCCATGCAGTAGCGAAGGTCCGGCGGACGACCCACCCCGGACCGACTAAGGAGCGAAGTGGCTAAGGTCCGGGTATACGAGCTCGCCAAGGAGCTTGGAGTCGAGAGCAAGGTCGTCATGGCCAAACTCCAGGAATTGGGTGAGTTCGTCCGTTCGGCGTCCTCGACAATCGAGGCGCCCGTGGTTCGCAAGTTGACGAACGCATTCGACGGCGGCGCCTCCGGCGCCCGCAAGTCCGCCAAACCGTCCGCACCCCGCAAGCCCGGCGCCGCGGCGCCGCGTCCGGGTGCCCCGAAGCCGGGCGTCCCCGGCCCCGGCCCCCGTCCGGGTGCCGCCGCGCCGCGTCCCGGCGCCCCGAAGCCGGCGGCCGAGCGCCCCGGCGGTCCGGCGACCCCCCGCCCGGGTGGTTCCGCCCCCAAGCCCGGCCCGAAGCCGCCTGCACCGGCCCCGGCACCGGCCCCGGCGCCCGCGCCGGCCCAGCAGCGTCCGGCCGCCCCGGCGGCTCCGACCGGCCCCGAGTTCACCGCGCCGCCCTCCGCGCCCGAGACCGGCCGTTCCGGCCCGCGTCCGGGTGGGGGCGCGCCCCGTCCCGGTGGTGCGAAGCCGAACGAGCGTCCCGCCGCCGGCGGTCAGGGCGCGGCCAAGCCGGGCGGTCCCCGTCCGGGTGGCGGCGCGCCCCGTCCCGGTGGCGCGAAGCCGGGGGCCCGTCCCTCCGGCCCGCGTCCGGGTAACAATCCCTTCACCTCCGGTGGTTCCACCGGCATGGCCCGCCCGCAGGCCCGTCCCGGCGGCGGCCGCCCCGGTGCCGGTCCGGCCGGTGCCCGTCCCCAGGCCCCCGGCCAGGGCGGCGGCCCCCGTCCCCAGGCGCCGGGTGGCGGTCGTGCCACGCCGGGCAACATGCCGCGTCCGCAGGCCGGGCCCGGTGGCCCGCGTCCGGGCGGCGGCAACCGTCCCAACCCGGGCATGATGCCGCAGCGGCCCGCCGCGGGCGGTCGTCCCGGTCCGGGCGGCCCCGGTGGTCCCGGCGGTCGCGGTCAGGGCGGCGGCGCGGGTCGTCCGGGCGGTGGTTTCGCCGGTCGTCCCGCCGGCCCCGGTGGCGGCGGCGCGGGTCGTCCGGGCGGTGGTTTCGCCGGTCGTCCCGCCGGCCCCGGTGGCGGCGGCGCGGGTCGTCCCGGCGGTCCGGGCGGCGGTTTCGGCGGTCGTCCCGGCTTCGGCGGTCGTCCCGGTGGCCCGGGTGGTCGTGGCGGCACGCAGGGTGCCTTCGGTCGTCCGGGTGGGCCCGCCCGTCGTGGACGCAAGTCCAAGCGGCAGCGCCGCCAGGAGTACGAGGCCATGCAGGCGCCGTCGATCGGTGGCGTGATGCTGCCTCGCGGCAACGGCGAGCCCGTTCGCCTGTCCCGCGGTGCCTCCCTCACCGACTTCGCCGAGAAGATCAACGCCAACCCGGCCTCGCTGGTGCAGGTGATGTTCAACCTCGGTGAGATGGTCACCGCGACCCAGTCGGTCTCCGACGAGACGCTGCAGTTGCTCGGCGACGAGATGAACTACACCGTTCGCATCGTCAGCCCGGAGGAGGAGGACCGCGAGCTGCTCGAGTCCTTCGACATCGACTTCGGTGAGGACGAGGGCGGCGAGGACCTCCTGGTGGCCCGTCCGCCGGTGGTCACCGTGATGGGTCACGTCGACCACGGAAAGACGCGCCTGCTGGACGCCATCCGGAAGACCAACGTCATCGAGGGTGAGGCCGGCGGCATCACCCAGCACATCGGCGCGTACCAGGTCTCCACGGAGGTCAACGGCGAGGAGCGGGCGATCACCTTCATCGACACCCCGGGTCACGAGGCGTTCACCGCCATGCGTGCCCGTGGTGCGAAGTCGACGGACATCGCCGTCCTGGTCGTCGCGGCCAACGACGGCGTGATGCCGCAGACGATCGAGGCGCTCAACCACGCCAAGGCGGCCGAGGTGCCGATCGTCGTCGCGGTCAACAAGATCGACGTCGAGGGCGCGGACCCGACCAAGGTGCGCGGTCAGCTGACCGAGTACGGCCTGGTGGCCGAGGAGTACGGCGGCGAGACCATGTTCGTCGACATCTCCGCCAAGCAGGGCATCAACATCCAGGGTGTCCTGGAGGCCGTGGTCCTCACCGCCGACGCCGCGCTGGACCTGCGGGCCAACCCGAAGCAGGACGCGCAGGGCATCGCGATCGAGGCGCACCTGGACAAGGGCCGCGGCGCCGTGGCCACCGTCCTGGTGCAGCGAGGCACCCTGCGGGTCGGCGACGTCATGGTCGCGGGCGACGCCCACGGCCGTGTGCGGGCCATGCTCGACGACTCCGGTCGCAACATCGAGGAGGCCGGTCCGTCCACCCCGGTGTTGGTGCAGGGTCTGACCAACGTGCCGGGCGCGGGCGACAACTTCCTCGTCGTCGGCGAGGACCGCACCGCCCGTCAGATCGCCGAGAAGCGTGCCGCCCGCGAGCGGAACGCCGCCTTCGCCAAGCGTGTCCGCCGGGTCTCCCTGGAGGACCTGGACAAGGCGCTCAAGGCCGGCGAGATGGAGCAGCTCAACCTCATCATCAAGGGTGACGCCTCCGGTTCGGTCGAGGCGCTGGAGTCCTCGCTGCTGCAGCTGGACGTCGGCGAGGATGTCGAGCTGCGGGTGCTCCACCGGGGCGTCGGCGCGGTCACCGAGACCGA
This sequence comes from Streptomyces sp. ST2-7A, assembly GCF_021390475.1. Taxonomy (GTDB): domain Bacteria; phylum Actinomycetota; class Actinomycetes; order Streptomycetales; family Streptomycetaceae; genus Streptomyces. Next base: position 147,998 of record NZ_JAJUWS010000008.1, read on the forward strand.
CATCGACCTGGCCACCGGCTCCGACGCCATCGTCATCGGCTTCAACGTGCGCGCGGCCGGCCGTGCCACCCAGATGGCCGACCGCGAGGGCGTGGACGTCCGGTACTACTCGGTCATCTACCAGGCGATCGAGGAGATCGAGGCGGCCCTGAAGGGCATGCTGAAGCCGGAGTACGAGGAGGTCGAGCTCGGCACCGCGGAGATCCGCGAGGTCTTCCGGTCCTCCAAGCTCGGCAACATCGCCGGTGTCCTCATCCGGTCGGGCGAGGTCAAGCGGAACACCAAGGCCCGCCTGCTGCGCGACGGCAAGGTCATCGCGGAGAGCCTCAACATCGAGGGTCTGCGCCGCTTCAAGGACGATGTCACCGAGATCCGCGAGGGTTACGAGGGCGGTATCAACCTCGGCAACTTCAACGACATCAAGGTGGACGACGTCATCGCCACGTACGAACTGCGGGAGAAGCCCCGCGGCTGATCCCGCCGGAACGCTCGGCGGAACACACCGGGGCCGGGCGGCGGAGCACAACTCCGTCGCCCGGCCCCGGCCGTTCCGCCTACGATCATGGGCATGTACACCGGGACCCTCTCGTTCGACCTGTTGCTCGGCGATGTTCACTCGCTCAAGCAGAAGCGTTCGCTGGTCCGTCCGATCGTGGCGGAACTGCGCCGATCCCTCGCGGTCTGCGCCGCGGAGGTCGGCGATCAGGACCTGCACCGCCGCGCCCGGATCGGGGTCGCGGTGGTCTCCGGGGAGGCCGGTCACCTGACCGACATCCTCGACCGGTGCGAGCGGTTGGTCGCCGCCCGCCCGGAAGTGGAGTTGCTGTCCGTGCGGCGGCGCATCCACGGCGAGGACGACTGAGCAGCGGCCGTTCCCGCCCACGACCAGGCACCAACACAGAGGAGACGGAGCAGTGGCCAACAACGCGCGCGCCGACAACCTGGCGAAACTCATCCGCGAGGTGGTCGCCGGAAAGTTGCAACGGGGCATCAAGGACCCCCGCATCCAGAACAACCAGGTGACCGTCACGGACACCCGGGTCACCGGTGACCTGCGGGAGGGGACCGTCTTCTACACCGTCTACGGCGACGAGGCGGACCGCGCGGCGGTCGCCGCCGGATTGGAGAGCGCGAAGGGGATGCTCCGCACGGAGGTCGGGAAGGCCGCCGGCATCAAGCACACTCCCAGCCTGACCTTCATCCCCGACGCCCTGCCGGAGAACGCCCGCGCGATGGAGGAACTGTTCTCCGCCGCCCGGGAGCGGGACGACCGAGTGCGCCGCGAGGCGGAGGGCGCCGGCTACGCGGGTGACCCGGATCCCTACCGCCGGCCGACCGAGGAGGAGACCGACGGGTCCGATGGCTCCGACGGGTCGGGCGACACCCCCGGTACCGGGGGCGACTCCCGCGCATGAGCCGCCGTTCAGCCAAGGGTCCCGACGGACTCGTCGTCGTCGACAAGCCCGCCGGACACACCTCCCACGACGTGGTCGCCCGGCTGCGCGGCATCGCCCGCACCCGCCGGGTCGGCCACGCCGGCACGCTGGACCCGATGGCGACCGGCGTCCTGGTCATCGGCCTGGGCCGGGCCACCCGGTTGCTCGGTCACCTCGCGTTGACCGAGAAGGAGTACCTGGGCACCATCCGGCTCGGCCAGGACACCGTCACCGACGACGCGGAGGGCGAGGTCACCGCCGCCCGGGGCGCCGGGACGGTCGACCGCGCGGCGGTCGAGGTCGCCGTGATCCCGCTGACCGGGGACATCATGCAGGTCCCCGCCCGGGTGAGCGCGGTGAAGGTCGACGGCAAGCGGGCCTATCACCGGGTGCGGGAGGGCGAGGACGTGGAACTGCCGGCCCGTCCGGTGACCGTCTCCGGGTTCACCGTCCACGACGTCGTTCCGGGAGCCGCCCCGGACGGCACGCCGGTGCTCGACGTGACGGTGACGGTCGTCTGCTCCTCCGGCACCTACATCCGGGCGCTCGCTCGCGACCTGGGGGCGGCCCTGGGCACCGGCGGACACCTCACCGCGCTGCGCCGCACCCGGGTGGGTCCCTACCGGATCGAGGACGCCGCCGATCTGGAACGGCTCGCCGGGCGGGCCCGCGCCGGCGCCGCGAACCCCGTCCCCGATGACACGGGTGATGGTGCCGGTGACACCGGCAAGAAGGACGACGGCCCCGCGGCCTTCGCCCCCATTCCGCTGGGGGAAGCCGCCGCCACGGCCTTTCCCCGCTGGGATCTGGACACCCGCCGCACCCGCCTGATCGCCAACGGCGTGCGGCTGGACGCGGAGGAGCTGCCCGAGCCGCTGCGCTCCGCCGGACCGGTGGCGGCCTTCGGCACCGACGGACGACTGGTGGCGCTGGTCGAGGCGGAGAAGCGACACATTCGGATTCACGTCGGGTTCTCCTGACCCGACGACGACACCCCGGTCTCCCGGCCCCACCCGAACGGGTGGGGCCGGGAGACCGGGCCGGCAGAGGGACCGGCCGCACCGGGGCGGCCCGCTGCCGGACCCCGGTGACCGGCCGGTATGTTGGACCGGAAGGCCCCTTCCACGGCGAGGAGAGACAACGGTGGAGCGCTGGAACGGACTGGCTGACGTCCCGGTCGACCGGGAGGACGCCGTCGTCACCATCGGCTCCTTCGACGGGGTGCACCGCGGACACCAGTTGATCATCGGGAAGGCGGTGGAGCGGGCCCGGGAGCTGGGTCTGCCCGCCGTGGTGGTCACCTTCGCCCCCCATCCGATGGAGGTCATCCGCCCCGGCAGCCACCCGCCGCTGCTGGCCCCACACCCCTACCGCGCCGAACTCATGGCCGAACTGGGGGTGGACGCGGTCCTGGTTCTGCCCTTCACCCGGGAGTTCTCGCGGCTCTCCCCCGAGGAGTTCGTGGTCAAGGTCCTGGTGGAGAAGCTGCGAGCCCGCACCGTCGTGGAGGGACCCAACTTCCGCTTCGGTCACCGGGCCGCCGGCACCGTGGACACGCTGATCGAGATGGGTCGGGAGCGCGGCTTCGATGTCCTGGTGGTGGATCTCTTCGTGCGCGGCGCGGCGGGCGACGGCGAACCCTTCTCCTCAACCCTCGTCCGTCGGCTGATCGCCGAGGGTGACGTCGACGGGGCCGCCGAGATCCTGGGACGTCCCCACCGGGTCGAGGGCACCGTGGTGTCCGGTGCCCGGCGCGGACGGGAGTTGGGCTTCCCCACCGCGAACCTGGACACCGTGCCCCACTCGGCGATCCCGGCGGATGGTGTCTACGCGGGGCGTCTCATCGCCGGGGAGGCCATGCCCGCCGCGATCTCGGTCGGCACCAACCCCCAGTTCAACGGGACCGAGCGCACGGTCGAGGCGTACGCCCTGGACCGTACCGACCTCGACCTGTACGGCGATCACGTCGCCGTGGAGTTCCACGTCCGGCTGCGGGGTCAGGAGACCTTCGACGGCCTGGAGGCGTTCATCGCCCAGATGCACCGCGACGTGGACCGGACCCGCGAACTGGTGTCCGGGGGCGACTGAGCGCCGTTCGCGTGTCTCAGCCCTGCGGGGGGTGCTGCGGCCATCCCTGTACGGGGGGCTGTTCCGGATGGGGATCCTCCCCGGGGTTCGGCGTACCGGGGTACCCGGGACCCGGCGGGGCGGAACCGGGGTCACCGGGCGAACCGGGGTACGGAGCCGGCGGCGGGCCGGGGTGCGGGGCCGGCGCCCCCTGCCATCCCTGCTGCCACTGACCGGGGGGCGGACCGGGCCGCCCCTGTGGGTCGGGCCCGGGCCGGCCGGGCGGCGGTGCGGTGGGATATGACTGTGGATACCCCGGTTGCTGCGGATACCCCGGCTGTTGATACCCCTGTTCCCGATGTCCCTGCCGGGGGTGTCCGGGCTGCTGGTGTCCCGGCAGCGGGGGAGCCATGTGCGGTGGCATGCCCCCGTCCTGCGTCCACAGACCCTGTTCCTGCTGGGCGCGGGCGAAGTCCTCCGCGATCAGTGCCGCGAGGTCGAAGTACGCCTGTCGGGTCCGGGGCCGCATCAGGTCCAGATCGAGTTCGGCGCCCGCCGCCAGGTGCTCGTCGAAGGGGGCGACCACCACGCCGCGGCAACGGGTGCGGAAGTGGGCGACGATGTCGTCCACCTTCACCATCCGACCGGTCTCCCGCACTCCCGAGATCACCGTGACGCTGCGTCGCACCAACTCGTCGTAGCCGTTGGCGGAGAGCCAGTCGAGGGTGGTGCTGGCGCTGCTGGCCCCGTCCACCGAGGGAGTCGAGACGATGATCAGCTGGTCCGCCAAATCCAGCACTCCGCGCATCGCGCTGTAGAGCAGGCCCGTTCCCGAGTCGGTGAGGATGATCGGGTACTGCTTGCCCAGTACATCGATGACGCGGCGGTAATCCTCGTCGTCGAAGGTGGTGGAGATCGCCGGATCCACGTCATTGGCGAGGATCTCCAGGCCGGAGGGTGCCTGCGAGGTGAAGCGCCGGATGTCCATGTAGCTGTTCAGGTGGGGAATGGCCCCCACCAGGTCCCGGATCGTCGCCCCCGTCTCGCGCCGTACCCGGCGTCCCAGGGTGCCCGCGTCGGGGTTGGCGTCGATCGCGATCACCTTGTCCTGGCGTTCCGAGGCCAGGGTGGCGCCCAGCGCCGTGGTGGTCGTCGTCTTCCCCACACCGCCCTTGAGACTGATCACGGCGATCCGGTAGCAGGAGAGCACCGGGGTGCGGATCACTCCCAGCTTCCGCTGCCGCTCCGCCTCCGCCGACTTGCTCCCCAACCGGAAGCGGGAGGGGGCGCGGCTCGGCGCCTGCGAGCGCGGACGGTTGCGCCGCTTCTCGTTCAGCAGCCGGTCGGAGGAGAGTTCCACCGAGGCGGTGTAGCCCAGAGCTCCCGGCTGGGGACGGGGGGCGTACTGCTGCGGCTCCGGCCACGCGGCTCCGGTCCGCGGGTCTCGAGGCGGGGCCCCGGGGGCGGGGGGTGCTGCCTCGTGCCCGGTGGATCCGTCGGGGGACCCGCCCAACCGCGGATCAACGGTGGGATGCGGTGGCCACCCCTCGGGCGGCGGCACGTGGGCGGCGGGCGTCGGGGCCTGTGTGCCGGGGTAGCCGTAGCCGGTGGGTGGGGGTCCGTCCGGGGTTTGTGCGGTGGGGCCGGTGGGTGCCACCGGGTAGCCGTAGCCGTAGCCGCCGGGTGTCCCGGGTGGGGCGACTCCCGGTGCGGCGGGCGTCGGGGCCTGTGTGCCGGGGTAGCCGTAGCCGGTGGGTGGGGGTCCGTCCGGGGTTTGTGCGGTGGGGCCGGTGGGTGCCACCGGGTAGCCGTAGCCGTAGCCGTAGCCGTAGCCGCCGGGTGTCCCGGGCGGCGGCACGTGGGCGCCGGGGGGTACGGGATGGCCGTGACCGCCGGGAACACCCGGTCCGGGCGTGCCCGGGAACCCCGGCGTCGGGGCGATCTCCGGCCGCCCCTGGACGTACGGCTGTCCGGTGGGGGAGGAGGCGTGCGGGGGCGGGGGTGCCCCGGGTCCGCCGGGCCCGCCGGGTCCGGCCGTGGGCCCCGGGGCACCGGGCGCGGACCGACCCCGGGCCCCGGGACTCCCCGGCGGCGTGGGTCCCGTCCCGGGCGTCATCGGCGGGGCGGGAGGTGTCGGGGCGGGCAGTCCGCGGCCACCCGGGCCCCCGGACGTCCCCGGGCCCGGACCGTCCGTGGTCGGGTCCTCGCCCACCCCGGGCCCGTCCGGCACATCGGCGGTGGTGTGGTCGGGAGTCCGCGGACCGCTCGGCGTCGGTGCGTGCGGGCGGGCCCCGGTGCCGGGGCCCGTGGGGATGGGTCCGGCCGGGTATCCGTCACCGGTGTCCGGCGCGGGGCGAGCCGGGTGGGCCGCTTCGGCGGAGGGCGCCATGGGTACCCCGGCGGGCGGAGCCAGGGGCTGGTCCTCCGGGGAGTCCTCCGCGCCGGTGCCCGGTCCGGGAAGCGCGGGAGGGGAACCGAGGGGCGGGGCCGGGCTCGGCCTCGCCTCCATCGGGGGCGCGATGGGCGGGGGGAACGTCGGGGCGGCGGAGGGGTTCCCCGCGCTGCTCGCCGGCGCCGGAGCGCCGGTCGACGGGAGGGCTCGCCCCTCCTCCCCGGAATCCGTGGGGGACATCCCGACCCCGGGCCCGAGGGCGGGGGGAGACATCTTCTCCGGCTTCCGATCGCCGGCGGAAACGTCTTCCCCGTCCTCCTCGCCGGTGACGGCGGGTCGGTCCCCGGAGGGATCCGGAGCCCGCTCCGACCGCGCGGCTGGGCCCTTCTCCGTCACGGGGGTGTCGGGGCGTTCCCGATCGGACGCCGGGGAGGCCGGCCGCTCCGCGTCGACGGATTCGTCCGCCGTCGGCTCGTCGCCCGACGGCCCGGTGGGGACGGTGAGGAAACCGGGCGGAGTCGGCGGCACGGCGGGGTTGAAGCCGCCGCGGGGCGGACCGGGCACCGACGGAAACCCCGGGGGACGCAACTGGAAGTCGGGGGGCAGCGGTGGCAGGGCTCCGCCACCGGACGGGGGCGGGAGGGAGCTCCGTCGGGGAGCCGGAGCACTCTCCCGGGAGGTCTCCTCGGGGGAACGGCGCAGCGCGGCGGGGGAGAACTGCATGGTCTCCCCGCCCACCGGTGCCGCCGGCGGGACCGTGCGGGGGGCGTCGTCGTCCGCGCCGTTCCGGTCCTCCCCGTCGTCACTGTCGCCGTCGATGGTGGGGGGAGCGGCGTCGTCGGCCGATGTGCCGGCTGCTGTGCCCGGTCCCGTCCCCGCTCCGGAGTTCCCGGAGTCGTCGGAAGCCGGTTCCGGCCGGGGCGCGTTCGTCCGCTGCCCGGGGGTCCGCTCCTCCCGGTCGTCCGCGGTCCCCCCGTCCTGCCGGGGGGCGGGGACCGGCGGGGTGGGGGAGGCACCGACGTACCAGGCCGGCCCGGGGGCCGGCCCCCCGCCCGCGTCCGCCGCCCCGGACTCCGGGGCGGCGTCGGGCCGGGCGTCACCGGAGACCCCGTCCTCGGTGCGCATGCCGTCCCGATCGCTGTTCACGACGCCTCCCACTGCTGTGTGCCACCCGATCCCCGCGTGTCGGCGGATCGCCCCGACGGGACACGTCCGGCCGGTGGTTTCCGCGCCTCCCCGGGATCGCCCCGGACCGCTGCGGTGTCCGCCGGCGGCAGCCGTGCCACCCGCCCCCTTCACCCTAGAGGAGGCGGCCTCCCACCGTGCGCACGGTGGGAGGCCGACACACCCCTCTCGGAGACGGCCCGCGCGCCCCCACCGGCGGGATGTGGCGGGGGCGCGCGGTATGCGGTATGCGGTGTGCGCTGGTGGCTCAGCCGGCTTCGAGGAGGTTGCGGAACTCCTCCGCCGATACCACGGTGGAGTCGTCCGGCACGCGTGGTGAACCGCCTTTCCCGTGGTCGAGGAACTCGGTGTCACCGGCGACGCCGGAGTCCGTGTCCGCCGGCCGTTCCACCCGGAGCAGCAGTGGTTCACCCTCCGCCGCCATGTGGTGGATCTCCAGGGGCTCACCCGTCTCGTCGGGCACGACGAACGCCCTGGTGGGCGGGGACGCGTCCGCCAGATCCCGCTCGGGGGCGGGAACCGCCCGCGCCGGGATCTCCCACAGCACACGGCAGTCGCCGCCCACCGGTGAGCTGACGAAGTGGTTCGCCAGGTCGCCCGGCACCGTCACGGCGTCCCCCGCCTGCCGCAGCCGGGCGGTGTGCAGGGGGACGGAGGTGTACATCACCCCGTCCCGACAGAACATCTCGCCGGGTTCGGGCAGTTCGGGTGCGGTGACGGTGATGTGCACCGTGCCCTCGGCCGCCACCCGCATCTCCTGCTCGCCGCCCTCGAAACCGACAGCCGCACCGCGAGCCCGGAACCCGGCCGCGGCCATCGCCTCGTTGGCGGCGGACACCAGGGCGTCCGCCGGTCCGGGAACGGGGGGCGGCTCGGGCGCGGTGACGAGCGGCCACCCGTCGGACACGTCCTCCTCGACGGCTCGACCCTCCTCGTCCGGACCACCGCAGGAGACGGTCAGCACGGCGAGGGCCAGCAGGCCGATGGCCGGCAGGCCGACGCCGCGCGGGCCTGCCGGCCATCGGGGCGACGGATCCCCCGCCGCGCCGGGCCGGCGGGTCGCGGCGATCGGGCGGGGGGCACGTCCCACAACTCTCATGCGCTTCTCATTCGATGTCGAACTCACCGTCACGGGCGCCCAGTACGAAGGCCTCCCACTCGGCCGGCGTGAACCGCAACACCGTCTCCGGGTCGGCGGAATTGCGCATGGCGATCGCTCCGCCCTCCAGATGGGCGATCTCCACCCGCTCGTCCTGCGGGCCCTCCGGCGAGCCCACCCACTCCGCGCCGGAGATGTCCATCGCGTAGAGCTCGTCCTTCTCCCGCTCTTTGCGGGCCGCGATCTCGGCCTCGGTCTCCGTCATCGCCTCGTCACCTTTTCCGCGCTCGCGTTCGATCGGGGAACATCGCACCGCCTCGTGCGGTGGACGGCCCCGGCATCCGAAGATCGTCGCACTCCGTCGCCGGCAGGGTACCGGGGCGAAGGCCGCCCCCACACCCCATCGGCGGGTATGGATCACCCCGGATCGGTGCGACGGTCGGGATCGGTCAGATGCCGCGCAGCCACCAGTCGGCGCCGAGCACGCCGACGAAACCGGTGACGAGGACGGCCATACCCAGGCGGGTGCGCCCGCGGCGGCTCATCTCGATGACGGCACCGCTCAGGATGAAGGCGGCACCGTACAGGCCCACCGACAGCAGCGAGGACCCGTTGCCCAGCCGCACGACGAGGATGACGGCCATCGCCACCATCGCCACCGCGCCCATGGCCATGCGCACCCGGCGGGCCTGGCGGGGCGTCAACCCTCGGCGGGACTCGTCCGCGGTCGTCTTCGTGTCCGGGGCCCGGTCCCCGGGGAAGCCGGGGGAATCGGGGGCGTCGATGACACCGGGGGTGCCGTCGGCGGCCGGGGTGTCGACCGCGTCGATCGTGTGGTTCCCGGCCCGCGCCGCGGCCCCGCCGTTCCCGGGGGGATCGTTCGCGGCCGGTCGTCCGGCCGGCCCGTCAGCCGGTCGGCGGGTCGCCGGTCCGGTTCCCGCCGCGTTCCCCGCGGTCCCGGTCGCCCCGTCGGAATCGGTAGCGGCGCCCTGCCCGGTCGCCCCGTCGGAACCGGAATCGGAAACGGGTCCGTCCTCGGCCGCCCCCGCTCCCGTCCCGGTCGGTATCCCGCCGTCGCTCCCCGCCCCGGGGGGGCGCTCCGGCCCCTCGCCGACGGGCTTCGCGCCCTTTGCGGAGGTCCCGTCGGCGGCGTCCCCCGCGGTCCCCCCGACCGTCTTCCCGACGGTCTCTCCGGTCGTCGTCACGGCAAGCAGCATAGGGGGTGTGCCCCGGGCGGCACCGGCTGCCGGGGAAAGCCGTCGGGACCGCCCCGCCGGGTGGCCCCCGAGCCCCTCGAACCCGCCCGGTCGGAGACCTCTCGGTGGACTGCTAGGGTGGTGGTGACTATTCGTGCCCGCCGAGTGGCCGTTCCACCTCCCCCGTGACGAAGACCGGGGGAGCTCGCGGGCGCATGAACCCCAAGGAGTCATACGTGTCCTCTCTCGACGCCGCCACGAAGCAGAAGATCATGGCCGAGTTCGCCACCAAAGAGGGCGACACCGGCTCCCCCGAGGTCCAGGTCGCGATGCTCACCCGACGGATCAGTGACCTGACCGAGCACCTGAAGACCCACAAGCACGACCACCACTCGCGCCGCGGTCTGCTGCTGCTCGTCGGTCAGCGCCGTCGCCTGCTGCAGTACCTGGCCAAGAAGGACATCCAGCGCTTCCGTACGCTGGTGGACCGCCTCGGCATCCGCCGTGGTGCCGCCGGCGCCAGGTGACACGCCGCGAGGGGAGCGATCGGACACGAGGGTGTCGGATCGCTCCCCTCGACGCATCCCGGTTCCCCGCCGGGTCCGACGAACCGTCGCCCGGGGAGGACCGAACCGCCCCGACGCCCCGGCCCGTCCACGGAAGACGCGCCGAAGCGTCGATGCCTTTGTACGCTGGTGTCGTTACCGGCCCGGGAAACCCCGGGTGCCGCGCGAACATCGCGTGACAGCGCACACCGCCGTGTGATCCCATCGCACGGGAACAACCGAAACGAGGCGGGGCGTCTCCACCGCCGCCGGTCCTCGGTAGTGGCCCCCGGGGCTCACCCCGGGTGCTTCGATCGATGGCCGGCCCGCAGCGGGACGCTCCACCGCCGCACACACCGCCCGTCCCCCGGGACGGGCGCGGACGAGGAGAACACCGAAGGTGGAGAACGAAACCCACTACGCCGAGGCCGTCATCGACAACGGTTCCTTCGGCACCCGCACCATCCGCTTCGAGACCGGCCGACTCGCCCGGCTGGCCGCCGGCTCCGCCGTCGCCTACCTGGACGACGACACGATGATCCTGTCGGCCACCACGGTCTCCAAGCGCCCCAAGGATCAGCTGGACTTCCTCCCGTTGACCGTGGACGTCGAGGAGCGGATGTACGCCGCGGGCAAGATCCCCGGCTCCTTCTTCCGCCGGGAGGGCCGGCCCTCCGAGGACGCCATCCTCACCTGCCGCCTGATCGACCGTCCGTTGCGCCCCTCCCTGAAGAAGGGTCTGCGCAACGAGATCCAGATCGTCGAGACGGTCATGGCGCTCAACCCCGACCACCTGTACGACGTGGTCGCCATCAACGCCGCCTCCTGCTCCACCCAGCTCTCCGGCCTGCCCTTCTCCGGGCCGATCGGCGGCACCCGGGTCGCCCTGATCGAGGGCACCTGGGTCGCCTTCCCGACCCACAGCGAGCTGGAGCGGGCCGTCTTCGACATGGTCGTGGCCGGCCGGGTCCTGCCCGACGGTGACGTCGCGATCATGATGGTCGAGGCCGAGGCGACCAACAAGACCGTCGAACTGGTCGCGGGTGGCGCCCAGGCCCCCACCGAGGAGGTCGTCGCCGCCGGTCTGGAGGCGGCCAAGCCCTTCATCAAGGTGCTGTGCCGGGCCCAGTCGGACCTCGCGGCCAAGGCGGCCAAGCCGATCGCCGAGTTCCCGCTCTTCCTCGACCACCAGGACGACGTCCTGGAGGCGCTGGAGACCGCGGTCCGCGACGAGCTGGCCCGTGCCCTGACCATCACCGGCAAGCAGGAGCGCGAGACCGAGCTGGACCGGATCAAGGGGCTCGCCGCCGAGAAGCTGCTGCCGCAGTTCGAAGGGCGCGAGAAGGAGATCTCCGCCGCCTACCGGACGCTCACCAAGCAGCTCATCCGCGAGCGGGTCATCACGGACAAGATCCGCATCGACGGCCGCGGGGTCACGGACATCCGCACCCTGGCCGCCGAGGTCGAGGCCATCCCGCGGGTCCACGGCTCGGCGCTGTTCGAGCGCGGCGAGACCCAGATCCTGGGTGTCACCACGCTGAACATGCTGCGCATGGAGCAGATGCTGGACACCCTCTCCCCGGTGTCCCGCAAGCGCTACATGCACAACTACATCTTCCCGCCGTTCTCCACCGGTGAGACCGGTCGGGTGGGATCGCCCAAGCGTCGCGAGATCGGCCACGGCGCCCTCGCCGAGCGCGCCATGGTGCCGGTGCTGCCCTCCCGCGAGGAGTTCCCCTACGCCATCCGGCAGGTCTCCGAGGCGCTGGGCTCCAACGGCTCCACCTCCATGGGGTCGGTCTGCGCCTCCACCATGTCGCTGCTCAACGCCGGTGTGCCGCTCAAGGCCCCGGTCGCCGGCATCGCGATGGGGTTGATCTCCCAGGAGATCGAGGGGAAGACCCACTACGTCACGCTGACCGACATCCTGGGTGCCGAGGACGCGTTCGGCGACATGGACTTCAAGGTCGCCGGCACCCGGGAGTTCGTCACCGCCCTGCAGCTGGACACCAAGCTGGACGGCATCCCCGCCTCCGTGCTGGCCGCGGCCCTCAAGCAGGCCCGCGACGCCCGCCTGCACATCCTCGACGTGATGATGGAGGCCATCGACCAGCCCGACGAGATGTCCCCGCACGCCCCGCGGATCATCACCGTCAAGATCCCGGTGGACAAGATCGGTGAGGTCATCGGCCCGAAGGGCAAGATGATCAACCAGATCCAGGAGGACACCGGCGCCGACATCACCATCGAGGACGACGGCACCATCTACATCGGTGCCTCCGACGGTGTCTCGGCCGAGGCCGCCCGCACCACGATCAACGGCATCGCCAACCCGACGATGCCGGAGGTCGGCGAGCGCTACCTGGGCACGGTCGTCAAGACGACCACCTTCGGTGCCTTCGTCTCCCTGCTGCCGGGGAAGGACGGTCTGCTGCACATCTCCCAGATCCGCAAGCTCGCCGGTGGCAAGCGCGTGGAGAACGTCGAGGACGTCCTCGGCATCGGCCAGAAGGTCCAGGTGGAGATCGCCGAGATCGACCAGCGCGGCAAGCTCTCGCTGATCCCCGTCATGGAGGACGAGGGCGACGAGGCCAAGGGCGACACCGAGCAGTGACACGACGGCTTCCCGTGACGGCCCGCTCCGCCTTCCCGGCGGGGCGGGCCGTCCCCCGTCCGCCGCGCGGCGGCGGTGTCTCCCCCGACCGCTTCGGGGCCGCCGGTCGATCCGCGGCCCGCCGGACGGTCACCACCACCGAGGTGCCCGGCACGAACGGAGCGGGCACGGTACGACGCACCGTCCTGCCGGGCGGCCTGCGGGTGATCACCGAGACCGTGCCGGGGGTGCGCTCGGTCTCCTTCGGCATCTGGGCCCGGGTGGGCTCGCGGGACGAGACCCCCTCCCTGAACGGCGCCACCCACTACCTCGAGCACCTGCTCTTCAAGGGCACCCGTACCCGTACGGCGCTGGACATCTCCGCGGCCCTGGACGCGGTGGGCGGTGAGATGAACGCCTTCACGGCCAAGGAGTACACCTGCTACTACGCCCGGGTGCTCGACCGGGACCTGCCTCTCGCCGTGGACGTGCTGTGCGACATGCTGACCGACTCGGTCATCACCCCCGAGGAGGTGGACGCCGAGCGCGGCGTCATCCTCGAGGAGATCGCGATGACGGAGGACGACCCGGACGATTGCGTGCACGACCTCTTCGCGCACACCCGGCTGGGTGACAGCCCGCTGGGTCGCCCGGTGCTGGGCACCGTGGAGACCGTCACCGCCCTGGACCGGGACCGCGTGGCGCGCTTCTACCGCCGGCACTACACGCCGGACCGTCTGGTGGTCACCGCGGCGGGCAACCTCGACCACACCGCCGTGGTTCGCCGTGTCCGCGCGGCGTTCGAACGGTCCGGCGCGCTCGGCCGCGAGGACGCCGTCCCGATGGGACCGCGCACCGGTCGGCGGACCCTGCGGGGCGGGGGCCGGGTGGAGGTGCTGGACCGTCCCACCGAGCAGGCGCACGCGGTGCTCGGCCTGCCGGGTCTCTCCCGCACCGACGAGCGGCGCTGGGCCCTGGGCGTGCTCAACGCCGCGCTGGGCGGCGGAATGAGCTCCCGGCTCTTCCAGGAGGTCCGCGAGAAGCGCGGCCTGGCCTATTCGGTGTACTCCTACACCTCGGCCTACGCCGACTGCGGCCTGTTCGGCGTCTACGCGGGCTGTCGTCCGGACCGGTTGCCGGAGGTGTTGAAGATCTGTCGCGCGCAGCTCGCGGACATCGCCGAAAACGGTCTGGGCGAGGAGGAACTGCGGCGGGCCATCGGGCAGTTGTCCGGTGCCACAGTGCTGGCCCTGGAGGACACCGGCTCGCTCATGCACCGTCTCGGCAAGAGCGAGATCTGCTGGGGCGAGCAACTGTCGGTCGACGACATGCTGGCGCGCATCGCGGCGGTCGACCGGGAGGAGGTCGCCCGGGTGGCGGCCGAGGTGCTCGACCAACGGCCCTCGCTGGCGGTGATCGGCCCCCTCGGGGACCGTCTGGCGGGCAGGTTGGACGAGGCCGTCTGCTGAACCGGCGACCCGGACCGTGAGACCATCCCCGACAGGACCCGCGCGGGAGCGGGACGCGGCGGTGCCGCGGAGAACGGAACGAGAGTGGGCATGAGCAAGCTGCGTGTGGCCGTCATCGGGGCCCGGGGCCGAATGGGCTCGGAGGCGGTCCGGGCCGTGGAGGCCGCCGATGACATGGAACTGGTCGCGGCGGTGGGCCGCGGCGACTCCCTCGACGTCCTGACGGAGGCGGGGGCCCGGGTCGCGGTCGAGTTGACGCACCCCGACGCGGTGATGGGGAACCTGGCGTTCTGCGTCGAGCGGGGCATCCACGTCGTGGTCGGCACCACCGGCTGGACCGAGGAGCGGCTGGCGGAGCTCCGGACCCGGCTGGCCGACTCGCCCGGCACCGGCGTCCTCCTCGCCCCGAACTTCGGCATCGGCGCCATCCTGTCGATGCACTTCGCCCGGCAGGCGGCCCGGTTCTTCGAGTCGGTGGAGATCGTCGAACTGCACCATCCGAACAAGGCCGACGCCCCCAGTGGCACCGCCGTGCGGACCGCCGAGGTGATCGCCGGGGCCCGCCGGGCCGCCGGTTGCCCGCCCCAGCCCGACGCCACCACCACCGCGCTGGAGGGCGCCCGGGGCGCGACCGTGGACGGGATCCCGGTGCACGCCGTGCGGCTGCGCGGCCTGGTCGCCCACCAGGAGATCCTCTTCGGCGAGGAGGGGGAGATCTTCACCATCCGGCACGACGCGATGAACCGGGCCTCCTTCATGCCCGGCGTGTTGCTGGGCATCCGGCGGATCGCGGAGCGGCCGGGTCTGACGCAGGGGTTGGAGCACTTCATGGACCTGGACGGCTGATCGGGATGGGCGCGCGCCTGGGCTACGCGGTGATGGCGATCCTGCTGGTCGTCTACACGGCCTTCCTCGGCCACCGGGGGATCTTCCTCCTCCAACAGGGCACGCCGGTCACCGTCGGCCTGGGGGCCGCGGTGCTGGTCCTGCCGGGGCTGGCGCTGTGGTTCCTGTGGCACAGCACCCGCTTCGCGCGGCGGGCCGGGCTGCTGGCCCGACAGTTGGAGGCGGAGGGCGGTCTGCCGGTGGACGATCTGCCGCGCACCCCGTCGGGTCGGATCGAGAAGGCGGCGGCCGACGCGTCCTTCGAGCGGTACCGCGCGGAGACGGAGGCGAACCCGGGGGAGTGGCGGACCTGGTTCCGTCTGGCGGTGGCCTACCACGACGCCCGCGACACCCCCCGGGCCCGACGGGCGATGCAGCACGCGATCGCCCTGCACGCCGGGGAGAGGGCCGGAACGGCCTCCGGACCCGCCGGGGCGGCGTCGGCCGACGGATGACGGGTGGCGTCCGGCCGGCGGGGGACGAGGACCGGGGCGCGGGGTGGGG